>JBBIOM010000005.1:0-5659 GCA_037443365.1 Armatimonadota bacterium
ATCAAGCGGCGCGCGCTGGGGTTGGACCAGCCCGTTCACGTGCGCTACGTGAAGTGGCTCAACGAGATGGCTCGCGGCAACCTCGGCTACTCCTACAGCACAGGGGCGCCGGTGACGAAGAGGGTCGGAGAGCGCGTGGTCCCGACGCTCACCCTCACCGTCACCGCGCTGGCGCTGTCGTACGCGATCGCGATTCCGATAGGCGTGGTGGTGGCGACACGGCGGTACACGTGGATTGACTACGCCGCCACCTTCCTCGCCTTCCTCGGCATCAGCCTGCCCACGTTCTTCCTGGGGTTGACCGGCATCTACGTGTTCGCGCTCCGCCTCAGGTGGCTGCCCGTGGGAGGGACCATGACCCTGGGGGGCGAGGGTGGGCTGCTCGACCTGCTGCTGCACCTGATCCTGCCGGCCTCGGTCCTGGCCGTGGCCGGCGCAGGGGCCCTAACACGGTACGTGCGCTCGAGCATGCTCGATGTCTTGGGGCAGGATTTCGTCCGGACCGCGCGCGCCAAGGGATTGGCCGAGGTCAGCGTTCTGCGCAAGCACGCGCTGCGCAACGCCCTGATCCCGGTGGTAACGCTCGCAGGCCTGCAGATCCCGGCCCTGCTTGGCGGCGCCGTGATCACCGAGCAGGTCTTCGAATGGCCGGGCATGGGACGCCTCACGATCGAGGCCATCAACCAGCGCGACTACCCGGTGCTGATGGGCATAACGCTCGTCACCGCGTTGCTGGTGACGCTTGGCAACCTGTTGGCGGACATCACCTACTCGTTGGTTGATCCGCGCATCCGCTATGACTGAGTGGACGCCTTCCCGGACGGGCTCCTTCTGGTCGCTCGCTCTGCGCCGGTTCATGCGCCACCGGCTCGCGGTCGTCGGTACCATCGCGCTGGGGATGCTCGCCACAATGGCCCTGGCGGCGCCCTTGCTTGCGCCACACAGCCCGACGGCGATCGACGCCGCGGTCTTTCAGGGAAGGCCTTCCACCACGCATCTTCTCGGGACCGACAGCGTGGGCCGCGACGTGCTGAGCCGCCTGATCTACGCGGCGCGCGTCTCGCTCAGCGTCGGGATACTGGCTGTCACCATGTACGTACTCATCGGCACGTCGGTGGGCGCGATCGCGGGGTACTATGGGGGAGCCGTGGATCTGGCGCTGAGCCGGCTGATTGACATCATGCTCTCGTTCCCGCCGCTCATCATCATCCTGTTCGCGGTCAGCGTCTTTGGCAGGCCGAGCCTGTGGAACGTCATCATTGTGCTGGGCCTGCTGGGATGGCCTGCCGTGGCACGCCTGGTGCGCGGGCAGGTGCTGGCGCTGCGCCAGCAGGAGTTCGTGCTGGCCGCGCGCGCAATCGGCGCCTCGGACCGTGCGGTTGTTGTGCGGCATCTGCTGCCCAACGCGATGGCCCCGGTGCTGGTGGCCGCGACATTCGGCACGGCCAACGCCATCCTGGTCGAGGCGGCCCTGTCGTTCCTGGGGATGGGGGTGCAGCCGCCCACACCGTCCTGGGGCAACATGCTGACGGACGCTCAGTCGCTCACGGTGCTGGAGCAGATGCCCTGGCTCTGGGTTCCGCCGGGGTTCATGATACTTGTCTCGGTGCTGACGATTAACTTCGTGGGCGACGGCCTGCGCGACGCGCTCGACCCGAGCCTGAAACTGTAGCCGTAGTTGAAACCGCAGGTGGAGTAGGGTAGGATTTGTGAAATCCAACGATCGGCTTGCCAAGGAGGGAGGAATGATGAAGGGCTTGCGCGCTAGACTGGCCGGTGGCGTGATAGCCGTCCTCATTGCCGGCCTGCTGCTGCCCGCGGGAGTCTGGGGCGGTCCCAGGTCGGAGTTCGTTGCCGTGGCAGGCATGTGGAGCCCGCCCAACAACTTCAGCCCCATCAACACGGACAGTTCCTACGGGTTCTACTGCGTTCGATTCATGTTCATGGGCATGGTTGAGGCGCGGGTGGAGAACAACCAGATGAACTTCTTCCCGGCCCTGGCCAGCGCGTGGCAGGTCGGGGCGGACAACCAGACTTACACGTTCACGATTCATCCGCGCGCCGCCTGGCACGACGGCAGGCCCGTGACAGCCGAGGACGTGCTGTTTACCCTCATGACGATCAGCGACCCCAGGACCGAGACAAATCGGGGCGCCCAGATCGCCTCCGTTGCCGGCCTGGACGCGCGAGGGAAGCGCGCGGCGGGCGCGCAGCTCGGCTTCCGGATCCTGGGGCCCAAGAGGTTCGAGGTCAAGACCGCCACGCCCGTGGACCCCACCATGTTCCTCGAGATGTTCGGCGCCAACGTCTACATTCTGCCCAAGCACGTCCTGGGGGACGTACCGCCCGATCAGCTCGGCCGGCATCCGTTCTTCCACAACCCGACCGTGGGGAACGGTCCGTACAAGTTCGTACAGTACAAGACGGACCAGTTCGTGGAGTTCGTGCTGAACGAGAACTACCATCTGGGTGCCCCCAACGTGCGCCGCGTATTCGTGCGCATCATCCCGCCCGCCACGATGCTCGCGCAGATTGAGCGCGGTGATCTCGACATCAGCGCCGGTTTCGGGATCGGCGAAGTCATGATCGAGGACTGGGACCGCGTGAAGGGCATGGCACACGTTCGCGCGGTTTCCTTCCCGGCCCCGGGCTACCAGTACATGCTGTTCAACTTCCAGAGACCCTTCCTCCAGGACAAGCGCGTGCGCCGGGCGTTCGCGCACGCCATCAATCGGCCGCTGATAGTCGGCCAGCTGCTCAAGGGCGAGGGAGAGCTGGCCGAGGGGCCGATTCCGCCGGCCAACCCCTACTTCAACAAGAGGGTTCGGCCGTGGCCCTTCGATACCGCCCGGGCACGGGCCTTGCTGACGGAGGCCGGGTGGGACTTCAACAGGACCATCATCCTGCGGGTACCGACCGGCAACATCATCCGCGAGCGTTCGGCCGACATCATTCGGGAGAACCTGATAGCCGCGGGCGTCAGGGTGGAGATCCAGAAGGCCGACTTCCCGACGCACATGGCCGCAGTACGAGCGGGCAACTACGATCTGGGCTTGATGGGATGGGCAGGCCCCACCGATCCTGACGTCTCCTCGCAGTATCGCACCGGCGGTCAGTACAACCTCAGCCACCACTCGATCGCTTCGCTGGATCAGGTTCTCGACGAGGGCGTGAAGACCGCGGATCCCACCAAGCGACGCGCCGTGTACGATCGATTCCAGGAGGTCTTCGCGGACGAGTTGCCGACCATCACGCTGTACTACCCGAATGCCCGGACGGCCATCACCCGGAGGATGACCAACGTGCTGTTCGACGCCTCGGGTCTGTTCGACTTCCAGGTCTACCGCTGGGTCGCGGGAACGCAGTAGCAGGCGAGCAGTCAGGGGGGTGTTGTAGACAGGGTAGGGGGCGGGGATTGCCGCCCCCTTCTCCTGGCAGCACGCCCTTGTCGGATAACGCACCCCACACCCGCCGCGTGCGACAGGAGCCGGCGCATGAATGACATATTCGCCCACATGGACGCCCGATTCGACGACCACGTCTCACGCGTGAGGTCGTTCGTCAGCCAGCCCAGCATCAGCGGCGAGGGCACGGGCATGGCCGAGATGGCCGAGCTGGTGCGCGACTCCATCCAGAGACTCGGTGGGACCGCCGAGATCGTCCCCACCCCGGGCTGGCCCGTGGTGTTCGGCGAGATCGCCGCCGGGGCTCCCCGCACATTGATCCTCTACGGCATGTACGATGTGCAGCCGGTGCAGGGCGAGGAGTGGATCGCCCCTCCGTTCGCCGGTGACATCGTTGACCTGCCCGGGTTCGGGCCCAGCATGGTGGCCCGCGGCGTGTACAACACCAAGGGCCCGCTGGCGGGGTTGTTCAACGTGCTGGAGAGCATCCAGGCCGTGCGCGGACGGCTCCCCGTGAACGTGAAGTTCGTGGTGGAGGGAGAAGAAGAACTCAGCAGCCGCAACCTGCCTGCCTTCGTCGAGGCCTACAAGGATCGCCTGCGCGCCGATGCCACCTACTTCCCCTTCTACTCGCAAGACCGCCGCGGCAAGCCAGTGCTCTGGCTCGGCGTGAAGGGCATTCAGTACTTCGAGATAGTCTGCCGTGGGGGCGCCTGGGGCGGCCCCCGCACGCGCGGGGTGCACGGCTGCAACGCGGTATGGATAGGCAGCCCCCCCTGGCGTCTGACGCGTGCCCTGGCCACCATGATGGACGATGCCGAGCAGATCAAGATAGAAGGCTTCTACGATGATGTGGCTCCGCCCAGCCCCGAGGACGAGATGCTCCTGCGGCGGCTTGCCGAGACCTTCGACCCGGCCAACGAGCTCTGGATGTGGGACGCCGAGCGGTTCAAGTACGACCTCTCCGGCGCCGACCTGCTGCGCCGGTATCTCTACGATCCGCAGTTGAACATTGACGGCATCTGGGGCGGCTACACCGGGGAGGCCATGAAGACGCTTCTCCCGCACGAGGTGCGCGTCAAGATGGACGTGCGCCTGGTTCCCAACATGGAGCCGGAGCGAGTGCGCACGCGCATCCGCGAGCACCTGGCCAGGATCGGCCGCGACGATCTCGAGGTCCACTTCTACGAGGGCTACCCTGCGGCCAAGACCAGCGTTGGAGAGCACGTTGTCCAGTCCCTGGTCAGGGCATGCAGGGCGCTTCGCGCCGAGCCCGAGATCTGGCCGCACGTGGCCGGAAGCGCGCCCCTGTATCTCTTCAGCAAGGTGCTCGGGCAGCCGTTCGTAACGGGCGGCCTTGGGCACGGCGGACGCCCGCACAGCCCCAACGAGTACGCGACCGTGGAGGGGATGCGGTTGTACGAACGGTCTGTTGCGCAGTTCATCTACGAGTTCGCCGGGGGATGACGTTCGGGCCGGATCGCGCATCGAACGGCTCTGCCCCGGCGCCGGGGGAGCGGCGGCGCTGGGTGCGCGACGCCTTCCACCGCATCTCGCGCAGGTACGACCTGGTCAACCACCTGCTGAGCGGAGGAGCACACGTCCTCTGGAAGCGCGCCGCGGTGCGCTCGTCCGCGCTGCCACCTGGCGGCGTGGGGCTCGACATCTGCTCGGGCACCGGCGACCTGCTCCTGCGCATGGCCCGGGCCGTGGGCCCATCTGGGCGCGTCATCGGGATTGACTTCGCGCCTGGGATGCTGGAGGTCGCCGCCCGCCGCGCGGCGAGGCAGGGTCGGCCGCGGGTTGTCCTGATCTGCGCCGACGCCGAGGCGCTGCCGATCGCGGGCTCAACGGGCGATGCCGTCACGATCTCCTTCGGGCTGCGGAACGTGGCGCACCCACAACGCGCCCTTGCGGAGTTCTGTCGTGTCCTGCGGCCGGGTGGCCGTCTTGTCATCCTCGAGTTCGGCCTGCCGCGCTCACGCGCGCTGCGCGCGCTCTACGACATCTACTTGCGGGTTGTCATCCCGCGCCTGGGCGGATGGCTCTCAGGCCGGCCGGACGCCTACCGGTATCTGCACGACTCCATTCAATCCTGGCCGGACCCGGACGCCCTGGCAGGGCTGATCAGGCAGGCGGGGTTCGAGGACGTGCGCTATTGCGTCTACAGCGCCGGCGTCGCGGTGCTGCATGTCGCGATCAAGCCCGGTGGGAGCCCGGGCGATCCGCAACGATGATTGCCCGGTGGATCGCGC
>JBBIOM010000005.1:5759-73444 GCA_037443365.1 Armatimonadota bacterium
CAAGCCCGGTGGGAGCCCGGGCGATCCGCAACGATGATTGCCCGGTGGATCGCGCTAGGGGCGCTTGCCGCGGCCTGCGTTGTCCTGTTCGCCGCGCCGGTGGCCGCGGCCGGGATCCTGCTCGGCGTGTTCTGGGGCACGGCGGCGGTCGCGCTGGGGAGCATCGTCGTATCAGCCGTAGTGCTCTACCTCGCCCCGAAGGTCAGACGCACCACCCTGCTGGGCCGATCGCTATCCTGGATTCGGAGGTGGGCCACCGAACGCGCGGCGCATCCCGGCGCGGCGGTGAGGTGGGCCTACCACGTCGGTGGTGGATTGGGATTCGTTGTTTCGTCTGTTCTCCTTGGTCCCACGGTAACCAGCCTCATGATAGCGCTCGTCCGCGGGCACCGGCGCCGGCTCTGGCCCGTCGTGATCGGCAGCAGCCTGGTGTTCGCAGCGTTCGCCGTGAACCTCTTCGCCGGGCTCTGGGCCCTGGTCAGGCGATGAGACGCAGCGCGTCCGTCTAAGCCACCTCGGGAGTCCCGTACATCTGATCCGGCGCAAGGACCTCGGGGAACCGCGCCCGCAGCCCCAGACGGCACTCGTAGCACAGGTGACAGGCATCGGCGTAGGCGTCTTCGCACGCCAGCCCATAGCGGCGGGCCAGCTCCGCCGGACCGCCCGCCAGGAGCGGGCCGGTGATGGGGTTCAAGTCAGGGGCGTACGTCCGGCAGATCCGTTCGAGCGGGGCGCGGAAGAGGTTGCCCACGACTATTCCCTGGCAGATGTGCAGGTTCCCGAACGCATCCACGTGCACCCGTCCGGGCTCGCGCAGGTCCTCATGCGGGCATTCCGTGAACCGCTCCCATGCCTGCCGCGCGGCCCGCCCGACCAGCTTCTCCGCGGCGCGTCCCCGGTACATGACGGCCGACTCGCCCGGCGGGAGCTGGCCGACCGACGGTGCCGCGCTCGTCGCCTCGGGCTGGGCCACGCAGATCGTGCCGGATGAGATGCCCAGCTTCAGGGCCGCGGCGCTCGCGTGACGCGCCTGCTGGCTTAGCTGCTCGTCCCAGTGGTACAGGTCGCTGCTGACCGAGAGGTCCTGGATCCGTCGGGCCAAAGGACGCAGCCACGCGACCGCGTCCTGCACCTGTGTTGCCCAGTAGGCGTTCGACACGACCCCCACGCGGAAGCCCATGCGCGCGGCCATGCGCACCCCTCTCACCAGGACAGGGTAATAGAGGAACGGCTCCCCGCCCTCGAAGTAGATGGACTTGACAGTATCGAGGTTCCTCGCCTGGCGCAGGATACGCCGTATGCAGCCAAGCGTCATCGTCCCGCTCTGCCGCGGGCTTCCCCAGACGAAGCAGTGGTCGCACTCCATGTTGCACTGGTAGGTCAGGAGGAGATGAAGCCCTGACAACGTCACGCCAACCACCTCCGATCAAGGGTCTTCGCCCTTGCCGGACGCGGCCCTGCGCCCCTACCATCACAGCAGGGAGGTGTGCCCGTGTCGCGCACCGCGATTGCGATCACTGCGCTCGCCCTTGGCTGTGCGGCCGCGTGGGCAGGCCCCAACTCCTACGCCGAAGCCCGCCGCACGATGGTGGAGACCCAGATCAGGGCGCGCGGCGTCTCGGACGAGCGGGTGGTGCGCGCGATGCTGGCCGTCCCCCGGCACAGGTTTGTGCCCGACCGGTACCTGCCGCAGGCCTACAACGACCATCCTTTGCCCATCGGGCACGGCCAGACGATCTCGCAGCCCTACATCGTGGCCCTGATGTCCCAGGAGGCAGGGGTGAAGCCCGGCCACCGGGTGCTCGAGATAGGCACGGGGTCAGGCTACCAGGCGGCCGTGCTGGCGGAGCTTACGGCGCATGACCGGGTCTACACCATCGAGATCATCGAGCCGCTGGCGCGCCAGGCGGCGCAGCGCCTGCGCGACCTGGGCTACGCGCGGGTGCACACGCGCATCGGTGACGGCTACCTGGGTTGGAGCGAGGCCGCGCCGTTCGACGCGATCCTGGTCACCGCCGCGCCGGACCACGTTCCGCCCCCGTTGGTGCAGCAGCTCAAGGAGGGGGGACGCATGGTGGTGCCGGTGGGTCCTCCCGGGCTGGTGCAGACGCTGTGGCGCATCAACAAGGAGCAGGGGCAGCTGAAGTTCCACAATCTGGGCAGCGTGGCGTTCGTGCCGCTGGTGAGGCGGTAGCGGCGGGCGCCGCGAGCGGCACCTGACGCTCACGGAGGACATCCTGCGCGTCGCACCGCGATCCCGGCCGTCAGGTAGGCGATTCCCCCGAGAGTCAGCACCACGGGGAACCCCCATTCCAGCGCGACCATCGCGGCCAGGATCGAGGCCACCACCGAGGCGCACCCATTGATCCCCCATGCCCACGGGACCAGATGCGGGGCGGTCCTGCCCAACAGCCGGATGCCTGCGGGGAACGGCATTCCCATGAGCAGGCCGAGCGGGAGGATGACGGCGGCAAGCACAGCGATGCGCCCGGGCAGGGGCAGGCCCAGCGCGGAGTCGAGGATGCGCGGCAACGCCGCCGCGGCGCCCAGGGCCGATGCGGCCAGCACCGCAAGCGCAGCGGGCAGCCATGAGCCCAGGCGAGGCGCCAGCAGGCTGCCCGCTCCGGAGGCCAGCAGCAGGCCGGCCAGCACCGCGGCCGCCGCGTACGTTGGATGCCCCAGCACCAGGATCATCTGCTGCAGGAGCGGGATCTCGATGAAGAGGTAGCCGACACCCAGCGCCAGGAAGTAGGCGAAGACAGGCCATCGTTGCCGCGCGCCGTGGGTGCCGGGCAGCGGGTGCGCAGGGCCCGACTTGCGTGCGGCACCCAGCGCGCGCAGGGGGATCAGGATGAGGCCTGCGCTGAGCACGGCCGCGGTGCCCAACAGCACCAGCAGCACCAGATAGCCCCCGCCGCCAAACGGCTGCCAGGTGTGTCCCAGTCCCGCCAGGATCTGCGGCACCTGGCGCCACCGGAAGAAGTGGAAGAAGAAGGGCCGCCCATCGCGCACCGGGCTCACATCGAACGGGTACGCGCGCAGGAAGCCGGCGCGGCGCCCTGGGTCCAGGATGGCGACGAAGGCATCGCGGTGAGCATCTCTGGGCAGGACGTTGAAGCGGTTGCCTTCCCAGGCAGGCACCCCAGGCGCGTGGGTGATGTCGAAGCGCCGCGAGGCAGCGAAGGTGCGCAACGCCGTCACATCCGCGGGGCTGAAACCACTCGGCTTGACCAGGATCGTCATGGTGTTCATTGAGCGGAGCGCGGCCAGGCAGGCCTCGTGTGCGGGGATCTGCGCGCCCGGGGCCCGCCCTTCGAGCGCGGCTACTGCCGCCCCCCACACCCTGATCTCCTCGCTGGGAGGCGTCTGGATCCAGCGGGTGACCGCGAGCACGCCGCCGGGCGCGAGGGCGCGCACGTAGTCGCGGAAGGCCTCGACCGTGTACGTGTGGTGCTCGGCCAGAGAGAAGGCCCCGGAGGCCACCACCTGAAACGATTCCCGCGGCGGCACCTGGATGACGTCGAACCGTTCTGTTGTGCGCCGCATGTACGTTCGGGGATTCTCGGTGATGGTGCGCACTACGGGCCGGCCGCGGGGTCTCGCGAGGGCGTCGCCGGCGAGCCGGTGCGCGGCCTCGACCACCAGGGGGTTGCCCTCCAGCACTGCTACGTCCCGCATTCCGTGGTGTAGAGCGCCCAGGACCTCCACGCCCATCCCCACGATCAGGGCGCGCCCCTGGCCGAGCCGGTAGGCCCCTAGCCGGTAGGCCGACGCCGCGGGCAGGTACTCGGTGAAGGAGGCGTCCACATCGGCAGGCAATCCTCGCAGGCCGTCGCCGTCGGTTACAAGGCCGGGCAGCGAGGGCGGCACACCCGGGAAGGCGACGCTCATTCCTGGAGCCGACCGCACGGCGGTGCTTCGCACGACATCCACCCGCGCGACCGCGCTCCACCGGGAGAAGACGACTCGGGCATCCGGGAAGAGGCGTACCTGGCTGAGGGTCTTGTAAGGAGACAAGGGAAGGTCGAACGGTACCGTGAACGCGGTCAGCGCCGCTGCCAGGGCGAGCGCCCCCGAGGCCGCTGCCGCGCGTCTGCCCGGTGACGAGTTCCAGGCACCCGCCGCGTCATTGCCGCCTGCCTCGGGCAGGCCCCACCAAAGCAGGGCCGCGCCTGCGGATGCGACCGCACCGGCCAGGATCATCGCGCCCGGTCCTTGCAGCACACCCAGGATCGGCACCGCGGCCAGCGCGCCTGCCCCGGCGCCGAGAAACGACGCCGCGTAGAGACTTCCGGCGGCCTCGGGGAACCCGGCCAGGACCGCTCCCACCGCCAGGCCGGCGGCGAAGAATGGGATCACCAGGGCCGCCACCTGAATCGCGAGGTATGCGGACTGGACCGGCTCGAGCGCCATCAGGTAGGCGTCGAAGGGCACCAGGGCGACGGCGAGGAGGGCCACGGCTGTCGCGGGCATCACAAGCAGCGCTCCCCACGCCGCGGTGCGCACCGGCGCCCGCCGCAGGCCTGGGGTTACCGCAAGCGCGGTCCCGCTGGCCCCGAAGCCGAGCAGCCCCAACCCCACGGCCATGAAGGCGAAGTGGTGCCACTGCACCACGGCAAAGACCCGGGTGAGGGCAAGCTGCAGCAGCAGGGCCGCGCCGGAGACCAGGGCGACGCCCGCCTGGATCCGTCCCACAGCACCCGGAGGTTTTCGGCACGCGCGGCGTTTCGCCTGCGCTCCCGGAAGGCCCGCGGTCATGAAGGATTCCTTCACCCCAACCGCCTGGTGCGAGAAGGATTTCTTCGCGCCGCCCCAGAAGACCACGATGATGCCTCCTGTGCGCCACGCCGGCATCGGCAGTCTGACACGGCTTCGCGAACTTCGCCCGCGCCTCGCCGACGCGGAACGCCGATTGGCCACCTACATCCTGCGGCACCCCCGTCAGATACTGGACTCCTCGATCACCCTCGTCGCGGGGCGGGCACGCGTGAGCGAGGCCACGGTCGTGCGCCTGTGCCGCCGTATTGGGTGCCGCGGGTATCAGGATCTGCGCATCCGGCTGGCGGCCGATCTCGTGCTTCCGCCGCGGCAGATCTACGACGAGATAGACCCTGGCGATGATTGTCCCGCGGTCAAGCGCAAGGTGTTTGGGATCTCGATCCGGGCCCTCGAGGAGACCCTGGACGTGCTCGAGGACGGGGCGCTGGAAGCCGCGGTCGAGGCGATCGCCGCGGCGCGGCAGGTGGACTTCTACGGCGTGGGGGCGTCGGGAATCGTGGCGATGGACGCGCAGCAGAAGCTCCTGCGCATAGGCATTGCCGCGCAGGCGTTCGTGGACCCGCACGTGCAGGCGGCCTCGGCGGCCCTGCTCCGCCGCGGCGACGTCGCGGTGGGCATCTCGCACTCGGGCTCAACCAGGGACACGGTCCACGCGCTCGGGGTGGCGCGCTCAGCCGGCGCGACGACCGTGGCCATCACGCGGTACGGTCCGTCCCCGATCGAGGCGGTCGCGCAGATCCGGCTGCACACCATCTCGACCGAGGGCGGCATACGCGGTGCCGCCATTGCCAGCCGCATGGCGCAGCTCGCCGTGGTGGACGCCATCACGATGTCCGTGGCGCTCCGTCGCTACGAGGAGACGCTGGCGGCGCTGCGGGCGACGCGCGACGCGGTCGCGGAGAAGAAGTTCTGATGGAGACCCCCAGGGTGCGGGGAATGCGATCGGGCGACGTCGAGGCGGTCGCGCAGATCGTCGCCGGCGAGGAGCTCTGGAAGCGCTACGGCCTGACACTGCAGCGGGCTCGTCGTGTGCTGGCACGGGCGCAGGCGGCGCGGCGGCGCGGCGGGGTCTATGCGCGCAATGCCGGGGAGATGGCAGTCGCCGTCCAGGACCGGCGAATCCAGGGCTTCGTCTGGTTTCACCGCAAGGGCACCTTCCGCCACAGCGGGTACATCCAGTGGATCGCGGTGGCTCCCACGGCCCGTGGCCGGGGCGTGGGCAGGCTTCTCATGCGCTACGCCGAGGAGCGGATCCTCAGGAAGGGCCCCAACGTGTTGCTGCTGGTCTCCGACTTCAACTCGCGGGCGCAGGCGTTCTACGAGAAGCTGGGCTACGCGCGGGTGGGAGCGATCCCTGACTACATGGTGCGGGGCATCACCGAGTATCTCTATCGCAAGACGCGGGGGCCGGTCTCGACGAGGGTTCCAGGAGAGGAAACGCAGGGCAGGTACCATACGGAACATCAAAGGAGGGGACGGCGGTGAAAGGACGCTGGTGGTTGCTACTCGTGGTCGCGGCGCTGGCATTGCCCGTGATGCCCGTGCGCGCGGGCCCGGCCGGGGTTACGTTCACGATCGGCGTGGACCAGGAAGTCGTAGGGCTGGATCCCAACCTGGTGACGGCCTTTTCCTCGTTCCGGCGCATTGACTTCCTTTACAACAAGCTGGTCCGGTACAACGACAAGCTCGAGATCGAGCCGGATCTTGCCGAGTCATGGGAGTTCCCCGACCCGCGGACCGCGGTCTTCAGGCTGCGCCGCGGGGTGAAGTTCCACAGCGGCGCCGAGATGACTTCCGAGGATGTGAAGTTCACCCTCGACCGCGTGCTGGACCCGGCCACAAGGTCGCCCGGCAGGTCCTTCATTGATGTAATCAAGGAGATCGAAACCCCGGACCGCCACACGGTGCGGATCAAGATGACCTTCCCGCTCGCGTCGCTGCTCTCCGGCCTGGCGTCGGCCAACCTCTCGATCGTAGAGAAGGCGGCCGTCCTGCGGCACGGGAACCTGCAGCGAAACGTCGCCGGCACCGGGCCGTTCATGCTCGCGGAATGGGTCCCCGACAACTTCATGCGGATGGTGAAGAACCCCAACTACTTCCGCAGCGGCCTGCCCAACTTCGACACGCTCATAATCCGGGTGATTCCCGATCAGGCCTCGCTTCTCGCCGGCGTGCGGACGCGCGCGTTGGACATGGCCACCATCAACCAGGGGCCGGTGATTGCCGCCGCGAAGCGGGAGGCCGCCCTGAACGTCATGCAGAAGGCCGGCATCAACCTGAGGATCTTCGCGTTCAACACAACCCGGCCGCCCTTCACCGACCCGAGGGTGCGGTACGCGCTGTCGTTCGCGATTGACAGGCAGGCGATCGTGAACACCGCTGAGTTCGGCTTCGCAACGGTCTCCGGGCCGGTATCCGCCCCCACGCCGTGGGCGCTGCCGACCACGCGCTTCCCTTCATACACCCAGAACATCGCGCGCGCGCGCCAGATGCTGGCCGAGGCCGGCTTCCCGACTGGGTTCGCCACCCGGATCGTCACCTCGCCCACCTACGAGGGAGGCATAGCGGTGGCGCAGGTGATCCAGGAGCAGCTCCGGGCGATCGGCGTGAGTGCGACGCTCGAGACGCTCGAGTGGGGAACCTACATCAACAGGTGGGTCGCCCGCGACTTCGACACCATGATCGAGCTTCGCGGAGGAGACCCTGACCCCGACAGGTTCCTGTACCGGACGTTCCACAGCACAGGCGCCGTCAACAACTTCCTGTTCAAGGACGGGGCCATAGACCGCCTGCTGGAGCGGGGGCGCGTGAACCTCGATGCCGATGCGCGCCGACCCATCTACGATGATCTGCAGCGCGCCCTGATAGAGGCGGCGCCGGCCCTGTTCCTGTACGTTCCGATGGAGACGCAGGTGCTTCAGGGGTATGTGCGGGGCTTCCGGATCATCGGTAACGGCGCCCTGTACCTGTTGGAGCGGGCGACGGTAGAGCGCTAGACCGCGGCGCACGCTTGAGGAGCAATCCGAACGGGTGATTCCGGGGCGGCGCAACGTCCCGCCCCGGAACCCGGCCGGTGTCCATCCATGCAACGGTATCTGGCCACGCGCCTGCTGGCGCTCATCCCGGTGCTGCTCGGCATCCTTGCCGTCGTCTTCCTCTTGATTCGCATGATACCCGGAGACGCCGTCCAGCTCTTCCTGGGAACCCAGGTGGAGATGACACCCGACCAGATGGCTGAACTGCGGCGGTTCTTCGGGGTGGACAAGCCGATCTGGGCCCAGTTCATCGACTACCTGGGCCGGATTCTTCGGGGCGATTTCGGGGTTTCGCTGCGGACCTCGCGCCCTGTGCTCGGCGACATCCTGGCGCGGCTGCCGCTCTCGTTCCAGCTCGCGATGTTCGCGCTGGCCGTCGCCCTGGCAATCGCGGTGCCGCTTGGCATCCTCTCGGCGGTTGCGCGCAACTCGGCCTTCGACGTGCTGACGCGCATCGGGGGGCTGCTCGGCCTATCGATGCCCAACTTCTGGCTTGGAGCGATGCTGATCCTTGTCTTCTCGCGGTACCTGCACGTCTCTCTTGGCCAATACGTTCCCCTGTCGCAGAATCCGCTGGGCACGCTGGGAAGCCTCTACCTGCCGGCCATCGCCCTGGGGGTGGCGATCGCGGCGATACTCATGCGCTACATCCGGTCGTCGCTGCTCGAGGTGTTGGGACAGGACTACATCCGGACCGCGCGGGGCAAGGGGGTGCGGGCTTCAGCCGTGATGCTCCGGCACGCCCTGCCAAACGCGATGATCCCGGTCATCACGGTGGTGGGGTTCCAGATGGGCTACCTGCTGGGCGGCACAGTGGTGATCGAGGAGATCTTCGCTCTCCCCGGGATGGGCCGCCTCGTGCTGCAGGCGATCTTCCAGCGAGACTATCCGGTCGTTCAGGGAGTCGTGCTGACAATCGCCCTGCTCTTCGTCGTCACCAATCTCGTGGTGGATCTGCTCTATGCCTGGATCGACCCGCGCATTCGCTACGGGTAGGGCGTCCTCCGCCGCCGGGCCGCGCATCGGCACCGGCTGGCGGTGGTGGACGCGCCGATTCCTGCGCAACCGCGTCGCGCCGATAGGGTTCACCATCGTCTTCGCCGGCGTCCTGATCGCGGCCCTCGCGCCTGCGATCGTGCCCCATGACATCAGGGTGATGTCTCCCCAGGACGCTCTCTCCCCGCCAGGAGGTCGCTACCTGTTCGGCACGGACGAGTTTGGGCGCGACGTGTTCAGCCGCGTGCTGGTGGGATCGCGCATTTCCCTGGTTGTGGCCTTCCTCTCTGTGCTCGTGGCCGTGGCGCTGGGAACCTCGCTCGGCCTGGCCGCGGGGTACTACGGCGGGTGGTGGGACTCGGTCTCGATGCGGGTCATGGACGTCATCTTCGCCTTCCCGGCGATACTGCTTGCGATCGCGATAATGGCGGTGCTGGGCACGAGTCTATTCAACCTGGTGATCGCCATCGGGATCGTGTACACGCCCCAGTTCGCGCGCGTCGCCCGCGCAGCGGCGTTGAGCGTGCGCTCGTTGGAGTTCGTTGACGCCGCCAGGGCGCTGGGGATGGGCAACGCCCGCATCATCGCCAGGCACCTCATCCCCAACGTGCTGGCCCCATTGATCGTGCAGATCTCGCTGAGCCTTTCGCTGGCGATCCTCTCCGAGTCGGCGCTCAGCTTCCTGGGTCTTGGCACCCAACCCCCCACGCCCTCGTGGGGCAACATGCTGAGCGACGGCCGGCAGCTGCTTGAACTGGCGCCCTGGAACGCCGTCTTCCCGGGCCTGGCGATCATGGTCGTTGTGCTTGGCTTCAACCTGCTGGGCGATGGCCTGCGCGACCTGCTCGATCCGAGGCTGCGATGAGAGCCCTCCCGATTCGCGCTGTGGGACCGGGGTGCGCCGCGGCAGGGAGCACGGTCGCAAGACTGCGTGAGGCCGTGCGCTCGCGCGTTGCAGCCGGGCTGCGCGAAGGGGTCTTTCCGGGCGCGGTCGTCGCCGTCGTGAGGGGGAGGACCCTGCTGCTGCTCGAGGCGTTCGGCGATGCGCAGGTCGTGCCCCGACGGCGGGCGATGCTGGTGGAAACCGTGTTCGACCTGGCCAGCCTCACCAAGCCCCTGGCCACGGCGACCGCCGTGCTCCAGCTCTGGGAGCGAGGCGTCGTGGATCTCGACGCCCCGGTGGCGCGGTACTTCCCGCGCTTCGCGCAGGGGGGAAAGGCAGGGGCAACGGTGCGGCAGCTGCTGGCGCACACCTCGGGCCTGCCTGCCTGGGAGATGCTCTACCTGCCCCGCCCAGGCAGGGGAGCCCCGAGCCGGGGGGGCGCCTGCCGTTCAATCCGCGGGGCAGTGGAACGTATCTGCTCCACACGCGCCGTGTCACAGCCGGGGGCGCGCGTGGAGTATAGCGATCTGGGGTTTGTCGTGCTGGGGCATCTCGTGGAGCGCCTGACCGGGATGCCTCTTAGCGCCTACACACGCGAGCACATCTTCGCGCCGCTCGGGCTCGGCACGATGCGGTTTGCGCCCCCGCGCTCGTGGGGGATGCGCTGCGCCCCCACCGAGGTCGGGAACGCCTTCGAGCGGGCGAAGGCGCACGAGCTTGGGCTGGGGCGCGCCTTCACCTGGCGAACGTACCTGCTTCGAGGCGAGGTGCACGACGGCAACGCCTGGCATCTGGGGCGCGGGGTGGCGGGTCACGCCGGGCTGTTCGCCTCCGCCCGGGACGTCGCACGGCTCGGCGCGGCGATGCTGGGTGGCGGAGAGATCGGTGGCGTGCGCGTCCTGCGCTGTGCGACGGTTGCCGAGGCCACGAGCGATCAGACGCGTTCGCCGGGTGCGGGGCGCAGGGGATTGGGGTGGAGCCTGCATGGCGCACCGTCGGCCGGCACGCGTGCCTCGGCGAGGGCATACTGCCACACCGGCTTCACCGGCACCTCCCTGCTCGTGGATCCGGAACGCGACATGATCGTGGTGCTGCTCACGAACCGTGTGCATCCCGCCGCGGGACGTGAGGAGATCCAGGCCTTCCGGCCGGCGTTCCACGACGCCGTGATCGAGGCCCTCGGGGGGTGACCGAGATGCCTGACACGATGCTGGTCGGTGTGGACGGCGGTGCGTCGAAGACCCGCGCGGTGGTGCTGTCCTGGGACGGGTCGGTCTTGGCCGAGGCGGCCCTGCGGTCCTCGAGCGCCTACCACCGTGAACCCGAGGAGGCGGCGGCCGTGGTGGTCGCCGCGGCGCGTGACGCCCTGGCCAGTGCGGGCGTTCGCGGGCCGGCAGATGTGCTCGGGACCGGGCTGGCAGGGGCCGACGATCCGGCGATCCGCGAGCGCCTGATCCGGGCACTCGAGGGGTCTGGCATCGCGCATGGCCTGCACGTGGATCACGACGCCGCGGCCGCGCTGGCCGGCGGCGCCGCGCTGGCGCCGGGTGTTGTCGTCGTCGCCGGCACCGGGTCCATCGCCTTCGGAACGGATGCGCAGGGCCGTCGTGCGCGCTCCGGCGGATGGGGACCGCTCCTCGACGACGAGGGCAGCGGCTACTCGATCGGCCGTTCGGTGCTGCGGGCCGCCATGCGCGCGCACGACGGTCGCGGCGACGCCACAATGCTCGTGGAGGCGGTCAGGGCGCGCTTCGGCATCGCCTCAATGCCGATGCTCAAGGCCGCGGTGCGCGGCGCCGGCATAGACGAGATCGCCGACCTGGCCCCGCTCGCGGTGGAGGCCGCTTCCTGCGGAGATGCTGTGGCCGCGCGCATTCTCGAGCGCGCCGGCGGGGGGTTGGCCGCCATGGTCGTGGCGGTGGCGCGCGCGCTGGGATGGCAGGGTGAGGGTTTCACCCTGGTTGCCTCGGGAGGGGTGCTCGCGGAAGGCGGGCCGACCACCGGCTTGATGATGCGCTCGCTCGAGGCGCGCGCCTGCAAGGCAGTACTCACGCCGGCCCGCTTCCCGCCCGAGATCGGAGCCGCGCTGCTTGCGGCCCGCGCGGCGGGCATGGATGCGGCAGCGCTAATCGAGAACCTCAAGGGGTGGGCGCGATGACACCAGCTGATGCAGGGCGGCCGGTGAACTACTACGACCTGGAGACCGAGCAGCGCAACCCCAGGACGATGGACCTGGACCGCCTCTCCACAGAGGATATCCTGATCGCCATCAACACCGAGGATCACACCGTCCCGCAGGCCGTGGCAGCACAGATCCCCAACATCGCCCGGGCGGTGGAGGCCATGGTGCGGTCCATACGCTCTGCGGGCCGTATCGTCTACGTCGGGGCGGGCACGAGCGGACGGGTCGGCTTGCTCGACGCGCTGGAGTGGCCGCCCACCTTCGGGGTTGATCCGGATATCGTTCCGGTCCTCATCGCCGGGGGCTTGCAGGCCACGATCGGCTCGGCCGCGCCCTGTGAGGACGACGCCGCCGCGGGCGCCGCAGAGATCGCTCGGGTGGGCGTGGGTCCCAACGATACCGTGGTGGCGATCGCCGCGAGCGGCGTGACGCCGTTCGTGATGGGCGCAGCAGAGGAGGCGCAGCGGCGCGGCTGCACCGTGGTCGGGCTCTGCAACGTTCCCGGCTCTCCCCTGGCGCGGCTGGCAGACATTCCCGTTGTCCCGGTTACCGGTCCCGAGGTCCTGGCCGGCTCGACGCGCATGAAGGCCGGAACAGCGCAGAAGATGGTGCTGAACATGCTCAGCACCACGACAATGGTGCGGCTGGGCAAGGCGTACTCGAACCTGATGGTGGACATGTCGCCCAGCAACAACAAGCTGGCCGCCCGCGCGCAGCGCATGGTGGCGCAGGCGACGGGACTGGCCCCCGATGCCGCCGGGCGGCTGCTGGACCAGGCAGGCGGCAGCGCCAAGGTAGCGATCGTCATGGCGCTGGCCGCGGTGGAGCGCGAAGAGGCCGAGCGCCTCCTGGATCGCGCAGGCGGGTTTGTCCGGGCGGCGATCGAGGCCGCAACAGGCGCGGAGGGCTGAGAGGGGGCAGGCGATGCGGGAAGCGGCTGACTTGGCACGCAAGGATCCGAAGCGCGTCGTGGGCCTGATATCGGGCACCTCTGCCGACGGGATTGACGCCGCCCTCGTCGAGGTATCCGGCGCAGGGCTGGAGTCGCGGGTGCGGCTGATCGCCGGCCTGACCGCGCCTCTTGCGGCCGCGCACCGCGATGAGCTGTTCTCCATGTTCGACCCCAAGACGGCCACCGTGGATCGCCTGTGCCGCTTCAACTTCCACCTGGGCGCCCTCTTCGCGGACGCGGCGCTGGCCGTGATAGCGCAGGCCGGGCTGCGCCCGGGAGACGTGGACCTCATCGGCTCGCACGGTCAGACGCTGTGGCATATCCCTGGGCCGGACGGCGCCACGCTGCAGGCCGGGGAGGCGGCGGTGATCGCGGAGCGCACGCGCATTCCGGTGGTTGCCGACTTCCGCGTGGGCGATATGGCCGCCGGCGGGCAGGGCGCGCCGCTGGTGCCGTACTTCGACCTGGTTGCGTTCCGCCACGCGGAACGCACGCGCGCGGTGCAGAACATCGGAGGGATCGGCAACGTTACCTACCTGCCGGCCGGATGCGTCCCCGACGATGTCTTGGCGTTCGACACCGGACCCGGCAACATGCTGATAGACGGCGTCGTGCAGCTACTGACCGGCGGGGCCGTGGTCTACGATCACGGCGGCGCGATGGCTTCAAGCGGGCGCGTGGATGAGGACTGGCTGTCCGCGTTGATGGCCGACCCGTTCCTGCATTCCTCCCCGCCCAAGACGACCGGGCGCGAGGTCTACGGCCGGCCGTTCGCCGCGGCCCTTGTTGAGCAGGCGCGCCGCCGCGACCTGGGCCTCGAGGACACGGTGGCCACGGTCTCGGCTCTGACCGCGGATTCGATCGTGGGCGCCTACCGTGACTTCCTGATTCCCCGGGCCGGTTTGGACGAGGTCATCCTGGGAGGCGGCGGGTCCTACAACGACTTCCTGCGCCGACGGATCGCATCGGGGCTGGGACTCCCGGTCTACCGCTGCGAGGAGTTCGGGGTGGACGGCAAGCTGAAGGAGGCCATGGCGTTTGCGCTCCTGGCGTCCGAGGCGGTGGCCGGGAATGCCACGAACGTGCCGGCCGCGACAGGGGCCTCCGGGCCGCGCGTGCTCGGCAAGTACACGCCGGCGCCTCCCCCGCCTGCTCCGCGCACGGACTAGGCGTTGGATGATATAGTAAGACGATGTTTCGCGAGATCCTCAGAATAGACATACGGGATGCCATCATGCGCGCCATGCAATCCGGCGCGATTCCCCTGGGCGAGGTGCCGCCGTTTGAGGTGGAGATCCCGCGGGACCGCCGGCACGGCGACTACGCGACCAACGCCGCCCTGCTGCTGGCGAAGCAGGCCGGAGGCAACCCGCGCCAGATATCACAGCGTCTGATCGAATCCTACGCGCCGCCGGCGGACCGCATCGAGCGCCTCGAGGTGGCCGGCCCCGGGTTCGTCAACATGACGATCGCCTGGCCGTGGAGGCGCGACCTGGTGGCCGCGATCTGCCGCCTTGGGGACAGTTACGGCCAGCAGACTATCGGCGCCGGGCGACGCGTGAACGTCGAGTTCGTCAGCGCGAATCCCACGGGTCCGCTGCACGTCGGGGCAGGGCGCAACGCGGTGATAGGCGACGTGCTGGGCAACCTGCTGGAGGCGCTCGGGTTCTCGGTGTCGCGCGAGTACTATATGAACGATGCCGGGGCGAAGGTGCACAACCTGGCGCGATCCATTGAGGCCCACTACCTGAGCATGCTTGGACAGCCCACGCCTATCCCGGAGGGAGGCTACCCGGGCCAGTACGTCAGGGACCTGGCGGACCGCCTGGTCGCGGAGGAAGGCGACCGGTGGCTCGGGGCGTCCGAGGACGAGCGCCTCGATCACTTCCGCGACTTCGGCGTCAGCGCGGTCGTCGCGGACATCAGGGAGGTCCTCGAGCAGTTCGGCGTGAGGTTCGATACCTGGTTCAGCGAGCGCGGGCTGATCCGATCGGGCGCCGTGGACAGGGCGCTCGCCGAGTTGCGCGCCCGCGACCTCATCTACGAGTCCGATGGCAAGACGTGGTTCCGCTCCACCTGCTTCGGAGACGACAAGGATAGGGTGATCGTCAAGCCCACGGGCGAGTGGACCTACTTCGGCAGCGACATCGCGTATCATCTGGACAAGCGCTCGCGCGGCTTCGACCTGATGATAAACGTGTGGGCCATAGACCACATCGGCGACGTGGCCCGCGTCAAGGGCGGCCTGACCGCCCTGGGAGTCCCGGACGAGGCCCTGGAGATACTCATATACCAGCACGTGCGACTGAAGAACGCGGGCGAGTCCCTGCGCATGTCCAAGAGCAGCGGCGAGTTCGTGACCCTACGCGAACTGATGGACTCCGTGGGGGGCGACGCCGCGAGGTACTTCTTCGCGATGATCTCACCGGCGGTCCCGATGGACTTCGACGTTGGGCTTGCGCTCCAGCGCTCGCAGGACAACCCCGTGTACTACGTGCAGTACGCCCACGCCCGCATCGCCGGCATACTGCGCGAGGCAGGCCAGAGGCGGGTGCGCGGAAGCGCGGATTCATCGCTCGGCCGCCTGGCCGATGAGCGCGAGGCCGCGCTCATCCACGCCCTGGGCGAGTTCCCCGAGGTCATACGGCTGGCCGGAGTACGGCGCGAGCCCCACCGCCTGTGCGCCTACGCCCGTGAGGTGGCCGAGGCGTTTCACCTTTTCTACACGCATTGCCGCGTCCTGACAGACGATCCGGAACTCACAGGTGACCGGATGGCGCTCGTCGAGGCGGTGCGGGTGGTTCTGCGGCGCACCCTGGGGCTGCTCGGGGTCAGTGCTCCCGATAGCATGTGAACAGGGGTTCGCGGGATCGGGCGGCTATTGCAATGGCATCGGCCTGTGTGATACCAATAGTCTATGGTATCTACCGGCGGCAGGCGCAACGTCGCAGCCCGCCGCTAACAATCTCCGGTCCGGCCCAAACGAAACTTCCGGGGTAGTGTCCCAGACGATGTCCGAACTACCAGTCACGCGGTGAGCAGTTCCGGCAGACCTGCACGCCATCGGTGACCCCGAGGGAGGCGCACTTGTGATGATGACTCGAGCACGCTTGGCCGCGGTGTTCGTCATGATTGCCCTGGCCGCGGGTCCGGCCACAGCCCAGATCTTCACGGACATGAGCACGCACCCCGCGCGGCGCGCCGCCGAGCGGTTGGCCGCGAAGGGGCTCGCGATCCGCCTGCCCGACGGACGCCTGGCTCCTGACGAGCCGCTGACCCGGCTCGACGTGGCGCTCTTCCTGGCCCGCGCGCTGGGCATCCCCACGGGCGGAGTGCGCGCGCCCGACTTCCGCGACGTGGACCAGATTCCCCCGGCCGACCGCACGGCCGTGGCCGCCGCGTCAATCATGGGCACGGTCTCGGCGGCGAAGGCCGAGGTGACGAAGGGAACGGTTCGCTACACCCTGGCTGCGAACAAGACCGTCTACGGTCCCGACGAGGAGATAGAGATCACCTTCACGATCGCTAACCACGGCCCGGGACGCGAAACGGAGTTCCTTTCCCCGGATCGCGGCCGGACGCGCGTCAAGATGAGCGACCGCGACGGGCTGAAGGCGGGGATCGAGGGCGAGCTGTATACCGAGACCCGCACCGCGCAGGCCGTCACGCGCGAGAAGGTGGCAAGGTTCCGGGTACTGGAGGCGCGCTCGGACGGGTCGATCCTGGAACTCTACGAAGAAGGCGCCGTCCAGATCAAGCCGGGGCTCAAGGTGTTCTTGCTGCAGGATACCTTCTTCGAGTACTCGACGTCGCAGTTTCACGACTTCGTGATCCGCGATGCAGAGGGCAACGAGGTGGCGCGCTGGTCACTGAACCGGCCGTTCGTCCAGGTGGAGCGCCCGGTCGCCCTGGTCGCCAACCAGTCGATGAAGTTCTCAACCCGGTGGAAGCAGCTCGACCAGAACTCGCAACCGGTGAAGCCCGGTCGCTACGAGATGGTCGCGGTGCACACCACCAAGGAGAACCCCACGGCTCTTACGATCGCGTACCAGCGCGGGCTGATCGCGGCCTACCCCGACAACACGTTCAGGCCCCGGTTGCCTGTCTCGAGGTCCGATCTCGCGGTCTTCATGGTGCGCGCGATGGGCCTTGAGATCGAGGCCTTCCGCCGCGCCAACGAAGCGCTGGTGGTGGCCGACGCGCGCGATATCCCCGCCGAGGCCCGGGGGAGCGTCGTGGTGGCCATTGACCGCAAGATCGTGCTCCCCCTGGCCGACAACACCTTCCGGCCGGCGCGGACCGCCAACCGAGGCGAGGCGATCTTCGCGCTGAACGCCCTGATGGAGACGATGGGCAGGTATGACTTCGTGACGGCCACACTGCGCGAGATCCGCGGCGGCCCGCCCCCGGTCGTTGTCGTCGAGGACGCCAACCGCCAGGTGCGGTCGCACCGGGTGGCGGTTGTGAGCGCCATCTACCGCAACGACCAACCGGTGATGCTGATGCATCTGCGGCCGGGTGACCAGCTCCGAATGCTGCGCCCCACCGAAGCCGCTGAGATCATGTACATCGAGGCTACCGGGAGGTAGCGTGGATGGAGTTCTTCATCGACACGGCCAGCATCGAGGAGATCCGCGCGGCGCAATCGTGGGGCATCCTGGACGGCGTCACGACGAATCCCACCCACGTCGCCAAGGAAGGCCGTGAGCACAAGGACCTGATCCAGGAGATCTGCTCCATCTGCCCGGGTCCGGTGAGCGTGGAGCCGACGGTGCCGGATGCCCAGGGGATGATCCGGGAGGGCAGGGAGTTCGCCACCTGGGCCCCCAACGTGGTCGTGAAGGTTCCTGTCACTCCCGAGGGCATCCGTGCGCTGCGGGTGCTGCGCGCGGATGGCATCCGCTGCAACGTGACGCTGGTGTTCTCGCTGGCACAGGCGCTGATAGCCGCAAAGGCCGGCGGGACCTACGTGAGCCCGTTCGTCGGGCGCCTGGACGACGCGGGCACCGACGGCATGGCGCTGGTGCGCGACATCTGCGAGGCGTACCGGCACTACGGGTTCTCCACGAAGGTGCTGGCCGCCAGTCTCCGCCACCCGGTCCACGTCATCCAGTCCGCGCTCCTGGGCTGCCACGTGGCCACCATGCCGTTCAGGGTCATGGAGCAGCTCTTCAACCACCCGATGACCGACATCGGGCTCGAGAAGTTCCTGGCGGACGCCCGCCGTCTCCAGGCCGAGCTCGAGAGCCGGCGCGCCGCGCGCGGTTGAGCCCCGCCGAGGCGGCAACAGAACACAAGAGGTGATCCAGTCGTGCCCATAGCCGAGCTCGAAGCCAAGACGCTCGCGGACCTCCAGGAGATGGCCCGCGAGCTCAACATCGCCAACTACCGGCGCTACCGCAAGCAGGAACTGATCATGCGGGTGCTTCAGAAGCAGACCGAGGACGCCGGGCTGCTGATCCGGGCCGGGATACTGGAGATCATGCCCGAGGGCTACGGCTTCCTGCGCACGAGCGGCTACCTGCCCGGGAGCGAGGACATCTACGTATCGCCCTCGCAGATCAAGCGCTTCGGGCTGCGCGTTGGCGACGAGGTCCTGGGCCAGGTCCGGCCTCCCAAGGACAACGAGAAGTACTTCGCGCTCCTGCGCGTTGAGGCGGTCAACGGCCTCGACCCCGAACAGGCCCGCTCGCGCCCATCGTTCGAGCACCTGACGCCCGTGTTCCCATTTGAGCGCGTGCGCCTGGAGCTGCCCGAGTCCGACCTGACAATGCGGGTGGTGGACCTGTTCTCGCCGATCGGCAAGGGGCAGCGAGGCATGATCGTATCGCCGCCCAAGGCCGGGAAGACCACCCTGCTCAAGAAGATCGGGCAGTCCATCGTGGCGAACCACAGCGAGATCTACCTCATGGTGCTGCTGCTCGACGAGCGCCCCGAAGAGGTCACCGACATGCGCCGCTCCGTGGAGGCCGAGGTCGTGGCCAGCACCTTCGACCGTGCGCCCGAGGAGCACATCCAGGTGGCGGACCTGGTCCTGGAGCGCGCGAAGCGAATAGTGGAGGGGGGCCGCGACGTCGTGATCCTGCTCGACAGCCTGACCCGGTTCTCGCGCGCGAACAACCTGGTCATCCCGCCGTCGGGACGCACGCTGTCGGGCGGGCTCGATCCCGCAGCCCTGCACCGGCCCAAGCGGTTCTTCGGCGCCGCCCGCAAGATCGAGGAGGGCGGCAGCCTGACGATAATCGCCACCGCCCTGGTGGACACCGGCAGCCGCATGGACGACGTGATCTACGAGGAGTTCAAGGGCACCGGCAACATGGAGCTGCACCTCAACCGGAAGCTGCAGGAGCGGCGCACGTTCCCCGCGATAGACATCAAGATATCGGGGACGCGGCGCGAGGAACTGCTTCTCTCCGACGAGGAGCTGCGCAAGGTCTGGGTGCTGCGCAAGAGCCTCGAGCAGCTCGATACCGTCGCGGTGACCGAGCTCATCCTCGACCGGCTGCGCAAGACCGCGAACAACGCCGGGTTCCTGCGGTCCATCGTCAAGAGCTCGGAGGACAACGGCCCGTAGCAGGAACCGTGCTCCCGGCGTCGAAGAATCTGTGTTGTCCAGACCTGCACGCAGCGAGGTTCGCGATCGCAGCACGCGCCGGTGCAGGCACCTGCGCGTGACTGGCAAGGCCGAGGAGGGAACGTTGCGCACCCCCACCACAGCGATCGTGCTCCTCGGGATGCTGATCGCGGTGGCCCCCTCTATCGGGGCCGCGGATACCCCTCGCCTTCCCGTTCCGTCCGTAGATGTTCCGGCTTCCGCCGAGGATGCTCTCCGGCAGATGGCCGCGGCGCGGCCGTCCGCGCGCGCTGTTCGGCAGATCGTCGAGGCAGAGGCGGCGGCAAGAGCGGCGATCGAGGCGCCCGCCCCAAACCCTGCTCGTGTCACGTACACGGTGCAGGCCGGGGATACGCTCTGGACGATAGCGCAGCGGCACGGTGTCGCGGTCGAGGATCTCGCCTCGGCCAACCGCATCGCGCTGACTGCCATACTATCGTTGGGCAGGCAGCTATCGGTCCCAGCAGGCGGAGGCCCGGCTTCCCCCTCAGGACGCGCGGCCCATGCTTCCGCGCCGTCCGCGCGGCCCGCGGTGCACGTGGTGCGCAGCGGCGAGACCCTGTGGGAGATCGCCGGCCGCTACGGGACGCGGGTCGAGGAACTGATGGCGCTGAACGATCTGGGTCACTCCGACTGGATCAAGCCGGGGCAGCGGATCGTCGTTTCTTCCAGCGCGCTCCCGCGGCACCGCCAGATCGAGGTGCGGGCGCGTACCCGGCCCGGTCAGGCAGGACCAGTGATGGCCGATGTCTCGGTGCTGCGTTCCGGGGGGGCCTTCATCTGGCCGGCGCGCGGCACCCTGACCTCACGCTACGGCTGGCGGTACCGCCGACAGCACGAGGGCATTGACCTGGCCGCTCCTCGCGGCACGCCGATCTACGCGGCGCGCGATGGCGTCGTGGAGTACTCGGGGTGGAAGGGCGGATACGGGCGGGTGGTGTTTATCGGCCACGGCGGCGGTGTTACCACGGTGTACGGTCATGCATCGAAGCTCCTTGTGCAGCCCGGTCAGCGCGTCAAGAAAGGCCAACTGATAGCCCTCGTCGGCTGCACAGGCTACTGCACGGGGCCACACCTGCACTTCGAGGTCCGCGTCAACGGACGCTCGGTCAACCCGCTGAGATACCTCCGCTGATCGCGCCTCGACGCTGGCGACCTGATCTGATATAATCGCGCGTGTTCCCACGACCCCAGGCGGCAACCAGGAGAAGGACATGAAGCAGGGCATCCACCCGCAATACCACGAGGCGCGCGTCACCTGCGCGTGCGGCGAGTCGTTCGTGACGGGATCCACCAAGAAGGCGATCCGCGTCGAGATCTGCTCCAAGTGCCATCCTTTCTACACCGGGCAGCGCAGGTACGTTGACGCGGAGGGTAGGGTCCAGAAGTTCGCCCGCAAGTACGGCCTGAAGGTCCAGTAACCCCACGCGTCCCCTGGCCCTGGCGCAGGTCGCTCTCTTCGCGGGTTCCGTCCTGGCGTGGAGCCCGCCGGCGGTTCCTCTCCCACGAGTTGAGACATCGGCGCCCAGGGTACAGCCGTGGGTCGTTGCCGTGGGCGCGCGCTCCGCGGTCTACGCTCTCCCCGGCGCGCCCGAGGAGGCCCTGACCGGATCGATCGCGCGCCTGCTGGACGGCCTCCTGGCGCAGGTCGAGCACGACAGCGGGATCGCGCCGGGCGGCTTGTTCATCTATCCGCTCTACCCGTCGCCGGAGCGGTTCCGGAGGGACTGGTGGCAGTTCGCCGTTCTCCGGGGCACCACGTTGCACGGCTGGGGGACCCTCATCGAGGACGGCAAGGCGCATGTCTCCCCCTACCAGATAGCGCGGATTGTCACGCGCCGGGAGGTGGGGCGGGCCGTGCCGCTCCTGTCCTGGGGGCTGGGGGACCTCATCGCCGATCGGCTGGCGGGAGTTGACAGCCACGCTCAC
Organism: Armatimonadota bacterium; assembly: GCA_037443365.1. Lineage (GTDB taxonomy): Bacteria > Sysuimicrobiota > Sysuimicrobiia > Sysuimicrobiales > Humicultoraceae > VGFA01. Next base: position 27,129 of record JBBIOM010000005.1, read on the forward strand.
GCGAAGCTGGTTCTCGAGCGAGAAGGACTCCCTGAGGTGGCGCAGATAGTCCACCAGCTCGACTTCAGCCGGGCCCTGCCGGCCTCCTACCTCCAGAGCGTGTCGTTCCTCGCCTATCTGGCCGAGGAGCACGGCATGCATCGCGTGGTTGCGTTTGCACGCGCTGCGGGTGGACGATGGTACGACTTCCACGAGGTGTTCCAGCGCGAGTTTGGCGTTTCTGTGGGCGAGGCCGAAGGGCGCTGGCGCGCGCGGCTTGCGCAGACGGCATCCCCGCGTCTCTCGGACGCCGAGTTCCGGGGCTACGTGCGTGGGCTGGAGTATGCATGCGCCTACACGCTGGCTCAGTCTCCGGGTCGGCTGGTTTCCAGGCCCGGCGGCGCGATAGCCTACGTCGAGGCGCTGCGCGCGACCGGGGCCCTGCGCCGGTTCGACGTGACGGAGGCCGCCCGGTCGGTCGCGGCCGGGCGGCGAGCCGCGGAGCAGGTCCAGCGGCGGACCCTGCGCACGCGGCTTGCGACCACGACGGCGCTGTGGGCGCTGGGCCTGGGCCCGATCGTTCTGGCCGTGCTGCTCCTCGCATGGCCGGCCATCCGCGGCGCCTGGCGCAGCCGGGGCCGCAGGCGCGCACACACCAGGAGGGCGGGATGAATCGCGCGACCGGAACCATAGAGATCATCTGCGGGAGCATGTTCAGCGGCAAGACCGAAGAGCTCATCCGGCGCGTGCGTCGAGCGCAGATCGCCCGCCAACGCGTGGCCGTCTTCAAGCACGCGCTGGACGATCGCTACGGGGCCGGCTCGATCACATCGCACAACGGCGTGCGCATCGAGGCGGTACCCGTGACCCGCAGCGCCGAGATCCTGACCCAGGTGGCCCCGGGTGTGGAGGTCGTGGCCGTGGACGAGGTGCAGTTCCTCGACGACGGGATCGGGCAGGTGGCCGCGGCGCTTGCCGGTAGGGGCATCCGCGTCCTGCTTGCCGGGCTCGACACCGATTTCCGCGGAGCCCCCTTCGGCCCCATACCCCACCTGCTTGCCGTCGCCGAGGAGGTCACCAAGCTCCAGGCGATCTGCATGCGGTGTGGGGCGCCGGCCAGTCGTACCCAGCGCCTGGTCGAGGGCCACCCCGCGCACTACGGCGATCCGGTGATCCTGGTGGGAGCGCGGGAGTCATACGAGGCGCGCTGCAGGAGATGCCACGAGGTGCCAGGGCGCCCCGGCGACGCGGTGCTATAATCGGAGCGGCATGACAAGCATGGACTCCCGCATGCAGGCGCGCCTGGAAGCGCTCGAGGCTCGATACGAGGCGCTGACCGCGGCCATGGCCGATCCGGAGCTTCTGGCCGACCGGGCCCGCTATCAGCAGAGTGCCCGCGAGTGGTCGGACATCGAGCTGACCGTCTCGCGCTTCCGCGCCTATCGCGAGGCCTCCCGCCAGGCCGCGGATGCCGAGGCGCTCGCGCGTGAAGAGACCGATCCCGAGCTCCGCGACCTGGCAAGAAGCGAGGCCGCCGGGCTGCGCGAGCTGCTTGATGACCTCGAGGAGGAGTTGCGCGTGCTGCTGTTGCCCCGCGACCCGCGCGACGACCGCGACGTCATCGTGGAGATCCGCGCGGGGACGGGCGGGGATGAGGCCGCCCTGTTCGCCGGGGACCTCTTCAGGATGTACTCGCGCTACGCCGAGACGCGTCGCTGGAAGCCAGAGATACTCTCGGCGAACCCCACGGGCATCGGCGGTTTCAGGGAGGTTATCTTCGCCATCACCGGGCGCGGGGCCTACAGCCGGCTGAAGTACGAGAGCGGCGTGCACCGCGTCCAGCGCGTGCCGGTGACCGAGGCCTCGGGGCGCATTCACACGTCCACCGTGACGGTGGCGGTGCTGCCCGAGGCCGAGGAGGTGGAGATCGTCATACGGCCAGATGAGATCGAGATCGGAACCTACAGGGCGGGCGGCGCCGGCGGGCAGAACGTCAACAAGGTCGAGACCGCGGTGCGTGTCCGGCACGTTCCCACGGGGATCGTGGTCTCCTGCCAGGACGAGCGGTCCCAGTTCCAGAACCGGGAGAAGGCGATGCGCATCCTGCGGGCGCACCTGCTGGAGCGGGCCGAGCGGGAGCAGGCCGAGGCCATCGCCAGGGAGCGCCGGCTGCAGGTTGGATCCGGGGAGCGCAGCGAGAAGATCAGGACCTACAACTTCCCCCAGAACCGCGTTACCGATCACCGCATCGGGCTCAGTCTCCACCGGCTCGACGTGATCCTCGACGGCGACCTCGACGAGATCGTTGACGCCCTGACCTCGGCCCAGGAGACGGAGCGCCTGACGGCCGTAGATTGAGGACCATCGCCGACGCCTGGCTGGCCGGCAAGGAGCGCCTGGCTGCAAGCGGGGTTGAAGAGGCCGGCCCGACGGCCGAGGTCCTCTTGCGCCATGCGCTCGACCTGACACGCGCGCAGCTCTACACCGCGTGGAACAGTCCGATTCCAGAGGACGCCAGGATCCAGTACCTGCGCTGTGTCGGCGAGCGCGCACGCGGGCGGCCGCTGGCCTACATCGTCGGCCGCCGTGAGTTCATGGGGCTCGACTTTCTGGTTGACGAGCGGGTCCTGATCCCGCGGCCCGAGACCGAAACGCTGGTGGAGGTCGTGCTGGAACTGGTGCGCTCCTCCACCGCGCCCGTCGTGGCCGATATCGGCACGGGCAGCGGTGCAATCGCGGTTTCCGTCGCGGTCCTGCGGCCCGACGCCGCGGTGGTGGCAACCGATATCTCGCCCGAGGCCCTGGAGGTGGCGCGCGCCAACGCTTCACGGCACGCCGTGGCGGAGCGCATCACCTTCCTTGCCGGCGACCTGCTGGAACCGCTGATTGATGCCGGATGGCGGCTCGACGTGCTTGCATGTAATCCACCTTACCTGGATTTGGAAGCCGCCGCAGGGCTGCCGCGCGAGATCCGGGAGTTCGAGCCTCCCCTGGCGGTCGTGGCGCCGGAGTGCGGCGAGAGCGTGCACGCCCGGCTGGTGGATGCCGCGCCGGGCGCGCTGCGGCCCGGCGGCTGGCTGGTGCTCGAGGTGGCAGCAGGCCAGGCGCCGCGCGTGGTCGAACTCCTCAGGGGAAGGACCGTCTACGACGAAGCGCTGGTCCGGCGCGACGGCCTGGGTTGGGACCGTGTGGTCGCGGCCCGCTGGTCCGGCCGAGAATAGTCGCGCTGTTGCCGAGTGTGGGAGGTGGTCTGTGTGCGGATAGCGATCGGCGGAGACCACGCTGGGGTGATTCTGAAAGCCGAGGTGGCACGGCTACTGCTCGAGCTGAGGCACGAGGTGCGCGACTTCGGCACCAGTTCGGTCGAGCCCGTGGACTATCCCGACTACTGCATCGCGGTGGCCGAGGCCGTGGCGCACGGCGATGCGGACCGGGGCATCATCTTCGGCGGGACCGGCAACGGCGAGGCGATGGCCGCCAACAAGGTCCGCGGCATCCGCTGCGCTGTGGTGCACGATGTCACGACGGCCAGGTTGGCCCGATCCCACAACGACTCCAACATGATCGCGCTGGGCGCGCGCATCGTCGGCCAAGAGGTGGCCAAGGAGATAGTCCGCACCTGGTTGACCACCCCGTTTGAGGGCGGGCGGCACATCCCGCGGCTCGAGAAGATCGCGCGGTACGAGGCGGCGCACAAGAAGTAAGGGCCGCCGGGCGCCCGAGCTACGGGATTCCCGGCACCGGGAACCCCTGGCACAGAGCGCGCACTTCCTCCCGGATGGCCGCGAGGCGAGGGGAGGTCTCGATCGCGGCGCGGAACTCCTTCAAGACCCGGTTCCTGGCTTCTTTCTCCTCGGGCAGCCGGAACCCGGCGATCTCCTCGCGCACCGCAGCCATCCAGTCCGCGATCCGGGCCATCTCGGCCTCGCGCATGCCGCGCGTCGTCGCCGCCGGCGTGCCCAGGCGCACGCCCGAGGGGTAGAACGCGGACGAGGGCTCGCCGGGGATCGTGTTCTTGTTGACCGTGATCCCGACCGCGTCCAGGGCTTCCTGCATCAGGACGCCCCGGCCGGCGCCGTCGGGCGTGAGGTCCACCAGCAGCATGTGGTTGTCCGTCCCGCCCGCGACAAGCCTGAATCCCAGGCGCGCCAGCGCCGCGGCCAGCGCGCGCGCGTTCGCCACTATCTGCGCGGCGTAGGCGCGGAATTCGGGCCGGGAGGCCTCGTCCAGCGCCACCGCGATCGCGGCGGTGGTGTGGTCGTGCGGGCCGCCCTGCAGGCCGGGAAAGATCGCCCGATCCACCTTCTCGGGGAGTTGCCGGTCCTTGGCCACGCCTCGGTGGGTGACCATGATCAGCGCGCCGCGAGGGCCACGCAGCGTCTTGTGGGTGGTGGTGGTGACGATGTGCGCGTGCTCGACCGGGCTGGGGTGCGCGCCGCCGGCTACGAGTCCCGCGATGTGGGCTATGTCCGCGGCCAGATACGCCCCCACATCGTCTGCGATCTCGGCGAACCGCGCGAACGGCATCTCCCGCACGTAGGCGGTCGCGCCGCACCAGATCAGGCGAGGCCGCACCTCGCGGGCGAGGCGACGCACCTCGTCGAAGTCTATCTCGCCGTCGGCCCGCACGTGGTACGGCACGCTTCGGTAGAAGATGCCGGTGGCGCTCACCTTCCACCCGTGCGTCAGGTGGCCGCCGTCGGTCAGGTTCTGGCCCATGATGACGTCGCCCGGCTCGCATACGGCCAGATAGACCGCCAGATTGGCGGGGCTCCCGGAGTAGGGTTGGACGTTCACGTGCGGCACCCGGAACATGTCCCTCGCACGCCGCTGCGCCAGCCGCTCGATCTCGTCTATGTGCTCGTTGCCGCCATAGTACCTGCGGCCCGGATACCCCTCCGAGTACTTGTTGGTGAGGATCGAGCCCATCGCCTCGAGCACGGCGGGGGAGGTGTAGTTCTCGGACGGTATCAGCTCGATGCCTTCCCGCTGCCGCGTGCGTTCGTGCGACATCATTGCGTGCAGTTCTGGGTCCTGCTTCTCGAGGATCATCACGGACCTCCAACGGGCACCTTTGTCATCTACGGATTGACTTCGGCGGCCACCCGCGGCATGCCTCTTGCGGGAGGACTGGTTTCCCGACGCATCGAAGCCGGTAGCGACTCCCAGACCATCCAGGAGGCCAGGCGATGGCCAACGTGCATGTGTTCGACCACCCGCTGATCCGGCACAAGCTCACGATTCTGCGCGACAAGCGCACCGGCCACAAGGAGTTCCGCGAGATCACCGAGGAGCTGGCCGCGCTGATGGCCTACGAGGCGACCCGCTCGCACCCCGTGCGAAGGGTGGAGGTGGAGACCCCGCTCGCCAAGACCACCGGCTGGTCCATCGCCGGACAGGAGCTCGCGGTGGTCCCGATCTTGCGGGCCGGACTGGTGATGGAGACGGCGATTACGCGGCTGATTCCCACCGCGCGGGTCGGACACATAGGCATGTACCGCGATCACGATACCTTGGAGCCGGTCAGCTACTTCGTGAAGCTGCCGGCCGACATCGCCGAGCGCGAGGCGATGATCCTCGATCCCATGCTGGCCACCGGCGGTTCCACGGTGGAGGCGGTAAACACCCTCAAGGCCCACGGATGCCACAACATCAAAGTGATGGCGATCATCTCGGCGCCAGAGGGGATCAAGAAGGTCCAGGATGCCCACCCGGACGTTGAGATCTACACCGCCGAGGTGGACAGCCACCTCAACGACAAGGGCTACATAGTGCCCGGTTTGGGAGACGCGGGCGACCGCCTGTTCGGCACCAAGTAGATACGCCCGTGAGCGTCGTCGCCGCCGTCCTGGCCTTCCTTCTGGGAAGCATCCCCGCCGGGTACGCGGTCGGCCGGCTCCGCCGCGGCGTGGATCTGCGCCGCTACAGCGCGCACAACCTCGGTCTCGGAACGGTTGCGGCCGCGGCCGGGACGCTCACCCTCGCGCTGGCAGCGGCGCTTGACCTCATCAAGGGAGGACTGGCGGTTGCCGCCGCGCGGTTGCTGGGTGGCGGCGACTGGGCCCTTGCCGCCTCTGCGATTGCGGTCGTGGCCGGGCACGCCTTCTCGCCCTTCTGGCTGCTTGCGCCGCCGGCACGCGCGCGCCTGAAGGGCACCGCGGTGGTGGCGGGGACGTTGCTTGGGTTGGGTGCCCTGGCCGCGGTTCCGCCGGCTGCGATTGCGGCTGCCGTGGGTGTGGCAGCGCTGAGCCTGATCCTGCCTTGGATCACTGGCAGGCGCTGGGGCTATCTCTCGCTGGCGACCGTGCTCGCGACGGCCAGCCTTCCTGTGGCACTGTGGGTGCTGGGGGGGCGAGTGCCCTACCTGGCGCTGTCCGCGGCGCTGGCGCTTATCTCCTTGTGGAACCACAAGGAGCATCTGGCGCGGATCGCCGACGGCACCGAGCCCAGGATGGGCGAGCGTCTTCCCCTGCCGCGGCTCCCCGGCGACGATGCCGTCTGCGCGTTTCTGATCCACCCGATGACCGTTGACGACAACTGGGAGGCCGGCAGGTTTCGCTGGCTCCTGCCCCTGCGCCGCCGCGGACTGATCGGCGACGCGTTCGTTCGGCGATTGGCGCGATTCGTACGGCCCATGAAGGTGGACGACCTCCACCCGGTGATCACCAGGGACGGCAGGCGCGCGCGCGTCTACCTGATAGGGGTCCCGATGCTGCCCGATCAGATCAGGGCCGACCCCGGCCTGGCCGTGCGCCGCGCGGTGCAGGCCGCTCACCTGGCCGAGAACCTGGGAGCCACGGTGCTGGGGCTGGGCGCCTACTGGTCCGTTGTGGGTGGCAAGGGCGTCGAGGTGGCAGGAAGATCCGGGATCGCGGTGACCAACGGCGGCGCTTACACCGCCGGCACCGTGAGGATGGCTGTGCCATTGATACTCGAGCGCCTTCGCTCGCGCGGCGTCGACCCGTCCGGCGCCACGATCGCGGTGGTCGGCGCAGGCGGCGTCGTGGGATTCGGTATCTGCCGCCAGATAGCCGGGTGTGTGGGACGCCTGATCATGCTGGGGACCGATGCCCCACGCCTGGAGCGCTCGCGGGAGCTGCTGGCTCGCCGCCACCCCGGCCTTCGCATCGAGACGACGACCGACCACGCGGCGCTGCGGCAGGCCGACGCCATCTTCACCGCCACCTCCTCGCCGCGCCCGGTCGTCTTCCCCGAGCACGTCAGGGAGGGGTGCCTCATCATAGACCTGGGAAGGCCCTACGATGTGGACGAGTCAGTGAAGGCGACACCTGGCGTCGAGGTGATCCCGGGAGGAGTCGTGCGTCTTCCGGGGAATCCCAGGTGGCAAATCAACCTGGGGTACGGGCCGGGACTCGTGCCCGCGTGCTTGGCGGAGACGGCGATCATCGCGCTGGACGGCTGCACCCAGCGCGTGAGCCTGGGTGATCGCACGAGAGCCGAGGACATCGAGTACCTGATGGCACGGGCGGCCGAGATGGGGTTCGAGGTCATTGCTAGGGCGATCGGGAGGGTCGGTGATGACGAAAGAGCAGGTGCTTGAGCAGGCCCGCGAGTGGGGTGTGAGGTTCGTCCGCCTGCAGTTCACGGACATCCTGGGCACCCTCAAGAACGTGGAGATACCGGTCGAGCAGCTCGAGAGGGCCCTCGATAACGAGATCTTGTTCGATGGCTCCTCCATCGAGGGCTTCGTGCGCATAGAAGAGTCGGACATGTACCTCGCGCCCGATCCTGCGACCTTCGCGCTCTTCCCCTGGAAGAACCGGGGAGGGGCCACGGCGCGCCTGATATGCGACATCCATACCACAGACCGGGAGCCGTTCGCGGGCGATCCCCGCCACGTGCTGCGGCGCGTTGTGGCCTCCGCCGCGCGCAGCGGGTTCACCATGATGGCCGGGCCCGAGTGCGAGTTCTTCATCTTCCCCACCGACGCCGACGGCCGGCCGAGGCTGACCACGCACGATCGGGCCGGCTACTTCGACATGGCGCCCGTGGACAAGGGCGAAGAAGCGCGGGCCGACATGGTGACCGCGCTGACCGCCATGGGCTTCGAGGTCGAGGCAGGGCATCACGAGGTGGCCCACGGTCAGCACGAGATTGACTTCAAGTACACCGATGTGCTGCGCTCGGCCGACAACATCGCCACCTTCCGCCTGGTGGTGCGCACGATCGCCCGCCAGCACGGGCTTCACGCGACATTCATGCCCAAGCCCATCGCCGGCATCGCCGGGTCGGGCATGCACACGCACCAGTCGCTCTACAGCAACGGGACGAACGCCTTCTTCGATCCCCAGGGCCCCTACCAGCTCAGCAAGACCTGCCTCCAGTACGTGGGCGGGCTGCTGGCCCACGCGCGCGGCATGTGCGCGGTGACAAACCCGCTGGTCAACTCCTACAAGCGCCTCGTGCCCGGTTACGAGGCGCCGGTCTACATCGCCTGGGCCGCGCAGAACCGGTCGCCGCTCGTACGCGTCCCGGTGGCGCGCGGGAACGCCACGCGCATCGAACTGCGCATGCCGGATCCGTCCTGCAACCCCTACCTGGCCATGGCGGTGATGCTGGCCTCCGGCCTCGACGGCATCGCCAGGGGGCTGGATGCCGGCCCGCCGCTCAACCGCAACATCTACGCGATGACCGAGGACGAGCTGGACAAGCTGGGCATTCGCGTTCTCCCCAGGGACCTCAACGAGGCGGTGGACGAGCTCCTGGCCGACGATCTCATGTGCGAGACGCTCGGCGGGCACATCCTGGACCACCTGACGCGCGCCAAGCGCCTGGAGTACCGGGAGTATGCCACGCGCGTGCACCCCTGGGAGGTAGAGAACTACCTGACGGCGTTCTAGATGGGCCGACCTTCCTGGGACGTCTACTTCATGCGGATGGCGGAACTGGCGGCCAGCCGCTCGACCTGCGTGCGCCGTCAGGTCGGCGCGGTGGTGGTCAAGGACCGGATGGTTCTCTCGACAGGATACAACGACACTCCCCGAGGGCTGCCCAACTGCGGCGACGGCGGCTGCGAGCGGTGCGCGAGCGACGCGCCCCCAGGTGCGGCCCACGACACCTGTCTGTGCCTGCACGCCGAGCAGAACGCGATAATCCAGGCGGCCTACCACGGCGTCGCCATCGCGGGTGCCGCGATCTACGTCACGCATCAGCCGTGCCTCGTCTGCGCCAAGATGATCCTCAACGCCGGACTGCGGCGCGTCGTCTTCGGCGGCGAGTACCCGGATGAGATGGCGCGCCAGGTACTGGAGTCAGGAGGGGTTGAACTGGCTCGCCTGGCGTGATATACTGGCCTTGGTCGACATAGTTGCGTCTTTCGATACGGGCGATGTCAACCGGACGTCGCCCGTTTCATGTGTCCGCGGAGTTACTCTCACCAGGGCTGGGTGGACCGGTGGGCACGCGCAGGATGCCGGCACAAACCCGGCCCGGGTTCCCCCCGGGTTAGTTCAGGAGGTAAGCAAGATTACCATCTCAACGCACGAGACCGCGTTCGGCGGCCTCGTATTGCGCCCGGAGACCGTCCGGGCGATAACCCGTCTCGGGTGGACCGAACCCACCCCGATTCAATCGAAGGTGATCCCCGCGCTCCTGGCAGGCCACGACGTCGCCGGCCAGGCGCAGACCGGATCCGGCAAGACCGGCGCCTACGTCATTCCCATGCTCGAGCGCCTCGACCGCAATGCGCGAGGGATCCAATCGCTCGTGCTCTCACCCACCCGCGAGCTGGCCCTGCAGATCGCGGATGCGGTGCGCGCGCTGGGTGGACCCAAGATCCGCGTCACGGCGCTCTACGGCGGGCAGCCCATTGAGCGGCAGCTCGCCGCGCTGCGAGCCGGCGTGCAGGTGGCCGTGGCCACGCCAGGCCGCCTGCTCGATCACATCTCCCGGGGTTCGGTGAAGCTCGACGGCGTTCGGTTCCTGGTTCTAGATGAGGCCGACCGGATGCTGGACATGGGCTTTCTGCCCGATGTGGAGGACATAATCCGGCTCACCCCGGCAGCGCGCCAGACCGCGCTGTTCTCGGCCACGCTCCCAGACGCGGTGTCCACGATCGCGGCGCGGCACATGCGCAATCCATCGTGGATCAGGATCGCCGCGGCGGTGCCGACCGTCCAGACCGTGACGCAGTACTACCTGGAAGTGGCCGAACAGGACAAGGTGCGGGCGCTCCGGCTGCTGCTGACCAGCGGCGAGGTGCCCTCTGCCCTCGTCTTCCGGCGCACGCGCCGGGGAGCCGATCGGCTGGCCAAGATCCTGCGCGAGCGGGGTCAGCCGGTCGAGGTGATCCACGGTGATATGACCCAGGGCGCCCGGCTGCGCGCGCTGACGGCCTTCGCCAAGGGAAGGGCCCAGGTGCTGGTGGCCACCAACGTCGCGGCCCGCGGGCTCGACCTTCCCGATATCTCGCACGTGGTCAACTTCGACATGCCCGAGGACGTGGACACCTACATCCACAGAGTCGGCCGCACAGCCCGGGCCGGACGCACCGGCGAGGCGATTACCTTCGTGGGCCAGCACGACGTGGAGGCGTTCGACCTGCTGCGGCGTCGGATCGGTTCGGCGCTGCAGCCCCACCCGCTGCCGCTGTACCGGTAAGAGCCTCCCCGCCCGAACGCAGGGACTGGTTTGGTCTATCCGGCCAACCAGTCCCTCACCGGCACCCCGAGCGCTCCCGCGAGTCGTTCCAGGGTATCGAGGCTGGGAACATGTCGCCGGCCGTCAGATTGGAGTTATCCTGGGCCTCGCCATTTCGCGCCGGGCGTCCGGGCGTGGTATGCTCGGTGCGTATGGCTGATCCTTCGCTGCCTGCCGCGGTGCCCTCGCCGCGCGCCACACCGGTTCAGCGCGAGAGGGAATTCGAGCTACTCGAGGAGATGACGCGCGCCATCCTCGAGGCAGCCGAGGTGCTCACCGGGGCCCTGGAGAGCCGCACGCCCGCGGGTCAGGCCTGGCAGGCGATCCGAGATCTCGAGCACAAGGGCGATGCGATTGCGCGCGATCTCTTCGAATTCCTCTCATCCCCCGGCGTCCCCGCCGGCGATCGCGACGCTCTGCAGGGTCTGACCGGACTCCTCGACGACGTGCTCGACGCCATCGAGGCCGCGGCCGCGCGGCTGGCGATCCACCGTATCCGCCGGGCGATCCCCCCGGCACGCGAGATGGGGCAGATCATGCTCCGGTTGGCGCAGGAACTCAGGCAAGCGATTCGCGAGGTACGCCACGGGCGAGAGGTCTTCCCCCACACGCGCACGTTGCATCGCTTGGAGAACCAGGGCGACGACGTGCTGCGGGACGCCCTCGAGACCTTGTTCTCGGGCCGGTACAGCGCCAGGGACATCATCAAGTGGAAAGACATCTGCGAGATGCTTGAGACCGGCACCGACCGCTGCGAGGATATCGCCAACGTCTTGGAGACGCTAATCGTTCGTCCAGGCGTGGAGCAGAAGCTTGCAGCCGGCCGTCTGTCCATTGACACGGACCGCCACGAGGCCACCGTGGCCGGCAAGCCCATTCCCCTCACCGCGAAGGAGTTCGGTCTCCTGCACCTTCTGGTTCGCCATCAAGGCAAGGTGGTTCGTCGCGAGCGGCTCCTGCGCGAGGTTTGGGGCGAGGACTACTTCGGCAACTCGCGTACCCTCGATACGCACATTGGCTGGCTACGCAAGAAGGTCGAGCCCTACGCTGGACTGCGGTTGGTGGTCGTGCGGGGCATCGGATACCGCCTGGACCTAAAGTAGGTTTTTCCCAGGTTTGACATAGGGTTTACCCGGCCTTGGCCTATCTATCACCCCCCGAGTCTATGGTTGGGGGGGAATGGACTGCAGCCAAAGGAGGCCAGGCAGTGCTCAAGCCGTTATCCTGTCTTCTTAGTCTTGCTCTAGGCATCGCGGTGGTATTGGGCGCGGCAGGGACCACGCCCGCGCAGCAACCGGTGACGCTCAACGGCGCGGGCGCCACGTTTCCGTTCCCGCTCTACTCTAAGTGGTCGCAGGTGTACCACGCCGAGCGAGGGGTCCAGATCAACTATCAGTCTATCGGCTCGGGAGGCGGCATCCGGCAGTTCATGGCCAAGACGGTGGATTTCGGCGCCACCGACGGGCCGATGACCGGTGAGCTGATCCGGCAGGCCGGCGGCAGGGTCCTGCACATCCCGATGGTGGCGGGCGCGGTTGTGCCAGTGTACAACGTTCCCGGCGTGGGCCCCGGCCTGAACTTCACCCCCGATGTCCTGGCGGACATCTTTCTCGGCAAGATCACGAAGTGGAACGATCCGCGGATTGCCGCCGTCAACACCGCAGCGAAGCTGCCGTCCGCCGACATCATCGTCGTCCGCCGCTCGGACGGCTCGGGGACCACGGCCATCTGGGTTAACTACCTAAGCAAGGTGAGCGCCGAGTGGAAAGCGAAGGTCGGCGAGGGAACCTCGGTCAACTGGCCGGTCGGACTGGGCGGCAAGGGCAACGAGGGCGTCACTGGGCTCGTCAGGCAGATGCCCAACTCGCTGGGCTACGTGGAGCTGGCCTACGCGCTCACGAACCAGATGACCTTCGGCAACGTGCGAAACAGGGCTGGGCAGTTCATCCGACCATCGCTATCGAGCACCACGAGGGCCGTGGAAGGCGCGCTTCGGTCTATCCCTGAAGACTACCGCATGTTCTTCACGAATCCCGAGGGCCGGGACGCTTACCCCATCGCGGGTTTCACCTGGATCCTGATCTACGGCGACCAGCCCGATCCTGCCAAGGGCAGGGCGCTGGTTGAGTTCCTGTGGTGGGCCACGCACGAGGGCCAGAAGTATGCGCCGACGCTGCTGTACGCAACGCTGCCCAAGAGCCTGGTGCAGCGCGTCGAGGGAACCTTGAAGACCGTGACCTCACAGGGGAAGGCCGTCATGCCCTAATGAGCACGTCGCCGCGCGCCGCCTCAGGGGCGGGCGACCTCCTCTTCCAGCGGCTGCTGGCCGCCGCCGCGGGCAGCGTGCTGGTTATTGTGGGCGCCATGCTACTCGCGCTTACCGTCTCTGCCTGGCCGGCGATCCGGCGGTTTGGCCTGGCGTTCTTCGCCACATCAACATGGGATCCGGTGGCCGGCCAGTTCGGCGCCCTCCCCTTTGTTTACGGGACGGTCGTGTCATCGATCATCGCACTGGCGCTGGCCATTCCGCTGGGGCTGGGCGTAGCCATCTTCCTGTCGGAACTCACCCCGCGTGGGCTCCGGGCACCCATAGGCTTCCTGGTCGAACTGCTGGCGGCCATCCCCAGTGTGGTTTACGGCCTGTGGGGTATCTTCGTGCTGGTCCCCTGGGTGCGCGCTTCGCTGGCGCCGTCGCTCAAGGCGTTGTTCGGATTCCTCCCCTTGTTTGAGGGACCGCCGCTGGGGGTGGGGATGCTGACCGCTGGCCTGATCCTGGCCATCATGGTTGTGCCGTTCATCGTCGCGGTGAGCACCGCGGTCATGCGTGCCGTGCCGCAGTCCCAGCGGGAGGCCGCGCTCTCGCTCGGGGCCACCACCTGGGAAACCACCCGAACCGCCGTGCTCCCCTACGCCCGATCCGGCATCATGGGCGCGGTCTTCCTGGCCCTGGCCCGGGCCCTCGGCGAGACGATGGCGGTGACCATGTTGATCGGCAATGTCCCCCAGATCAAGGCGTCGCTGTTCGCGCCCGCCTACACCATCGCAGCGGTGATCGCCAACGAGTTCGCCGAGGCCACGGAAGACCTGTACCTGGCCGCCCTGATCTACGCGGGACTCGTCCTCTTCCTGGTCACGGTCGTCGTCAATGTCCTCGCCCGCATCCTCGTCGCCCGGGCGGCAAAGGGCCCGAGCCTGATCAGGGAGTGATGGGGATGGACCTGAGCTACGTACGGCGCAGGTGGACCAACCGGGCCATGGCTGTCCTAACATTCCTTTGCACCGTCGTCGTGCTGGCACCCCTGTTCTTCATCCTGTTCTTCCTGGCGCGCACCGGGCTTTCCGCCCTCAATCTGGATTTCTTCACCCACCTGCCGGGGCCGGCCGGTGAGCCCGGCGGCGGCATGGCCAATGCCATCGTGGGAACGCTGGTGCTGGTCGGGCTGGCAGCACTGCTCGGTGTGCCGGTCGGCGTGCTGGGCGGCATGTTCCTGGCAGAGTTCCCCGGCAGCCGGCTGGGCCACGCGGTCCGGCTGTTCGCTGACGTGATGAACGGGATGCCGAGCATCGTGATGGGTTTGTTCGCGTACACGCTCCTGGTGCTGCCACTCCGGCACTTCAGCGCGCTCGCCGGCGGGGTCGCCCTGGGCGTTATGCTGATTCCGACGGTGATGCGCACCACCGAGGAGATCGTCCGACTCGTGCCCCAGAGCCTCCGAGAGGCGTCGCTGGCGCTGGGTATCCCTCAGTGGAAGACGCTGCTTTGGATCGTCCTGCCCGCGGCGGCGGCCGGCATCGTGACTGGAGTCATGGTGGGGCTCGCCCGCATCGCGGGAGAGACGGCGCCGTTGTTGTTCACGGCGTTCGGCAACCGCTTCTGGAACTGGGACCTGCTGCAGCCGATTGCCGCCCTGCCGCTGCAGATTTTCGCCTACGCCATCTCCCCGTTCGATGACTGGCACCGCCAGGCGTGGGCTGGCGCGCTTGTGCTGGTGGCGATAGTGTTGGCCATCAACGTCGCGGCGCGCTACTTCGCGGGCCGGCAGGCCAGGCTGCGTTGATGCCCGCCGCGCTCATTGACCACGCCGCCGGGATCGAAACCCAGGACCTGCACGCCTGGTTTGATCGGCTCCATGTGCTGCGCGGCATCACACTGAGGGCGGCCCCGCGGAGGGTGACGGCCATCATTGGGCCATCCGGCTGCGGCAAATCCACCTTCCTGCGCTGCCTCAACCGGATGCACGAACTCGTCCTGGGCTCAAGGTCGAGCGGCCGCGTGTTGTTGGACAGCCAGGACATCTACGCGCCGGCGGTGGACCCCGTGTTGATCCGCCGTCGCGTGGGCATGGTGTTCCAGAAACCCAATCCGTTTCCCACCATGAGCATCTATGACAATGTGGCCGCGGGGCTGCGGCTGGCAGGCGAACGGGATCGCCGGAGGCTGGACGAGACCGTTGAACGCAGCCTGCGCGCGGCCGCGCTGTGGGATGAGGTGAAGGACCGGCTAGCCAAGTCCGGCACCAGCCTGTCGGGGGGGCAGCAGCAACGCCTGTGCATCGCCCGGGCCCTAGCGGTCTCACCGGAGGTGCTGCTGATGGACGAGCCGGCCTCCGCGCTCGACCCTTCCGCGACATTGAAGATTGAGGAGCTGGCGCGCGAGCTGGCCGCGCAGATCACCATCGTGATAGTGACCCACAACATGCAGGAGGCGGCCCGGGTCTCCGACTTCACAGGGTTCTTCCTCAGCGGTGAGATGGTGGAGTACGGCGCCACCGACCAGATCTTCACCAGGCCCCGGGACCGCCGCACCGAAGACTACATCACCGGCAGGTTCGGGTAGGAGGCGGCCGTGACGCGGGAACTCTTTCTCAGGGAGCTGAACGCCCTCCAGGGCGACGCCGTGCGCATGGCCGGGATGGCCGGGGATGCTATTCACGCGGCGGTGGAGGCGCTCAAAGAACGCGACAGCGCCCTCGCGGACCGGATCATTGAAGAGGACGACAGGATCGACGCGCTGCACCTGGAACTCGAGGAACGGTGCATGCGCCTGCTAGCCAGGCAGCAGCCGATGGCATCGGATCTGCGGACGATCGCGGCGGTTCTTGCCATCACCATCGACCTGGAGCGCATGGCTGATCACGCCGAGGGGATTTCGAAGTGCGCGAAACGGCTGGCTGACCAGCCGTTGCTCAAGCCCTTGATTGACATCCCGCGGATGGAGATCCTGGTCGGGGAGATGCTGCGCGACGCGATGGACGCGTTCCTCCGTCGCGATGCCGTACTCGCCGAGGCGATGGCGAAGAAGGACGACGAGGTGGACGCGCTGCGCAGCCAGGTGTTCCGCGAGCTGCTGACGTACATGATGAGCGATCCGCGGTCCATCCCCAGGGCCCTGGAACTGCTGCTGGTGGCGCAGCACCTCGAACGGGCGGCCGATCACATCACCAACATCGGCGAGCGCGTCATCTACATGGTGACCGGCGAACTGCGGGAATTGAACGTCTAGAGACCGAATCACAACGGAGCGTGCGATGCCCACTGTCCTATTCGTCTGAGCCCACAACACCGCCCGCTCGCAGGTAGCGGAGGGGCTGTTCAACGCCCTGGCGCCGGCGGGCTGGCGGGCTCGGTCCGCGGGAACGGACCCCCAGGGTACGGTGCGCGAGGAAGCCTGCCCAGTCCTCCCCGTGGTACGCAGCCTCATCCACGACCTGGGAGGAGAACCAGCATGAGCGATCGCCGGTCCGATGTGGTTGCCTACGCGGCGGGCTGCGCCTGGACCGCGTCCTCTACTCACCGCTTCACTACCCGGCTGACTACGGGTTCATCGTGGACACCCTGGCGAACGACGGGGACCACCTCGATGTCCTCATCTTTACCTATGAACCGACCTTCCCGGGCTGCCTCGTGGAGGTCCGTCCCGTCGGCGTGCTGGACATGCACGACGAGAAGGGGCACGACCAGAAGATCCTGGCCGTGCCAGTCGGCGACCCGCGCTTCCAGGGCGTGACCGATCTGGGGCACCTGCCCCCGCACTTCCTCAAGGAGGTGGAGCACTTCTTCGCGGTCTACAAGACGCTTGAGCAGAAGCCGGTGGAGATCCACGGCTGGGCCGGGGCAGAGGAAGCGCGCCGGTTGATCAGCGAGGCCCGGCGCTCGCTGCCGTCCTGAGGTAGCGCATCAGCCCCAGGGCGTTCAGCCGCGAGGACATGATGATCTCCCTCCGCTCCGCGGCGCCCGGCCCGTCCGCGGCAGCCGCGCTGGCACCCGCTTCGCGCAACCGCTCCACGATCGTGTCTTCCGCGCATCCGGCTTCCAGCCCTGAGCGCACCATCTCCACGCCCGCCGCGAGACGCTCCTCTGCCTGGACGAGCAACTCGTCGCACCAGGTGTGCGGGCCGAAGTGCGTGAGCAGCATGCGCTCCGGCCGCAGGGCGCGCAGGCGCTCGAGCGTCGCGATCCAGGTTGGCACGTCTAGCTCGGGCGGAGGGGTCGGAGGCAGGACATAGCGCGATCCCGGCAGGCATATGCCTGCCGCGTCCCCGGTGAAGAGGTCGCCGGAGGACTCGTCCAGCAGCACCAGGTGATGCCGGGCGTGCCCGGGCGTATCGAGGGATCGCAGCCGACGCGACCCCAACCGGATCTGCGCCCCGTCCTGCAGCAGCCGCACCCGGTCCGCCGGAACCGGCTCGGGCTCGCCCAGCAGCGCGTCGAGGTCTCCACCGTAGAGCCGGCGGGCGCTCGCGATCAGGCGCGAGGGGTCTGCCAGGTGCGGCGCGCCCGCCGGGTGCACCCACACTTCGAGATGGGGGAAGCGCCGCACGAGCGCGCCTGCCGCCCCTGCATGGTCCAGGTGGATGTGCGTGACCGCGACCGCCCGCAGATCCTGCGGGTCGCACCCGGCCGCGTGCACGCCCTCCAGCATCACCTCGACGGTCGAGGCCGGCCCGGTCTCGATCAGGGCCGGGTACTCACCCGGCAGCAAGTAGACGCCGATCGCCGCGGGAGTGCGGCAGTAGCCGGTATCAATGAGCACCAGGTCATCGTCGAGGCGTTCAATGCCAGGCATGGCGTGGTCTCCGGTGTAGGGGGGTCTCGCACCAAGATACCACAGTTCGCCCGGGACGGTTGCGGCAGGGGCCCCGCGTGCTATAATGAGCGGTGTTCGGGCCCCGGCGATTGGGGCCTGTTGTGTGTGTTGGAGGGAGTCGCGGATGGAGCGTCTGGCGCTGGCTGCACAGGTTCGTGATGGGGTTGGAAAGGGCGTGGCGAGAAGCCTGCGACGCAGGGGGCTCGTGCCGGGCGTGGTCTACGGACGCGGCCGAGACCCGCTGCCCGTGGCAGTGGAGGCGAGGGCGCTGTCCTCGGCGCTCCAAACCCACGCCGGGCTGAACGTGCTCATCGATCTCGACGTAACGGGATCCGGCGCAGATCCCGCTACCGTGATGGTCAAGGAGATCCAGCGCGGTGTTTTCAAGCAAGATATCATCCACGCCGACTTCCACGTCATCTCTCTCACCGAGACCATTGAGACACGCGTGCGGGTCGCGCTGCGCGGCACCTCCAAGGGCGTCGCCGAGGGCGGCATACTGGAGCACCACCTGCGTGAGGTGCTCGTCGAGTGCATGCCTACGCTCATCCCCGAGCAGCTGGAACTGGACGTCACCAACCTGCTCGTGGGGCAGTCGCTGCATGCCAGCGACCTGGTAGTCCCCGGGGGCGTGACCCTGCTCACGCCTCCCGATGAGGTCATCCTGACGGTCGTCGCTCCCCGCGTGCACGAGGAGGCGGCACCGGCGGCCGCGGTTGCGGTGGAGGGTGCGCCTGCTGCTACGGCGGTTCCTGAAGCGGCTCCCCAGAAGGAGTAGGGGGCCCTTCCCCGGGCAGGTCGGCCCTACGGTCACGGCAGGGGCGCCCGACGGCGCCCCTGCTCGCATGCCGGGCGCAGGAGGGCACATGCGGCTGATAGTCGGCCTTGGCAATCCGGGACGCCGGTACCGCGGCACGCGCCACAACATCGGGTGGGAGGTGCTGGAGGCGCTGGCCCGAGCGTACGGCGTCGCCATCGCGACCGAGGATGGATGGGCGCTCGTGGGGCGGGGCGCGATCGGTGGACGACGCGTGATGCTTGCCCGGCCAGAGACCTACGTGAATGTGAGCGGCACGGCGGTCGCGCACCTGCGCCGGCGCCACCGCGTGCCGATGGAGCATCTGATGGTGGTCGCCGACGACCTAGATCTACCGGTGGGCGCCGTGCGCGTGCGTGAGAAAGGGAGCCACGGCGGGCACAACGGCCTGCGTTCGATCATCGAGGCCCTGGGTACGACGGCCTTCGCCCGCGTGCGCGTGGGCGTTGGCCGTCCCCCGACTGACCAGGATCCCGCGGAGTATGTGCTCGGCCGGCCCGCAGCGGACGAGCGCGTCCTGCTGGACGAGGCGGTCGCCCGCGCCGCCAGGGGCGTGGAACTGTGGGTAGCCGAGGGCGCGTCCTCGGCCATGAACTACTGCAACCCCAGGCGCCGCCAGGATGACAAGGGATGATGGGAGCGCGATCCGACCCACGCGTTCCGCCGGGACAGCGTGTCACCAGGGATTGGCCCGTTCTCCACTATGGCGCCGTGCCGGAGTTCGACCCCGCGACCTGGGACTTTCGGATCTTCGGGCTGGTTGAGGAGCGGGTGCGTCGTGAGGCGCGGTTCGCGATGGTGCACGCCGAGGCCGGGTTTGAGACGAACCTGCCCCTTTCTGGAAGAGCGCCAAGTGGGTACGCGGCATCGAGTTGATGACCGAAGACCGGCCAGGGTTCTGGGAGAAGAACGGCTATCACATGCGCGGCGATCCATGGAAGGAGGAGCGCTACTCTCCGCCGTGGTGAAACCGCAGACCTTCGCGCCGCTCCGCCAGCGCAACTTCCGGCTGCTCTGGACCGGCCTGCTGGTTTCCAACACCGGGTCGTGGATGCAGTTCACCGCGCTCGGGTACCTCGTTGATCAGATCACGAAGGATCCCCTCTACCTGGGATTGTTGGGCCTGGCTCAGGCGCTGCCACGGTTGCTCTTCGCGTTCCTGGGAGGGGTGGCGGCCGATCGCTTCGACCGGCGTCGCGTGTTGCTGTGGACGAACGGCGCCACCATGGTCGCCGCGCTCCTGCTGGGCATGCTGGCGGTCTCGGGACGCATACAGGTCTGGCAGATCCTGACGATCGGCGCCTTCAACTCCCTGGCCAGCTCCTTCGACATGCCGGCCAGGCAGTCGCTCGTCCCATCGCTTGTGGGCGAGCGCCAGCTGATGCAGGCCGTCAGTCTCAACGCCATGGCGTTCAACGGTTCGGGCATATTTGGCCCGTCGCTGGGCGGGGTGCTGATCGCCGCGGTTGGGGTGGCCGGCTGCTTCTTCGCCAATGCCGCGAGCTACGTGGCCGTGATCGCAGCGCTCTGGCTGATGGAGGTGCCCTCTGGGAGCGCCAAGAGCCGTGCGTCGCTGGGGGAGGACGTAAGGCAGGGCGTGGGGTTGCTCATTCGGCACCGCCACCTGCTGGCGATCCTCTCGATCGTCGCGGTGGTCAGCTTCTTCGGCCGTCCCTACATCCGCCTGATGCCCACGCTGGCCCGCGAGGTGCTGCGCGTGGGCCCCTCTGGCCTCGGCCTGCTGCAGGCCGCGCCCGGAGTCGGCACGATCCTGGCGGTGTTCCTGCTGGGCTCCATCGGCGATGCGGCGCAGAAGGGCAAGCTCCTGATCGGCGCGGCGATGGCGACCGGTGCCATGGTGGTGCTGTTCGCGCTGTCCCCGTGGTTCGCCGCCTCGATGGCGCTCCTGGTGCTGGTCGGGGCAAGTCAGGCAGTAACGATGGCCGCGGCCAATACACTTCTGCAGACGAGCGTGCAGCCCGACGAGCGTGGGCGCATAATGGGGCTCTACGGCATGGTGACCTTCGGAATGGTCGCGCTGGGCACGCTGCCGCTCGGCGCCCTGGCCGGGATTGTCGGAGTGCCGCTGACCCTGGGGCTGGGAGGGGCAGTGGTCATCGCGCTCGTTGGGGGGCTCGCGCTGGCGTCGCCGAGGCTCACCGGCCTGTAGCGCGGGCTATCTCTGGGTCGGCCTGCGCAGGGCAACGAGCATCGCCGAAACCCGCCTCTCGCCGCCCCGCGGCAGCGCGCTGACAACGCGCCCGCCGACCACCAGCGTCGCCGATCCTCCGCCGTCCAGGTTCATCGCCTCGCGGGCGCCAAGCGAGCGCATCAGCGCCGCGAGCTCCGCCAGATTCATCCCTGTGCTCTCGGGGCGCCCATGACGCGTCACCGTCCGGTCCACCGTCACGAACAGAACACCCCCTGTGCCGGTGATGCCCACGGCGGCCCGCGCGGCGCGTCTCGCGGCGAACCCCCTCCCGAATCCCTCCCAGGCGTAGGGTACCTCGACCACACCACCGCGAACGAGACGCGGACCGCCCTGAATGGCGTGGCGAAGGCCTGCGGGCTCCAGCGCCAGATGCACCGTGACACGCTGCCCGCGCACCACGTTTGTCAGCAGGTGCTGCTGCCCTGCCGCCGCAGCGAGCGCGTAGCCGTCAGGAGGGACGGGAGGCCGCCCGCTCTGAAACGACGCGATCCGCCCGCCGCGCACGATTGCCACCAGCGCCTGGGGCGGGGTCTCGGGCCCGAACTCGGGCGTGTAGAGCGCAACCCCATCTGCGCGCGGTGGCCGGTTCACGGCTGTGATCGGGACCTCCATTCCGGTGTCCGCCATCAGGCGTCCCTTGAATCTCACCGTACCGATCCACGCCCTGCCCGCCGCATCCACTCCAAAGGCCGTGCGGCGCGGCAGGGGCGCGGACAGGATGCGTCCCTCGTGCACGACCAGTCCCAGCGGCAGGCCTGCGCGCGAGTAGTAGTTGCCGTTGATGGCGGCCGCGGCCTCCAGCCGGGAGGCGGCCGTGCTGGTGGCCTCGGTCGCGGCCACCGCACCTCCGCCCAGCGCCGAGCGGATCTCGATTCCCGGAGCGCGTGGATTCAGAGTGACGACGTGCACGCGTGCCCGTCCCGCGCCGGTTGCGACGCGGAGCGACCGGTACGCCACGCCCTGCGGGAGCGCGGTTGCGCCCTGCCGGTGCGGAAAGAGCGCTACCGTCAGCCGGTCACCCCGAGCGAAGACCTTGAACCGACCCTGTTTCCTCAGGCCGATCACCAGGCGGGCGACCCCGGGGGTGAGCCGGCTCAGCCGGATTGATGAGACATTGCCTTCTGCAACGACAGCCGTGCGGTCGCCTTCGTGCCGGACGTTCCACATGTCCACGACCACTGCGCGCTGCGAGGAGAAGGTGCGGTGGCGCACCGGCGCGGAGGTCCGTAGCGTCACCGTTGTAGACTCGCCGTGCCGCCCCCAGCGGAGATCGAGGATTCGGGAGGGTGTGCTGGCCTCGGCGGCACACGATGGGCGCCCCGCGAGCAGGAGGCCGGCGCAGATGCCCAGGACGAGTATTCGGCGTAGTGTGCGACGATGCATGGGCGGACCCAAGGAGCAGCGTGATCGGCCGTTTTGAACTGCCCGCAGGCGGTTTATGCGCCCGGGGGAGCGAATCCTGCAAGGACGCGCCGGGACCCTGGCGGCTCCTTGCCTCCACAGGGTAGATGTCATCTGCTAGGATGAAGGTCGGCAGGACCGCGCGGGGAGCCCGTGTCATCTATGTCTCTCAACCTGGACCTGATCCGTACCCGTTCCGCCGACATCCGGCGCGAGCTCGAGATGCTGCGTGCGTACGCGGCGCTGGACGCGGGGGTCTTCTCGACCGATCCCGAGAAGGTAAGGGCCGCACGGTACAGTCTGACCGTCGTGGTCGAGGCCGCCGCGGCCATCTGCAACCACCTGGTCGCCCGCCGGGGCCGTGTCTCCGAGAGCTACCCCGGATGCTTTCATATCCTGGGAGAGCTGGGGATTGTTGCCGCTTCCCTTGCCACCAGCCTTGCTGCCATGGCGCGGCTTCGCAACCTCCTCGTGCACGGCTACGGTCGCGTGGATGACAGGCGGCTGCATCAAGTCCTCCGGCAGGACCTGGGCGACCTGGAGGCGTTCCTGACCGCGGTTGGGGCCTACGTGTCCTCCACGGGTGGTGGGTCACCGTGAAGGAAGAGCCGCTCGCAGGAGCGCTGAAGCACCACCGTCTCTCGGCATCCGAACGTGAGGACGTGTTGGAGCGCGTTGCCGGGTGTCTTGCGGCTGAGGGCGCTGTCCTGTTTGCCTACGCGCTTGGCTCGTTCGTTGAGGGCCGGCCCTTCGGGGACGTTGATGTGGCCGTCTTCCTCGACCTGGAACGCTGCCCGGAGGCGGGTATGTTGGCCCTGCAGCTCGATCTGGCAGACCGACTGGAGAAGGCGGCGGGCCTGCCGGTTGACGTGGTGTTGCTCAACGGTGCTCCGCTTGGCATCCGGATGGCCGCCGTGCGCGGGCGCGTGGCCTACTCACGCGACGATGCAGGTCGCCTGGCCTTCCTCGAAGCCACCTGCCTGGAGACCATGGACATGGCCTACCTGCGCGGCGAGACCCTGCGCGAATTGCTGGGTATCGGTACTAGGACCGCGTCGGCCGGGCCAGACCGCGCCGCAACAGTATCGTGACCGTCCGCGACGCCTGCCTTTCCTCAACCGTGACGATGTAGAACTCCCTGCGCTTGGCGTCGGCGAGGAACCGGTTGTACACCCTGCCCGCGCTCTTGGGCGCCTCGCTCTCGAAGGTGGACGTCCAGCCGCTGATCGCCAACTTCGCGTAGAAATCCCGCACCTGCTCGTACGGCGCACTGCTGCGCAGCTCGACCTGCGACCACTCCGCTCGAGGGAAGCCGTACGCCTCGCCGACCAGCGACGTCCTGCCCACGCGCGTGGAGCCCGGGAAGTAGGGGAGGTCACCCAGCCGATCGCCTCGCGTGCAGGCGGCAGCGACGATCAGCGCGGGCAGGAGGACCAGCAAGGACAGGATGGTAGGTACCTCGACTGCCCGCTTGCGGGTGATCGGCCTGTCCATCGCGAATATCGTATCGTCCCGCACCAGGGCGGTCAAACGCGGGGAGAGACGCTGGGGGAGGACGGCTGACACATGCGAAGGCTCAAGATCGCGCTGTGGACCCTCATCGGCGTCTTCTTCGTGGTGGGACCCCTGATCGCGCGCTGGTACACCGACTGGCTGTGGTTCGCCGAGGTCGGTTACCTGCGGGTCTTCTGGGTGCCGTTCCTATCGAGGGCCGCGCTGGCGCTCGTGGTGGCGGTCGCGGTCTGGCTGCTGTTGGTGCTCAACCTGCGGCCGGCGCGCGATGCGTGGGGCGGGCGTGGCCGCTGGCTGGGTTGGATCACGGCCGCGGTGGCGGTGCTGGCCGGCCTGTCGGCCTCGAACGAGTGGGTGGCCGTCCAGCAGTTCCTGCATGCCCGGGCATTCGGCGAGACGGATCCGCTCTTCGGGCGCGACGTGGGATTCTACGTCTTCCGCCTGCCTGTCTACCGCATGCTGGCCGACGGCCTGTTTGCCTGGCTCGCGCTGACCGCCGGCGCCGTCGCGCTGGGGTACGGGGCCGCCCACGGACGGCTCGCGCTGCGCGGAATCTGGACGGCACCCCCGCGGGCGCGCGCGCACCTCTCTGCGCTGTTGGGAGCGACGGTGCTCGCGCGCGCCGCCGGGTTCTGGCTGGACGCCTTCGACCTCCTCTACTCGTCGCGCGGTCCGGTCTTCGGGGCTGCGTTCACCGATGTCCATGCCGTGCTGCCTGCGCTGCGGGTGCTGGCCCTGCTCTTCGCCGCGTGCGGGCTGCTGCTCGTTGCCAACGCCTGGCTGCGCACGGCGCGCCTGGCGATCTGGACGGTTGTGCTGATCGTCGTGGCCTGGGTCTTGGGCCTCGTCGTGTATCCGGGTCTCGTTCAGGCGCTGCGCGTGCGGCCCAACGAGCTGACCGCCGAGGCGCCGTTCATCCGGCACGCGATAGCCGGGACGCTGCGGGGATTCGGGCTGGACCGGGTGCGAGAGCGCGAGTTCAACACAGAGCCGCTCGATGCCGCGGCGATCGCGCGAAACAGGGCTACCGTCGAGAATGTGCGGCTGTGGGACTACCGGCCGCTGCTGCGGGCCTACGGGCAACTCCAGACGCTGCGGCAGTACTACGCCTTCTCCGATGTGGACATAGACCGCTACACGATCGGCGGCGCGCAGCGACAGGTGATGCTCGCGCCGCGCGAGCTGGCCCCTGGCCGGCTGGCTCCCCAGGCGCGCACATGGGTCAACCAGCACCTTGTCTACACTCACGGCTACGGGTTGGTGATGTCGCCGGTCAACCGCGTCTCGCCCGAGGGGATGCCCGAGTTCCTGGTTCGGGACATCCCGCCCGAGACGGTTCCGGATCTACCGATCGCGCGACCCGAGATCTACTTCGGGGAGATGACAACGGACTACGTGGTGGTGAACACCAACGTCCGCGAACTCGACTACCCGCGCGGTGACGAGAATGTCTACGCGCACTACCAGGGCCGGGGCGGGATCCGGCTCGGCTATCTCGCGCGCCTGGCCCTGGCCTACAGGTTCGGAGACGCCCGGCTGCTCTTGTCCGCGGACATCGGCCGGGACAGTCGGCTGATCTTCGCCCGGCAGATCGGTGCGCGCGTGACGCGCATCGCCCCGTTCCTGCGCTATGATCGCGACCCCTACCTGGTGCTCGCCGAAGGTCGGCTCTTCTGGATCATCGACGCCTACACGGCCACCGATCGCTACCCGTACGCGACGCGTTACGGCGACGTCAACTACATGCGCAACAGCGTAAAGGTCGTGGTGGACGCCTACGACGGCGCCGTGACCTTCTACCAGGTGCTCCCGGACGAACCGATCGCCCGCACCCTGGCCGCCATCTTCCCCGACCTGTTCCGGCCGGCGGATCGGATGCCGCCGGCGCTTGCCGCCCACCTGCGCTATCCCGTTGACCTCTTCGAGCTCCAGGCTCAGGTGTACGCGACGTTTCACATGCGCGACCCGCAGGTGTTCTACAACAAGGAGGACGTCTGGGCGATCCCTCGTGAGCTCGTCGGCCGGGAGGCGGTGAGCGTCGAGCCCTACTACGTGACGATGCGCCTCGCCGAGGGCACGGCGCCCGAGTTCGTGCTCATGCTGCCGCTTGTCCCCTCGGGCCGAGACAACATGATCGCCTGGATGGCGGCGCGCAACGACGCGCCGAACTACGGCGAACTGATCGTTTACAGGTTTCCCAAGGCGCGCGTGGTGTTTGGGCCGATGCAGGTGGAGGCCCGCATAGACCAGGACCCCTTCATCTCCCAGCAGTTGACGCTGTGGAACCAGCTGGGTTCGCAGGCAATCCGTGGCAACCTGCTGGTGATCCCGATCGAGAGCGGCCTGCTCTATGTCGAGCCGCTCTTCCTCCAGGCTGAACGCAGCCAGATGCCCGAGCTGAAGCGCGTGATCGTTGCCAGCGGCGCCCGTATCGCGATGGCGCCGACCCTGGAGGCGGCGCTGGGCGAGTTGTTTGGAGCGCAGCCGCCGGGTGGGCCATCGCCAGCGCGGCCAGTCCCTTTGGCGATCCCTGGAGCGCCGGCTGGCGACGTGCGGACGCTGGCCGAGGAGGCGCTGGCTGCCTACGGCAGGGCGCAGGAACGCCTGCGCGCGGGCGACCTGGGAGGATACGCCCAGGAGATCGAGCGCCTGGGGCAAGTACTGCAGCGGTTGCGCGCGGCCACGCAGTAGAAGTAGGTGGGGCGCATGGTACGGGCCGTATGTGCCGTTCTCCTGCTCCTGTCTCTCCCCGCCGCCGGGGCCGCCCGGCAGCCCGGCATCTGGCTGATCGTGCCGGGCGAGGCGATCGGTCCGGTGAGGATCGGCATGACCCTGGCCCAGGTGAGGGGTCAGGGCACCCGCCTTCCCTGTGAGATCGCGGTGATCTACACCGCTGGCCTCGCCAGCCGTCTCGAGACCAACTGCGGGGTGGCCTATCAGACGCCCGAGGGAATCACGGTCGGCCTGGACGGCTCGCGCATCTGGTGGGTGCACGGCGCGCCCGACCAGACGGTGCCGAGCAACTTCGCCGGAGTGCGCGCCGACTGGTTCCTCTACCGCGGCGAGGGCATCGGGTTCCGTGTGATCTACGCCGAGGGCGGCACCTTGATCCAGGCGATAGCGATCTTCAAGGGCACGGGCGCCGCGACCGTGCGGCGCCCGCCGGCCTCCCCGGTTGGGCCCTCTGTGCAGCCCCCGGTGCTGGGCGACTAGGCGGCGAACCTGGCCATCCGCACCGTGTGCCGCTCGACGCGCTCGGGAACAACCCGCACGCCCAGGCCGACGCCAGAGGGCACCGTGATCGTCCCGTCGTTGTTCAGCGTGATCGGCGGGTCAATCAGGTCCTCCTCGAAGTAGCGGTCGCTGGCCGAGAGGTCGGCCGGCAGCGTGAAGTTCGGCAGCGAGCACAGCGCCAGGTTGGCCGCCCGGCCGATGCCGGTCTCCAGCATGCCTCCGCACCACACCGGGACGCCCTGCTCCCGGCAGAGGTCGTGGATGGCCACGGCCGCGGCGAGCCCGCCGCAGCGCGCCTGCTTGATGTTGATCACCCGGCATGATCCCAGCTCGAGAGCCGCCCGGGCCGCGCGCTCGTGCACGATGGATTCGTCCAGGCAGATCGGCGTGCGGATCTGGGCCTGCAGCCGGGCGTGGTTCACCAGGTCGTCTTCCTCGAGCGGCTGCTCGATCAAGAGCAGCGCGTACGAGTCCATGGCCCGGAAGGTGTTGGCGTCGGCCAGGCTGTACGCGGAGTTGGCGTCCACCTGGAGCAGGATGTCGCCGAAGCGCTCGCGGATCACGCGCACGGGCTCGAGGTCCCATCCCGGTTTGATCTTGATCTTGATGCGCCGGTAGCCCCGACCGAGGTAGTCGGCGACGCGCGAGAGCAGGTCTCCCACGGTCGGCTCGATTCCCAGGCTGACCCCCACCGGTACCGTGACCCGCTCGCCGCCCAGCAGCCGCGACAGTGACCGCCCCTGATGCTGCGCCGCGATGTCCCACAGCGCGGCCTCCAGCCCAGCCTTGGCCATGTGATGCCTGCGGATGTGCTCGGCGCCCGAGGCGAACGCCTGCGGCGTTGGGACCGGTCGCCCAAGCAGCGGCGGTATCAGGAACTTCTCCAGCACCGACCAGGCGGTGTCCGTCGTCTCCTCGTTGTAGAGCGGAGCGCTCATGGCCGGGGTCTCGCCCCAACCCTCCAAGCCGCCGGCCTGCACGCGCACGAGCAGGCACACCTTGTTCTCGTCGCGCCCGAACGAAGTCTCAAACGGCGCGCGCAGCTTCATCGCGATCTCGCGCAGTTCAACGGCTTCGACCCTCATGTCCCCTCCTCGTCGGTCTCTCGCGAGAGCACGTACTCGCATCGAAGCCCTCCCTCACGGTGCAGGAGGAAGTCGGCGGCCGCATAACCTCGGCCGAAATAGTGAAGGAACGCCTCCCGGCTGGCCACCCGCCAGGCATGTGCCAGACCCAGGTCGCGCGCGCGCAGGTCCGGGAAGTCGGCCGGGATCTCGAGCAGGACCGCGCTCGCCTCCAGGCCCAGGACAGGATCACCCGGCGCCGAGGTCACCGGGTCCAGCGACAATACACGGGGCGAGCCCGTCCACGCGCGGTCTGCGGCCCGCCCCGACGTCGCCTCCTCGACACGGCGTGAGCGCAGTGCCCAGTCCACCTCCATCCTGTCGCTGGCGGTTCCCCGGTTCAACGCGTCGGGCATGTCGCCGTAGTAGTCCACGTAGTAGCGGCGCGCGGTGGCTCCCAGCTTGTGCATGTTGAACCGCGCGTTGATGCTCTGCAGCGGGTCGTACGTCCAGACGGCGTGGTCGTATCCCATCGCCAGCGCTGCCTCCCGCTGGGCGCACTTCAACCGGAACCCGATGTCCTGCAGCTGCCTGCCGCTTAGCACGCCGGCCATGTGCGAGTAGAACAGCGGCCGGCCGTTGCGCCATCCGGCAAAGCCGTAGCAGAACCCGACGAACGTGCCGTCCGGAGCGATCGCGGCGATCACCGCTCCGCCGGCGCCACAGGCCGCCTGGAACTGGTGTACCGGCACGATGTCGCGCTCGGGCATCCCCCAGATCGCGATCTGCAGATCCTCTATCCGCCGGAACGCGTCGATGTCCTTGACCGTGGCTATCACGACATCCGTCATGTCTGCATCACAAGGGAGAAGGGTTCGCCGCGGGCGGCCCGAACTCTTCCTGCGGCTCCATGGATGCCCTTCGCGCTCACGCCGCAGCCTACCTGACCGAGCACATAGGTCGCCTCGACGGACTCGTCCGGCTGCCCAGCGTCGCTGCCCAGGGGCAGGGGCTCGAGGAGACGGCCGCGGCGGTGCGCGGTCTGTTCGAGGACACCGGGGGCGCCTCCGAGATCCTGCGCCTTCCGGGCGCCGCGCCGGTCGTCCTTGCCGAGTTCTCCGGGCGAAGCGACCGCACGCTGCTGTTCTACGATCACTACGACGTTCAGCCGGCTGAACCCCTGGGCGAGTGGACCGTCCCTCCCTTCCAGGTGACGCAGCGCGACGGCCGCATCTACGGCCGGGGGGTGAGCGACAACAAGGGCGATCTGGTCACGCGGCTGGCCGCGCTGCGGGCGCTGCGCGACACCTCGGGCGGGCTCCCCTGCCGCGTGCTCTTCCTCGTCGAGGGCGAGGAGGAGATCGGATCGGTCCACTTCCACTCCCACGTATCCGGCCTGCGCGAGCGCCTGCGCGCCGACGCCTGCATCTGGGAGTATGGTGACCGCGACCCCGCTGAGCGGCTGGGCGTCATCGCCGGGGTGAAGGGCATCTGCTACGTCGAGATCGAGCTCACCGCAACGGGCCGGGACCTCCACTCCTCGATGGGTGCCATCGTGGAAGGCGCCGCCACCCGGCTGGCCTGGGCTCTGGCCGGTCTGCGCGATTCAACGGGGCGCATCCTGATCCCGGGGTTCTACGATAGGGTGACCCCGCCGCGGCCCGGTGCGCTGGCAGCGGCGCGCGCGATGCCCTTTGAAGAGGCCCGGACGCGGGAGCACGCCGGCGTGCGCGCCTTCATCGGCGGGCGCACCGGATGGGAAGCGGTGCACGCCCTGCTGTTTGAGCCCACCTGCACCGTCTGCGGCCTCGAGGCGGGGTACACCGGCGCCGGGCTCAAGACCGTGCTGCCCCGGCGCGCCCGCGCCAAGATTGACTTCCGGCTGGTGCCCGACCAGGACCCCGAAGAGATCGCAGCGCTCCTGCGCGCCCACCTCGATCGCCGCGGGTTTGCGGACTGCGCCATCATCACCCTGGGTGGCGAGCGCGCCTTTCAGACCGATCCGTCGCATCCCTTCGTGCGGACAGTGCTGGATGCCGCATCCGCGTCCACCGGCCGCGAGGTCGTGCTCGTTCCCACCTCGCCCGGCACCGGGCCGATGCATCCGGTAGGCGATCTGCTGGCGGTACCTGTCGTCAGCATCGGGACTGGCTACTGGGGCTGCAACGCCCACGCGCCCGACGAGCACATACGGGTCGCCGACTTCGAAGAGACGATCGTCATGATCGCCCACCTGCTGGAGCGCTTCGCGCGCGCTTGAGGGTGCGCGCCGGATGGAGGCCCCGATGCCGCCGCTACGTGACGTAACCAGGGAGCACGCCGATCTCGCGTTGGAGGTGCTGCGCGCGCTGCTTCGCCAGCCCAGCGTGGCCGCCACCGGCGAGGGGATCGCCGCCTGCGCAGACCTGGTCCGCCGCGCCTTCGAGGATGCCGGCGCATCCGCGACCGCGCATCAGATTGGCAACGCCGCCCCGGTAGTGATCGCCGAGTTCGAGGGGACGGGCGATCGCACCCTCCTGTTCTACGACCACTATGATGTCCAGCCCGCCGATCCCCTAAGCGAGTGGAGCTCGCCGCCGTTCGAGCCGGCTGTGCGCGACGGCCGTCTGTACGCGCGCGGCGTCGCCGACAACAAGGGCGACCTGGTCACCCGCCTGGCCGCCGTGCGGGCGCTTCAGGCGGCCCGGGGCCGGCTGCCCTGCCGGGTGAAGTTCCTGGTCGAGGGCGAGGAGGAGATCGGATCGCCCGCGTTCGGCTCGTACGTGCGGGCGCACGCAGGCGCGCTGCGCTCGGATGCGTGCATCTGGGAATCCGGGCTGCGGGACCTCAAGGAGAGGATGGAGATAACTGCCGGCATCAAGGGCATATGCTACCTCGACCTGGAACTGCGCGCCGCCAGTCGGGATCTCCACTCGTCGTTGGGCGCCCTAGTGGAGGGAGCCGGCAATCAGATGGCCTGGGCGCTGGCCTCACTGAAGGATCCGGCCAGCGGCCGCGTCCTGGTGGAGGGCTTCTACGACCGTGTGCGGTCACCGAGCGCGCGCGAGATCGCCTCTGCCCGGGCGCTCCCGTTCGATGAGTCCGAGATCAAGGCGTACGTCGGCGTGGACCGCTTCATAGGGGGCCTCACCGGATATGACGCGCTGTGCAGGCTCCTCTTCCAGCCCACCTGCACGGTCTGCGGTCTGGAAGGCGGTTACACCGGGGAGGGATCCAAGACGGTGCTGCCGCGCCGCGCACACGCCAAGGTGGACTTCCGGCTGGTGCCTGACCAGGACCCTGACGAGATCGCCGATCTGGTACGCGCGCACTTCGCTCGACTGGGGATCGAGATCGAGGTATCGCTGCTTGGAGGCGAACGCGCCTACCGCACCGACCTGGACGACCCGTTCGTGTCGCTCGTGGCCGACGTGGCAAGCGAGACCACCGGCCGCGAGATCAAGCTCTACCCCACCTCTCCTGGCACCGGTCCGATGTACGAACTGGGAGGTGTGCTGGGGATACCGGTGGTTGGCGTCGGCGGATCCTACTGGGGCAGCCGCGCGCACGCGCCCGACGAGAACATCCGGATGGCCGACTTCGAGGAGACGGTCTACCTGATGGCGCGGCTGATCGAGCGCTTCGCAGGGCTGCCCTAAGACTGCATGCGCGCGCGCAGCGCGGCCAGATTCGGGCTCAGTGCCACGTGGTACGCCACCGCGTCCTCCAGGCGGCAGAGCTCCTCGGGGAGCGACGCCAGACGCTCGGTGCAGCGCGCGCGAATCGCGGAGAGGGTCTCGGATCGCAGGCGTGCGCCGGCTTGCATCGCATCCGCCAGCAAGGGAACGCCCCCCGGCGGCGGAGGCTCGTCGTGCAACGCGATCAGATCGCCGATGGGCCCGCCGTAGGGGTCGGTGCTCCTCCAGACCTGCTTCCTGCCCGGCAGCGTGGCCTTGCCGGTGCTCAGCTTGACCCGGTATCCCTTCTCGTCCTCGACCAGCTTGTACACTCCGCCGATGCTGGGAGCGTCCGCCGAGGTCCCCAACTCGGTGCCCACGCCGAAGGCGTCCGCCGCCGCGCCTTGCGCCAGCATCTCGGCGATGCGGTACTCGTTGAGGTCCCCGCTAAGGAGAATCTGCACGTCGCGCAGCCCTGAGGCGTCTAGCGCCGCCCGCACGGCCCGGCTGTGCGAGACCAGGTCGCCGCTGTCTATGCGCACGCCGCGCAGCCGCGCGCCCGCGGATGCCATCTCGCGGCCGACCGTGATCGCGTTCTGCGCGCCCTGCATCGTGTCGTAGGTGTCTATGAGCAGCACGGCGTTGGTTGGGAAGTCGCGCGCGAACGCGCGGAAGGCCTCGAGCTCGTCCGAGAAGGACATGACGTACGAGTGCGCCATCGTCCCCACGACCGGGATCCCATAGATCATACCGGCGAGCACGTTGGAGGTGCCGGTGCAGCCGGCGATGTAGGCGGCCCGCGCGGCCTTGAGTGCCGCGTCGGCGCCGTGGTCGCGCCGTGGGGAGAAGTCCACCACGCCGCGCCCCCGGGCGGCCAGCACCGCGCGCGCCGCCTTGCTGGCCACCATCACCTGGAAGTTCAGGGTGTTGAGCAGGAACGTCTCGACGATCTGTGCCTCGATGCGGGGCGCGCTCACCTCCAGCAGGGGCTCGTTGGGGAAGAACACCTCGCCTTCGGGGATGGCCCGCACGTCGCCGCTGAAGCGGAAGCCGCGCAGGTACTCCAGGAACCGCCCGCTGAACAGCCGGAGTCCGTGCAGGTAGCGGATGGCCTCGTCCTCGAAGCGCAGCGTCTCGAGGCCGGCCAGGGCCGTCTCGAGGCCGGCACTGACAAGGAACGCGCGGTTGGGGGGTAGCGAGCGCACGAACAGCGCGAAGGTGGCCCGGCCGTTCATGCCGTTCCGCAGGTAGCTGTCGGCCATGGCCAGCTCGTACAGGTCCACGAGCAGGGCCAGGTTGGACGGGGTCAGGTGCCCGAAGCCGGGAAAGCGCCCTCCCGCATCCTCGAGCCCGCCGGGGTCGTTCGCGCTCACAGCCATCGCAGGCGGCGGAAGATCGCCAGCATCGTCAGCACGCTGGCTGCCATGAGCCCCAGGGCGGCCGCGAACCCGCCCCGCCAGTCAAACGGCGGGAAGGCCCGTTCGAAGTTCATCCCGTAGATTCCGGAGATGACCGCCAGCGAGGCGAAGATCGCGGTGATGACCGTGAGCACCTTCATCACCTCGTTCAGCCGGTTGCTCACGATGCTCAGGTATATGTCCAGCGCCCCGGCCAGCAGGTCGCGGTGCGCGTCGATCTGGTCGGTGATGCGCAGCAGGTGATCGTAGATGTCGCGGAAGTAGGCGCGCAGCGGTGCGCCGACGAGGCGCGAGTCGTGCCGCATCAAGAGGTTCATCATGTCGCGCTGCGGCGCCGCGACATGCCGCAGGTGCAGCAGCGCGCGCTTCGCACTGAAGAGCTGGTCCATCGTCTTCTGCCTGGGCTCCCTGAAGAGCGTGTCCTCGAGGCGCTCCACGTAGCCGTCCAGGGCGTCGAGCACCGGGAAGTACGAGTCCACCACGGCGTCGAGGATGGCGTAGAGAACGTGACCCTCGCTGCTGCGCAGGCCGGCCGGGGCCGCCGCGAGGCGCCGCCGGACCTCGTCCAGAACCGGAGCCGCGCCGCTGTGGGCGGTAATCACGAAGCCCGGTCCCATGAAGATGTCAATCTCGTCCAGACCGACGTCGTGCCCGCCCGGGCCGCGGAGCCGCGCAGCGTGCGTGGTGACGAACAACAGCCCATCATACTCCTCGGCCTTGGGGCGCTGCCGGCGTTTGAGCGCGTCCTCGACCGCCAGGGGGTGCAGTCCGAATACGCTGGCGACGGGCGCGATCATCTCCTGGGTGGGGCGCGACAGATCAATCCACAGGACCTGCCCCTCGCGTCCCCGCAGGGAGTCGAGGGGCTCTGGAGGGTCGGCAATGGTCTCCGGGCCGCGGAAGACCAGGACCTGTATGCCAGGACGGGGCGCGGGCATCGGGAAGTACGTTCGTCCCGCGGGGGGGCTTTCCTTGCAGGGAGGACGCCGGACCAGGAGGAATCCCGTCCCGCCGCGAATAGAGGCGGTGCTCCACGACAGCCGTCCACGAGGGGTGCGCCCAGGATGAGGGTGGCCTCCTGTCATCTGATGAGCACGTCTCCTGCCGCGTGCATCTGTCGAGCCATGCGAGAAGCATGAGAGAAAGAAGGGAGGGGAGAGTCCGATGAGCAAGCTGCTTCGGGTCAACATGACCGACCTGAAGGCCGCGTTCGAGGAAGTCCCCGAGCCCTACCGGCTTTGGGGAGGCCGGGGCTTCACTTCAATGCTCACGTCCGGGGAGGTCCCGCCCAACTGCCATCCCCTCGGCCCCAACAACAAGCTCACCATCGCGCCCGGGATCGTGAGCGGCACCGCGGCGCCCACCTCCGGCCGCACGTCGTTCGGCGGCAAGAGCCCGTTGACCGGGACGATCAAGGAGACCAACGTCGGAGGGCTGTCCTCGCAGAAGATAGCGCGGCTCGGCATCAAGGGGATCATCATCGAGGGCCAACCCGCCGAGGCCGGGAAGTTCTGGCTGCTTCGGATCAACAAGGACGGTGCGGAGTTCCTTCCGGCGACGGACCTGGTGGGCAAGGGGATGTACGAGGTCTGCCGCACGCTGTGGGAGCGCCACGGCAAGGGTGTGGCGATCATCGGTATAGGCCCGGCAGGCGAGTACCGCCTGACCAACGCCGGCATCTGCGTCAACGACCCGGAGAACAGCGCCGGCCGCTACGCCGGGCGCGGCGGCATGGGCGCGGTCATGGGCTCCAAGGGGCTCAAGGCGATCATCGTTGATGACACCGGCGGCCCAGGGGTGGAGATCGCCGAAAAGGAGCACTTCCGGACGGCGATCAAGAAGCTCACCGAGGCCTCGCTCAAGCACGACGTGACCAAGAAGGAGGGCGCCCTCAACACCTACGGCACCAACGTCCTGGCCAACATCATGAACGAGGCCGGCGGCTACCCCACGCGCAACTTCAGCGGCGGCCGGTTTGAGCTGACCGGGCAGATCAGCGGCGAGGCCGTGGCCGAGCTCGTCAAGAAGCGCGGAGGCGTTGGGACCACGGGCCATCCCTGCCATCCCGGCTGCATCATCCAGTGCTCTAACATCTTCCCCTACCCCGACGGCAAGTTCCACACCTCGGTGCTGGAGTACGAGTCGGTGTGGGCGCTGGGCGCCAACTGCGGGATAGGCAACCTGGACGACATCGCCGACCTGGTCTGGGCGTGCAACGACGTCGGCCTGGACACCATCGAGGCAGGCGCCACGATCGCCGTGGCCATGGAGGGCGGCCTGCTCGAGTTCGGGGACGCCCAGGGCGCCAAGAAGTTGATACACGAGGACGTGCGGGGAGGCACTCCGCTGGGCCGCATCATCGGCTGCGGCGCCGAGCTGACCGGCAGGGCGTTCGGCGTGGTGCGCGTGCCCACGGTGAAGGGCCAGGCCATGCCTGCCTACGAGCCCCGGGTCGTCAAGGGTATCGGCGTGACCTACGCCACCACCACCATGGGCGCCGACCACACCTCGGGGTACACGATCGCCCCGGAGATCCTGAGCGTGGGCGGCAAGGCCGATCCGTTCAACCCGCAGAAGGCCGAGCTGTCGCGCTCGTTCCAGGCGGCCACCGCGTTCATTGACACGAGCGGGTACTGCCTGTTCGATGCCTTCGCGGTGCTCGACATCCCGGAGGGCCTGGCGGGCATGGTGGAGTCGTGCGCGGCGGTGCTGGGCACGAAGTGGACCGTGGATGACATCGGGCGGATCGGCACCGAGGTCCTCAAGGTCGAGCGCGCCTTCAACGCGGCGGCCGGATTCACCAAGGCACACGACCGCCTGCCCGAGTTCATGAAGTACGAGCCGCTCCCGCCGCACAACACGGTGTTCGACGTGCCGGACGAGGATCTGGACAAGGTGCACGCCTATTGATTGAGGTTCACCTGTACGGGCGGCTGCGGCGTCTGGCCGCGCAGCCAGGGGTGTGGAGGCCTTCGATCGCCTGGGTCGCCCTGCCGGAAGGCACGGTCGCCCAGGTGATCGAGGTGCTTGGCATTGGGCCGGGGGACGTGAGCAACATCTTCGTCAACGGGTGCTACGATCAGGCAGCGCTGGGCCGGACCGTGCGGAGCGGAGATCGGATCGGGCTGTTCCCTCCTGAGATGCGGATGCTCTATGTCTAGCGACGCGGTGGACGTGCTCGTCTACGGCGCGCTGCAGAAGCGGTTCGGCCCCCCTTCGCCGTTTCAGGCGGTGCGCAGGCAGGTGGCCGTGCGCGAGGGGAGCACGATCGCGGAAGTCCTCGGGGCGATCGGGGTAGCGCCCGAGGAGGCGAGCCACCTCTTCCTCAACCACGAGTACTCCGCCCCCAGCCGGCGCGTGAAGCCCGGGGACCGGCTGGCCGTGTTCGGGCGCGACATGGCGCTGATCTACCGGCAGTACTTCCGCAAGGCCACCGAATAGCCGTGATCGTCACCGTGCGGCTCTACGCGACGCTGCGGGATCTCGTCCCGGGCGGGCGGCAGGCCCTGCGGGTGGACCTTCCCGAGGGCACCACCGTGGCAGGCCTGATTGCGCACCTGGGCATCCCCGAAGGGACCGTGCGCAAGGTGTTCGTTGGCGGGGTTGCCCGGGAGGATTCGTACGTGCTGCAGCCGGGCGATGAGGTGGGCGCGTTCCCGCCGATAGCGGGCGGAGCGCCCGCGCGCGAGTTCCTGCACATCCTGACGGTGGACCAGGCCCGGGCGCGATTCCTGGAGGCCTGGAACCCCTCGCCCCCGCGAGCCGTCCCCGTGGATCTCGCCGCGGCCTGCGGGCGCGTGCTCGCATCGGACGTCGTCGCCCCCGAGGATCTGCCGCCCTTTCCGCGCTCGGTCGTGGACGGCTACGCGGTGCGCGCCGCCGATACCTTTGGAGCCAGTGAGGGCCTTCCGGCCTACCTCGAGGTTGTCGGCGAGGTCCTCATGGGCGAGGCCCCGGCGCTTGCGCTCGGCCCCGGGCAGGCGGTCCGCATACCAACCGGGGCGATATTGCCCCCTGGCGCGGACGCCGCGTTGATGGTCGAGCACACCGAGGAAGTGCCCTCGTCCCAGATCGAGGTCCGTCGCGCCGCGGGCCCGAGCGAGAACGTTATCACCCGTGGCGAGGATGCCCGGCGCGGGGCGGTCGTGCTGCGCGCCGGGGCAGTCCTGCGCGCGGCGCAGATCGGGCTGCTGGCAGGGCTGGGGGTCACGCGCGTCATGGTGGCGGAGCCCCCGCGCGTAGGGGTGATCTCGACCGGCGACGAGGTCGTCCCGCCCGAGATGACACCTGAGCCGGGCCGCATCCGCGACATCAACGGACCGGCGCTCCTCGCCGCGGTTCGCTCCGAAGGTGGGGAGCCTTTCTTCCACGGGATCGTCCCCGACCGGCTCGGTCCGCTGCTGGATGCGCTCCGCACCGCGCAGGAACGTTGCGACATGGTCCTGGTCTCTGGCGGCAGTTCGATCGGGCTGCGCGACGAGGTCGCGCGTGCGATCGCCGCGCTGGGGCCACCCGGGGTGCTGGTGCACGGGGTGGCCATGAAGCCGGGCAAGCCCACTGTGCTGGGGCTGTGCGGCCCGACGCCGGTGGTGGGCCTGCCAGGGCATCCCACCACGGTGCTCGTGGTGTTCCACGTCTTCGTGCGCGAGATGATAGCCCGCCTGCTGGGACGGCGGACTGAGCCTCTCGGCGCGGTGCGCGCACGACTCGCGCGCCGCGTGGCTTCCGCACCAGGCCGGACCGACTACCTGCGCGTTGCGCTGGAGCAGCGCGACGGCACGTTGTGGGCGACGCCGCTCCTTGGCAAGTCAGGCCTCGTCTCCACCATGGCCGGTGCCGACGGGCTCGCCGTTATCCCGGAGCCTGCGGAGGGGATCGAGTACGGTGAAGAGGTGATGGTGGAGGTCCTGACGTCTTGAGCCGCCCGGATCGCCGCGTCTACCTGACTGACCTTCCCCTCGAGGAGGCGCTCTCGCGCTGGATCGGGGCGCTGCGTGCGCGCGGCCTGCTCCTGCCGACCCCGGCAGAGGCAGTTGACGTGGCCGAATCCGCCGGGCGCGTGACCGCCGAAGCGATCCACGCCAGCCGATCTGTGCCGCACTACCACGCCGCGGCAATGGACGGGATCGCGGTGCTCGCCGCCGATACCTTCGGCGCGACCGAGACCGCCCCGATCCTTCTGCCTCCGGATCGCTTCGTGACGGTCAATACCGGTGACGCAATGCCTGATGACGCCGACGCGGTGATCATGATCGAGGAGATCCGCGAGGTGGACGGCGCCGCCGAGATCCTGGCGCCCGCGGTGCCGTGGCAGCACGTTCGATCGGTCGGGGAGGACGTCATCGCGACCGAGTTGCTCCTGCCCAGCAACCACCTCATACGCGCCGTGGACGTGGGCGCGATTGCTGCCGCGGGCGTGGGCGCCGTTTCGGTGCGGCGCCGGCCACGCGTGACGCTCATCCCCACCGGCGACGAGGTGGCAGATGCCGCGGGGCCGCTCCGCCCGGGCCAGGTTCCCGAGTTCAACACGGTTATGCTGGCCGCCGAGGTGGCGGGCTGGGGCGGGGAGGCGCGCCGCCACTCGATCGTACCCGACGATGCCGCGGCACTGGCGGCCGCGCTCGAGGCCGCCGACGACTGTGACCTGCTGGTGGTCAACGCCGGGGCATCGGCCGGCGAGCGCGATCACACGGCCCTGGTCTTCGAACGGCTGGGCGAGATCATGGTGCACGGCGTGGCCATACGCCCGGGCAAGCCCGTGATCCTGGGGATCGTGCGCGGCCGTCCGGCGATCGGCCTGCCCGGATATCCGGTCTCGGCCATGCTCACGTTCGACCTGTTCGCCCGACCGGTCGTGTACGCGCTGCAGGGTCTCGCGGCGCCCGAGCGCGAGCGCCTGCGCGCGACGCTGGTGCGCAAGGTCCACTCAACCCTGGGAGTGGACGAGTTCGTGCGCGTGACCGCCGGCCGCGTGGGCGGCCGGATGGTGGTCGCGCCGCTGGCCCGCGGCGCCGGGCTGGTGACCTCGCTGGTGCGTGCCGACGGCATGCTGGTCATCCCGCGCACATGCGAGGGGGTGGACGCCGGCGAGGAGGTGGAGATCGAGCTGCGCCGTCCCAGATCCGCTATTGAGAACGCGATCCTGGCCGTGGGCAGTCACGATGTCGCGCTCGACGTGCTGGCCGACTTCCTGCGCCGCGCCGATCCGGGCGTCTCGCTCACGTCGGCGCACGTAGGGAGCCTGGGAGGGTTGCTGGCGCTTCACCGCAACGAGGCGCACATGGCCGGCGTGCACCTGCTCGACGAGGCCACGGGCGAGTACAACATCCCCTACGTGCGCCAGTACCTGCCTGACCGCACGGTGGTGCTGGTGACCCTGGCCCACCGGGAGCAGGGGCTGATCGTTGAGCCGGGCAATCCCAAGGGCATCCTCGGCATTCCCGACCTGGCCAGGCCGGACGTGCGCTTCATCAACCGGCAGCGCGGGGCCGGCACCCGGCTATTGCTCGACTACGAGATGCGCCGATGCGGCCTGGTCCCAGGGCAGATATGCGGGTACGCCCGCGAGGTCTACACGCACATGGCCACGGCCGCGGCCGTCGCGTCGGGTGCGGCCGATGCCGGGCTCGGCATCCTGGCCGCGGCGCGCGCGATGGGTCTGGAGTTCATTCCGGTGGCGCGCGAACGCTTCGACCTGGCGATTCCACAGGAACAGGTGGCCTCGCCGCTGGTCCAGCGCGTGTTGGACGTCCTGGAGCGCGACGAGTTCAGGGCAGCGGTGGCCGCGCTGGGGGGGTACGACCTGTCATCCACCGGCAGCCGCGTCGTGGTGGGGCCTGGATGAGCGCCCGCACTACCTGACGCCGTCTGCGGGCCCGGCCGGTCTCAGGTTGGCGGCGCGTACGCCAAGCAGGCGCACCGGGCGATCCAGGGCCACCCTCTCGAGCAGACCCACCGCGACCTCTGCCAGCGCGGCGCGATCGGCCACCGCCTCGGCCAGCGTGAGCGAGCGCGAGACCGTCTGGAACGTGGCGAACCTGACCTTGAGGGTGATGGTGCACGCGCGATAGCCCTGCTCCCCCAGATCATCCGCGACGCGGCCGGCCAGATGCAGGACCGCCTGGCGCATCGCTTCCCGCCGTCGCAGATCCACCTGGAAGGTGTGCTCCCGGCTGACCGACTTGGGCTCCCATTCGGTCTCCACCGGGCTCTCATCCACGCCGCAGGCGGCGCGATGCAGGTAGGCACCCATGCGTGGTCCGTAAGTCTCCTGGAGCCTCACCAGGGCGATCGCGGCCAGGTCGCCCACGGTCTGGACGCCGAAGTCGTCGCGCAGGCGCGCCGCGGTCTTGGGCCCGACACCCCATAGAACCCCAACAGGCAGCGGCCCCAGCCGCGCCTCCACCTCGTCGTCCCGGATTGTGGTCAGACCGTTCGGCTTGGCAAGGCCCGATGCGATCTTGGCCACGAGCTTGTTCGGGCCTATGCCTACCGATGCCGTAAGGTGCAGCTCTCGGGCTATGCGTTCCCGGATCGCACGGGCGATTGTCTCGGCCGGTTGCGGCAGATCCGTGACATCCAGGAAGGCCTCGTCCAGGCCCAGCGACTGCACGCGGGCGCCGGTGGCGCGCAGGATAGCGTGCATGCGCTCGGAAACCTCCCTGTAGCAGGGGAAGTCCACGGGCAGGAATACGGCCTGCGGGCACCGCTCGTAGGCGGTGCGCAGCGGCAGTCCGGAGTGCACGCCGAAGGGGCGGGCTTCGTAGGAGGCGGTGGAGACCACCCCGCGCTCGCGCGGATTGCCCCTGCCGCCCACGACCACCGGGCGACCGCGCAGCCCGGGCCGCCGCAACTGCTCGATCGCGGCGAAGAAGGCATCCATGTCCACGTGCAGGATCGCGCGGCCGGGCATAGACTCTCATCTGGAGCGGTTCGCCCTGTTCGGTGCCGTGTTCCTACCGCCGTGGGCGCGCGGGCCGTGACAGTTCGGAGGCGAGGAGGGAGCGGGCATGATCAGGTTCGATGACAGGGTGCTGCTGGTCACCGGCGGCACCGCGGGGATCGGGCTGGCCACGGCGCAGCTGGCGCGCGAGCTGGGAGGCAAGGTGGCCGTGGCGGGGCGGGACCCGGAGCGCGGCCGGCGCGCGGTTGGCGATCTCGGCGAGGACGCGCTCTTCATCGAGGCCGACGTCGCGCGCGAGGCCGACGCCGCGCGCATGGTCGCCGCGGTGCTCGATCGGTTCGCCCGCCTGGATGTGCTGGTCAACAACGCGGGTGCCATCAGCCGCCGGCCTGTCCACGAGGAGGAGCCGGAAGCCTGGGACCGCTTGATGGGAGTCAACCTGCGCGGCGTGTTCCTGTGCTGCAAGTGCGCGCTCCCCGCGCTCATTGCGAGCCGGGGCGCGATTGTCAACGTCTCGTCGGTCCTGGCGTTTGGCTCAGGGGCGGGCCGGACCCCGGCCTACGACGCCAGCAAGGCCGGGGTTGCCGCGCTCACGCGCTCGCTGGCCACCCGCTACGGGCCCGAGGGCGTGAGGGCGAACGCGGTCTGTCCCGGGCTGATCCCGACCGACCTGAACCGCGACTCCTGGGAGACGTGGACGAACGAGCATCGCGCCGCGATCATCCAGACCTATCCGCTGCGGCGCCTGGGGACGCCCCAGGACGCGGCGCGCGCCATCCTGTTCCTGGCCTCGGACGCGGCCTCCTGGATTACCGGCGCCGCGCTGCTGGTGGACGGAGGGCTGACCGCCGTCTGACGCGCAGGGCCTGCAGGGCGAGAGGCTCAACGCTTGTCCCGGGCCTGCACGCGGGCTATACTAAAGGGTAGGAACTCAATAGCGATCCTCTGGGGGAGCTCGGGCGAGCCGGGCTGAGAGTGCGACCTCCCGAAGCAGGGCGCCGTCGCAGACCCCAAGAACCCGATCCAGGTAATGCTGGCGTGGGGAAGCAGGGCAGCACGTCGCGGCCGCCAGCCCCGGATGGGGAGGGCGGCCGTCGGGTTTCCTGCGCGGGGTGGCGCATGACAGGCGGGATTGGGGCAGTAGCAGTGGTCATCGTTACGGCGCTGGCGTTCGCGCTCGCGGGGATCGTGCACGCGCGCAGGAGCCGCCTCTCGGTCGAGGACTACATCAGCGCCCGCTACTCGGCCGGCGCAGGCGCGACCGCGGCGACCCTCGTTGCCTCGGCGATGGGCGCCTGGATACTCTACAGCCCTGCCGAGGCCGGCACCTGGGGCGGGCTGGCCGCGCTGATCGGCTACGGGCTGGGAAGCGCCGCGCCGATGCTGGCGCTCGTCCCGCTCGGGGCACGGATGCGGGCGCTGGCTCCCTCCGGGCACTCCCTTACCGAGTTCGTCTGGCACAGGTACGGAAGGGGGATGTACGCCCTGACGCTGGCGGTCATGCTCTTCTA
The DNA here is from genome assembly GCA_037443365.1 of Armatimonadota bacterium. GTDB lineage: Bacteria > Sysuimicrobiota > Sysuimicrobiia > Sysuimicrobiales > Humicultoraceae > VGFA01. The sequence goes on from JBBIOM010000005.1 coordinate 69,582, forward strand.
CATGTTCGTCTTCCTCGCGGCCGAGACGACCGGAATAGCGCTGGCGGTCAATCTGGTGGCGCAGGCGCCGCTTCCGCTGACCGCCGCCCTGGTGGGCCTGGCCACCGTCGCGTACACCGCCTACGGCGGGCTGCCTTCGACCATCTTCACCGACCGGATACAGGCCGCGGTGATCATACCGCTGCTCGTCGTTGCCTTCGTTGGAGTGGTGGCGGCTATCGGCGGGGGCAGCGCGATCCTGGCGCAGGTGCAGGCCGGCGCGCCCGCGCTGCTCTCCCTCGGGCACCGCCCTGGGATCGAGGCCGCCGCGACGTTCGTGATCGCCATCCTGGCCGCCAACCTCTTCCATCAGGGATACTGGCAGCGGGTCTACATCGCGCGGGACGAGCGGGTTCTTCGCAGGGCGTTCCTGGCGTCGGCCGCGATCGTGGTGCCCGTTGTCGTGCTGCCGGGCCTGCTGGGCATCGTCGCCGCAGCCAGCGGCCGCGCCGGTGTGCCGTCGGTCGCGTTCTTCAACCTGCTGCTGGGCGTCGCGCCGGTCTGGCTGGTGCTGGCGATCCTGGTGCTGGCGGTGGCGCTGGCGATGAGCAGCATTGACACGCTGCTGAACGGGCTGGCCGCGGTGTTCACGTCGGACCTGGGCAGGCTGCGCCCTGGGCGATCCGGAGGCGGGCTCCTGCGCTGGTCGCGGGTGATAACGGTGGCGCTGGCTGTTGCGGCGATCGCAGTGGCCTCCCGAGGCTACAGCGTCCTCTACCTGTTCCTGGTAGCCGACATGGTATGCGCGGCGGCGATGGTGCCGGTCTTCGCCGGGCTCTACGCGCCGCGCCTTCCGGGCGGCGCGGCTATCATCGGCACGCTGGCCGGCCTGGTCGCGGGCGCGGCCTACTTCCCGGACCCAGGGTTCACGCGCGGGCACCTGCTGACTTCATTCGTGCTCGCCGCAGCGGTGCCCGCGGTCGTCGTGGCGCTGCTGGCGCGCTCGGGCCGGGCGTTCGATTTCGGCATCCTGCGCGCGCGCGTGGTGCCGCTCGCCGGGGCACCCGGCCAATAAGGAGGGGATGACTTGTCCACGCGCAAGCTGGTTCTCGCCGCATTCCTGGCGGCTTTGCCCGTAGTGCTCTCGTTCGTGCCGGGATCCATACCAGTGGCCGGCGCCAAGCTGCTGCCCTGGCAGCACATGACCAACGCGATCGCCGGGGTCTTGCTGGGGCCCTGGTACGCCGCGCTCGCCGCCACGGTTGCGGCGATCCTGCGCAATCAGTTCGGAGTCGGCACGCTGCTGGCGTTCCCCGGAGGCATACCCGGCGCGCTGGTCGTGGGATTCGCGTACATGCTCTGGCCCCGATCCTGGGTAGGCCTCCTGGAACCGATCGGGACCGTGGTGATCGGTGCCACGATTGGCGCCCTGCTGGTGGCGCCGTCCCTGATGGGCAAGGCCATCCCGCTCGGCACGCTCGCGTACCTGTTTCTGGCCAGCAGCGCGCCGGGTGCGATCCTGGGCGTCCTGATCATGCGGGCCCTGGAGCGCGCGGGCGTGACCGTGCCCGCGCGGAGGCCGGCGGGGTAGCGATGTCGCGGATCGGCGACAGCGCGGCCACGCTACTTGAGGCGGTGCGCGAGCAGCGCCCGCTCGTTCACCACCTGGCCAACTTCGTGACGATGCAGGCAGTGGCAGGCGCCACGCGGGCGATCGGCGCCTTGCCAGTGATGGCGATGTCGCCGGAAGACGCCGAGGAGGTCGCCGCGACCGCGGACGCGCTGGTGCTGAGCCTGGGGACGCCCACGCCGGAGCGCCTGGAGGTGATGCTCTCCACCGGGCGCATCGCGGGACTGCGTGGGGTTCCCATCGTGTTGGATCCCGTGGGCGCCGGTGCCACGCGCTACCGCACGGCCGCAGCCGGGCGGCTGCTCGATGAACTGCACCCTACCGCGGTGCGCGCCAATGCCGGCGAGGCCGCCGCGCTGCTGGGGCAAGGCGGCCTCGTCCGTGGGGTGGAATACGTGGGTGCCGCGGAGCCAGGCGGCCTGGCCGCGGCGCTTGCGCGCGAGCGCGCCTGCGTCGCGGCGGTGACGGGCGCGTGCGACTTCGTCGCCGATACGGATCGCGTCCTCGGGGTGGAGAACGGGCACCCGTGGCTGGCGGCCATCCCAGGGGCCGGGTGCATGACTGCCGGCGTGATAGGAGCGTTCTGCGCGGTGGCCCGCACGCAGCCGGAAGCCCCCGGGTTCCTGCTGGCCGCTGCCTGTGCGCTTGTCTGCTTCGGTGTGGCCGCCGAGATAGCCGCGGATTACGCGCGCGGCCCGGGCACGCTGGCCCCGGCGCTGCTGGACGCGCTCTACTACCTGACCCCTGAACAGGTGCGCCAGGAGGCGCGGGTGAGGGAACTGTGATGCGCTTCGATCCCAGCGTGTACGTGATCGCAGACCGCGCGTTCGGACGCGGTCGAACGCTGGAGGACCTCGTTGCGGCGGCGCTGGCCGGCGGGGCGACGATGATCCAGATGCGGGAGAAGGAGTGGCCCACCGCGAGGGTGGTGGAGGCCGGGCGGCGCTTGATCGAGATCACGCGCGGCGCCGGCGTGCCGCTCGTCGTCAACGACCGCGCCGACATCGCGCTGGCCATAGGCGCGGACGGCGTGCACGTCGGCCCGGACGACCTGCCCGTGGCCGACGCGCGACGCCTGCTCGGACCAGAAGGAATCGTGGGCGCCTCGGCGGCCAGCGTCGAGGAGGCGCTTGCCGCGCAGGCGGCGGGCGCCGACTACGTGGGCGTGGGCAGCATCTTTCCCACCTCCTCCAAGGCCGACGCAGGGGATGCCATCGGGGTCGAGCCGCTCGTCCGGATCAAGCGCGCGGTGGGAATCGCGGTGGTGGCCATCGGCGGGATCACCCATGTAAGCGCGTCGCTGGCCATACGCGCAGGTGCCGATGGGGTCGCGGTGATCTCCGCGGTGGTGGGCGCAGAGGACGTGACCGGCGCCACGCGCCGCATTGTGGAGGCCGTGCGTGCGGCCCGGGGATAGCCCGCGCGTCGCGGACCTGGGTGAGCTCGCCCTGCTGGAGCGGATCGCCACGCGCGTAGCGCGTGCCGGTCTGCCAGGCGGAGGAGTCGTGCTCGGCATCGGCGACGATACCGCCGCGCTGCGCCCGACGCCCGGCGCGCTGGTCCTGGCGACCACCGATGCGCTGGTCGAGGACGTGCACTTCCGCCGCGCAACCGGCGCCGCGGCCGATGTCGGTTGGAAGGCGCTGGCCATCAACGCCAGCGACATCGCGGCGATGGGCGGCGCGCCCAGGCACGCCGTCATCTCGCTCGCGCTTCCGGGCGACCTGGAGGCGGCCTGGGTAGACGGGCTGTACGAGGGTCTGCTGGAGATGGCAGCAGAGGCGCAGGTCGCCGTCGTGGGTGGCAACCTGGCGCAGTCCCCGGCGATCGTCGTGGACGTGATGCTGCTCGGCGAGGTCGCGCCCGACCATCTGGTGAGGCGCACGGGCGCGCGGGCCGGCGACCGTATCGCGGTTACCGGCACGCTGGGCAGGGCCGCAGGCGGGCTGGTTGCGCTGGAGCGCATCGGTGGAGCGTCCGGCAGGGCGTCCGACAGACCGTCCGACGCGCTTGAGACCGCGCCGCCCGGCGACGCGCTCGCCCGCCTGCTGGCCGCGCAGCGCCGTCCCAAGCCGCGGCTGCGGGAGGGCCGGGCCCTGGCCTCGACCGGTGCGGTGCGTTCCATGATGGACATCTCCGACGGTCTGCTGCTGGACCTGTGGCGCATGTGCGAGGCGTGCGGTCTGGGCGTGCGGCTAGACGCCCGGCGCGTACCTGTTGATCCGGATCTGGCCGCCGTCGCCTCGGCGCTCGC
>JBBIOM010000005.1:73544-100810 GCA_037443365.1 Armatimonadota bacterium
TCGCCTCGGCGCTCGCGTCGAGCGCGACGCGCGCATCGGGGGCGGTGCAAAGAGCCCCAAGCCCGCTCGACCTGGCGTTGACCGGCGGCGAGGATTACGAGCTGCTCTTCGCGGTGGCGCCGCACGACGCCGAGGGTGTGCTCCGTCGCCTGGCCGAGGAGACCGGCACGCCCGCCACGCTGATCGGCGAGTTCACCGAGCACTCCGCCGGCCGCGCCGTTATCGAGGAAGACGGCCAGGCGGTGCCGCTTGATCCCGGCGGCTGGACACACTTCGGGAGGGGCAACGCATGACCATCCCTCGCGCCATGACCATCGCAGGTTCCGACTCGGGCGGCGGCGCGGGCATCCAGGCCGACCTCAAGACCTTCACCTCGCTGGGAGTCTTCGGGACGTCGGCGATCACCGCGCTGACCGCGCAGAACACGACCGGTGTCACCGCGGTCGTCGAGCTGGCGCCGGAGTTCGTGGTCGCGCAGATAGATGCGATCATGAGCGACATAGGTACCGATGCCGCCAAGACGGGTATGCTGTCCAGCGCTCCCATTATCGAGGCGGTGGCGGAGGCGGTGCGCCGATGGGATCTCACCCGCCTTGTGGTGGACCCTGTCATGATCGCAAAGAGCGGCGCTCCCCTGCTGCGGCCCGAAGCGACCGACGCCCTGCGCCGGCTGCTGCTTCCGCTGGCGCTCGTGGTGACGCCCAACCTGCACGAGGCGGGCGTGCTGGCCGGCGGTCCTGTCCGGGCCCTCGCAGAGATGGAGGAGGCGGCCCGCACGATCGGCGCTATGGGACCGCGGTACGTCGTCGTGAAGGGCGGGCACCTGGAGGACAGCGAGCAATCGGTGGACCTGCTCTTCGACGGCGCCGGGTTCCGCCTGTTCGCGGCGCCGAGGGCGGCGACGCGCCACACCCACGGCACCGGGTGCGTGTTCTCCGCGGCCATCGCCGCGGGCCTGGCGAGAGGATTGGCCGTGCCCGACGCGGTGGCCCGGGCCAAGGAGCTAATCACCGCGGCGATCTCGGCCGGCCTGCCGATCGGAAAGGGACACGGTCCGGCCGATCCAGCCGCGGTGCTGCGCCGGTGATCCCGGGCACGGGGCACCGCTTCCCGTGCAACATGATCTCAGCCCGGGCCTCAATCCGAACGAGTCCCTCAACCAGGCTGTCAAGACCAACTGCGCGCCCGATTACTCCGCGAGTCGCGCGTGGGCGCTGTCTGCCACCTTGTCGAGTGCCTGGCCCTTCTGCCAGGGCGTGCCCAGCATCGGGAGCAGGTAGTAGTCCAGCCCGTAGTACCCTGCCACCTTCCAGGCCAGAATCACGAGAATCGTCAGCGGGAACATCACAGGGCTTACACTCACGGTTCCGGCCATGAGGAAGTTCCAGTTCATGAACGCGGCGAAGAACGCGGCAATGCCGGTGAATGCGCCCAGGACTAGCGCCACCCCGACCAGCAGCTCGCCGTAGGCAATGAGCTTGCCGAACCAGGCGTAGCTTCCGGTGTCCAGCAGGTACTGAATGAACCCACGATACCAGTCAAACGTGATGGGAGGCCGCCCCTGCTGCGGGATCGCCACGGCGCGCTCCCAGAACCCCTTGACGGCAATCCCGGTCTGGACCCAGTCGGCGCTACCGACTTTGCGCAGCGCCGACGTCAGCCAGACGTATCCCAGCCAGCCCCGGATGATCAGCCACACCCAGGCGATCGACGTGCTTCCGAACAGCAGATCCGCCAGCCGCGGATCCCTGATGGTCGTGTGGCGCTGCTTGAAGGACGCCATGATCTTCACCTCTCCGTTCGCGACGTGTAGGCTCGCAAGGTGCGGACTCATCCGGCGATGCGCCTGCGGCCGACGCCTAACGCAACGCTACTGTGTGAATAGGCATTCCCGGTGTTTCGCAATGCGGCGCTCCGTCGGCTCGAGCGCCGGTCGCGCGCGACGCGGAGAACAGCAGCATCGTCGCGGCGGGCTTGCCGATGGGGAATGGCCAAGGACCTTCGGATCCCGCGGCGGTGCAGGCGATTGTGCTCGACCCGCGAAACCGAGAAGGAGTCTGGGAAGCCAGGGACGGGGCAGACACCATGAAGCCGAAACCGCACTTGACGCACGCCGTGCACGAGTTGATCCATAAGCGCTGGAGCCCCCGCGCGTTCTCTGGGCGGCCGGTCGAGCAAGAGAAGATACTGTCGCTCTTCGAGGCGGCGCGCTGGGCCGCCTCGTCCGGTAATGAACAGCCGTGGCGCTTCATCTGGGCCACCAAGGAGCAGCCCGAGCGCTACGGCCGGTTGTTCGAGTGCCTGAGCGAGCGCAACCGGGTGTGGGCAGGTGGCGCGCCGCTGTTGATCATGACGCTGGTTGCGACGCTGCTCCGGCGCAACAACAAGCCGAACCGATGGGCCTTCCACGATCTGGGGCTGGCTGTCGGCAACCTCACGACGCAGGCGTCATCGCTCGATCTCTACGTCCACAGCATGGGCGGGTTCTCGGTTGAGAAGGCGCGGCGGCTGTTCAATGTCCCCCCTGATTTCGAGCCGGTCACCATGATCGCGGTCGGCTACCTGGGCGACGCGGAGCAACTGCCGGAGGAACTCAGGGAGCGCGAAACGGCCCAACAGCAGCGGAAGACGCTCGACGAGCTGATGATGGAGGATCCTGGCTAGACGCGGGCAGCAAGGCTCCGGGGCCAGAGCCCCGCAATGGTCCAGCCCTCGCTGTTGCCGACATGCGCGGGCGCGAGCCCGCATCGGGCTGCGGCGCGCGCCACAGCCCGGGTTGTCATCCTGGGGCTCCATCCGAACATCGTCGCGACCTCATCATGAGAAGCGGCCCCGACGATCCTGATGTACCTCTCCAGCACCGCGGCGGCCGCGTCCTCGGATGCGATCCTACCCGCCGCCTCCACTGTTTCGGGGGACCACCGGTGGAAGGTGTCCCAGATGAAGGAGTACCCGCCCCGGCCCTCCACCTCGGCCGTCTTCGCGACCAGAAGGCGCTCCTGGAGATCGTCGAGGGCCCGGTGAAAGCGGGCACCGCTTTCGCCATGCGCGACGAACCGGCGGCGCAGCACCCAGGTGGAGACCGGGCCCTCTGCCGCGATTGCCTCGTACAGGATCCTGGCCAGCAGGCCGAGCCGGCCCTCCCGATATGCCTGCAGGTGGTCATCGGGCTCGCCTGTGTTGCCCGAGAGGGCGTAGAACGCCGGCAGCAGCGCCATGGCGATGTACGAGGGTTTCCGACGAATGGCCTTGCCGTAGTAGGCCCTCTTGCCGGTGGCAAGCTCGTCCTTCCAGCGCCAGGCCCAGGACCACATGCGGTCGGTGCTGCGCGTGGCCAGAACGTCGAACAGCCCGGGCAGGCCTCCCGGCCCGCCGGTGAAGGCGAAGCAGAAGCCCAGCGTGTTGATGAAGCGCAGCGCACCCCGACGATCGCGCACGCGATGGCGGCGCAGGACTGCGCGCCGGTGGCGCGCGATGGCAGCGGGGGTGAGGACGAGCATCTCCTGCGGGATACGCTGTCTTGCCTGCCGGCTCCTGGTGTGCAGGGGAGCGCGCGCCATCGGGCGAAGGTAGGACGGCCCCGCGCCCACGGTTCGCCCCGGGCCACCGATAGCGAGGAGCCGCAGGATGCAGGAAGTGCTGGAAACGACGCTGCCCAACGGGCTGCAGGTGCTCACCTTGGAGTCGCGCGCGGCCGCGGTGGCCACGTTTTGGGTCTGGTATCGGGTGGGCAGCCGCAACGAGCCTGCGGGCCGCACCGGCATCTCGCACTGGGTTGAGCACATGCTCTTCAAGGGAACGCCGACGCACCCATCGGGCACGCTGACGCGGCTCATCGACCGCCTGGGAGGGCGCTGGAACGCCTTCACCTGGAAGGACTACACCGCGTACTTCGAGGTGTTGCCCGCCGAGCACATCGAGGTTGCCGTGCGCCTGGAAGCCGATCGTATGCAGAACACGATCTTCGATCCCGAGGTCGTCGCCAGCGAGCGGACCGTGATCATCTCGGAACGGGAAGGCGCCGAGAACTACCCGGCCTACTACCTGCGCGAGGAGGTCGAGGCGCTGGCGTTCAAGGTGCACCCGTACCGGCAGCCGGTCATCGGCTGGAAGGGCGATCTGCGCGCCATCACGCGGGACGATCTCCTCCGTCACTACCGCACCTACTATCACCCGTCGAACGCCATCGTTGTGGCGGTCGGGGACTTCGACTCCGCGGGCATGGCCGCGCTGATTAGTGACGCCTTCGGTCCGATCCAGGCAGGCGGCACGGTCCCGGACGTGCGCGTCGAGGAGCCTGAGCAGGAGGGCGAGCGCCGCGTGGTCCTGCGGCGCCCGGGAGGGGCCACGGCCCTGCTGCAGATGGCATTCCACGCTCCCGGCGCAGGGCACCCCGACCTGCCCGCGCTGCTGGTCCTGGACGGCGTACTCTCGGGCTTCAAGGGCGTGGTTACCTTTGATGGAGCCGCCGGAGGCCGCAGCAGCCGGCTCTACCGCGCCCTGGTAGACCGCGGCCTGGCCACGGAGGTCGGATCAGGGCTCACGCTGAGCCGGGATCCAACGCTCCTGCGCATAAGCGCCACGGCGCAGAGCGGGATTGGAGCAGACGCGCTTGAAGCGGCGGTGGACCGGGAGATCGCGCGCCTGCACGACGAGCCTCCTGATAACGACGAGCTTGCCAGGGTCAAGAAGCAGGCGCAGGCCCAGTTCGTGTATCTTCGCGATGGCGTTTCACGCCGTGCCATGGCGCTGGGCGCGTCTGCGGCGGTGGGTTGGCCAGCCGCTCTTGGCGTCTTGCCTGAGGCGGTGGCGCGGGTTGCATCCGACGACGTTCTCCGGGTCGCGCGCGCCTGTCTGGCCGACCGCCGGCGCACCGTGGGATGGTACCTGCCCGAGGACGCCCGGGCGCGCGAGGCTGTGGCGTGACCGCGCCCATCACTGCGCGGCAGGTGGTCCGGTCAGTGCTGCCCAACGGCCTGGTCTGCTTGGCCATGCCTTCCCCCGAACCGGACACCGTGGCGATCCACGCGCACGTGAAGGCCGGCGCCTTCCTCGACGGCGAGCGCCCGGGGCTCGCGAAGCTCGTTGGCTCAACGTTGATGCGCGGGACCGCCCGGCGCAGCGGGCCGCGGCTTGCCGAGGATCTCGACGCGCTCGGAGCAGGCCTGGCGGTTACTCCTGGCATCGAGACGGTGGTCGTCTCGGGTAGGGCCCTGGCCGGCGATGCCCCCGCGCTCCTTGACGCCGTCGCCGAGGTCCTGTGCGAACCCGCCTTCGCTCCCGATGAGGTCGAGCGGGTGCGAGGGGAACTGGTCACCTCGGCGAGGGTGAACGCCCTGGATACGCGGCACGCCTCCGAGCGCCTCTTTCGCCGCACAGCCTACCCTGCAGGGCACCCCCACGCCCACGATCCCGACGGTGACGAGGCGGTTCTGGCGTCACTGCAGCCCGACGATCTCCGCGCCTTTCACGCGGAGCACCTGCGCCCGGAGGCCACAGCCGTCGCGGTGGTCGGCAACCTGGACGCGGCGCGCGCGATCGATCTCGCGGCCGCCTCGTTCGGGCGATGGCCAGGGCGCGGACGGTGGACCCTGCCTCGTGCTCCGGCGCCACCTGCCTTGGATCGAATCCGGCGCGCGGAGATCGTGTTGCCGGGCAAGAGCCAGGCCGACCTCGTGCTGGGAACGCACGGGATCGCGCGCACCGATCCCGACTACTATGCCGTGATGATGGCCAACCTGCTGCTGGGTCAGCTGGGCATGATGGGGCGTATCGGTGAGAGCGTGCGCGAGCGGCAGGGGATGGCCTACTACGCCTACAGCGATCTGCGCGCCGGCCTGCTGGCAGGGCCCTGGTGGGTGCGGGCAGGCGTGCACCCATCCAACCTGGAGCGCGCAATCGAGGCGATAACGCGCGAGATCGTGTGCCTTCAGCGCGACGGCCCGGGCGACGAAGAGCTTTCCGATGCCAGGACGTACCTTGTTGGCTCCCTGGCCGTCCGCCTCGAGACAAGCGGGGGAATCGCTCAGACGCTGGCGGATGTCGAACTGTTCGATCTAGGCCTGGACTACCTCGAGCGGTATCCTCAGATCATACGGGGCGTCAGCCGGGAGAGCATCGTGGAGGCGATCCGGCGTTTCCCCGCAGAGGGTTACGCGCTGGCGATCGCCGAACCGCAGCGAGAGGGGTGAGCAGAACTTTGGGACCCGTAGCCATCCTGGGTGGTACAGGCGATCTCGGCCGCGGCCTTGCCGCGCGCCTGGGCGCGGCCGGAGTGGAGGTAGTCATCGGATCGCGGGACGCCCTGCGCGCGGCCGAGGCGGCTGCGCGGCTCGGGCTTTCCCGTGTGCGCGGGGCGGCGAACGCCGACGCCGCAAGCGCCGCGGAGATCGTCGTGCTGGCGATTCCCCATGAGGGTCACGCGGCGTTCGTCGAGGGGCTCGCCAGCAGCCTGGCAGGCAAGATCGTCGTGGACGCCACGGTGCCGCTTGGCCCCGGTCTTGTCTTCTCACCACCTGCCGCGGGATCGGCCGCGCGCGAGACCCAGACCCTGGCGCCCGGCGCGCGCGTGGTGGCGGCGTTCCACACGCTGTCGGCGCGCCTGCTCGCGGACCTGGCCCGTCCGTTGGATCAGGATGTGCTGGTGTGCGGGGACGACCCCGACGCCCGGGCCAGGGTGCTCGACCTGGCCGGGACAATCGGTGCCCGAGGGGTGGACGCAGGAGGGCTCGCCGCCGCCGCTACGCTCGAGGGCCTGGCCGTGCTGCTCGTTGGGCTCAACGTGCGCTACCGGCGGCGCCACCTGGGCGTCCGCATAGCGCACCTGCCGATTGACGCCCGACCGCGATGAAGACGCTGCTGGCCTGGGCGCCAGAACCGTTTCCCGAGATCCGTCCGGGCGACGATCTCGCGGGAGCGATCATCACGGTGCTGCGCGGGGCAGGCCTGGCCCTCCGGCGCGGGGACATCGTCGTCGTGGCCCACAAGGTCGTCTCTAAGGCCGAGGGCAGTGTCGTGGACCTGCGCAACGTGACACCAACCGCAGCCGCGCTGGCCCTGGCAGAGGAATCCGGCAAGGACCCGCGCATGGTCGAGGTCATCCTGCGCGAGAGCAGGGGGATCCGCCGGGTCCGCCCAGGGCTGATCATCGCCGAGCACCGTCTGGGCTTCGTCTGCGCCAACGCGGGCGTGGACCACTCGAACGTGGGTATGGGAGATGACGTGGTGGCCGTCCTGCCTGCCGACCCTGATGCCTCGGCCGAAGGACTCCGCGCCCGACTCTGCGAGGCATTCGGCGCCGAGGTGGGCGTGCTCATAAACGACAGTCACGGGCGTCCGTTCAGGCAGGGGACCACCGGCGCCGCGATCGGCGCGGCAGGACTGCGGGTGCTCCGTTCGTACATTGGAGAGGAAGACCGTTACGGCTACGTGCTGCGCGTGTCGGTCGAGGCCGTTGCCGACGAGGTCGCGGCGATGGCGAACCTCCTCCAGGGTCAGGCCGCGGAGGGCACGCCGGTGGTGCTCGTGCGCGGCCTACAGCACTCGGGGAGCGAGCGCGCGGCGGACCTCGTGCGCGGCGCGGCGGACGATCTCTTCAGGTAGCGGGGTGCGGCGATGATAGTGATCACGACCGGCATCTCAGGCAGCGGGAGGCTCTCCGAGGCGGGCGGTTGCCCCGGGCACATCGTGCGCATGGTCGAGGAGGGTGGGGCGCGCATCGAGCAAGCCCAGCGCGAGGGCAGGTGGACATCTCCCATCAAGCGGCTGCGCTACGTTGACGTGGGGCGGTTGATGCTGGAGCGGGCCAGCGATCTCGGAATGGACGTGCGCACCGAGACGATCCTCGACATGTCGCCCGCCTCACTCAACGAGCTGCGCGCCATCGCGTTTACCGAGGTCGTCAACGACCCGGCGCTGTGGGAGCCGGACCTCTGCACCGTTCTGGTCACGCACGCCTGCTTCTGGTGGAAGGGCCGCCTGATCCCGGGGCTTGACACGCACTACCTCAAGCTGCTGTTCGACGAGACGCGCCGCCGCGCGCCCAGCACGGAGGCGGCGGCCGTGCAGGAGCCGCTGCCAGGGCTGCGCCTGGCCCCGCCCGTGCATCCCGAAGGGATCTTCTATGCCACGATGGTGGACAGCGTCTACCAGATTCAACGTCGGCTCGAGGCCAGCGAGCAATGGCGCGGGCGCCTCCGGCCCGGGGAGATCATAGCCTGGCAGGAGCAGGAGGTCTTCATCTCCAAGATGCTGGCGGCGTACGAGCGGGTGCCGCACTACCTGATCGCGCACGGCGAGCCGGTGACGACCTTCTTCGATCTCATCTGCTTTAAAAGACCCAGGATCTACCTGGGCTATCCGATAACCAACCTGCGCCGCGATGGACAGGCGCAGTTGATCGAGATGGCGCGCGAGTTCGGCAGGCGGCTGCGCGAGCACTTCGTCGTCTTTGATCCCCTCTCGGTCAAGGACGAGGATGCCGCCGCTTTCTCTGCGATCGGCGATGAGGAGTTCGAGAGGCAGTTCTCGGCCGAACAGCGCGCCGAGATCCTGGCCTGGGCCGGGTCTCTGGACGCGGTGCGCGCGTGGGGGAGGGGGCTGGACGATCACACGCGCCTTCAACTCGCGCGGGCGACCGTGGTTCGGGACCTGCGCCTGATCGACCAGTCGGACATGAACGTGGTGTTCTACCCCACCAGCCAGATGTCGTTTGGCGTGCTCTCGGAGATGATCCACGCGCACACGACCGGCAAGAAGGTCTACATCGTCTACCCCCACAAGAGCATGTCCCCGTTCATGGAGTTCTACGCCACCGGGGTCCGGACGCCATCCCCCGGAGAGGCCGATCCCGCAACGCCGGCCGAGGTGGCGGCGTTCATGCGGAGCGCCTGCGACGCGCTTCTCGAGGAACTGACGGCGGAGAGGGAGTAGGGGCCGCGGTCCCAGACCAGGTGCGATCATGCCAGCCAACCTCACGCCCGAGTATCTAGCGGCCGACCGGAAGTTCAAGGAGGCCACGACTCCTCAACAGAAGCTGGCCGCGCTCGAGGAGATGCTCTCGACGATCCCCAAGCACAAGGGAACCGAGAAGATGCAGGCCGATCTCAAGCGCCGCATCGCCAAGTTGCGCAGCGAGACCCAGCGCAGGAAGGGAGCCGCCCGCAGCCGCCCGTTCTATCAGATCGAGCGCGAGGGCATCGGGCAGATCGTGCTGGTGGGCGCGCCCAACTCCGGCAAGTCCTCGCTCCTGGCGGCGCTGACAAACGCCGTACCGGAGATAGCCGCCTACCCGTTCACGACCCGTGTTCCGCAGGCAGGCATGGCTGCCTTCGAGAACGTACAGGTGCAGCTCGTGGACCTGCCGCCGGTGAGCGAGGAGTTCTCGGAGGGTTGGCTCTACGGTCTCATACGCGGAGCGGATGCCGCGCTGGTGGTGGTGGATCTGTCCGATCAGGACATGCTGGCCTCAACCGAGCAGGTCCTGGGGCTGCTCGCAGCAGCGAACATCACACTGGTCCCGCCCGGCGCCCCTCGCGCCCCCAGCTGCGTGTCGGCCTCCTTCGTGGCCGCCAAGCTCGACGCGCCCGGAGCGGCCGAGGTACTCGAGCTCTTCCGGGAGTTCTACGGCGACAGGCTCCCGGTGCTGCCGGTATCGGCCGAGCAGGACGTCAACCTGAGCGAGCTGCGCAGGACGATGTTTCGCATGCTGGGCGTCATCCGGGTGTACAGCAAGAAGCCGGGCAAGAAGCCCGACCTCGAGGTCCCCTACACCCTGCGGCGCCGCACGACGGTCATAGAGGCCGCGGCAGTGGTGCACAAGGACTTCGTCCAGGGCCTGCGCTACGCGCGCCTCTGGCGCCGGGACCAGCTCGACGGACAGATGGTCGGGCGCGACCACCCCCTGGAGGATGGCGACATCCTGGAACTGCACGCCTAGCGCCGCTGGCGGATCAGGGAATCGCGGAGCGGATTCGCTGGATGAGCGTCACGATCACTCCGGCGGAAATGCCTATCATCGCCAGCGAGATCCCGCCTGCCGTCATCCCCGCGGCCATGAACACCGCGTCCCGGTTAAGGAGCCCCATTCCTATGAGCATCACGGAGACGGCAGGCGCCGTGTTGAGGAAGGGGAGCGGGCTCAGCAGCAGCAACCCCATCAGGAACACCATCGCCCCGGCCATGCGCAAGACCACACCCTCGCGCAGCCACAGGCCCCTGGGTCTGGAGAGCCGCTCAGCGGTGCGTATCAACGGGACCCCCCTGCGGAGCAGAGTCGCCACCACATGCTGGCCAAGCGTGTGTTCCCGCAGGCGCTGCGGCAGCCACGGGTGACGGGAGCCCGAGATCATCTGGACGGCGAACGCCGCGTATATGGGCCCGACAATCGTGGACGACCCCGGAGGCAGGATGGGGATCAGCATGGGCAGGCCGAGCACGAGCAGCAGGAGCCCGAAGCCGCGCTCGGCGGTCCGGTCCACCAGTTCGCCCAGGCGCAGGGGGTGGTTCCGGGCTTCTTCTAGTATGGTTTCGAGAACCGCCGAGAGCGGGGTCTCTGCGTCGCCTGTAGCCAATCCCATAGCATCCACTATACCGGATCTTCCCTAGATAGTACGGCGCTCCCCGGAGGTTCCCTCCAGGGTGCGGGTCTCCTGGCGTCGAACTCGGTCTCTCCAGGCCTGTCGGCCGCGCCCCGCGCGGCGCCATACTCGCTATAATGGCGGAGATCGCCGCAGGAGGGAAGACCATGGACTTTACGCGTCTCTTGGACGAAGCACGCCGTCTCGCCCAGGCAGGGAATGCCGGCGGCATCGTGGACCTGCTGCACGATGCCGTGCCGCACTATTCATGGGTGGGGATCTACTGGGTTGACGGGGGTGACCTGGTGCTAGGCCCCTGGCGGGGCCCGCAGGCGACGGAACACACGCGCATCCCGATCGGGACCGGCGTGTGCGGCGCCGCGGCGCGGTCGGGGCGCACCGAGATCGTGCCCGACGTGAGCAAGGACCCGCGCTACCTGGCCTGCTTCGCGCACACCCGCTCGGAGATCGTGGTGCCGATCTTCGCGGCCGGGCGGGTCGTCGGCGAGATCGACATCGACGGCGATCAGCTCGACGCCTTCTCGGTCGAAGACCAGAGGTTCCTGGAGGCGGTGGCCGGGTTGCTTGCGCCGCTGGCGCCCGCCGGCTAGACCTGCGAGAAGTGGCGCGCTTCCAGCGCGGCCGCGCGGGGCGCATCGTAGCCGAACCGGACATGCTCCACCAGGCCGGGGTGGACCGCGCGCACCGCCTCGTAGATCAACAGCGCCACGCGGCGATAGGAGAAGTGACCGGACTCGCGGGCACGCAGCGGCACGAGGCTGTAGAGCTCACGCAGGTTCATCGTCGCAAGAAAGCGCCGGTTGTGGGCGTTGGTCACCAGGTACGCCGCATCGTGTGGGAAGGCGCGCGCGATCCGCCGGCAGGCATCGGTTGCCTGCTCGATGGCATCTCGGTAGCGCCGCCCACACCCGGCCTCGTCAATGGCGCGCGGGACCGCGTATCCCAGCTCGACCGTGGGCGCCTGCGGGCTCTGTGTCATCATGCGGTGACGCTTGAGATCGAAGTACGCGCCCTGGTCGCAGGTTATGTCGAACGTGTATGTCGTGTGCTCGAGCTCGCGTATCGGCGTGTCATGGCGGCCCAGGCGCCCGAGCGCCTGCTCGATCACCGCGCGCCGCTCCTGGGTGTCCATCGCCCCTGCCCTGGCCCAGGCGTCGGCGTACGCGGAACTGCCGTGGCGGTAAAGGCATGCGGCCACAACCCTCGCCTCGGCGTCGCGGTCATAGTGCACCAGGCGGACGCCGGCGCGCGGTTCCGGACGCCCTGGAGCGCCCTGTGACGTCCGGTCCGCGGCGGCGACCTCAAGCGCGGCGGCCGTCCCGGTGAGGTAGGCGCTGGCCCCCGCGTACTTGACCAGCGTCGGCACCTCGGCACACGCGACCTGCTTGATCTCGGCGCCAATGCCGCGAACCTCTTCGAGCGGGTGCGACAGCATCTTGGTGATCGCGTGCTCGAGCGCCCTGGCGTTGGCGGTCATGCCGACGTTCGCCAGGGTGGCGCAGGGCAGCAGGAACCGGCAGACATCGATGTACCTGGAGCGAATGCGCGCCTCGTAGGCGGAAGAGGGCTCGTCCGGCCCGCGCGGGCTGTCCGCCGCCACGATCTGCCGGGCCGGCTCGATGCATTCCTGATAGACGCCAAAGAGGTTGCGGCAGGTCGCCTCGTACAGGTCCGCGTGCCGGGACTCCGCTATCGCCCGGGGGAAGTAGAATGCGTCGAAGACCTGGTACCGCGTGGACTTCTCCGTGTACGAGCAGAGGCGGTTGCTCTCCAGGCTCTCGATCGCGAGCCGCGAAAGGCTCTCCAGCGCCAGATGCAGGACCGCGTGCTCGGCCACCGAGCCGTGGCCGTAGCCGACCACCCACTTCTCGTGGAAATCCCGGGAGCGCTCCTCGGTCAGCTCCTGCGCGATCTCGCGGAACGGCCTGGGGCTACGCGAGGTCTTGGCGAAGGCAACCGCAATGACCTCGGGGGGAAGGAGCCTTGGGCTGAGGAGGTAGATGTCGCGTCGGCGCTGCGATGGAGAGCCATCTGCGGAGGCGAACGGTGTATGCACGGCCTTCCCCCCGGGGATCTCCGTGGCTATTCCCTGCACCCGGTCGAACTTCCTGCTACCCCACAACATGTCGTAAGTGTCTTGATACCCGGCCCCATATCTTGGGCCGCCCTGGGAACAGGAAGGAGAGCACGTCACGCGCGTCCAACAGCACGATGTGGGCCACCTGGAGTTGCTTAGGTCTCGCCTTGCGGACACGACCCCGCGCGATCTGCCGCAGAGTGCGTCCCGCCGCGCCGCGGTGCTGGTGCCTCTCTTCGAGTCGAGGGGAGTGCCGCATCTCCTGCTGACCAGGCGGACCGATAAGGTCGAGTATCACAAGGGCCAGATCTCGTTTCCGGGCGGCCGCCACGACGCCGGCGACGCCGACCTGCTCGCCACAGCGCTGCGCGAGACGCACGAGGAGATTGGCCTTGCGCCTTCACTGGTCGAGGTATGGGGACGCCTGGATGAGATCGAGACTTTCGTTACGGGATTCGCGATAACCCCTTTTGTGGGCCTGATCCCGCCGCCTGCGAACCCGAAGCCGAATCCCGATGAGATCGCCGAGATCCTAACCGTGCCGCTTGCCGCATTCCTCGATCCCGCCAACCTTCGGGTCGAGCACGTCGTGCGTGAAGGCATCTCGCTCGAGCTGGTCTACTATGAGAATCTCTCTCATCTCGTTTGGGGGGCGACCGCGCGGATCATCAGGGGGCTCGTGGAGCTGCTTGAGCCGCGGGAGGTGCCGTGATGCTAGACTACATCCCCGTCTTCGTGCACCTGGCTATCGTGGTCGTCTTGACCGCTGCGCTGCCGGTTATCCACGCCCTCGTGGGCGGCAGCCGCCCCACGCCTGCCAAGGTCGAGCCGTACGAGTCCGGCGTCTGGACGATTGGTTCCACCCGCGAGCGCGTACCCATACGCTACTACCTGATAGTGATGCTCTTCATCCTGTTCGATATCGAGATTGTCTTCCTGCTCCCTTGGGCGGTCGTCTATCGCCGCCTCGGGACCTTCGGCCTGGTCGAGATGCTGGTGTTTGCAAGCGTGCTGGGCGCCGGGCTGATCTACGCGTGGAAGCGCGGGGCCCTGGACTGGGAGTGAGGGTGCGCACGGGTCCTGCCGACACCGCGCGCGCGGTGGCCGAGGTCGAGCGGGGCGTGCTGACCACGACCGTTGACCGAATGGTCGCCTGGGCACGCCGGGGAAGTGTGTGGCCGGCGTCGTTTGGGCTGGCGTGCTGCGCGATCGAGATGATGTGCACGGCGGCCGCGCGGTTCGACCTGGCGCGTTTCGGCAGCGAGATCTTCCGCGCCTCGCCCCGCCAGGCCGATCTCATGATCGTCTCGGGCCGCGTCTCCCAGAAGATGGCCCCTGTCCTTCGGCACATCTACGACCAAATGCTCGAGCCCAAGTGGGTCATCGCGATGGGCGACTGCGCCTCGTGCGGCGGCGTGTTCAACAACTATGCGCTGGTGCAGGGCGTGGACAAGGTCGTGCCCGTGGACGTGTACGTGGCAGGTTGTCCGCCCCGCCCCGAGGCGCTCATGCACGGGTTCATCATGCTGCAAGAGAAGATCGCCACCGGAGGCCGACGTTGACCGACACTACGGCGCTTGTTGGCCTGCTTCGGAAACGACTCCCGGATCTGGATCTGGAGGTTGCGGAGTTCCGAGGCGAGGTGACCGTGATGGTGCCCGCGGGGAGGGCCTTCGAGGCGCTGAGCGCCCTGCGAGAGGTCCCCATGTGGCTACCTGCCCTGACCGACTTGACCGCGGTTGACCGGCACCCGGCCGAGCCGCGCTTCGAGGTGGTCTACCTGCTGACCGGATACGAGCCCCCGGTGCGCCTGAGGGTCAAGGCGCGCCTTCAGGGCGAGACGCCGGTGATAGGCAGCGTGACGACACTCTGGCCAGGGGCGAACTGGCTGGAACGGGAGGTCTACGATCTCTTTGGTATCCGGTTCGTGGGGCACCCGGATCTTGCGCGCATCCTGATGCCCGACGACTGGGAGGGGCATCCGCTGCGCAAAGACTACTCTCTCACCGAGGAGCCGGTGCAGTTCGCGGGTCACACGCCGAAGGTGCCCGGCAGGATCATTCCCAAGTCGCCGCCGCGGCGGTAGGTCGGAGAGCGCACGATGCCCGAGCCGCGAGCCGAGACCCTGACGATCAACATGGGCCCGCAGCATCCCGCCACCCACGGCGTGCTGCGCCTGGTGCTCGAGCTCGAGGGCGAGGTGATCGTCGGGGCGAGGCCGATCATCGGATATCTCCACACCGGGTTCGAGAAGGAGATGGAGAACCGCACCTACCACCAGAACATCGTCTTCCCGGCCCGGATCGAGTACCTGGCGACCTTCAGCGAGGAGATGGCGTACGTCCTCGCCGTGGAGAAACTTCTGGGCATAACGCCGCCCCCTCGGGCGCAGGTGGCGCGCATCATCCTGGCCGAACTCTCGCGGATCGCCAGTCACCTGGTGTTTCTGGGATCGAGCGCAATTGATGTCAACGTGACCAGCGGGTTCATGTACTGCCTCCAGGATCGCGAGGAGGTCCTCGACATCTTCGAGACGGTCTCGGGCCAGCGCATGATGCACGGGTACTACCGGATAGGAGGGCTCCATTGCGATCTGCCCGATGGGTTCGAGGCACGCGTTCGGCGACTTACCGAGGGGCTGGCCGCTCGCATAGACGAGTACGACGCTTTGCTGACCGACAACCTCATATGGCGCAAGCGCCTCGAAGGAGTGGCAGTGCTCACCCCGCAGACGGCGCTGGCCTACGGATGCACCGGGCCGGTGCTGCGCGGCTCGGGCGTGAACTACGACGTGCGCAAGGCGTTCCCGTACAGCGGGTATGAGCAGTTCGAGTTCGACGTTCCGCTTGGGAGCAACGGGGATGCCTTCGATCGGTATCTGGTTCGGATGGAGGAGATGCGGCAGAGTCGACGCATTATCCTGCAGGCGCTCGACCGCCTGCCCGGCGGGCCCGTATGCTTGGACGACCGCAAGATAGCGCTGCCGCCCCGCAGCGAGCTCGTCCGTGGCATGGAGGCGGTCATACACCACTTCAAGCTGGTGAGCGAGGGCATGCACCCCCCGGTGGGCGAGGTGTACGCCGCTGTGGAGTCCCCGCGCGGAGAGAAGGGCTACTACCTCGTAAGCGATGGGAGCAACCGGCCCTCCAGGGTCCGGGTGCGGGCCGCGACCTTCAACAACCTGCAGGCGCTGCCCGCCATGGTCTTCAAGGGATCCGTCGCGGACGTGGTGGTCGCGATCGCGAGCATTGACGTCGTGCTCGGAGACGTGGACAGGTGACGCAGGCCGCGCGCGATGAGATCCGTCGCCTGATCGGTCTCTACGAGCACCGCCAGTCCGCCCTGCTTCCCGCGCTGTTCGTGGCCCAGCAGGAGGAAGGATGCTTGAGCCCGGCGGCGCTGGGGCTCGTGGCCGAGACGCTCGATCTCCCGGTCACAGAGGTCACGTCGGTAGCCTCGTTCTACGGCCTGTTCTTCCTCGAGCCCGCGGGCAGGCACGTGGTGCACGTGTGCACCAACCTGTCGTGCATGCTCAACGGCTGCCAGCGGGTGCTGGGCCGCATGCAGGAGGTCCTGGGCATCCGCCCAGGAGAGACCACACCGGACGGGCGATTCTCGCTGCGGACGGCGGAGTGCCTTGGGGCGTGCGACGAAGCCCC
The DNA here is from genome assembly GCA_037443365.1 of Armatimonadota bacterium. GTDB lineage: Bacteria > Sysuimicrobiota > Sysuimicrobiia > Sysuimicrobiales > Humicultoraceae > VGFA01. The sequence continues at coordinate 89,879 of JBBIOM010000005.1, forward strand.
CTCGGTGCTCATCGATGAGGACCGGTGGGCCGCGGTGAAGCCCGAGGACGTCGAGCCGATGCTGGACAGGTACGGGTAGGACGATGACGATCGAGGCGGCCGTGCCGGAATCGGTGCTGCTCAGGTGGGCCAGGGCCGAGGGCATGGCGCAGATCGAGCAGTACCGTCGCGCCGGCGGCTATGATGCCGCGCGCCGCGCGGCCACGGAGATGACCGCTGACCAGGTCATCGAAATCGTGGCCGCCTCCGGGCTGCGCGGGAAGGGCGGCGCAGGGTTTCCCACGGCGCAGAAGTGGAAGTTCATCCCCAGGGCGGGACCCGTGAAGTACGTCGTGGTAAACGGAGACGAGGGTGAGCCCGGCACCTTCAAGGATCGAACCCTGATCGAGGGATGCCCGCACCTGCTCGTGGAAGGCACCCTGATAGCGGCGGTGACGATCGGTGCGCGCAGGGCCTACATCTACCTGCGCCGCGAGTACCACCGCGCACGCCGGCTGCTCGAGGCGGCGATCGCGCAGGCCCGCCAGGCCGGATTTGTGGGAGAGCGCATCTTCGGGAGCGAGCACACGGTCGAGATCGTGGTGCATACGGGCGCGGGCGCCTACATCGCCGGGGAAGAGACGGCCCTGCTGGAGTCGCTGGAGGGCCGCCGCGCGATGCCCCGACAGCGCCCTCCGTTCCCCGCGCAAGCCGGTCTGTACCAGCGGCCGACCCTGGTGCAGAACGTGGAGACGCTCTGTCACCTACCGGTGATCATTAGCCTGGGTCCCGACAGGTACAAGGCACTGGGTCCACCGGCGCTGTTCTCGGTGAGCGGGGCGGTCAACCGTCCCGGGGTGTACGAGGCGCCGCTGGGGATCTCGCTCCGGTCGCTGATCTTCGGGCACGCAGGGGGCATGCCACCCGGAAGGCGGTTCAAGGCCGCGTTCCCGGGCGGCATCTCTTCTGTCTTCCTGACGGAGGCGGACCTGGACGTGAAGATGGACCATGACAGCCTGCGCCAGGCCGGCACGATGCTGGGGTCGGCCGCGGTGATCGTGGTAGACGATTCGCTGGATATGGTCGAGGTGATGGCGCGCGCGGTCGAATTCTACCGCGACGAGTCGTGCGGCAAGTGCACGCCGTGCCGCGAAGGGACCGCCTGGATCGCGCAGGTGCTTGAGCGCATCCTGTGTGGCCGCGGCCGCGTGGAGGACCTGGCGCTGATCGAGAGCATCGCCGCCGGGATGACCGGCACGTGCTTCTGCCCGCTGGGGGAGAGCGTGCCGCCCGGCCTAGTGGCCTCGCTGCGACTCTTCCGCGGCGAGTATGAGCGCCGCATCGCGCAGGGAGAGGCACGTGCCGTCTGAGGCTGTGCGCGCGACGGTGACGCTCGTGATCGACGGGCGGGAGGTAACCGCGCCCAGGGGCACGACCGTCTACCAGGCGGCCCGAGCGGCCGGCGTGGACATTCCCATCTTCTGCTATCACGACCGCATGCCGCCGCTGGGCGCGTGCCGCATGTGCCTGGTCGAGGTGGAGAAGATGCCCAAGCTGCAGACCGCCTGCACGCTGGAGGCGGCCGACGGCATGGTGGTCAGCACGACCAGCCCGGCGGTGGCGGCGGCCCAGGCGAGCATCCTGGAGCTTCTTCTGTCCAACCACCCGCTCGACTGCCCGATCTGCGACAAGGGCGGCGAGTGCCCGCTCCAGGACCAAGCGTTCAGGTACGGTGAGGGCCGCAGCCGTTTCGTCGAGACCAAGCGCGACTACGCCAAACCGATCTCTCTGGGCCCGGTGCTGGTCCTCGACCGCGAGCGGTGCATCCTGTGCTGGCGCTGCGTGCGCTTCGGCGAGATCATCGCCGGTGACGACGCGCTCAAGGGCTTCGAACGCGGATTCGCCAGCGCGATCGGCACCCCGTTCGGGCTGCCGGTTGAGTCCAAGTTCATCGGCAACGCCATCGCGATCTGCCCTGTGGGTGCCCTGACCAGCCGCACCTACCGGTTTCGGGCCCGGCCCTGGGACATCGAGCCCGTCGCCTCATCGTGCGCCCACTGCGGCCTGGGCTGCGCGGTGTGGCTCGACGTGCGAGGCGGCGAGATCCTCCGCACGCGGGCCCGCGAGGACCCGGGGATCAACGATGTGTGGCTGTGCGACCTGGGGTTCTTCGGGCACGCCTACGTGGCCGCGAGAGATCGCCTGACCACGCCGCTCGTGCGGCGGGAGGGCCGACTGCAGCGGGCCTCCTGGGAAGACGCGCTGGGAGTTGTGGCCGAACGGCTGCGCGCCTCGCTCGCGCGAGGCCCCGGCCGGGTGGCGTTCCTGGGCGGCAGGCGGCTGTCGAACGCCGATGCCGCCGCGGCCGCTTGGTTCTTCCGCGCGGTGGCACGCACGCCTCACCTCGATCACCGCGTGGACGCTTCGCCCGACGGTGCGAGCCTGCGGGTCGGCTGGGGGTTGCGCTCCTCTCTCGAAGACCTGGCCCGGGGCGACGTCTTCGTGCTGGTGGGCTGCGATCTCACCGAGGAGTACCCGGTCCTGTGGCTGCGCATCAAGGCGGCCATTGACCGGGGCGCGCGCCTCGTGATCGTCCACTCCAAGCGACTGGAGATCCGGGCTCACGCCAGGTGCGAGATTATCTGCCGTCACGATCAACTTGCCCAGTTGACAGCCGAGTTGGCCGCGGCCGTAGCACAACATGGTGGCGCGGGATGCGGCGCATCCCGCATCGACTTGGCCGCGAACATCATGGCCACCGGCTCTCGTGTCCACTTGCTGCTTGGGCGCTTCGCTCTGGACGGACCGGGCGGGTGCGATCTGCTGCGATCCGCGCAGGCCCTCTCCCAGCGCGCAGGAGTCACCCTGCACATCGCGCGCGGGCGGGGGAACGACATCGGGGCGGCGCGGCTGGGCCTTCTCCCAGGAGAGGGTGGGATGCACGCGCCGGGCATTCTTCGGGGCGCGGCAGCGGACGGCTTCGATCTTCTCTACGTCGCCGGGAGCGATCCTGCCACGACGGTGGATGACCGGGCGGCGTGGGATGCGGCCCGCATGGGCGTGGGGTTCCTGGTGGTGCACGAGGCGTTTCTATCAGCCACGGCGCAGGCGGCCGATGTTGTGCTGCCGGCCCTGGTCGCGCCCGAGAAGGACGGCACGATAACGAACCTGGAGGGCCGGACTCTGCCTCTGCGAGCGGTTGTCGCAGGTCCTGGCCGCGCCCGCGCCGATCAGGAGATCTTCGAGTTGTTGGCGGCCCGCCTGGGGGTTGTGCGCGGGCACGTCGCGGCCGCGCCGGTGGGCTCGGTTGTACCTACCCCGGTCGAGACTGCGCATGCCGCGGGAGCGGCGCAGGAGCCGGCCGCTGCAGGAGGCGCGGCGCCGCCACTCGTGCTGGCTGTATCGGAGCACCTCTTCACGCGTGGCAGCATGACCGGACGATGCCCAGGCCTTGCCGAACTGGTCGGGACCGCGCACTGCCTGATCCACCCCAGTGACGCGGCACGCGCCGATGTCGCCCACCTCGATCTGGTGGAGCTGGCCACTGAGCACGCCGCGCTGGTCGTGCAGGCCCGGGTGAGCGAAGACGTGCCTCCTGGACAGGTGCTGTTGCCCCGCGGCCACGACACCGCTCCGGCAGGTGCGCTGGTGCGGTGGTCTCCTGCGCCGGTCGGCGTCCAGATACGGCCGATCGCGCCGTCGGGCGGAGCGGAACCATGACCTCGATCATTCTGGTCGCCGCGATCAAGAGCATCTTCGTCACGATCATGGTGCTGGTTGGATTCGCCTACACGACCCTACTGGAAAGGCGGTTGCTGGCCCGCTTCCAGATGCGCCGCGGCCCCAACCGCGTCGGCCCGTTCGGCCTGCTCCAGCCCATCGCCGACGGTGTCAAGCTGATCTTCAAGGAGAGCTTCGTGCCGGCGGGCGTGGACCCGCTCATCTACTGGATCGCGCCGGGCATAACCGTGGTGAGCGCGCTGTTCGTCTATGCGGTGATCCCCTTCGGCCCGGAGTTGCGCATCTTCGGGGCGACCGTGCCGCTCTACATCGCCGATGTCAACGTGGGCATCCTGCTGGTGCTGGGCGCCTCCTCGATAGGCGTGTACGGCATCATCCTTGGCGGCTGGTCGTCCAACAACAAGTACGCGCTGTTGGGCTGCCTCCGCTCGAGCGCCCAGATGATCAGCTATGAGCTGGCCATCGGCCTAGCCGTGGTCTCGGTGGTCCTGACCGCGGGATCGCTGAGCCTGGTGGACATCGTGAACGCGCAGCAGCACCTCTGGTTTGTTGCCCTGCAGCCGGTGGGGTTCCTGTTGTTCTTCATCGGCGCCCTCGCCGAGACGAACCGCGCCCCGTTCGACCTGCCGGAGGCAGAGCAGGAACTGATCGCCGGTTTTCTTACAGAGTACGGCGGCTTCAAGTTCGCGATGTTCTACGTTGGCGAGTACGTGGGCATCATAACGATGAGCCTGCTGGTGACCACGCTGTTCCTGGGCGGGTGGCACGGCCCGGTGCTGCCCGGCCCCCACTGGGTGGCAGCCAAGACCTTCGCGATCTGCTTCATATTCATCTGGATTCGGGCAACGCTGCCAAGGGTGCGGCACGACCAGTTGATGGCCTTTGGCTGGAAGGTGCTCGTCCCAGTCGGTCTTCTGAACGTTGTCGCCACGGCCCTGATCGTTGCGCTGGTGGGAGGATAGCCGGTGCCCGGCCTGTTCAGGCAGACGGTTGCCCTGCTGCGGGGGCTGCTGATAACCGGCAGGTACCTGTTCCGGCCTCCGGTCACCATCCTGTATCCGGAGGTCAAGACGCGGGTGGCGCCGCGGTTCAAGGGACGGCACTGGCTGACGCTCTACGCCAGCGGCCTCGAGCGGTGCGTGGGGTGCGAACTCTGCGTGATAGTCTGCCCGTCCCAGGCGATCTATGTGAGCGCTGCGGAGAATGCGCCCGAGCGGCAGGTCAGCAAGGGCGAGCGCTGTGCCGAGCAGTTCCAGATCAACATGCTGCGGTGCATCTTCTGCGGCTTCTGCGAAGAGGCCTGTCCCACAGGGGCGATCGTGCTCGGGGGGGATTACGAGCTGGCCGGCTACTCACGTGCCTCGCTCATCTACACGAAGCCGATGCTGACCGAACCCTTCCCCGGGGCATCGGGGCGCGATCCGGGGCGGGAGGTGTAGAGGACAGATGGAGTGGGCCGTCTTCGTCCCTGCCGGGGTGCTGGCAATCGCCGGGGGCGTGTGCGTGATCGCCGCACGCCAGCCCGTGCACAGCGCGATCGCACTGCTGGTGGTCTTAGCGTCCCTGGCGGTCAACTACCTGCTCCTTGCCGCGCAGTTCATCGCCGTGCTGCAGGTAATTGTCTACGCCGGCGCCATCGTCGTGCTGTTCCTCTTCGTGATCATGCTATTGCACGCACGATCGGGCGAGGGGCCTATTCAGAAATTGCCACGTCAGCAGGGCGCGGCGATAGTCCTGGCAGGGATCTTTCTGGCGGCGCTGCTTGCCGGCAGCCTGGCCGCGGCCAGGCCTCTTACGCCCGCGCCCGAGGGATTCGGTACGGCCCAGCAGGTGGGTGAGGCACTGTTCGTCACCTTCCTGCTCCCCTTCGAGATGGCGTCCGTGATCCTGCTGGTGGGAATCGTGGCCGCGGTGGTCCTGGCCAAGCGCGGACCACCCGTCCGAAGGGAGGGACGGTAGCCCGTGGTACCGGTCGCGGCGTATCTGGCGCTTGCCGCGGTGCTCTTCACCATGGGCGTCGTGGGCGTGCTGGTCCGCCGCAACGCGCTGATCGTGTTCATGTCGATCGAGTTGATGCTGAACTCGGTGAACCTGGCTTTCGTCGCCTTTGCCAGGCAGCACCTCGGGATTGACGGGCAGGTGATCGTGTTCTTCGTGTTGGTTGTCGTGGCGGTGGAGGTTGTTGTAGGGCTGGCGCTGATCGTGGACATCTTCCGGTCGCGGTCCACGGTGGACATTGACGATGTGGATCTGCTGCGGGGATAGCCGATGAGCTTCGTGCCCTTGATACTGGCCTGGCCGCTGCTGGGTTGGCTCGCCAACGGGCTGGCCGGTCGTCGGCTTCCGCGTGCGGCCTCAGGGTTGATCGCGTGCGCCACGATCGCGGCCAGCTTCGTCACCGCGGTGCTGGCCTGTCTTGCCTACAGGCAGATTGCGCAGGCGGCCGGAGCGGCCGCGCCCCTGGTGACCGTGCCGCTGTTCACGTGGCTGGGCGCGGGCGACCTCTGGGTCCAGGCCGCCCTGCAGGTGGATGCCCTCTCGCTCACCATGGCGCTGGTCGTTACCGGCGTCGGACTCCTCATCCACGTCTACTCGATCGGCTACATGGCGGGTGACCCTGACGTCTCGCGGTACTTCGCGTACCTCAACCTCTTCATCTTCGCCATGCTCCTGCTGGTAGTGGCCGGGAACCTGCTCGTGCTGTTCGTGGGCTGGGAGCTGGTAGGCGTGTGCTCCTATCTGCTGATCGGATACTGGTTCGCGCGGCCAGCAGCGGCGGCGGCCGGCCGCAAGGCGTTCGTGGTCAACCGAATCGGCGACGCCGCGTTCCTGCTGGGGCTGTTCGTGCTCTTCACAGGGTTGGGCACGCTAGACATCCCGGAGATCCGAAGCCGCGTGGGCGAGCTGCCGGACGGAGTGCGGCTGGCGGCCGCGCTGCTGCTGTTCGCGGGCGCCACCGGCAAATCGGCGCAACTCCCCCTCCACGTCTGGTTGCCCGACGCCATGGAGGGACCGACCCCTGTCTCGGCCCTCATCCACGCGGCAACCATGGTGACCGCGGGCGTGTTCCTGGTAGCCCGGCTCGACGCGCTGTTCCTGTCGGCGCCCGTGGCCCTGGCTGCAATTGCCATCATCGGCGCGCTGACGGCGTTCTATGCCGCTACGGTGGCGCTGCGGCAGTACGACCTCAAGCGCGTGCTGGCCTACTCCACGATCAGCCAGCTCGGCTACATGTTCGTGGCGATGGGCGCCATCGCGCCGGCTATCGGGATCTTCCACCTGGTGACGCACGCGTTCTTCAAGGCGCTGCTGTTCCTCTCCGCGGGCAGCGTCATGCACGCGATGCACGACGTGATTGACGTGCGCCGCCTGGGAGGGCTGGCGCGCCCGGTGCGGTGGACGGCCGCGGGCTTCATCATCGGCGGCCTGGCCCTGGCCGGGATCCCGCCCTTCGCCGGCTTCTTCAGCAAGGACCTGATCCTGGAGCACGCCTTCGCGCTGGGCATGGCGACCGGCAACTACCTGCCCTATGCGCTCGGCCTGCTCACGGCGTTCGTGACCGCGGTCTACATCACGCGGGCCGTGGCACTCACCTTCTTCGGCGCCCCTGCCGAGGCGGGCGCGCATCCCCACGAGTCCCCGCCGGTCATGCTGTGGCCGATGGCGCTGCTGGCGGTGCTCTCGGTGGGCGGGGGTGCTCTCGGAGCGCATGCCGCGGGCGAGCCGCTCCTGCGCTTCCTGGCGCCGCTGCTGGGCGGCGTGGAGGCCGAGGTCGCGGCGTCGCCGCATCCCCCGGCCGCGATCCTGATGGGCGTCTCGGTGGCCGTGGCCCTGGCAGGCGTCCTGGTGGGCTGGCTGGTGCACACGGGGCGGCGCGATCCCCGCCTGGGCTCAATTGGTACTCTCCTGGAGCAGCGCTGGTACATTGACGCGCTCTACGACCGGACGATCGTCGCCCCGGGGCATACGGGCGGCCGCTGGATGGCAGGCCCCGTGGACCTGGGCGTGATTGACGCCGCGGTCAACGGGGTGGGCAGCGCGTTCGCGGCCGCGGGGTCCGCGGCCCGCCGGCTGCAGACCGGCTACGCCCGGCAGTACGCGCTCGGCGTGCTCATCGGCGCCGTGTTGATCGTCGGGTGCTGGGTCCTGAGGTAGCATGATGCTGACGACGCTGATCTTCCTTCCACTGGCCGGAGCGCTGGGTATCGCGCTGCTTCCGCGCGAGCGGGACGGCGCCGTGCGCTGGGCCGGGCTGGGCGTCAGCCTCCTGGTGCTGGTCGCGGCGGTCCGGGTGTTCCAGGCGTTTGACGCCTCCAGCGGCGCGATGCAGATGGTGGAGCAGGCGGCGTGGGTGCCGGCGCTGGGGATCAGCTACCGCGTGGGCGTGGACGGGATCTCCCTGCTGCTGGTCGGGTTGACCGCGGTCATCTTCCCGATAGCCCTGCTCAGTTCTTGGTTGGCGATCACCGAGCGCGTCAAGGCGTTCACGCTGTCGATCCTGGCGCTCGAGACCGCGGTGCTCGGCACCTTCCTCAGTCTCGATCTCATCCTATTCTACGTCTTCTGGGAGGCAGTGCTCATCCCGATGGCGTTCCTCATAGCGCTCTGGGGTGGGCCGGCCCGCCGCTACGCGGCGATCAAGTTCTTCCTGTACACGATGTCGGCCAGCGTGCTGATGCTCGTCGCGATAATCGCGACCCACATGCTGGGCGCCGTGCTGCTGGGGGAGCGCACCTTTGACATCGAGCGCCTGTCCGCGATGGCGCTGCCCGCCCGTACGCAGGGATTGCTCTTCGCCGCCTTCGCCCTGGCCTTCGCGGTGAAGGTGCCGGTCTGGCCCCTGCACACGTGGCTTCCGGACGCGCACACCGAGGCCCCGACCGCGGGCAGCGTGATCCTGGCGGCGATTCTTCTGAAGATGGGCACCTACGGGTTCGTGCGCTTCGGTCCGGCGCTGTTCCCTGACGCCCTGGTGGCCTCGGCGCCGCTGCTGGCCGGTCTGGCAATCGTCGGGATCCTCTACGGCGCCGCGGTCTCGTGGGCGCAGACCGACCTGAAGCGGTTGATCGCGTTCAGCAGCGTGAGCCACCTGGGGTTCGTGATGCTGGGGATAGCGGCGATGAACGAGCAGGGGTACCAGGGCGCGCTCATCCAGATGGTCAACCACGGCGTCAGCACTGGCGCGCTGTTCCTTATCGTCGGCGTGCTCTACGAGCGCACCCACTCGCGCGAGATCGCCGACTACGGCGGCGTGGCCGCGCGCATGCCCCGGTTCGCCGCGATCTTTACGATCGTGCTCCTCTCCTCGGCGGCGCTGCCCGGGACCAACGGGTTCGTGGGCGAGTTCCTGATACTGCTCGGTGCCTTCCGCACCTCGACCTGGTGGGCGGCGCTGGCGGTCGGCGGGGTGATCCTGTCCGCGGTCTACCTCCTGTGGGCCTACCAGCAGGTCATGCACGGGCCGCTCGTGGCGAAGCATCCCGAGCGGTTCGCAGAACTCACCCGGCGGGAGGTGCTCGTGTTCGCACCGCTGGTAGCCCTCATCTTCGCCATCGGCGTCTATCCCAGGCCGCTGCTGGACCGGTCGGAGGCAGCGGTAGCGGCGGCGCTTGAGCGGCTGAACCGGAAAGCGGCAGTGACGCTTCCGGCGCGCGGCGCCGCGGCGGACGTCCTTGTGCGCTACGCGCACGTGAGGGAACGGCGATGATCGCTCCTCCGGCCGCTGATCTGACCCTCATCCTGCCCGAGATCATCGTGCTGGGCGCGGCGCTCCTGGTGCTGATGGCGGATCTGTGGCTGGCGAGCGAGCGCCGCGGGCTCCTGGTTGCGGTGGGCGCAGCAGGCGTGATCTGGGCCGCCTGGGTTGCCTCGGGGACAGCCGAGGGGGTTTCATTTGCCGGCATGTACGTGCGCGACGCCCTTACACGCGTCGGTCAGATGATCGCGCTGGCCGCGACCGGGCTGGGTCTGTTGGTTGCCCCCGAGTACCTGCGGCGCTGCAACCTGGATCGCGGGGAGTACTACGTGCTCGTGCTGACCGCGGGCGCCGGCGCGATGCTGATGGCGGCCAGCCGCGACCTGCTCGTGCTGTTCCTGGCGCTGGAGACGCTGTCCATACCGCTCTACGTGCTGGCGGCATGGGCGCGCGAGGAGGCCCGGAGCCAGGAAGCCGGCATGAAGTACTTCCTGCTCGGCGCGTTTGCCAGCGCCTTCTTCCTGTACGGAATAGCGCTGCTCTACGGCGCAGCCGGCACGACCCGTCTCCCGGACCTCGGGGCCGCGCTGGCGGCGCGGCCCGCCGACATCTCTGCCGCGGCCGGCGTGGGGCTGCTGACCATCGGCTTGGGCTTCAAGGCCGCGCTGGTGCCGTTCCACACCTGGGCGCCCGACGTCTATCAGGGCGCGCCCTTTCCCGCGGTCGCGTTCATGTCGGTTGTCGCCAAGATCGGCGCGTTCGTGGCGCTCCTGCGCGTGTTCCCGCTGGCGTTGGGCGCGCTGGCCGCCCAGTGGACGCTGACCCTTGGGGTGCTGGCCGCCTTGACCATGATCGTCGGAAACCTGGCCGCGCTGGCGCAGTCCAGCTACAAGCGCATGCTGGCGTACTCGAGCATCGCCCACGCCGGCTACCTGCTGGTCGGCGTGGCCACCGCGACGCCTTCTGCGGCGTCGGCGGTTGTGACCTACCTGGCGATCTACACGGCGATGGGTGTGGGCGCCTTTGCGGTGGGGGTCGCGCTGGAGCGCGCCGGGGGCGAGGCCGACCGGATCGAGGACTACGCGGGGCTGGCAGGCCGCGCGCCCCTGCTGGCCGCAGCGGGTGCGCTGTTCCTGGTCGCGCTTGTAGGCCTCCCGCCTACAGGCGGTTTCATCGCGAAGTTAGGCATCTTCGCCGCCGCGATAGAGTCGGGCACGCCGGGCGGCCTGGCGCTGGCTGTGATAGGCGTCCTGACCAGCGTCATCTCGGCGTACTACTACATGCGCGTGGCGTACGTGATGTACGCCGGAGAGCCCGCATCTTCCGCCGCCGGCGCAGGCACGGGGAACGCGGGCGCGTCCGATCCCCCCGGTGATCTGCGCCTGCACCCAAGCCCCCTGCTGAACGTCGCCCTGCTTATCGCCGCGGCCGCGGTCATCTACACGGGCATCCTGCCCGGGACGATTACCTCGTTTGCGCAACAGGTGGGTGCGCTTCTCTCCGGGCTCTAGACGGCA
>JBBIOM010000006.1:0-8541 GCA_037443365.1 Armatimonadota bacterium
CGCGGGAGACCTATGCGCTCGCCATGCAGGTGGTGGCAGCGTGATCCACGAAGCCGAGAATCTGTCCAGGAAACCGGGACCGGTGCACTCCCGAGGCGGCATGGCGCATTGCAGGCAGTGCAACAGGCCTCTCTTGAAGGAAGATCTTGTCGCCTCGATCTCCGGGAGCATCATGGGGGACGAGTACACGGACTCCTACTACCTGTGCCCTGCCTGCAGCGTCTATACCGTGGTGGCCCATCGCGACAGCTTCACGGGCGTCGAGTCCGTGAACCTGTCCGGCCCCGTAGCGCTCAAGGAGGGAAGTGAAAGGGTTGCGCTCATCGGGAGGTGCTCCAGGCCCTGGGACAAGAAGTGCCGGTGCCGGGCGCACCGTGAGTACTTCCGCGACACGCTGGATTGATCTGCCACGGGGAGGGTGCGCATGTCCCTGAAGTCGCTCTTCTACCAGTACGCGCTCTGGGTGTTCCCGCTGGTGTTTGTTCTCGCGACGGGCCTGCTGATCTTCTTCATCCTGGGCGTCATGAGGTTGGTGAAGGACACGACCATCGTCGGCGTGCCCCTTCTGGAAGAGCAGGATGTTGAGTTCAAGGACGCAGGCCGCGCGGTCCTGTCCATTGAAGGCCCGCACCTCACGGCGCGCTTCGCGAGACTCGAGTACGGCCTCATCTCGCCCCGCGGCGCCGAGATACCAGGCCGGACCGTAATCTTCCGCGCCCGGACCTCGGGGCTCTCGAGGGTGAGGTTGACCCTGAAGACATACGAGATCCCTCAGCCGGGCCGCTACCGATTGCATGTCAAGGGCCTCGGGAGTGACTGGGCGGCTGACGCTGATCACCGGCTGGTCTTCTCGCGCCCCCATGCTGCCCCAGTCATCGCGTACGTGGTCGGCATCGTCCTGGCTGCCCTGCTCGCCATTGGGAGCGTTGTGGGCTTCCTGCTACGCGCATTGCTGGGGGCGACACATGGGTGACCCCCAATACTGGCAGGGCCCTCGGGGACCGGCCCTGCTCATCGCGGTCTTCCTGCTCTTGCTGTTCCTCGGCCCAATTGCCCTCCGCCTGGGAATCCTGGACCCTCTCCTCGATCGGATCACAGGGCTTCCAATATGGAAGGCGCCGGCCTGGACGAAGATGAGAACGCCCGTGATCATCTTCCTCGTGATCGGCTCCCTGGCCGCCTTGCTTGCTTACGCAGTTCATTCCAGGCGGAACGAGATCGCGCTGCGCAGGGAATACGCGGGCAGTCAGGGCTGGAGCTATTCCCTCAACGATGGCGGCCAAGAGATCACGGCGCGCCTCGAGAGGATCTTCCGTGACTTCGACTTCGGCCCTGCTGCCGACATGATGACCGTCGAAACCGGGAGGAGGAATACGTACCTGCTTTTCACCTCGCTCAAGCACCGGGACGCCGCCGCTTCCCGGCACAGGACGAGCAAGGTGGCCTGCCTGATCGAGTCAGGCGAGTTCCCCGTCGAGGCGGTGCCAGTTGTGATCGGCATGCGGGAATGGAGGGGAGATGCGCTCACGCTCGCGGTCTGGCCCGAGGTGGACATCGGCTTCTCCCTCTTCTCGGAGAAGTTCTTCGTTCAAAGCGAGGACCCGGCCTGGGCCAGGAAGGTCGTCAACGGCTCGATGCGGGCGGTACTCACAGAGTACATAGGAAGGCCTTCCTACACCCCTGCCGCCATCACCATCGGGCCAGGTGGGGCAGTCGTGACGGCGCCGCCCGACCTGAGCATCAAGCGGCTGCCGGATCTGGTTGACCTCGCGCGCCTGGTCGAGGCGACCGTGGAGTGGTGATTCGGCGCTGAAGGGGCCGCGACGCGGAGCGTGGAACGTCTCCCGGGGGAGCAGGGCGGACCCGGTGGTCCCAGGCGAGCCCCCCCGCGCAGAAGGGAGGCAGAGGGCATGCGAGGACGAGAGCGACTCGAGACCTACCTCCGCGAGCACGGTGTCCGGTACGAGCTGACACCCCACCCCGAAGCCTACACCGCACAGGAAGTCGCAGCAGCGGAGCACGTTCCCGGACGCCAGTTCGCGAAGGTTGTCATGGCCGACGTGGACGGGAAGCACGTGATGCTGATCCTGCCGGCCGCGTCGCGCGTGGATCTTGTCAGGTTGAAGGCCGCGATGGGGGCCAAGACGGCCCGCCTGTCCCGCGAGGAGGAGTTCGCGTCGCTGTTCCCGGACTGCGAGACGGGCGCGATGCCGCCGTTCGGGCACCTGTACAACATCCCTGTCTACATGGACCAGAGTCTCGGCACGCAGCCCAGGATCGTTTTCAACGCCTGCTCGCACCGTGAGACGATAGCGCTGGCCGTATCGGACTACGTGCGGCTCGTCGCCCCCACGGTTGCCGAGTTTGCCACGCCGCACCGCTAGGCGGTCTCCCGATGCCGCGAGGAGGTGGCGAGCATGAGAGGCGTCCGAAGGCTCGAACCAGGTGAGCGCAGGCACGGATTCATCATGCCCGTACCCCACACCCGTTCCGCCAGGAAGGCCCTGCAGATGTACCTGAAGGCGCTGCGCCCGATCGTTCACGACATTGCGTCCGCGCTGCCGGCCCCGGAGGTGACGCTCCGCAGGGGCGTGCCCCCCGCAGAGATTGGCGCCGCGTACCTCGCGGCGTTCCTGGACGACCTGAGCGCCCGCCTGGAGCATGGGTAGCCCGCCAGGCGCCCCGACGTTTGCCTCGCGGTCGGCCGGGCGCTGGCCCGGCCGGCCGCTGCTGACCAGTAGGCTGCGCGAGATCCTGCGCCGCGAGTTCAATGCCAGCGACGCCTGGGTCGTGCACGCGCCCGGCCGCTGCCGCCTGGAGGCCCGCGTGGGCTGGAGCGTCGTGGTCCTGCTCGAGGACTGCGAGGAATCGTTCTGGGCGCCCTTCTACACCACGGCGGTGCGCCACCGATACGAGGGCGGCTACATGATCGGCGACCTGGCGCCCACCCAGCGCCGCCGTCAGGATCTGCTGGAGATCGTGCGCCAGCTCTGGGCACGCGCGCATCCGGCTCTGCCGGACGGCGATCCACGGGGCATGCCGAATTGACCCGTGGCACGGCCTATCCTACAATGGGCCGAGGTCCCACCCCGGTGCGTGTCCCCGGAGTACTCTCTGTGAGGTCTGCCTGATGCAGCAGTTCGCGCCCACCGTTATTGCCGCGGGCTTCGCGCTTCTCGGACTCCTCCCACTGGCCACAGGACGCATCCGCCGGCCGTTGCTGTGGCTCTGCCTCCTGGGCGGGATAGCCGCGGGGTTCTTCGCCAGAGAGGCCACCAAGATGGCCTGGGATTGGCTGGGCCCGATCGGTGGCCTGGAGCGCGGCCCTGCCGGCCCCGTGGCTAACATCCTGATCGCCGCGCTGGTGGGGGAGATCCTCAAGGCGACTGCCCCGCTGGTGGCGCTTGCCCTTGGGCCTGCCGATGCATCAACCGGGCTCGCGTACGGTGCCGCATCCGGCGCCGGGTTTGGGCTGGTAGCGGGGCAGCGCTTCCTCGCCCTTGCCCTGGGTCTGATGGGGACGCCGTTCATCACGCCGCTCTCGACGGCCGCGGCAGTCGTGGCGTGGTTCTTCCCAACGCTCGCGCACATTGTCACGACGGCATACCTGGTGCGCGCGGGAGTGCGGGGCGGGATGGGCTGGACGCTGCTGTTCGTCGTGGTTCTCCAGACGGTCTTCGGGCTGGCGCGGAAGCTGCCGCTCCTTGGCGGCATTCCGACCGGCGTCTTGGTGACCGCGGTGATATCTGTCTGGATGTTCGTTCACCTCTGGAGAGCGCGGGTGCGCGCCGACATGCCGGCCTCCGCGATCCCGTGAGAGCAGGGGCCGTGGCCGCCGATCCGGTCTCTGCGGGCTGGGCGGCGCTGCGGGCGTTCTTCTCCGAGGGTGTCGAGGCGCTGCGGCGGGCCACCGCCGCGTTCGAGGCCGCCGGGCGCGAGGTGCGGGCGTCGGCGAACCCCTCGCGGCAGATTGCCTGGCTGCTGGGCCTATCCACGGCGCTTAGGTACTCGCGGCGCCCTGAGCCGATGGAGGAGGGGCTGGCACGGTCTCGCGAACTGGTCAACCTGGCGGCCCGGATACTGGGAGAGGAAGCCGCGGTGCCGTATCGCACCAACGTGGAGGCATCTTGCCGCGACCTGGCCGATGTCATCCCGGCTCAGGCCAAGGGGTTCCTGGACGCCGGCCTGGACTACTCCGGCCGCACGATGCGCCTTGCCCGGCGAGCCGCGCGCGACGAGTGGATCGCGGCCGCAGGAGCCAGCCGGGGCGATCTGGTGCTGCGCGCGGCTCACCACGGCGATCGACGCGCCATCCTCCGCGCGATTGCGCTGCAGCGGGAAGCGCGCCGCCGCTGGCCGGCCGCGCACCGCGAGGGACGCGCCCAGGCCGGCCTCGGGTATGCCGAGGCGCTGCTGTGCGGCGGTCGGGCCGGGGAAGCCGAGTTGATCGCGGGAGAGGCGCTGGGCGTGTTTGTCGCTGCGGGCGACCGCTACCACGAAGCGGCCGTCCGCCTGATGCTGGCGCGCGCTCTCCATGCGCTGGGCCGGGCGGAGGCGCCTGACGAGCACGCGCGTGCAGTAGGCCTCTTCCGGACGCTGGGGTGCAGATGGGAACTGGCCAGGGCAGAGGGGGCGCTGCGATGAGGGGCGCTTCGATGAGGCGCGCTGCCGCGCATGGGGCCGCGCTCGCCCTCGCGGCGTCGGTGCTCTGCGCCTGGACCGCCCTCGCGGCGCCGACGCCAGACGACCAGGCGCAGTCGATCGCGAACGAGCTGATGTGCCCGGTCTGCGCCGGGCAGACCGTCGCCGAATCCGGGGCCGAGCTCGCCGTCCAGATGCGCGCGACCATCCGCGAGCGGTTGGCGCGGGGCGAGACCAGGGAACAGATCATCGCCTACTTCGTGGCGCAGTTCGGTGAAGGGGTGCTTGCCGCGCCCCCGCGCCGGGGCGTCGGCTTGCTCCTGTGGCTGTCGCTGCCGGCGGCATTGGGCATCGGGTTCCTCGTGCTGGTCCTGTACGTGCGTCGCAGCGTCGCCGCAGGCCTGCCGGCCGCATCCCGCCCGGCCCCCACTCCTCCCACGCCGGATGAGGCCGAGCGGATAGAGCGCAGGCTGCGCGAGATGGAGTGAGGACGGCAGATGCGCATCGGGGTCGTATCGGACGTCCACGCGAACCTCGAGGCGCTCGAAGCGGTTCTGGCGCACCTCGATGACCAGGCTCCGGACATACTCGTGTGCCTTGGCGACTTCGTCGGCTACGGCCCGGACCCCAACGCGTGCGTCGAACGCCTCCACCCGCTGCTGCGCGCGGCCGTGATGGGCAACCATGACAAGGCGGCCGTGGAGGACTCCCCGACGGACCACTTCAACCTTCTCGCAGGCGAAGCCATCGTCTGGACCCGGCAGACGCTCCAGGACGGTGCGCGGGCGTATCTGGGCGCGCTTCCGCTGCGCGCCGATCTTGCGGACGATCCTGCGGCACCGCCGGGCCTGCTGCTCGCGCACGGGAGCCTGCGCCGGCCGCTCGACGAGTACACAACGGATGGGAGGGTCGCCCGCGCCAGCTTCCTTGCCGCGGCCTTTGAGATAGCGCTCGTGGGACACACGCACCAGCCGGCGATCTTCGTGGAGTCGAAACGCCGCGTGAGCGCGCAGGGGCTGCTGCCCGAGGTCCCGCGGATCCTGACGCAAGGGGAGCGGTACATCATCAACCCCGGCAGCGTCGGGCAGCCGCGCGACGGCGATCCGCGCGCGTCGTACCTGCTGCTGGACTCGAACGGCCCCTCGGCCACGCTGTTTCGCGTTCCCTATCCAATCGAAGAGACGCAGCGCAAGATGGATGCCGCCGGGCTTCCCGTGCCGCTCATCGAGCGGCTGGCCTGGGGGCGATAGGGGCTCGACGACAGGGGAATCAGATGCACACTCATACGGAGGCCACTCGATGTCAACACGGCGAATGACCGCCAGCGACCTGTTCTCTCTCAGATGGATCAACGGCGTGGCGCTCTCCCCCGACGGGGGCACCATCGCCTACTCGCAGGAGGCCGTCGCAGAGCGCAGCGGCGCGGATGACGGCCCGTCGCACGAATACCACGCGCACTTGCACCTGGTCGAGACCTCGGGCGGGCCGCCGCGCCAGTTCACCTTCGGCGAGCACCGCGATCGCCGGCCGGTCTGGGCGCCGGATGGGGGCCGCCTGCTCTTCACTTCCGACCGGGGTCTTGCGCCGAAGGCTGGCGCCGCCCGGCCGAAGCACCTCTGGGTGATCCCGCTTGCCGGCGGCGAGGCCGCGCGCATCACCCAGGAGGACCACGCCCCGTCCGAGGCCGTCTGGTCCCCCGACGGTACTCAGATCGCGTTCACCGGCAAGGCCCCGGTCAGAGAGAAGCCCGCCAGCGATGTCAGGGTGATAACGCGCATGAAGCACAAGGCCGACGGCGAGGGCTTCTGGGACAACCGCTACAAGCACATCTTCGTTGTGCCCTCCGACGGCGGACCCGCCCGGCAGGTGACCGAGGGCGATTTCGACCACCGCGAACCGGCCTGGAGCCCTGACGGCGCGCACCTGGCGTTCGTTGCCAACCGGTCCGAGGACGCCGACTTCACCAACGTCGCCGACATCTGGACGATCGCTCTCTCAGGGGGCCAGATGCGCAGGCTCACGCGCGGTGTCGGGCCCGTCCTGATGCCGGCCTGGTCGCCCGACGGCACGACGATAGCGTACCTGGGGCACGAGAACGCCTGCATGGGCGCCTCGAACACGATGCTCTGGGTGGTGGCCGCAGACGGCAGCAGCGAGCCCCGCTGCCTGACCCGTCACTTCGACCGCATGCTGGGCCATCACGTCATTACCGACATGCGGGCGCACCCCGACGCGGGACGGCCGGTCTGGTCGAGCGACGGCCGCTTCATCTTCGTCATGGTGGCCGAGGGTGGGACCACCCAGCTGGCCGCGGTCGAGGTCGCCACTGGCGCCGTGGGGCTGGCGACCGCGGGCCGGCGCGAGATCTACGGCGAGTCCTACGACGCGGCCGGAAGGCGGGTCGCACTGGCGATCTCGGACACAGCGACCCCAGGCGACATCTGGGTGGCCGAGGTGCAGTACCCGGATGGCGGGCCCCCAGAGATCCCTGCGTCCGCGGAGCGGCGCCTGACCGAGGTCAACAAGGCGCTGCTGGATCAGGTGGCGCTCAGCCGTCCCGAGCGGTTCGCCTACCGCGGCTCTGACGATTGGACGATCGAAGGGTGGGTGTACCCGCCGGTGGGCCTCGAGCCCGGGCGTCGGTACCCTGCGATCCTGGCCGTCCACGGCGGGCCGCACGCGGCCTACGGGGAGGCGTTCTTCCACGAGTTCCAGATGCTGGCTTCGCTCGGGTACGCGGTGATCCTGACCAACCCGCGCGGCAGCCAGGGCTACGGCCAGGCCTTCACCTCGGCGACGAAGCACGATTGGGGAGGGGAGGACTACGCCGACATAATGGCCGGGCTCGACGCCGCGCTCGCGAGGTTCCCCTACATGGATCCCGACCGCCTGGGTGCGCAGGGCGGCTCATACGGCGGCTACATGACCAACTGGATAATCGGCCACAGCGCCCGGTTCAAGGCCGCGGTAACCATGCGGTCCATATCCAACTGCCTGAGCCAGTGGGGGACCAGCGACCTGGCGTACTTCAAGGGTTACTGGGAGTTCCCGGGCGAACCCTGGGACAGCCCGCACTTCTACTGGGATCGGTCCCCGCTGGCCTACGTGAAGAGCATCACGACCCCGCTGCTGATCCTGCACAGCGAGAACGATCTGCGCTGTCCCATCGGCGAGGGCGAGCAGCTCTTCGCGGCGCTCAAGAAGTTGGGGCGCGAGGTGGTCTTCGCGCGCTTTCCCAACGAGAGCCACGATCTCTCGCGCAACGGCCAGCCGCAGCACCGCCTCGAGCGCCTGCGGCTGATAGCCGACTGGTTCCAGAAGCACATACCGGTGGAGGCGCATGGCCAGGATATACACAAGGACGGGTGATGGCGGCGAGACGGGCCTGATCGGCGGCAGGCGCGTGCCCAAGGACGATCTCCGGGTCGAGGCCTACGGCACGCTCGACGAGGCCAGCAGCGCACTGGGGCTGCTGGCCTCGCACCTGGACGGCGATCTTGCTTCTGTCGTGAAGGGGATCCAGAGCACCCTGTTCGAGATAGGCGCCGAACTGGCCACGCCTGGCGCGCCCCGTTCGCCTGGCCTGGGGGCCGGTGCCGTCGAGGGTCTGGAGACCCTGATAGACGCCTGGGACGCCGAGCTGGCGCCCCAGCGCGCGCTCATCATGCCAGGGGGAAGCGCGCCGGCCGCGATCTGTCACCTGGCTCGAGCACTCGTGCGCCGCGGAGAGCGACGCGTCGTGACGCTGGCGCGCTCAGAGAAGATCAACCCCGAGATCCTGCGCTACCTGAACCGCCTGTCCGACTGCCTGTTCGTGCTGGCCCGGCTGGTCAATCACCGCCGGGGGGTGCCTGATCAGCCCTGGGAGGGGCCTCCCCGCCCGCGGTAGGCGCCTCGGCG
>JBBIOM010000006.1:8641-86708 GCA_037443365.1 Armatimonadota bacterium
GGGTGCCTGATCAGCCCTGGGAGGGGCCTCCCCGCCCGCGGTAGGCGCCTCGGCGAGGTTGACGCTCGCTGTGAGGTGTATCGCTCCCTGCACGGCGGGGTTGTCGTGGTTTGGGAACTCATGGAAGTCTCCCATGCCGCTGCCGTCCGAGTCGCGGAAGGCCCGCACGTGCAACTGATATATGACAGCGTCCTTGTACCAGTCGCTCGTGGCGGATCACCCCTGGTGGTTCCTACTCCCTGCCCACCTCGGCGTGCCTGAAGCAGCGCACCACGTGATCGTTCACCATCCCTGCGGCCTGCATGAAGGCGTAGCAGATCGTCGAGCCCACAAACCGAAAGCCGCGGACCCGGAGATCGCGGCTCATCGCGTCGGACTCCCTGCTTGTCGCAGGGATCCGCGATTCACTGCGGAACCGGTGCGCGATCGGACGCCCGCCGACGAACTGCCATATGTAGCGGTCGAACGTGCCAAACTCGGCCTGCACCTCCAGGAACCGCCTCGCGTTGCCGACCGTCGCCTCGACCTTCCCCCGGTTACGGATGATGCCCGGGTCGCCCAGCAGCCGCCGCAGGTCGCGCGCGGTGTACCGGGCTATCCGCGCCGGATCGAATCCGTGCAGGGCCCGGCGGAAGTGCTCGCGCTTCTTGAGGATGATCGCCCAGCTCAGCCCGGCCTGAAACGCGTCGAGCACGAGGAACTCGAACAGCCTGCGGTCGTCGTGCAGCGGCACGCCCCACTCGACGTCGTGGTAGGAGGCCATCAGCGGGTCGGAGTTGGCCCAGGCGCAGCGCTTCGGGGTCAAGGGTAGCCGGCGGCCTCCCCCGGATCCCCTGCCCGGCCCGACAGCCACGCCTCCTCCACGGCAGCGCAGATCGCGTGTCCGATGGCGATGTGCGCCTCCTGAATCAGCGCGGTCTCATCCGAGGGCGCGCGAAGCGCCACATCGGCTAGCGCCGCAAGCCCGCCGCCGTCCCGGCCGGTCATTGCGATGACCGCGGCACCCCTGCGCCGGGCTGCCTGGGCCCCCTCAACCGCGCTCGCGGATTCGCCGCTCGTGGAGATCGCCATCACCACGTCGCCCGGGCGGACCAGCGCCTCGACCTGGCGCGCGAAGACCTGGGCGTATCCGAAGTCGTTGGCGATCGAGGTGAGCACCGAGGTATCCGTCGTGAGGGCGACCGCCGGGATCGGCGCCCTTGGGCGGGAGAACCTTCCCACGTACTCGGCCGCGAGGTGCTGGGCGTCGGCGGCCGATCCGCCGTTGCCCAGCAGGAATACCCTCCCGCCGCAGGTGACGGACTCGATGACCAGGCAAGCCGCGGCGGCGATCTTCTCGGCCTCAAGCAACAGGCACTCCTGCCTGACCGCGATGCCCGCGGCGAGGTGCGCCCTCACGCGCTCAAGCGCCGTCTCATCGCCCCGCACGCGGGCACGCTCATCTTCGGTCATGACGAGCACCTGTTCGCCGCCGCCCGAAGGGTTCCTGGCGGTAAGGTGCCTGGGGCCACCCTGGAGGGGTCCCGGGCCCCGGATAGAACTTCTGACGTGATCCAATCTCAAGGAGGAAGCTCTCGATGTCGCGATTGCTTGCATTCCTGCTCTTGGTTGTCCTGCTGCTCCCGGCATCCCCAGCGAGGGCGCAGGCGCCGTCACTGACCGTGTATTCCAGCGTGGACGAGGAGAACGCCCGCAAGATCCTGGGCGCGTTCAGCCGGGCCACCGGTATCGAGGCGCGGATAACCTTCCTTTCGACCGGTCCGGCCTTGGCGCGGCTGGAGGCCGAGCGCGGCAATCCCCAGGCGGACGTCTGGTTCGGCGCGCCGAGCGAGAACCACGTGGACGCCAAGATCCGCGGGCTCACCCAGCCCTACGCCTCACCGGGTGCCGCGGCGCTCGACGCCCGGTTCCGCGACCCGGAGAACTACTGGGTGAGCTTCTACATGAACCCGCTGGGGTTTGGTCTGAACACCAAGGTGCTGGACGACCGTAGAATCAAGCGGCCGCTCTCCTGGCAGGACCTGCTCAGCCCCCAGCTCCGAGGGTTGATCCAGATGCCGAGCCCGCAGACCTCGGGAACCGCCTACAACATGGTGGTCTCTCTGGTGCAGATCATGGGCGAGGACAAGGCGTTTGCGTACATGCGGCAGCTCCATCCCAACATCCAGACCTACACCACCAGCGGGACAGCACCTTCGCGCGCGGTGGCGTTCGGCGAGGTGGCCATAGGCATCCAGTTCACACCCGCGCTCTACCAGCTCTACTTCCGCGGGTACCCCTTGCTTACGGTCTTCCCCAAGGAGGGCGTGGGTTTTGAGGCGCCGGCGATCTCGATCGTCAAGGGAACGCGGCGCGAGGCCGAGGCCCGGCGGCTCGTGGACTGGATGATCTCTCCCGAAGGGCAGAACAGTCTGGCCGAGCACGAGACCTTCTTCTTCCCGGTGAGCGAGAAGGCAAAGCGGCAGCCCGGCCTGCCCGCGCTGCGCCTGGTCCCGCTCATCAAATACGACGTGGACTTCGCGGGCAAGAACCGCGTGCGCCTGGTGAACCGCTGGCTCAACGAGGTGCTGGGCGGCCGCTAGGGCATGTGCAGCGCTGGGGTTGCCGACGCGGGTCTCCCCCAGGGCAGGGGAGGCCTGCGTCGGCTGCTCGCCGATCCGGTCATACTGCTGGCGGCCGCGCTGATCCAGGCCGCGCTGCTGATCTTCATCATCTGGCCGCTCATCCGTGTCCTGGTTGTCAGTCTCACACCGGGCGGAGTGCTGTCACTGGACGCGTACCGCGACCAGTTGCGGTCGTGGTACGTGCAGCGGGCCGTGGTCAACAGCCTGATGGTAGGCGGGTTGACCGCGGCGGTCAGCGTGGCGCTCGGGTTCGCCTACGCCTACACGCTGGTCCGCACGGCCGTCCCGCTCAAACGACTGTTCCATCTGCTGGCGATCCTGCCGATCGTCTCGCCGCCGTTCGTTTCGTCAATCGCGATCATCCTGTTGTTCGGCCGGGGCGGGATCGTGACCTCGGGGCTGCTGGGCCTGAGGGACTTCAACATCTACGGCTTCAAGGGGCTGCTGCTGGCGCAGGTGATGACCTTTGCGCCCGTGGCCTACCTGGTGCTCCGCGGGGTGCTGGAGGGGATTGACCCAACCCTGGAGGACGCCGCGCTCAACCTGGGGGCGCGGCGCTGGACGGTCTTTCGCCGTGTGCTCCTGCCCCTGGCGGTCCCCGGAATCACGAGCGCGTTCCTGGTGGTGTTTATCGAATCGCTGGCCGACTTCGGGAACCCCCTGCTGCTGGCCGGGAGCGCGTTCCCGGTGCTGTCGGTGCAGGCCTACCTGCAGATCACAGGCATGTTCAACCTGCAGGCGGGCGCGGCGCTGTCGGTGCTGCTGCTCGCCCCGTCGGTCGGCGCATTCGTTCTCTACCGGCTCATCGTGGGGAGACGGCGCTACGTGACCGTGACGGGCAAGCCTGGCCGGTCGTCGCTCAAGGCCACGAGCCCGACGGCTACGTGGCTGCTGTTCGGCGTCACCGCGGCCACCGCCGGGGTCGTTGTCATGTTCTACGGGGTCATCGTGGCCGGCGCGCTCGCGCGCACCTGGGGCGTGGACAACACGCCGTCGCTTGAGGCGCTGCGGTACGTGCTCGTCGTGGGGCGCGAGACGATAAGGGACACGCTGGCCATAGCGGTCACCGCCACCCCGATCTCCGGCCTGCTGGGCATGACCATAGCGTTCCTGGTCGTGCGCCGGAAGTTCCCCGGGCGGGGCGGGCTCGAGCTGACGTCGCTGCTCAACTTCGCGCTACCGGGCACCGTGGTTGGCATCGGCTACATCCTGGCGTTCAACCAGCGGCCGCTGCTGTTGACCGGCACCATGGCGATCCTGGTGGCCTGCTTCGTTTTCCGTTATGTGCCCGTGGGGATTCAGGCGGGCATCGCCGTCCTCCGGCAGATAGACCCTTCGATCGAGGAGGCGGCGCAGAACCTGGGGGCATCCAGCGTGGTGACCTTCCGACGCGTCACGCTGCCGCTCGTACGGCCGGCGTTCTTCTCGGCCCTGGTCTTTGCGTTCGTGCGGGCGATGACCGCGATCAGCGCCGCGGTATTCCTGGTATCGGCTAACTGGAACCTGATGACCGTGCAGATCCTAAGCGAGGTGGGGTCGGGCCGGTACAACGCCGCCGCCGCCTACAGTCTGGTTCTGCTGGCGCTGGTGATCGTGGCCATCGGGATCATCGGGCTGCTGCTCCGGCGTGGATACAGCCCGGTGCAGGGGAGGTTTCTCTGATGTTGGCGCATGAGACCCCACCATCCGCGGGCGAGATATCCCTGCGCGTGGAGCGCGTGACCAAGGTATTCGCCGACCCCACCGGCGCGCCGGTGACTGCGGTGGACGACGTGTCCCTCGCGGTGGAGGCCGGGGAGTTCGTGTCGCTGCTGGGCCCGAGCGGCTGTGGCAAGACCACGCTGCTGCGCGTGATCGCCGGCTTCGAGACGCCGACCGCCGGTGAGATAGAACTTGGGGGGCAGCGCGTGACGCACCTGCCGCCCGACGCGCGCGGGACCGCCATGGTCTTCCAGTCCTACGCGCTCTTTCCGCACCTGGACGTCTTCGAGAACGTGGCGTTCGGGCTCCGGGTGCGCGGGACGGATGAAGCCGAGACGCGCCAGCGCGTCACCGACGCCCTGGCGCTGGTCGGGCTCGAAGGCCTCTCCAGGCGCTCCCCCGATCAGCTCAGCGGCGGGCAGCAGCAGCGGGTCGCCGTGGCACGGGCCGTGGTCACCCGGCCCCGTGTGCTGCTCCTGGACGAGCCCCTGTCCAACCTCGACGCCAAGCTGCGCGAGCAGATGCGCGTGGAGTTGCGGCGCATTCAGCGCGAGGTCGGGATCACGGCGATCTACGTCACGCACGATCAGGTTGAGGCGATGACCCTGGCCGATCGCATCGTGGTGCTGGACCGTGGGCGCGTGCAGCAGGTCGCCTCGCCCGCGGAGCTCTACGCGCGCCCGGCTAACGCCTTCGTGGCCGCGTTCGTCGGCAAGGTCAACCTGCTGGAGGGGCGGGTCCTGGAGACCCGGGATGGGGCCTGCCGCGTGGCGCTGCCCGCGATGGAAGCCGTGGTGCCCCTGGCGCGCCCGATCGCAACCGGCGCGCGCGTGGGCGTTGTGGTCCGTCCCGAGACCGTGCACCTGGCGCGCGAGGGAGCCTTGCGCGGCACGGTGCGCCGCGCCGTCTACCTGGGTTCACAGGTGGAATACGAGGTCGAGGTGGGAGGGACACTCCTGCAGGCCATCGGCCGGAGCCCCCTCGAGGAAGGGATATTCCGCGAAGGCGAGGGCGTGGGCGTGTCGATTGGCTTCCAGGTCGCCCACCTGCTCGATCTGGAGGGTGGGGCCTAGAGGCCCCGTATGACCACGGCTCCGTTCTCGGTCTTGATCCGTCCCAGGAACTCGTGGAACCCGTCCATCTGGCCCAGCAGGCTCACCGTTCCCCTGGTGTGCGCCAGCCGGATCACCGGGCTGAACGGCCCGGTCGTGATGGAAGTGATGTCCTTCGGCTCCAGCGCCGTCCGCCGCAGCATCGCCCGGAAGACGATGGGCTCTCCAGGCCTGCAGGTGATCTCGAACGGCGTCGAGAGGTAGACGTACCAGGCCCACAGCAGGGCGAAGACCCAGGCCGCGGCGAAGATCGCCATGGGAAGACGGGACTCGTAGAGCTTGGGCAGCTGCGCCATGACCATGGGGCCTACGAATATGGTCAGGATGACGAGCAGCGAGAAGTGGAAGATGAGCGTGCCCCTGGCCGTCCGGTATGTGGTCACAGGCCGTCACCTCCTTAGAGACTCCCCATGCACATTCCCGCCCGTTGCGCAGTTTCCCTGCGCACGGCCATGGAGGAACCGATGAGCAGGCGTCCGATCGAGATAGAGGATCTCTTGAAGATACGCCTTCCCCACCAGGCCGCGCTCTCGCCCGACGGGGGCCGCGTGGTCTTTGCGCTGGCGCGCCTCGATTGCGAGGCCAACGAGATCAGGAGCCATCTGTGGATGGTGCCCACGTCTGGCGGGGCGCCGCGCCCATTCACCGGGGACGAGGCGCGCGACGCCAGTCCTGTCTGGTCTCCGGACGGCCAGTGGATAGCGTTCCTGTCCAGCCGGGGCGGCAGGCGGCGCGGCCGCAGGCGCGCGGCGATGCAGCTGTGGGTCATGCCCTCCGACGGCGGGGAAGCGCGGCAGTTGACCTTCTTCAAGGCCGGCGTGAGTCAGCCGGCTTGGTCGCCTGACGGGCAGGCGCTCGCCTTTGTCTCGCGGGGAGATCCCGGCGAGGTCGAGACCGCGGACGCCGACGAAGAGATGATCGTCCGGGAGATAACCCGCCCGAAGTACAAGTTCGACGCGATGGGGTTCCTCGAGGGGTACGCCCACGTCTGGACCGTCCCCCGCGCAGGTGGGGAGCCGGTCCGGCTGACCGAGGGCGACCACGATCACGATTCGCCGGCGTGGCTGCCGGGTGGGCGCGAGGTGGTGTTCATCGCCAACCGCACACCCGAGGCGGACCTGTCGTTCGTGCGCGATCTCTGGGCCGCGGATGCGCGGACGCGCGCGCTGCGCCAGATCACGCGCAGCACCGGGCCGACCGTCTCGCCGGCGCCCTCGCCGGACGGCCGCTGGGTGGCATTCGTTGGGCACGACTTCCACGCCAAGAGCGCGACGAACTTCGGCGTGTGGGTCGTGCCGTCTTCGGGCGGCGAGGCGGTCAACCTCACGGCCGGGCTAGATCGATCGGTGGGGAACGCGGTGGGCAGCGATGTGCGCCTGGCCCCGATGTTCCCGACCATAGCCTGGACGCATGACGGCGGCGCGGTGCTGTTCTACGCCACCGATGCCGGCCGCACGAATCTCTACAGCGTGGGGCTGGCGGATCGCGCAGTCCAGAAGCTCACCAGCGGCGATGAGGTCATAGCCGATCTCACCGCGGCGGCCGGGCAGGTGGTCTACCAGCGCATCGGCCCGGCCGCGCTGGACGAGCTCTGGCTGCTCTCGGAATCGGGCTCGCCCCGTCGGCTCGCCGCCTTCAACGACGAGCTCATCTCCGGCCTCGACCTCTGCGAGGGGCGGCACTTCGCCTACACGGCCTCCGACGGCTGGCCCATGGAGGGCTGGATGCTCACCCCGCCAGGCTTCGATCCCGGCAGGAAGTACCCGGCGATACTGCGGATTCACGGAGGCCCGCACGCGGCCTACGGCTACGCTTTCAATCACTACGTGGCCCTGCTCGCGGCGGCGGGGTACGTCGTGGTGTGGACGAACCCGCGCGGCAGCCAGGGCTACGGCGAGGCGTTCACGCGGGCGGTCGTGAACGACTGGGGCGGCAAGGACAGCCAGGACATCCTCTGCGGGCTCGACCACGCCATCGCGGCGGGGTTCATTGACCCGGGCCGCGTGGCCGTCACCGGCGGCTCGTACGGCGGCTTCATGACCAACTGGCTGATCGGGCACACGCCGCGGTTCCGCTGCGCCGCGAGCGAGGTGTGCGTCAGCAACCTGTTCAGCTTCTACGGCACCAGCGACATAGGCGCCACGTGGGGCGAGCTGGAGTGGGGGGCGACGCCCTGGGACGACCCCGGCAAGCTGCTGCGGATGTCGCCCTTGATGTACGCGAAGAACGTCACCACCCCGGTGCTGATCATCGCCAACGAGGCCGATCACCGGTGCCCCGTCGAGCAGTCGGAGCAGTTCTACACGGCGCTGCGCAAGATGGGGAAGGAGGCGCAGTTCCTGCGGTTCCAGGGCGAGAGCCACCAGATGAGCTCGAGCGGCCGGCCCAGGCCGCGGTTGGAGCGCCTGCGGAGGCTGGTTGCCTGGTTCGAAAGGTACCTCAAGTAGAAGGAATCGCAGGCCCTCGGGGCGTAATAGTGGTCACTACCGGTAGTAACCAGTCCGGGCGACGATGAAGCTGCAGCGCCATCACACCATCCCACTTCACCGGCAGCTGGGTGCCGCGCTCACGCGCGCCATCCGGTCGGGCGAGATTCTGCCGGGCGGGCGCATCCCCTCTGAGCGTGAGATCTGCGAGGCCTATGGGGTCAGCCGCACGACGGTCCGGCAGACGATCCACGACCTGGTGGGCTCAGGCCTGCTGGAGCGCGTGCCGGCCAAGGGGACCTTCGTGGCGCGCCCCAAGATAGACCAGGACCTCTCGCGCGTGGTGCGCTTCTCAGACGCGGTCTCCGCGGCCGGATACAGGCCCGCGGCAAGGCTGCTTCGCACCGCCACCGCACCGGCGCCGGCCGCGGCCGCCAAGGCCCTGGGGCTGTCGCAGGGTGAGACGGTGGTCGTGGTGGACCTGGTCAGCACGGCCGACGGCGCGCCGCTGGCGTTCTACCGGATACACCTGCCCCCTGATACCGGGGAACCCACGGCGCGTGCCCTGCTGGCCGCGGAGGCCGAGGGCCGCGTGACCTTCGGGCTGGTGCTGGAGCACGTGCGCCGCGTTGCCGGGCTGGAGCCGGCCCAGGTCGTGCAGACCTACGAGGCCGCGCCTGCCTCGGAGGAGGTCGCCCGCGTTCTGCAGATCAAGGAGGGAACGCCGGTGGTGGCCAGTGCCCGGACCGTGCTTGCCGCGTCCGGGGAGCCGATTACGCACGATGACGCGTACTACCGCGGCGACCGCTATCGCTTCACGATCCGCCGCGCGTATTCGATTTGAGGAGGGAGAGACGATGAAAGCGTTCGCTCGTCTGCTCACCGCAGTGACGCTGCTTGCCGTGGTTGCAGGTCTGCTGGCGCCTGCCGGCGCCCAGGACCGTGTGCTCGCCTTCGCCCTCGACACCGAGGCGTTCCGCAGGCCCGAGGCCGAGGCGATCGCCGACAACCTGCGCGCGATAGGCGCTCAGGTGGAGGTGCGCGTCTGGGAGCGCACCAGCATGATCGCCCGCATCCAGGCAGGCGAGCGCCTGGCCTACCTGACCGACTGGGGGAGCGCGTTCTTCGAGCCGTTCGACCTGGCCGAGCCCAAGTTCACGACGCGTGGGCGGGGCAACTACTCGTTCTACTCCAACAAGGATGTGGACGGCCTGCTCGTGGTCGGCTCCACAGGGGCGGACAACGCCGCGCGCCGCGAGGCATACGTGAAGGTGCAGGAGATCCTGTTTCGCGAGGCGCCCTGGATCTTCGGGTACTTCCGTCAGGATACCCACGGGGCCAGCGCCGTCGTCGAGAACTGGGAAGCCTCGATGGACAGCCGCGTCAACCTGCACGACGTGCGCCTCAGCCGCGGCGGGGTCGCCGTGGTCGCGATGAACACGAACGCGATCGTCACCTTCGATCCGGCGATGTTTCGCGACCGCAAGACCGAGACGGTGCTGCGCAACATCTTCGACGCACTGGTCACGCGGACCACGAAGGACCGCGTGGTGCTCGAGCTGGCCTCGGCGATGCGCCAGCCCTCGCCCACGACCTACGAGTTCACGGTACGTTCGGGCGTGACCTTCCACAACGGCGATCCGCTCACCGCCGAGGACGTGGTCTTCACCTTTGAGCGGATCCTCAAGGACGGTGGGGTCGGAGGAGTGAGCAGCCCCCGCCGCGCGCTGCTGGGCCCGCTCGACCGTGTGGAGCGCGTGGGCGACAACGTCGTGCGGTTCACCCTGTCCAGCCCGTTCCCGGCCTTCCTGCAGGCGCTGGTGCACTTCCAGATCGTGCCCAAGCGCTACATCCAGACGGCCGGCGACCGAGCCTTCGCCGAGAGGCCGGTAGGGACCGGGCCGTTCAAGTACCTGGCCGGCCGCGTGGATTCCCAGATCGTGCTGGAGCGCTACGAGAACTACTACGGCGGCGCGCCCGAACTGCCGCCGGTGGGCCCGGCGCCGCTGCGTGGCGTTGTGTTTCGGATGATGCCTGAGCCGGCAACGCGCGTGGCCGCGCTCAAGGCCGGCGAGGTGCACATCATCGAGGACCTGCCCGTGGACCTGATCACCGAGATCGAGCGCGATCCCCGCACCGAGGTCAAGGCCACCCAGGGGACCCGCGCCTCGGGTGTCGAGCTGAACAACGCCCGTCCGCCGTTCAACGAGGTGAAGGTCCGCCAGGCCCTCAACCACGCGGTCAACTGGGACGCTATCCTCAAGGCCATCTACAGGGGCTATGCCACCCGACTGGCGACGGCGTTCCTGCCCAGCGGGTTCGGCTACGACCCGCGCCTGAAGCCGTACCCCTTCGACCAGGCGCGGGCGCGGGCACTGCTGAGGGAGGCGGGCTACACGGTTCGGTAACCGGAGGTGCGCACACTCGTTCTGGCGCGCCGCATGCTGAACACGATCCCGATCATGCTCGGGGTCGCGGTGATCGTCTTCATCGTGATGCGGCTGCTCCCGGGCGATCCAGTGGACATCATGCTCGGACAGACGGGGGCGGTCTCACAGCAGGACCTGGACCGCCTCCGTCGGGACTTCCACCTCGACCGGCCGTTGGGCGAGCAACTGGTGCGCTTCGTGGCCGACGCCGCCCGTGGGGATTTCGGCACCTCGTTTGCGCGCCGCCGGCCGGTCTTCACCATGCTCCTCGAAGCCCTGCCGGCGACCGTCGAGCTGGCGCTGGCAGCCACGGCCGTCGCCCTGTTGATTGCCCTGCCTATTGGCGTTCTCTCGGCGGTGTACCAGCGCTCGTGGCTGGACCGGCTGGCGATGGGCGGCGCGTTCCTGGGCATCTCGATGCCCGCCTTCTGGCTGGGAATCATGGCCATAATCCTCTTCGCGGTCAGGATCGGCTGGTTTCCGACCTCAGGCCGGGTGAGTCACGAGGTTCTCCTGGTGCCCGTGACCGGGTTCCTCTTGCTGGACAGCGTGCTCACGCGCAACTGGGCCGCGTTTTGGGACGTTGCGAGGCACCTCACCCTTCCGGCCATTGTCCTGGGCGCCAGCATGATGGCCATCGTGGCCCGGGTGACGCGTTCCAGCATGGTGGAGGTGATGCGCGAGCAGTACGTGACCACCGCGCGGTCCAAGGGCCTGGCCGGCCGCGTCGTGGTGTGGCGCCACGCGCTGCGCAACGCCCTCATCCCGACCGTGACCGTTGTCGGGTTGCAGATAGGGGTGTTGCTGGGCGGCAACATGATCGTCGAGACGGTATTCGGATGGCCGGGGATGGGCCGCATGGTCGTGGACGCGATCTTCAGCCGCGACTACCCGGTGGTGCAGGGCGCGGTCATGCTTTACGCGTTTACATTCGTGCTGGCGAACCTGGCGGTGGACCTTTGCTACATATACCTGGACCCGCGTATCTCACTGTAGCGGCACAGGCGTGAAGGAATGGCGCCAGTAGCCGCAGAGGTCTCACCCCGCAGGCCCAAGCGCCGTGGCATCTGGCTCACCCTGACCCGGCTGGCGCGCCATCCCTCGGCCGTCACCGGGGCGGTGGTCGTGGCCGCAATCGCGCTCATGGCGGCGTTCGCGCCGGGCATTTCGCCCTTCGATCCGGGCGCTTCGCGTCTGGAGAACCGGCTGGCCCCACCTTCCTGGATGCCAGAGGGCGCCCCAACGCACCTGCTCGGCACCGACGGCCTGGGCCGTGACGTGTGGTCGCGCATCATACACGGCAGCAGGGTCTCGCTGCTCGTCGGGGTGACGGCAACGGTGATGTCGTTGATCCCGGGCCTGGTGCTGGGCCTGGCCGCCGGGTTCTTCCGCGGGCCCACGGACGGCCTCATCTCGCGCTTCGCCGAGCTGCTCATGGCATTCCCCCACCTGATCTTCGCCATCGGCGTCATGGCGGCGCTGGGACCGGGCTTCTGGAATCTCGTGATGGCGCTGGCCTTCAAGGGCTGGGTGGAGTTCTACCGCGTGGCGCGCGGCGACACCCTCAGCCAGGGCACGCGCGAGTACGTGGACGCCGCCCGGGCGCTGGGCGCGTCCAACAGCCGGATCCTGGGCCGGCACATCCTCCCCAACATGATTCACACGAGCGTGGTGCTTGGCACCCTTCGCATGGGGCACTTCATCGTGCTCGAAGCGTCGCTGTCGTTCCTGGGCATGGGGCTGCCCCCGCGCCTGCCGGCATGGGGTTCGATGGTGGCCGATGGTCGCGAGGTGATGCTAACCGCCTGGTGGGTCTCCACCTTCCCGGGGCTCGCGATAGTTGCGCTGGTTCTGGCGGTGAACCTCATCGGTGAAGGGCTGCGCGACGTGCTGGATCCGCGCCTGGGGATGGGGTAGGGCGCAGAGAGCGCCGCCGCGACAGACCTCGCCTTCCTCCTTGCACAGGGTCGTAGAATATGGTCTACTAGGGTGTAGATATCCACCTACCTACTGGGGGGTTACGGTGAAGGTCGTCGACCTGACCGCTCCCTCGCAGGGTCTGCGCGTGCGCATAGATCCTTCACCTGCCTACGACTTCCTGGCCTGCCTCTACCTGCTGGAGCGCAGCGAGGAGGGCTGGGGGTTCGAGGTCTCATCCGACTGGGTCGAGGGCGCGCGCCGCGCCCTGGGGGCCGACCGGCTCGCCGACCTCGCGCTCTTCTTCCCCAGGCTCGGGCCGACCCTGGGCCTGGTGGGCGTGCTAGAGCACACGCCGGGGCTGTCGGTGCCCGCCTTCATCAAGCGCATCCAGTCCACGCCGGCCGAAGCGCTGCTCGAGCTGATGCTGGCCGGGGCCCTGCCGGACCGGCAGGAGCTGCCGCTGCTGCGCGCCGCGATCGGAGGATCTGGTGACGCCATCGAGGCGTTTCTCGCGGTCACGCACTCGGAGGCCGAGATCGAGTCGCTGCGCCGGCTTGTGGCGATACCACCCTCGGCTGCGAAGTCCCGATTGGTGCGCCTGCTGCGCGAGGGCCACGCCCGCGTCTACGCGCACGAGGAGGCCCGGATCGTGCCCCTGCTCGAGGCGGCCGCGGCCGCGCTCGAGCGCCGCGGGCCGGCTTCCAGCGGCGCCGAGCTGGTGGAGCAGGCGACCGGCGGGTTCGTTCTGGATCCCCGCGCTCCCATCACAGGGGTGGTCCTCGCGCCCACGTACTTCTTCCGGCCGTACAACCTGATCACCGCCTACAACGGCGTCCGCGTGTTCATCTATCCGATCGAGATGGAGCCCGCGGGGAACGCGCCGCCCGAGCTGTTGCGCCTCTACAAGGCCCTGGGCGACGAGACGCGGCTGCGCATCCTGCGGCTGCTGGCCGGCCGGGAGATGTACCTCCAGGAGCTGGCGAAGGCGCTGGGAGTATCGCACGTGACCGTCCACCATCACATGGCGATGCTGCGCGCGGCGCACCTGGTGCGGGTGGTCGAGCGCGACAACCTCAAGTTCTACCGGCTCCGGGCCGACCGCGCGCGCGAGGCGGCGTCCCAGTGGCTCGAGTTCGCGAAGACGTAGGGGGTGCTGTTAGGGTGCGTAGCCGCGCGCCGCTATCGGACCAGGAGATACTGACGGTCGAGCAGGCGGCCGAGTACCTCCAGATCCACAGGATCACGCTCTACAGGTACATTCGCGAGGGACTGCTGCCAGCCGTCAGGCTGGGGAAGATGTACCGCCTCTTCCGCCGCGACATCGAGGCGTTCCTCGATACCCAGCGGCAGCGGGCCGAACCCGTCGAGGCCGGAGGAGAATGACCCTCGCCGGTATCGGGGCCGCGCCCACCTTCAGGGCGCTGCGCCACCCGAACTACCGGCTGTTCTGGTGGGGCGGCCTCGTCTCCCTGACAGGATCCTGGGGCCAGACCACGGCCCTTTCCTGGCTCGTCTACGACCTAACCGGATCGCCCCTGATGCTGGGGACCGTGATGATGGTGAACACCATCCCCACCATGCTCCTGGCGCTCGTGGGAGGGGTCATCGCCGACCGGTCCGAGAAGCGCCACGTGCTCCTTGCAAGTCAGGGGACCTTCATGGCGATCTCGCTGGTCCTGGCGATCCTGACGCTTGGGGGCCGGATAGCGGTCTGGCAGATCCTCGTGCTGGGCGCGATCGGGGGGATCGCCTCGGCGATAGACATGCCTGCCCGGCAGTCGCTGATCCCGCACCTGGTCGGGCGGGATGACCTGCTGAACGCCATAGCGCTGAACTCGGCGATGTTCAACGGATCGCGGATCATCGGCCCCGCGATAGCCGGGTTCATCATCGGCGAGCTGGGCCCGCGCAGCGGTCCTGGGTTCTGCTTCGCCATCAACACGATCACCTACATGGCCGTGCTGGGCGCGCTTGCCACGATCCGCGTGAACTCCCGGCCGCCCTCTGGTCGGCGGCAGCGCGTGCTGCGCGAGGTCCGGGAGGGCGTGGCCTTCGCCTGGCAGCAGCGGGCGGTGCGCCGGTTCCTGGGGCTTCTGGCTGTCACGGGCGTGTTCGGGCTGTCGTTCACGGTCCTGATGCCGGTCTTCGCGCGCGACGTGCTGCGCGTGCCCGCCCAAGGGTTCGGGATGCTGATGACCGCAAGCGGGCTGGGCGCCACGATCGGGGTGCTCGCGCTGGCCTCGTCAAGGCCCCAGAGCCCGGGGAACGTCATCATGGGCACGCAGGCCGCGTTCGTCGTACTCCTGGCCGCGTTCGCGTCAAGCTCGACCTACGCCCTGTCGCTGGCGCTCATGGTTGCGTTGAGCGGCGCGATGACCTCCTACCTGTCCTCCACCAACACGACGATCCAGGCAATCGTGCCGGATGCGCTGCGCGGCCGCGTGATGAGCATCTACATACTGGCGTTCTTCGGCACCGCGCCGCTGGGAGGCCTGCTCATGGGATCCCTGGCCTCGGCCGCGGGCGCGCGGGCCGCGGTGCTCATCGGCGCGTCGGTGTGCGCCGCAGCAGGCCTGGCGGCCTGGCTGGCCGGCCGGAGGGACTCACCTGCCTGGGCGCAGGTGAGCGGTCCGCGCGGCGCGGATAGTCCCACGCTTCCTGTTTGAGCCGGCTCCGTACCGGGCCAGGTCGATCCGGCCCGAGCGTGCGAACCGCACGCCCTCACGGCGCAGCCGCCGCCTCTGCGCCGCGGCGAACTGGCGGTTGGCGAGGGTCCCGTCGCCGCGCACAACGCGCCACCACGGCGCGGCTTCGCCGTCGGGCAGCGATGCCAGCGCCCAGCCAACGGTGCGCCCACCGTTTCGCAGCCCGACCATCCGGGCGATCTCGCCGTATGTGGTGACGCTCCCCGGCGGTATGCGCCGCACCGCGGCGTAGATGCGCTCGAACAGGCCGCGTGTTCCTGATCCGGGGGGGCCAGGCAGGCCGGGTCTGGTCATGGCATCATGGTCCAGGATCTCATTCAACTGCTCGACGCCGAGCCGCCCCGACGCCAGCGCAACCTCGCGCACTGTGCGGCCGGTCCGGGCGGCTTCGCCGGCGATCCTGGCCGCGGCGTCGTATCCGATGATTGGCGCGAGAGCCGCAGCCAGCATCGGGCCCTGCTCGACCAGCTCGGGTCCGCGACCGGTTGCCCGAAGCCCGCCCACGCACCGGCGGGCGAAGTTGCGCGATGCCGCGCCCAGCAGGGCGATCGCCCCGAGCAGGTTGTGAGCCATCACGGGCATCATCGTGTTGAGCTCGAAGTTGCCCCACTGGTTGCCCTGGGCCACCACGGCGTCACCCCCGATGGCCTGGGCGCAGGCCTGGATGACCGACTCGGCGATGACCGGGTTTGTCTTGCCCGGCATGATCGAGGACCCGGGCTGTACCGCCGGAAGCACCAGCTCGCCAAGACCAGCGTGTGGCCCAGATCCCATCCAGCGAATGTCGTTGGCGATCTTGGCCAGCGCGGTGGCGTATGTCCGGACGGCTCCCGAGCAGAAGACCACCGCGTCCAGGCAGGCCTGCGCCTGGAAGTGCGCCGCGGTTTCACGCAGCGGGATGCCGGTTATCTCACCCAGGCGCGCGCACACCCGGGCCGCGAACTCGGGATGCGCGTTCATGCCCGATCCCACGGCGGTACCGCCCAGCGCCACCTCGCACAGCTCGGCCTCGGCGTAGCCGATCCTGCGCCCGGCGGACGCGACCTGGTCGGCGTATCCGGCGAACTCCTGCCCCAACCGCACCGGCGTGGCGTCCATCAGGTGCGTGCGTCCTGTCTTTGTGATCGCGTGGAACTGGCGCGCCTTCTTGCGCAGCGCCGCCTCCAGCTCGTCGAGCGCCGGACGCAGGTCCTCGCGCAGCAACAGGAGCGCCGCCAGGTGCAGCGCGGTGGGGATGACGTCGTTGCTCGACTGGCAGAGGTTCACGTGATCGTTGGGATGCACGGCCCCGCCGCCGCGCGCGGCGCCCATCAGCTCGGCGGCGCGGGCGGCTATGACCTCGTTGGCGTTCATGTTCGTGGACGTGCCCGATCCGGTCTGGAAGACGTCGAGCGGGAACTCGGCGTCGAGCGCGCCGTCGGCGACCTCCTTGGCCGCGCGGATGATGGGCCTCGCGAGCCTGCGGTCGAGCAGACCCAGGTCGGCGTTGACCTCGGCCGCGGCGCGCTTGATCAGGCCCAACGCGCGCACGAACACGCGCGGGAAGCGCAGGCCGCTGATCGGGAAGTTCACAATGGCTCGGGCGGTAGCCGCGCCGTAGTAGGCCCGGGCCGGGACCTCCACGCTCCCCATGGAATCGCGCTCGAGGCGCGTCCTTCTCTTGCTGCCCGGCATGCGCGAACCTCCTTACTGCCGGTAGATCTCCGCCCGATGCCGGACGCGATGGAGGACGACGTCCGACCCCGCGATGTCGTACCTGACCCGGTAGGGCCACATCTCAAGCCGCCACTGACCTACCCCCTTGCCCTTGAGCTTCTTGATCCTGGGCGGAGGACCGCATGGGATGGTCTCAAGAGGCCGGACCGCTTCGATGACGCGCGCCCGTACGGCCGGGGGAAGCGCTTCGAGGTCACGCAGAAAGCTCGGGGTGAGCCGGACGACGAAGCGGGACGGCATCGTTCAGCGACTCCGCCGTCGGGACAGCGTGCGCCGCACGTATTCCCTCAGGCTGATGGCCTCGCCGGCCTTGTGCTCGGCTGCCGCCACTCGCAGGGTCTCCTGGAACTCGGGGTCGAGCTCCTCCAGCATGTCGTCGAAGTCCGTCGTCCCGATGAGCACGGCCGTCGGGCGGCCCCTGCGGGTGATGACGTAGCGCGCCTTCCGCTCAGCCACCCGCTTGAGGAGCGCTCCGAGCTGGGTCCGGGCGAGGTAGGCCGGGATCGTGGCTGTTGGGTTTCTCTTCTGCATGTCCTCTTCCTCTTGGGACTCTTTTGATTAATCAATTCCCACGATACGCCGCGCACCTTGGCCAGTCAAGGCCCTCGGCCAGAAAGCATTCGCGCGAGCCGCGCCATCCGTGCTACCATGCTGGCTGCCAGGAAGAGGTCAGGTCCCGGAGCGCCACATGAAACTCCACGAGTACCAGGCCAGAGAGATCTTCGCCCGATACGAGATCCCGGTGCGCCCAGGCGTTGTCATCGAGCGGCCCGAGCAGCTCGACGGGCTCGGGATCCCCTACCCGATCGTTCTCAAGGCGCAGGTCCTAGTCGGCGGCCGGGGGAAGGCGGGCGGGATCAAGATGGCCGCGACTCTCCCCGAGGCGCGCGAGAAGGCGGCCGCGATCCTGGGGATGACGATCAAGGGCGAGACCGTTCGCCGCCTGCTCGTCGTGGAGGCCGCGGAGATCACCGCCGAGTACTACCTGGCGTTCACCGTGGACCGCGCGGCTCGGCGGTTGGTGGCGATCGCCTCGGCGGCCGGGGGCATTGACATCGAGGAAGTCGCCCGGGCCTCCCCAGAGAAGATCGTCAAGCACCACGTTGATCCTTTCGGGGGGTTCTATCCCTACAACGCGCGCGAGATGGGCCGGAAGCTGGGCCTGGAGGGCCGGTGCTTGCTGGAGTTCGCCGCGATCGCGCACGCGCTCTGGCGCCTGTGCCGTGAGATGGACGCCGAGCTGGCCGAGATCAACCCGCTGGGGGTGGTGGGCGGCTCGCTGCTGGCCGTAGACGCCAAGCTGGTCATTGACGACAACGCCGCATTCCGCCACCCGGGGCTGCCGCGCAGCGAGGAGTTGACCGATCTGGAGGCGCTGGCGAAGAGCCAGGACCTGGCCTACGTCGAGCTCGACGGCGACGTGGCGATCATCGGCAACGGGGCCGGCCTCGTGATGTCCACGCTCGATGCGATCGCGCACTTCGGCGGCCGCCCGGCCAACTTCCTGGACGTGGGCGGCGGGGCGACCAGCGAGAACATGGCACAGGCGATGCAGATCGTGCTGCGCAAGAGCGGCGTGCGCGCGCTGTTCGTCAACATCTTCGGCGGGATCACCCGCTGCGACGACATCGCCCGCGCGATCGCCGCGGCGCCGCCTCCGGTGCCGATGGTGGTGCGACTGACCGGAACCAACGAGGAAGAAGGCCGGACGATCCTGCGGGCCGCAGGGATCCAGGCGCTCACCGATCCGGAGTCCGCCGCCCGGGAAGCCGTGCGCCTGGCCGCCGGGGCGCGGTGACCGGGTGAGCCGCCGCGTGTTCTCGCCTTTGGGTCTTGGTGCTCCCGGACGCGCGCTGGCACGGCGCGCGCTTGCCTGCGCCGCGCTGCTGGTCGGGCTCGCCCTGGCGGCGCAGGCCGCCCTGCTCTTGTTCGGGCAGCCCCTCGCCGCGCAGATCGCACCGTCGGGCCCGCCTGCGCGTCACGTCATCCTGCTCAGCCTCGACGGCGCACGCGCCGACGCCGTCAGGGCCGCAGTACCCCTGGCCCTGGCAGGTCGCGGGGCCGTGACCTGGACCGCGCAGACCACCCTTCCGAGCTCGACCCTGCCCGCGCACGCCTCGATGCTCTCGGGAGTGGGCCCGGCAGTTCACAGGGTGACCTTCAACGACTGGCGGGCCGGTGAGCCCTACTTCGCGCGCGCCACCATCTTCACGGAGGTCACACGCGCAGGAGGCCGAGCCGCGGCCCTTGTCACGAAGCCCAAGATGATGTTCTTCGTGCCGCCGGGAGTGGTCGCCAGCGCCCAGCACCTGCTCTACCCACGTCTGCGCCAGGCCGACGTGGTGGAGAGCGCCTCACGCCTCTTCCTCGAGCAGCGGCCTGCCCTGCTCTTCGTGCACGTCACGGACCCAGACGATACCGGTCACCGGCATGGCTGGATGAGCGAGGAGTACCTGCGTGTGATCGCCGCGACTCCAGATCTGATCGAGCGCCTGCTGCGTGCCCTCGACGATGCCGGGGTGGCGGCCAGGGCCCTGCTGATCGTCACCGCGGACCACGGCGGATCGGGCATCGCGCACGGCACGAACCGACCCGAGGACATGACGATCCCCTGGATGGCGTTCGGCGGCGCGGCCCGGCGCGGGGTGGTGGTCGAGCGGCGCGTCGTGGTGTTCGACACGGCCGCGACCGTGCTGGAGGCGTTGGGCGTTCCGATACCGGGTGACTGGCAGGGCGCGCCGGTGCACGAAGCGCTGCAGAGGCCGTAGTCCAGGAGGAGCACGGAGGAGCCGATGGCCATTCTCATCAACGAGCACACCCGCGTCCTGGTTCAGGGCATCACCGGCTTTCAGGGCGAGTTCCACACGCGCCGGATGTTGGAGTTCGGCACCCAGGTGGTGGCCGGCTCGACCCCGGGAAAGGGCGGCCAGGTCGTGGCCGGCGTTCCGGTGTTCGACACGGTTGCCGAGGCCGTGGCCAAGACCGGCGCTGGCGCCTCGTGCATCTTCGTGCCCGCGCGCGCGGCCCTGGACGCGGCGATGGAGGCGATCGCATCCCGGCTGGATCCGGTAGTGATCATCACCGAGCACGTCCCCATCCACGACTCGATCGAGATGGTGGACGCGGCGCGCGCCGCCGGCGTGCGCATCGTCGGGCCGAACGGCCCGGGCGTGGTCTCTCCCGGGCGGTGCAAGATCGGCATCATGCCCAACCATCTGTTCGCGCCCGGGGGCGTGGGGCTGGTCTCGCGCAGCGGCACGCTCACATACGAGATCGTGGCCGGCCTGACGCGCGCCGGCCTGGGACAGAGCACCGCCCTGGGCCTGGGCGGCGATCCGGTCGTGGGCCTGACGTTCCAGGAGGCGGTGGCGCTCTTCTCGGAAGACCCACAGACCCAGGCGATCGTCCTTGTGGGCGAGATCGGCGGGGCCGCCGAGGAAGAGGCCGCCCGCTTCATCAAGACCTCCGTGCGCAAGCCCGTCGTGGGATACGTCGCCGGCCGGACCGCGCCGCCCGGCAAGCGCATGGGCCACGCGGGCGCGGTGATCTCCGGGAGCGAGGGGGGAGCGCAGGCCAAGATCGAGGCGCTGCAGGCCGCCGGGGTCGCCATGGTAGAGCTCCCCTTCCAGGTGCCGGAGGTCCTGCGGGGGCTGCTGTAGTAGTACACCACGGGGTGCGCCCGCCGGGACGCGGGCGGGCCGGGAGGGTCACATGCTGGGCGGGTTCCTTCTGCGCTGGGTCTTCAACGCCATCGCCATCTACGTGACGACGCGGATCGTAACCGGTATTCATCTGCCTAATGCCGAGAGCATCCTCATCGCGGCCCTGGTACTCGGGCTGGTGAACGCCTCGATCCGGTGGATTCTCCTGGTGCTGACGCTGCCGCTGAACATCCTGACGCTGGGGCTGTTCACGCTGGTGGTGAACGCGCTCATGCTGTATCTGGTCGCCGCGGTCACGCCGATGCAGATAGACTCGTTCTGGGCCGCGTTCCTGGGGGCGCTGCTAATTGCGATCATCAGCACCTTCCTCAGCCACCTCGCCGGCCGCTAGCCGGTCCGAGGCGCCCGCCGGCCGGCCCCGCGCCGTATCTCGCAGGCGCGGCGGCGTTCAGTTCGTCATCATTACTGGCCTCTCGGGCGCCGGGAAGTCCACGGCCATGAAGGTCTTCGAGGACCTCGGGTTCTTCTGCGTGGACAACCTCCCGCCCGCGCTGCTGCCCAAGTTCGCGGACCTGTGCCTGCACTCCGAGGAGAGGGTCCGGCGGGTGGCGGTCGTCATCGACATCCGGGGCGGCGAGTTCTTTGACGACCTGTTCTCGGCCCTGCACCAGATCGCCCGCCTGGGCCTGCGCGCAGACATCCTCTTCCTGGACGCCGCCGACGACGCGCTGGTGCGCCGGTTCAAGGAGACGCGCCGCAAGCACCCCCTGGCCCAGACAGGGCGCGTGCTCTCCGGCATCCGCGCCGAGCGCCGCCGCCTGGAAGCCGTGAAGGGACGGGCGCATCGGGTCATTGACACCTCCGCCCTGACAGGGAGAGAGCTGCGCGACGAGATCGCCGGCGCCTACAGGCGCGCCCGCGCCCCCCGGCGCCCCCTCGAGGTCAGCGTGGTCACCTTCGGCTACAAGTACGGCATCCCGATTGACGCCGATCTCGTCCTGGACGTGCGGTTCCTGCCCAACCCGCACTACCGGCCGGCGCTGCGTCCCCTGCCCGGAACGCACGCGCGCGTCCGCAGGTTCGTGATGTGCCAGGCGCAGACCCGCGACTTCATGGCCCGGCTGAACGAGTTCGGCGACTACCTGCTGCCGCAGTTCGTCGCCGAGGGCAAGACCCACCTGACCATAGGCCTCGGATGCACCGGCGGCCGCCATCGCTCCGTTGTCCTGGGAGAGGAACTGGCGCGGCATCTCCGCCGCGGCGGCTACCGCGTTCGCGTCAGGCACCGCGATCTCCGCAAGGACGACCGGGGAGCCGGGGAGCAGCAGTGAGCGCGCTGCCGCGCGGCCAGTGGCAGCGCTGGCGGCGCTGGCTGGCGCCGGGACTGGGCATCAAGCGGTGGGGGCTGGTCATCGGCGCAGGGATCCTGGCCTTCGGCGCGGGCATCTCGCTCGTCGTCAACATCAAGTTCCTGGCCGAGTTCGACTACGCGGTCTTCGCGCTCGCCGTCCTGCTCGATCGGGTCAGCCGCGGGAGCATCTCCCCGGCGGCGCTTGGAGCAGTCGTGGCGCTGCTGGGTGTGCTGATAACCGTGTTGGGCCTGCGCGGCACGCTGCGCTCGATTGACCGCGTCCTCTTCCCCACCGGCAGCCCCACCCTGGTCGAGGCCCTGCGCGAGCACCGCCGGCGGCGGCGCGGGCTCAATGTCGTGGCGCTGGGCGGCGGCACCGGGCTGGCCACGCTCCTGCGCGGAATCAAGCACTACACCTCCAACATCTCCGCCGTGGTGACGGTGTTCGACGACGGTGGATCCTCGGGCCGGCTGCGCCGCGAGCTGGGCATACTGCCGCCCGGCGACATCCGCAACTGCCTGGTGGCGCTGGCCGAGGTCGAGCCGCTGATGACGCGCCTGTTCGAGTACCGGTTCCAGGGAGGAGATCTCGACGGCCACGCCTTCGGCAACCTGTTCATCGCCAGCCTCACCGGCGTGACGGGTGACCTCGAGCTGGCCGTGAAGGAGACCAGCAAGGTTCTCAAGATCCGGGGGCGCGTGCTGCCCACCACCGGACACAACGTGGTCCTGGCCGCCTCGCTCGCCGACGGCCGCACGATCGAGGGCGAGTCCGAGATCACAGCGGCGCGCGGCCGCATCCGTCGCGTCTCCCTGCGCCCCGCCGACGTCTTCCCCCTCCCGGAGGTACTCGAGGCCGTCGCCGAGGCCGACCTCATCCTGCTCGGGCCGGGCAGCCTCTACACCAGCGTCATCCCCAACCTGCTTGTGCGCGGGATGGTCGAGGCGCTGCTGGAGTCTCACGCGCAGCGCGTCTACATCTGCAACGTCATGACCCAGCCGGGCGAGACGGACGGGTATTCCGCCGCCGATCACGTGCGCGCGATCTTCGCCCACACCACCCCTGCCCTGTTCACCCACGTGATCGTCAACACCCAGCCCCCGCAGAACCAGGTCCTGCTCGAGCGCTACGCCGCCGAGGGCAGCGTGCCCGTGGAGCCAACCCAATACGAACTGGAGGCGATGGGCTTGATACCGGTCGGATTCCCGTTGATGAGCGAGGAGGAGTTGCTGCGCCACGATCCGCTGCGCCTTGCGAGCGCCGTCCTGCGGGTCATGGGGATGACCGGTACCCCGCCGGCTCGGCTGGTCCGCCGCCATGCCTGATATCCTCCCGCCCGCCGAGCCGTTTCGGATAAAGGCAGTGGAAGGGATCCGCCGGCTGAGCCGCGAGCAGCGCCTGCGCGCGCTGGAGGCCGCCCACTACAACCTCTTCATGATCAGGTCAGGGGACGTCTACATAGACCTGCTCACCGACAGCGGGACCGGGGCCATGAGCGACCGGCAGTGGGCGGCCATGATGGCCGGTGACGAGTCCTACGCCGGAAGCCGCAGCTTCGAGCACCTGGCGGGATCCGTGTCCGAGGTGATGGGGTTCCCGTACCTCGTACCCACGCACCAGGGCAGGGGAGCCGAGCATGTCTTGTTCTCCGCGCTCGTGGCCCCCGGCCAGCAGGTGATCGGCAACGTGCACTTCGACACCACGCGCGCTCACGTTGAGCACCGGGGGGCGGAGGCGCTCGACTTCGCCGTTGAGGAGATCTACGACACCCAGGATCGGTCCCCGTTCAAGGGCAACCTGGATGTGGCGCGCGCGGACGAGCACATCAAGAGGGTCGGGCGGGACGCGGTGCCGCTCGTGCTCGTGACCGTGACCTGCAACTCGGGTGGCGGACAGCCCGTCTCCATGGCGAACCTGAGGGCGGTGCGCGCCCTGGCCGACCGCTGGGGGATGCCGTTCTTCCTGGACGCCTGCCGGTTCGCCGAGAACGCCTACTTCATCCAGCAGCGGGAGCCGGGATACGCCGAGCGGACCGTGGCCTCGATCGCGCGCGAGATGTGCGATCTGGCCGACGGCTGCACCTTCAGCGCCAAGAAGGATGGGCTTGCCAACATCGGCGGGTTCGTGGCGTTTCGCGACGCGGCGCTCTACGAGAAGGCGGTGCCGT
Organism: Armatimonadota bacterium; assembly: GCA_037443365.1. Taxonomy (GTDB): domain Bacteria; phylum Sysuimicrobiota; class Sysuimicrobiia; order Sysuimicrobiales; family Humicultoraceae; genus VGFA01. Next base: position 32,456 of record JBBIOM010000006.1, read on the forward strand.
GGGCGATCCTGTTTGAGGGCTTCCTGACCTACGGCGGCATGGCGGGCCGCGACCTGGAGGCCATCGCGGTGGGCCTGCGCGAGGTGGTGGATCAGCAGTACCTGGAATGGCGCATAGGGCAGGTGGCGAGGCTGGCGGAGGGCATGCGCGCGGCCTCGGTTCCCCTGGTCGAGCCGACAGGCGGACACGCGGTGTTCCTTGACGCGCGGCGGTTCCTGCCGCACGTTCCCCCGGCGGCTTACCCGGCGCAGTCCCTGGCCTGCGAGCTCTACGCCGACGGCGGCGTGCGCGGGGTCGAGGTAGGCGGCGTCATGGCCGGCCGCGATCCGCGAACCGGACAGGAGCGCCTGCCTCGCCTGGAGATGGTCCGGCTGGCTGTACCGCGGCGCGTCTATACCGACGCGCACATGGCGGTCGTGGTCGAGACCGCCCGCCTGACACTTGCCCGCAGCGCCACGATAGGCGGCCTGCGGATCGTCCATGAGCCCCCGGTGCTTCGCCACTTCTCGGCGCGCTTCGCCCCGGTGGCGCCCGCGGATCTGCCACGGTGAAATGTGTCGTCGCCGGATTCTTGACACCCCGCGGGTTAGCCGATACTCTAGCGTGGGCTTGATGGCATGCTGCTTGTAGACTGGCTTTACGTCGCCGCCTTCGCGATCACCGGCCTATCCCTGGCCGGCCTGTCGCTGGCCCTGGTCTGGGTGCTCTCCCCCAGGGCGCCGTATCCCCAGAAGCGCACAACGTACGAGTCCGGCATCGTGCCCTTCGGCCAGGCATGGGCGCAGTTCAACATCCGCTACTACCTGTTTGGGCTGGTCTTCGTGATCTTCGCCGTAGAGGTGATCTACCTCTACCCGTGGGCGATCGTGTTCAGGCAACTGGGCAGGTTCGCCTTCTTCGAGATGCTGATCTTCCTTGTCGTCCTTCTGGTCGCGCTGGCCTACGCCTGGCGGAAGGGTGCCCTCGAGTGGATCTGAGACGCCCGCTCCGCCCCGCGCATCCGGGGTTCCTGTCGTGAACTGGTGGGTCGAGATCGCCAAGGCCTTCCTGGCCGCGGTGGGGATGTTCACGTTCCTCGCCATCGTGGCGGCGATGTTTGGCGTGCTGCTCGAGCGCAAGGTGGGCGGGTGGATACAGTCCCGTCTGGGCCCCAAGCACGTTGGACCGCAGGGCGTGCTGCAGACCCTCGCGGATACCATCAAGCTGCTGCAAAAGGAGCACATAACCCCGCGCGCCGCGGACGTGCTTGTCTTCAACACCGCCCCCCTGATCGTGACGACCGCCGGGCTGATGGGCTGGCTGGTCATTCCGTTCGGGACGCTCTGGGGCAAGGTACTGGTCGTGCGCGACCTCAACATAGGCATCCTGTTCTTCGCGGCGATGGCCTCGATGACCGTGATCGGTATCCTGGCGGGCGGGTGGGCGTCCAACAACAAGTACTCCCTGCTCGGAGCGCTGCGCAGCGCCTCGCAGATGATAAGCTACGAGCTCCCCCTGGGGATCGCGCTCGTGGCCGTGGCCATGGAGGCCGGGACGCTCTCCACCGTGGGCATCGTCCGGGCGCAGGACGGCTGGATGGGGTCGTTCATCTTCCGGCAGTTTCCCGCGTTCGTGATCTTCCTGGTCGCGGCCACGGCCGAGGTCAACCGCATCCCGTTCGACCTGCCCGAGGCCGAGAGCGAGCTGGTCGCTGGCTACCACTCGGAGTACACGGGCATGCGCTTCTCCCTGTTCATGCTGGGCGAGTACGCCGAGATGTTCGCCATGGCCGCCATGATCACGACGCTCTTCCTGGGCGGATGGAAGGGGCCGCTGCTGCCGCCCATCCTGTGGTTCTTCCTGAAGATGTACCTGGTGGTGTTCTTCATGATGTGGGTGCGTTGGACATACCCGCGCTTCCGGCTGGACCAGCTCCTTAATCTGAGCTGGAAGATCCTGCTGCCCGCCGGTCTCATCTGGATCCTGATCTCGGGATACAGGATCACGTTCTAGACCATGGGTACTCTGATGGCGTTCATCATCCTGTCCGCGGTCACGCTGGTGCCCGCGGTCGTTGTGGTGACCTCCAAGAACATCGTGCGCAGCGCCCTGTCTCTGGTTCCGACGTTCCTGGGTATCACGGGGCTGTACGTCCTGCTGCGGGCGGAGTTCGTCGCCGGCATCCAGGTGCTGATCTACGCCGGCGCGATCACGGTGCTGATCCTCTTCGTCATCATGCTCACCGAGGGCGGCACCGGTGTGCGCGTCCGCCAGGTCAACGAGCAGGTGCCAGTCGGCGCGCTCGTAAGCGCCGTGCTCGCGACGCTTCTGATCTGGGTGTTCCTCCGCACACCCTGGCCCCAGGGCCCCGGAACGCTGCCCGAGCACACCGCCGGCCAGATCGGCGTGACTTTTCTCTCGAGCATGGTGCTGGTCTTCGAGGTCACGAGCCTGGTGCTGCTGATCTCGCTCGTCGGCGCCATCATAATCGCGCGGCGCGAGCGGTAGCGCGGGGAGGCCGAGGCGGCGTGGCGGTCGGACTGACGCACTTCCTTGTGGTTGGCGCCCTGCTCTTCTGTTTGGGCCTCTACGGAGTGCTGACGCGGCGGAACGCGGTGGCGATCCTGATGGGCATCGAGCTGATGCTGAACGCCGCCAACATCAACCTGATCGCGTTCAACAAGTACGTGGCGCCCGCGGCGCTTGACGGGCAGGTGTTCGCGCTGGTCGTGATCACGCTGGCGGCCTGCGAGGTCGGCGTCGGCCTGGCGCTGGTCATTACGGCCTACCGTAACCTTGAGACGGTCTACGTCGACCGGATCGATGTGCTGAAGTGGTAGCGATGCGCGATCTGGCCTGGCTCATCCCGCTGTTTCCCCTGGTCGCGTTCGGGCTGATCACCGCCCTCGGGCGGCGCCTGCCCGGGGAAGGAAGCCACGTGGCGGTCGCCGGCATCGGGCTTTCGGCGCTGCTCTCGATCGGCATCTTCGTCGAGATGGCGTTCGGCGCTCCCCCGGCGGAGATGACCGTCCGCTGGATGATGCTGGGCGGCAATCCCCTGGAGCTGGGGTTCCGCGTGGACCACCTCACCACGATCATGCTGCTCGTGGTCACGGTCGTCGGCTCGATGATCTTCATCTACTCGATCGGCTACATGCACGGCGACCCGCGCTTCCCGCGGTTCTTCGCCTATCTCTCGTTGTTCGCGGCCTCGATGCTCCTGCTGGTGCTGGCCGACAACCTGCTCTTTCTGTACGCCGGCTGGGAGCTGGTGGGGCTGTGCTCGTACCTGCTGATCGGCTTCTACTTCGAGCGGCCCTCGGCCGCACGCGCGTCGCTCAAGGCCTTCCTCACCACGCGCGTGGGCGACTTCTTCATGTTCCTGGGAATCCTGCTCGTGTTCCTGACGCTTGGGTCGTTCCGGTTCGAGGAGATCTTCGCGCGCGTGCGCGAGGGCGCGCTCGCCGGAGCGACGATCGGCGGCCTCCCCTTGCTGACGCTGGCGGCCGTGCTGATCTTCGGCGGGGCCGTGGGCAAGTCGGCTCAGGTGCCGCTCCACACCTGGCTCCCAGACGCGATGGAAGGCCCCACGCCGGTCTCGGCCCTGATACACGCGGCCACGATGGTCGCCGCCGGCGTGTACCTGGTGGCGCGCACGTTCACGTTGTTCCTCGACTGGCCGGCGGCGGGAGCGCTCCACGGCGGCGCCGCGCTGCAGGCGGTGGCCTACGTGGGCGGGATCACCGCGTTGATGGCCGCCACGATCGCGGTGGTCCAGGACGACATCAAGCGCGTGCTGGCCTACTCGACCATCAGCCAGCTCGGCCTGATGATGCTGGGCCTGGGGATGCTCGGCTACACCGCCGGGATGTTCCACCTGATGACGCACGCCTTCTTCAAGGCCCTGCTGTTCCTGGGCGCCGGCAGCGTCATCCACGCCATGGGTACGAACGATATCAAGGCGATGGGCGGGCTGGCCCGCACGATGCCCTCCACGTACTGGACGTTCCTCATCGGCGCGCTGGCGCTGGCGGGCGTGCCCCCGCTTGCGGGCTTCTGGAGCAAGGACGAGATCTTGCTGGAGGCGTTCCACCACAACACCGGCCTGTTCGTGATGGCCGCCCTGACCTCGCTATTGACCGCGTTCTACATGTTCCGCGTCATCTTCTACACGTTCACCGGAACATTGAGGAGCCACGACGCCCACCCCCACGAAAGCCCACCCGTCATGACCCTGCCCCTGTGGGTCCTGGCCGGCTTCTCCGCTGTGGTGGGGCTGGTCGGGGCACCTATGCTGGGGAACCCCATGCACAGGTTCCTGCACTTCGAGGGGGTGGCGGCCGTCCCGTTCAGCGTTGGGCTGGCGCTCCTCTCAACCGCCATAGCCGGCGCCGGCATCCTGGCGGCGGCGGTCACATACCGCTGGGGCATCGTGCCTTCCAGCGCGCTGCGCCGCGCCGCCGGCCCGCTGTACGCGCTGGTGGTACGCAAGTACTACTTCGACGAGCTGTACGCCCTGGCGGTTGTTCGCCCCGTCCTCTGGATCGGACGGTCGCTTCGGGTCTTCGACGTCTACGTGATTGACATGCTGGTGAACCTGATCGGGGTCGGTGTCGTCGCGCTGGCCCGCCTGTACAGGCTGTTCGACCTGTACGTGGTGGACGGTGTGGTCAACCTTGTGGGCTGGACGGCCAAGGCGCTCGGCGGGACCCTGCGCTACGTCCAGACCGGCCGCGCGCAGAACTACCTGCTGGCGATCGCGCTCGGCGTGATCGTGATCGTGGCCGCGGGGCTGCTCCGGTAGCCCGGATCGGGCGACGCCGGGAGAAGAGGGGGAAGGGACACGAATGGAACGCTACCTGCTGACGATCACGGTGTTCCTGCCGCTCCTTGGCGCGCTGGCGATCCTGCTCATACCGAAAGGCCGCGAAGAGCTGATGAGGTGGGTGGCCGTCGCCGCAGCCGCGCTTGCCTTCCTGGCGTCGCTATGGATCCTGGGGCCGTACGAGATCGGCAAGGCAGGCATGCAGTTGCAGGAGCGCTACCTGTGGATTCCGGGGATCGGGATCAACTACCACCTGGGCGTGGACGGCCTCGGCCTGCCCCTGCTTCTCATGACCACCCTGCTCTCCCTGCTGTCCGTGATCTACTCCTGGCGCGTGGATCTGCGGGTGAAGGAGTACCTGTTCCTGTTCCTGCTGCTCGAGACCGGGACGCTGGGCGTGTTCGTGGCGCTGGACTTCTTCCTGTTCTTCGTTTTCTGGGAGATAACGCTGGTGCCAATGTACCTCCTGATAGGCATCTGGGGCGGCCCGCGCCGCGAGTACGCGGCGATCAAGTTCTTCCTCTACACGCTTGTGGGCTCGCTGGCGATGCTGCTGGCGATAATGCTGCTCTACTTCAGTTCTGAACCCCGCACGTTCGGAATAATGGAGCTCATCGGGCAGCAGCCGCTCGCGAAGGCCCCCACGCTCGCCGCGCTGGCGTTCTGGGGCTTCTTCCTGTCGTTCGCGATCAAGGTGCCGATGTGGCCGTTCCACACCTGGCTTCCGGACGCGCACGTGGAGGCGCCCACGGCCGGCAGCGTGATCCTTGCCGCGGTCCTCCTGAAGATGGGCACGTACGGCTTCGTCCGGATCAGCCTCCCCATGCTGCCGGAGACCTTCAAGCTCTTCGCCATGCCGGTTGCGATCCTGGCGCTGCTGGGGATCGTCTACGGCGCGCTCGTGGCCATGGCGCAGACCGACCTCAAGAAGCTGGTCGCCTACTCCAGCGTCAACCACATGGGGTACGTGATGCTGGGCGTGGCGGCCGCGGCCGGCGCGGTGGGCATCCCCGAGAAGGCGCACGCCGCCACGATCGCGCTCAACGGGGCCGTATTCGAGATGGTGGCCCACGGCATCATCACCGGGGCGCTGTTCCTCATCGTCGGGGTGATCTACGACTACCGGGCTCACACGCGTGGGGTGAACGAGTTCGGAGGGCTGGGCGCCCGGCTTCCGGTCTACACCGGGGTCACCATGATGGCGATGCTGGCGTCACTGGGGCTGCCTGGCCTGATGGGGTTCGTGGCCGAGTTCCTCATCTTCGTGGGATCGTTTGGGGTGTTCCCCGAGCTGACCGCCGTGGCGCTGACCGGCGTCATCTTCTCGGCCGCGATGTTCCTGTGGACGATCCAGCGCATATTCCTGGGTCCCCCGAACCCGAGGTGGGCCCACCTGCCCGATCTTGACCGGCGCGAGGTGATCTCGCTGGCTCCCCTGGCCGCGCTCATGCTGATCTTCGGCGTCTATCCCCGCGCGCTGCTCGACGTGATCAACGTGGCGATGACCAGCCTGGTGACCGTGCTTCGGTAGGGGCCGCAGATGCCTGTACCCGTTGAGGATCTCTGGTCGTTCGTCCCCGAGCTCTGGCTGGCGGCCCTCGGGGTCTTGCTGCTGCTGTTCGACCTGTTCCTTCCGGCGGATCGCAAGCGGCTCGTGGGCTGGGCGGCCGTGGTGGGGTTGCTGTTCGCCCTCGTGCCCGTCCTGGGGATGCTGGGGATCCCGGCCCGCACCATCTTCTTCGACTCCTACGCCGCGGATGGCTTCGCGGTCTTCTTCAAGATAATCGCCCTGACCTCCACGATCCTTGTCATCCTCTCGGCCATGGACGCGCTGCGCGGGCAGACCGGGTTCGAGGGTGAGATGTACGTGCTGCTGACCTTCGCGGCGCTGGGGGCGTGCCTGATGGCGGCCAGCGCCGACCTGATCCTGCTGGCGCTGTCAATCGAGCTCGTCAGTCTCTCCTCGTACGTCATGGCCGGCTACTTCAAGTCCGACCCGCGCAGCAACGAGGCCGGGATCAAGTACTTCCTGTTCGGCGCCGCCTCCTCGGCGGTGATGATATACGGGTTCTCAATCCTCTACGGCCTGACGGGCGAGACCAACCTCTACGTCATCGCCGAGCGGGTCCGAACCGCGCCGGGCCCTGCCCTGACACTCGCGGTGGGCATGGCGCTGGCCGGATTGGGTTTCAAGGTCTCGATGGTTCCGTTCCACCAGTGGACGCCGGATGTCTACGAGGGCGCGCCCACGCCGGTCGCGGCGTTCCTCTCCGTGGCAAGCAAGGCGGCGGGGTTCGCGGCGCTGGTCCGGTTCCTGGTGGTGGCCGTCGAACCGGGCCCGGTGGACTGGGTTGCGCCGATCGCCGTCCTCTCCGCGGTGAGCATGACGCTGGGCAACCTGCTGGCCCTTCCGCAGCGCAACATCAAGCGGATGCTGGCCTACTCGAGCATCGCCCACGCGGGCTTCCTGCTGATGGGTGTCGCGGCCCACCGCGGTGACTTCGGCGCCCCGGGCCTGCTCATCTACCTGCTGGCGTACACGTTCACGAACCTGGGCGCGTTCTTCGTGGCGACGGCCGTCGGGGGACGGCTGGGCTCGGACGACATGACGGGCTACGCCGGCCTGGCTCAGCGCTCGGCCGGGATGGCCGCCGTCATGGCGCTGTTCATGCTCTCGCTCGCAGGCATACCACCCACAGGCGGGTTCTTCGGCAAGTTCTACATCTTCGGCGCCGCGATCAACAACGGGCTGCTGTGGCTGGCAGTGGTGGCTGTGGCCAACAGCGTGGTGGCGCTGTACTACTACGCGAACGTGATCCGGGTCATGTACCTGCTCCCGATCCCCTCAGGGGAGCCGGTGGGCGGGCCAGGGCCCCTGCGCCTTGCCCTTGGGATCGCCGCGCTGGGCACGCTGCTTGTGGGCGTGTTTCCGCAGCCGTTCGTCGCCCTCGCCGGTGCGGCCGCGATGCTGCTGCGGATGTAGCGCCGGCTCACCCGACAGAACGCCGAAAACCGCGCGGGAGCACGCTCCTGACCTGTCTTGACGGGGTATGGGGGGTTTGCTACGCTGAAGTGTGGAGTGAGCCCCCGGGGCGACGCGTCCTGGGGGTTTCTTGCTGGCGGGATGCCGGGGAGCCGGGGAACCATGGGCAGGAAGAACCCATCAGGGCAGGGGGACGACCACCACGCCGGCGACGACCTCCTCAAGATAATCGCCGACCGCGAACGCGAGCTGGAGACCCAGGCGGCGTCCGCCCGCGACGAGGCCGCGGCCGCGGTCGCACAGGCGCGCGCCCAGGCCGAGCAGATCGCGCGTGACGCGCGCCTGGAGGCGGCCAGGTTGGCCGAGGAGTCGGCGAGACGCATCGCGGATGATGTCCGGCGGATCGAGCACGAGGCTCAGGCCACCGCCCTGCGCGAGATCGAGAGGCTGCGCGCGCAGGCGGCGGCCCGTCGCGAGGCGGCCGCAGCCGATGTGGTCGAGCGCGTCATAGCAGGCGGCGAATGATCGTCGAGATGCGCCGGGTGCTGGTCTTCGGCCCCAACCGGCTGTTGCGCGGGGTCGTGGAGGAGATACAGCGTCTCGGCGCGCTGCACATCGAGCCTGTCTCGGCCGAGGAGCCGGCGATAGGTGCGCTGCGGCCTGACGAGGCCGCGACCGCTGCTCAGTCGGCGATCGAGCGGGCCCGCGCACGCGCCGCCAACCTGCTCAACCTGCTCCCGGCCATCCCCTCAGCGGGAGAGGCCGGGTCTGTGCCGCCGTCCGGGCGGGGTGCGCCGCCCGGCGAGTCCCTTGTGGACACCGAGACGCTCGAGGACAGCGAGGCCCTCGATGCGCTGCTGGAGGGCATCGAGGCCGAGGTGGGGGCCCTCACCCGGCGCCGCCTCGACGCCGAGGACGAGCTCGAGATGATTCAGACGTACGAGGGCGCGGTGCGCGCCCTCTCCCCTCTGCTCGGCGTGCTCTCGGGCAGCCGCTCCCTGGAGTCGCTCGGTTTCATCCTGCGCGGCCGGGACCTCTCGCTCGTTACCGCCGTGCGCAACCAGCTCCGCGAACTGACGGGTGGGCGCGTTGAGGTTGTGGGCCGCATAATCGAGGAGGGCAGGATCGGCGTGGTCGTGGCCTTCCTGCACCGCGACGCCGAGACGATACGCGCGTGGCTCACCCGGGCGGGGATCAGCGAACTGCGCCTGCCCGCGCGTTACGCCGGCGGGGGGCCGGCCGAGGCCGTGCGCACGATGGAACGCCGGCGGGCCGAACTGCCGGGCGAGATGGCCGAGATCGCCTCCGGGCTGGCCGAGGCCGCGCGCCGCAGCCGGCCTCTCCTGGAGGCGGTCCTGTCGCTTGCCTCCGACCGGCTCGGGCAGTTCCGGGCGCTATCGAGCCTCGCGCAGTCGCGCTACACGTTCATCCTGCATGGTTGGGCGCCTGCCTCGCGCGTGCGCGAGATCCGCGAGGCCCTGCGCGCGCGCTTCGGCCGCGAGGTCGTCGTGCACGACCAGCCGGCCGACCACCATCACGCCGAGGCAGTCCCTGTGCTGCTCGACAACCCGCCGGTGATCAAGCCGTTCCAGCGGCTGCTGGGCCTGTTCCGGCCGCCGCGGTACGGCACACTGGATCCCACGGTCTACCTGGCCTTCTTCTTCCCGATCTTCGTCGGCATGGTCATCGGCGACGTCGCATACGGTGCGCTGCTCTTCGCGCTCGGATGGTGGATGCGCCAGAGGGCGCGCAGCAACAGGCCCTGGGACGTCGCCCTGGGGAGCATCAAGATGGGCATCCACGTCGCCCCCAGCGTGCTCGCGGACATATCATGGATCGTCCGTACGATGGCGGCCTGGACGATTCTCTTCGGCGTGCTCTATCTTGAGGTCTTCGGCAACCTGGTCGAGCATCACCTGGGCCTGCACCCGATCTTCAACCGCGTTCACCTGACAACCGCGTTCCTGGGGCTCGCGGTCGCGATGGGGATCGTCCAGGTGATGCTGGGCTACCTGCTCCACCTCGTGCTGGCGCTACGCCACAGGCACGCCTTCGGCGCGCTGGAGTCGCTGGCCATGATGACGGGTGTGGCCGCGCTCTTCGCGCTGCTGGGCGCCATGGGCAACGTGCTGCCCTCCAGCTTCTTCACGCCGGGCGTGTTCCTGCTGGTGGCCTTCCTGGTCGCGGTCATGGCAGGCATCGCGGTGAGCCCGCACGCCGCGATGTGGCTGCTGGAGGCGATCTCGGGCATGGGCAACGTGCTCTCCTATGCCCGGTTGTTCGGTGTGGGCCTGGCCGCCGCCGTGCTGGCCAACGTCTCCAACGAGCTGGGCGGTATGTTCGGTCCGGTCTGGATCGGGATCATCCTAGGCATCTTTGTCCAGATGATCTTCTTCGCCTTCACGCTGGCCGGGCACATCATCCAGCCCGCGCGGTTGAACTGGGTCGAGTTCCTCACCAAGATCAAGTACCACGACGAGGGCGGCAACTCGTACAGGCCGCTCCACAAGACAGGAGGTGGACTATGACGAAGAAAGTCCTGAGGGCTGCCGTCCTGCTGACCGTGGCCCTGCTGGTGGTTGCCCCGGTCGCACTTGCCGCCGAGGCGCAGGCGGCAGTGTCCCGGCAGATCACGATGGCTCACGGGCTGTTGGGCCTGGCCGCGGCTCTGGCCGTGGCATTCGGCGCCATTGGGACCGCCTGGGCGCAGTCGCGCATCGGAGCGGCCGCGGCCGGTGCGATTGCCGAGCGCCCCGAGATCGGCGGCCTCATGCTGATCTTCCTGGTCCTGCCCGAGACGCTCATCATCTTCGGCTTCCTGGTGGCGTTCTTCATCATCGGGAAGATATAGACCGATCCGCCGTGGCGACCGGTTCGGAACTGATCTCTCTGCTCGAGCGCGAGGCGGCAAGTGAGCGCGCGCGGATCCTGTCGGAGGCCCGGGCGCAGGCCGCGGCCATCCTGACCGAGGCCCGGCGCGCGGCCGGCGAGGCCCTGACCGCGACGCGGGAGCGGCTCGAGGCCGAGGAGCGCGCGGCCCTGGTCAAGGCCAGGAGCACGGCCGCGCTTGCCGCCGCGTCGCTGGTTCTGCAGGTCAAGGAGGACGAGATCGCGCGCGCGTTCGCGCAGGCCGAAGCGGCCCTGGGGGCGCTGGCCGCCGATCCGCGGCGCTACACCGGGATCCTGCGCCGCCTCATCGAGGAGGCCCTAGCGCAGTCGGGCGGCGGCGTCGTATCCGTGGCTCCGCAGGACCTGGCGACGGCCGAGGCGCTCGTGCGCGAGCACGCGTGGGACGCGACGGTGCGCGCCGATCCCGCGGTCGGCGCAGGGGCGCGCATCGCTTCGTCCGACGGGCGTCTGGTGGTGACCAACACCCTGGCCTCGCGCCTCGGCCGTGCCCGCCCGGCGCTGGCCCCTGCGGTGGCCAGGACGCTGTGGGGATAACGGTCCGGGACGATGCCTGACTTCCCGTACATCAACGCGCGGGTGCGCGCGATGCACGGCCGTTTGCTCGACGCCGCCCCGCTCGATGACCTGGTGGGAGCGCCGACCATGGGCGCGCTCCTGCAGGCGCTGTCCTCCACGCCCTACGCCGGCGACCTCGGAGAAGCCCTCGTGCGCTTCGAGGGCCTCCGGGCCGTGGACGAGGCGCTGGCCAGGAACCTCCAGCGCACCACGCGCAAGATCCTGCGATTCGCCGACGGACGGCCCCGCGCGCTGATCGAGGCGATCCTGCTGCGGTGGGACCTCGCGAACCTCCGGGTCATCGTGCGCGGCAAGCACGGCGGCAGACCCGCCGACGAGGTGGGCTCGGCGCTCCTGCCCGCGGGCCTGCTGGGCGAGGCCGTCCTCCGAGAGATGGCCTCGGCGCAGGACCTGGCGGGCGTGGCCGGGATCCTGGAGGCGGTGGGGCATCCCTTCGCGCAGGTGCTCGCCCAGGTCGCGGCCGCCCAGGCGAAGAAGACGGACCTCCTCGGAAGCGAGCTGATGCTGGACCGCGCGTACATCGAGAGGGGGATGCGCTTCGCGCGGGGGAGCGACGCTGGCGCAGCCGCCCTCCGCCAGGTGCTCTGCGCTGAGGTGGACGCGGCCAACGCCAAGACCGCCTTCCGGATGGGCCTGGCCGGGGAACTGGACGAGGAGACGCGCCTGCGCTTCTTTGTTCCGGGCGGCGCGCTGATCCTCTCGGATCTCTTCCTGGCGCTGTCAGAACCGCGCACGCGCTCGTCGGCCTGGCAGAAACTGCGGATGAGCGGCTTCCCGGTGCGCGACCTCCCGCAGACACCGGTTGAGTTCGAGCGCGCGATGGACCTAGCCACGGCCAGGGCGATGGCCGCGCGCTTCAGGGGCGACCCGCTCGGGCTCGACGTGGTGGTAGGGTACCTGGCGAAGAAGACCGCAGAGGTCGCCAACCTCCGCCTGGCGGCGCGGGGCGTGTTCCTGGGGCTGCCGCGCGAGGCGGTGCGCCAGGAGATGATGCGTGTATAGGCTCGCCGTGATCACCGATCCTGAGACGGCCACGGGCTTCCGTCTGGCAGGGGCCGAGGTGCGGGAGGCCGCCACCCCAGAGGAAGCGCTGGAGCACCTGAGGCGCTTCGTGACGCTGGACTACGGGCTGATCGCCGTGAACGAGACGCTGCTGGAGGGCGTCCGGGAAGAGCGCGCGCGACTGCTGCGCGACCGCGATCTTCCGATCGTCGTGGCGTTCCCCGCGCCCCAGGCCCAGATAGAGGATGGCGAGGCCTACCTAGCCCGCCTCGTGAAGGAGCACATCGGCTTCTATGTCAAGCTGCGGTAGCGGGTGGCCGGAGTTCATGGAGGAGTTGCGATGACGATTCAGGGCACGATCGTCAAGATCGCCGGACCGGCGGTGATCGCCCGCGGGATCACTGGCGCCCGCATGTACGACCTCGTGCACGTCGGGCGCGAGGGGCTGCTGGGCGAGATCATACGCCTCGACGGCGACACGGCGTTCATCCAGGTCTACGAGGACACCTCGGGGCTGCGGGTTGACGAGCCCGTCGCAACCACCGGGGCGCCGCTGGCGGTCGAGCTCGGTCCCGGGCTGCTCACCGGCATCTTCGACGGGATCCAGCGCCCGCTGGAGAGCCTGCGCGCCCAGAAGGGCGATTTCATGGCGCGCGGCGTCACGACCGACGCGCTCGATCGCTCGAGGCGGTGGGCGTTCTCCCCGGCTGTCCGGCCCGGCGCAAAGGTGGCTCCCGGCGACGTGATCGGGACCGTGGCCGAGTTCAGCTTTGAGCACAGGATTCTCGTCCCGCCGTCCTCGCGCGGGGGCGAGATAGCCGAGATCCGATCGGGCGGGTTCACGGTGGACGAGGTGATCGGGCGGCTTTCCGACGGCGAGGAGCTGCGCCTGATGCACCGCTGGCCGGTGCGCGCGCCCAGGCCCGTGACGAGGAAGCGCGATCCGCGCGAGCCGTTCATCTCGGGGCAGCGCATCATAGACATCTTGTTCCCGGTGGCGATGGGGGGTGCGGCCTCGATCCCGGGCCCGTTCGGCTCCGGCAAGACGGTCATGCAGCAGACGCTGGCCAAGTGGTCCAACGCCGACGTCATCATCTACGTGGGCTGCGGCGAGCGCGGCAACGAGATGACGCACGTGCTGGACGAGTTTCCCGAGCTGGAGGACCCGCGCACCGGGCGGCCCCTGATGGAGCGCACGGTGATCATCGCCAACACCTCCAACATGCCGGTGGCGGCGCGCGAGGCGTCGGTCTACACCGGCATCACCATGGCCGAGTACTGGCGCGACCAGGGCTACAACGTCGCCGTGATGGCGGACTCGACCAGCCGCTGGGCCGAGGCGATGCGCGAGATCTCCTCTCGCCTGGAGGAGATGCCGGCCGAGGAAGGCTACCCGCCCTACCTGTCGAGCCGGCTGGCGGCGTTCTACGAGCGGGCCGGCCGCGCGGTCTGCCTGGGGCATCCCGAGCGGGATGGGTCAGTGACGGTTGTGGGCGCGGTCTCTCCGCCGGGGGGCGACCTGTCCGAGCCGGTGACGCAGGCGACGCTGCGCATCACCGGCACGTTCTGGTCGCTCGATGCCGGGCTTGCCAACCGCAGGCACTTCCCGGCGATCCACTGGCTGCGGTCGTACAGCCTCTACACCCCCCTCTTCCGGGAGTGGTACCGCGAGCACATGCCCGAGGGCTTCGAGACGCTGCGTGCCCGGTGCTCGGCACTGCTCCAGCGCGAGGCCGAGCTGCAGGAGATCGTGCAGCTCGTGGGCCCCGACGCGCTGCAGGACGACCAGCGGCTGGTGATCGAGGTCGGCAAGATGCTGCGCGAGGACTTCCTGCAGCAGTCGTCGTTCTCCGACGTGGACGCCCACTGCCCGATGGACAAGGCCTGCGGCATGCTGACGGCGATCTTGGCCTTCTACGATGAGGCGACTGGAGCGCTGCGGCGCGGCATGCCGATGGACGAGATCCTCAATCTCCGGCAGGTCGAGGAGATCGCCCGCTTCAAGGAAGTGCCCAAGGAAGAGTTCGGGGCCTACATCGAGCCCTGGCTCGCGCGGTTGCCCGAGGCGTTCGGGGCCACGGCCGCGTCAGGAGGTGCGTAGCGCCATGTCGCTGGCTACCAAGCAGTACCGGTCCATCTCATACGTGTCGGGCCCGCTGCTGTTCGTTGAAGGCGCGCGCGACCTGGCCTATGGCGCCATCGTGAACATACACATGGCCGATGGCGGCATCCGCGGCGGGCAGGTGATCGAGGTATCCGAGCGGAACGCGGTGATCCAGGTCTTCGAGGAGACCGCCGGGCTGGACCTGACCCGCACGTCCGTTAGCCTGCGCGAGGACGTGGCGCGAATCGCCTGCTCGCGCGACATGATAGGCCGGCGTTTCAGCGGGCTGGGCGACCCGGTTGACGGGCTGCCGACCATCATACCGGAGAAGCGGCTCCCCATCATCGGCACGCCCATCAACCCCGTGGCCCGGCAGCGGCCGCAGGAGTTCATCCAGACCGGGATCTCATCCGTAGACGGGCTCAACACGTTGGTGCGCGGGCAGAAACTCCCGATCTTCTCGGGCGCCGGCCTGCCGCACAACGAGATCGCCGCTCAGATCGCGCGCCAGGCCAAGGTGCTCGGCGAGGCGGAGGAGTTCTCGGTTGTGTTCGCCGCCATGGGTATCACGCAGCGCGAGGCCGCCTACTTCATAGAGCAGTTCGAGGCGACCGGCGCGCTGGCCCGCAGCGTGGTCTTCCTGAACCTGGCCGATGACCCGGCGATTGAGCGGCTGATGACGCCGCGCATGGCGCTGACCACGGCCGAGTATCTTGCCTTCGATCTCGACATGCAGGTCCTGGTCATCCTGACGGACATGACCAACTACTGCGAGGCGCTGCGCGAGATCGGCGCGGCGCGCGAGGAGATCCCGGGTCGGCGCGGCTACCCCGGCTACATGTACACCGACCTGGCGACGATCTACGAGCGCGCCGGCCGCGTGCACGGCCGCAAGGGCTCGATCACGCAGCTCCCCATCCTGACCATGCCCGACGACGACATAACCCACCCCATCCCCGACCTGACCGGCTACATCACGGAGGGGCAGATCGTGCTGAGCCGCGCGCTGCACCGCAACGGCATCCACCCGCCGATCAACCCGCTGCCCAGCCTCTCGCGGCTGATGAACGACGGCATCGGCCCGGGTCGCACGCGCGCCGATCACGCCAACGTCAAGGACCAGCTCTTCGCCTCCTACGCCAACGGCGTGGACCTGCGCCGGCTGGTGGCCATCATCGGCGAGGAGGCGCTCACCGACCGCGACCGGCTCTACCTCAAGTTCGCCGAGGAGTTCGAGCGCCACTTCCTGGGGCAGGGCGAGACCGACCGCACAATCGAGGAGACGCTTGCGATCGGCTGGAAGCTGTTGAGCGGCTTCCCGAGGGGCGAGCTCAAGCGCGTCAAGCATGACCACGTGGACAAGTACTACGGCGAGCAGATGGAGAAGATCTGGGAGGACAAGAGCACCCGGATCTAGCCCCGGGTACGGAGCGCACGCGACATGGCAGAGGTGATCAGCCCGACCCGCATGAACCTGCTGGCGCGGCGCAACCAGTTGCGCGTCGCGCAGCAGGGCGTGGACCTCCTCAAGCGCAAGCGGGACGCCCTGGTCGCCGATTTCTTCAAGATCGTGCGCGCGTCGCTGGAGGCCCGCGAATCGCTGGCGGCCGCCTGCCGCCGGTCGTATGTGGCGCTCTCGCTGGCCAAGGCCTGGGAGGGCAGGGAGGCGCTCGAGGCCGCGGCGCTCCCGGCCGGCCGCGACATCCTGATGGACATCGAGGTGCGCAGCGTCTGGGGCACCCGGATTCCCGAACTGACCCCCCCTGCCGTGCACCGGCCGCTGCTGGAGAGGGGACAGAACCCCGCGGCCACCAGCGCCCGTGCCATCGAGAGCGCCGCCAACTTCGAGGAGATGCTCTCGGCCATCCTGGGCGTGGGCGCCACGGAGATCAGGCTCCGCAGGATCGGCGAGGAGATCAAGAAGACCACGCGCCGCGTCAACGCGCTGGAGCAGGTGGTCATCCCGCGGCTCCGCTCCGAGACGCGATACATCGCCTCGGTGCTGGAGCAGCGCGCCCGTGAGGACGTCTTCCGCCTGAAGCGCATCAAGAAGAAGCTCCAGGCCAAGGAGAGAGGTGCCTAGCAACGCTCGCCCCGGAGGTGCCCCTGCGCCCTTCGCCGCGCGTGGAGCGGTAGCCCTGGGATTCGTGCTGGCGCTGGCGGGTTATCTCGTGGTCACGCAGTTCCGGACCGAGTGGCAGATCCGGCGGGCCCTGCGCATCCCTTCCACGCAGCTGGCGGAACTGGCCTTTCTCCTTCGGGATCAGGAGCGCGGTCGCGCGGCGCTGGAGTCCCAGGTCGGCGAGCTGCGCAGCCGGATGGCGGCGTACGAGAAGGCGGCGGCCGAGGGCCGGACCGCTGCCGCGAAGGTGAGCCGCGATCTCCAGGAGCTTCGGGCGCTGGTGGGCATCACCGCGCTACGGGGTCCTGGGATCACCGTCGAGTTGAACGACAGCACGCGGCCGCCCCGGGGCGGCGAGGATCCCAACAAGACCATCCTGCACTACTCGGACATCCAGGGTGTGGTCGCCGAGTTGTGGGCCGGAGGCGCCGAGGCGATGGCGATCAACGGCGAGCGGATTGTGGGCACAACCGGCATCTCCTGCGTCGGCACCACGATACTCGTCAACACCAAGCGCATGGCACCACCCTACGTGATCACGGCGCTGGGCGAGCCCAAGCAACTGGTCCGCGCCCTGCGCCACCCGGGCGGACAGCTCGAGCTTCTCGCGGCGTTCGGCTTCCCTGTCAAGGCAACACCACGCGAACTCGCGGAAGTGCCGGCATACCGCGGCACCTTCAGGCTCGAGCACGCCTCCCTTGAGGGGAAGGAGTGAGGGCGATGTGGCTGCCGATTCTAGGTCTCGCAGTGGGCATTACGCTGGGATTCCTGTTCTCGGTGGAGATCCCGCTTGGATACGTCAAGTACACCGCGATCGCCATCCTTGCGGCGATTGACACCACCCTGGGCGGGCTGCGAGCGCAACTGGAGGACCGGTTCGATCTCATGATCTTCCTCTCGGGGTTCGTGGTCAACGCCTCGTTCGCCGCGCTGCTGGCGGGGATTGGCGACCTGTTGGGGCTCGACATCTACCTGGGCGCGGTCATAGCGTTCAGCATCCGCATCTTCGACAACATCGGCTTCATCCGGCGCGATCTCATCGCGCGCCACATGAAAGGTGGGAGATAGCAATGACTGTTCGCGTGGGCATCAACGGGTTCGGCCGCATCGGCCGTCTGGCGCTTAGGGCGATGCGGGAGCGGTATCCTGATAGGGTGCGGGTGGCGGCGATCAACGACATAGCCGATCTGGAGACCAACGCGCACCTTCTCAAGTACGACTCGAACTACGGCACCTACTCCGGCGCGGTCTCGTCGCGCGACGGCAGGCTGGTGGTGGACGGGGCCGAGATCGCCGTGTTCGCCGAGCGCGACCCCGGCACGATTCCCTGGTCGCAGGCCGGCGTCGAGGTCGTGCTCGAGTGCACCGGCCGCTTCACCGCCGCCGACAAGGCGCGCGGGCATCTCCAGGGCGGCGCCAAGAAGGTCCTGATAAGCGCGCCGGGCAAGGGCGACGACATCACGATCAACATGGGCGTGAACCACGAGCAGTACGATCCCGCCAGGCACTCGATCATCAGCAACGGCTCGTGCACCACCAACGGGCTCTCGGTGACCGCCAAGGTGCTCAGCCGCCAGTTCGGGATCAAGCGGGGGTTCATGACCACGGTCCACTCGTACACCAACACCCAGCGCATCCTGGACGTGGTGAGCGACGACCTGCGCGAGGCCAGGGCCGCGGCACTGAACATCATTCCCGCGAGTACCGGCGCGGCCCGGGCGATCCACCTCGTGCTGCCCGAGCTCAAGGGGAAGCTGACGGGAATCGCGCTGCGGGTCCCGACACCCACCGTATCCGTGGTGGACCTGGTCGTGGAGCTCGAGAAGGCCGGCACCGCCGAGGCGCTCAACGCAGCGTTCCGGGCCGCCGCCGACGGTGAGATGAAGGGATACCTGGGCTACAGCGAGGTCCCGCTGGTCTCGGTGGACTTCAAGGGCGACTCGCGGTCTGGGATCGTTGACGGCCCGCTTACGATGGTGATGGGCGACACCCTGGCCAAGGTCATGACGTGGTACGACAACGAGTGGGGGTACGCCTGCCGGATGGCCGACCTGGTCAACTACGTCGCAGAGCGGGGCCTCTGATGAAGAAGACCGTGCGAGACGTTGACGTCTCTGGGCGGCGCGTGCTGGTGCGCTGCGACTTCAACGTGCCCATGGAAGCCGGCCGGATCACCGACGACCGCAGAATCCGCGAATCGCTCCCGACCATACGCTACCTGCTCGAGCGCGGCGCGCGCGTCGTTCTCTGCTCCCACCTGGGACGCCCCAGGGGGCGCCCGGATCCGGCCTTCACGCTGGCGCCGGTGGCCGAGCGTATGGGCGCGCTGCTCGGGCAGCCTGTGCCGTTGCTGCCCGACTGTGTCGGGCCCTCTGTCGAGGACGCGGTCGCGCACATGCGCCCTGGGGAGGCGGTCCTGCTCGAGAACCTGAGGTTCCACGCCGAGGAGGAGGCCAACGCTCCTGACTTCGCCGCAAAGCTCGCCCGGCTGGCCGACCTATTCGTGAACGACGCCTTCGGCACGGCCCATCGCGCGCACTCAAGCACCGCGGGTGTAGCCGCGCACCTACCCGCTGTGGCCGGGTTTCTGCTAGAGAAGGAGCTGGAACACCTCGGGGGGGCGCTGGACTCGCCGGTCCGGCCGTTCGTCGCGATCCTGGGCGGGAAGAAGGTCTCGGACAAGATAGGCGTGATCCGCCACCTCCTGGAGCGCGCGGACGCGCTGCTCGTGGGCGGAGGGATGGCGTACACCTTCCTGGCCGCGAAGGGCCTTGACGTCGGCACCTCGATCTGCGAGCGCGACTCCCTGGCGCTTGCCAGCGAGCTGCTGGCCGAAGCCGCCCGGCGGGGCGTGAGGTTCGAGATCCCATCAGACGTGGTGGTGGCGGCGGCTGTGGAGGCCGGCGCCGATCACCAGGTGGTGGACGCCGGTGCGATTCCCCCGGGGTGGGCCGGCGTGGACATCGGTCCCCGCACCGCCGCGCTCTTCGCCGCTGTGATCCGGACGGCGGGTACGGTGCTGTGGAACGGCCCGATGGGCGTCTTCGAGATACCCGCCTTCTCCGGCGGCACGCGCTCCGTGGCCGAGGCCATGGCCGATTCCCCTGCGGTCACCGTGGTGGGCGGCGGGGACACCGCGGCCGCGGTTGAGGCGCTGGGCCTGGCCGACCGAATGACGCACATCTCCACTGGCGGCGGGGCGTCGCTCGAGTTCATGGAAGGCCGCGAGCTCCCGGGAATCGCTGTGCTGGAGGATAGGTGAAGCGATGCGCACGCCGCTGGTTGCAGGCAACTGGAAGATGCACACCACCGTGCGCGAGGCGCGCGATCTGGCCTTTGGGGTTTCGTCGCGCCTGGCCGGTGTCGAGGGCGTGGACGTGGTCGTCTGCCCGCCGTTCACGGCGCTGGCCGAGGTGGGCAGGGCGCTGGGCGGCTCGCAGGTGGAACTGGGCGCCCAGGACCTGCACTGGGAGCCCTTGGGCGCATTCACCGGGGAGATATCTGCAGGGATGCTCTGGGACCTGGGATGCACCTACGCGATCGTGGGGCACTCCGAGCGCCGGCGGCTGCTGGGCGAGGATGACGAGGCCGCAGGACGCAAGGTCGCTGCCGCCCTAGCAGGCGAGCTCATCCCGATCCTTTGCGTCGGGGAGTCAATGGAGGAGCGCTCCTCCGGCCGAACCGAGCGGATCGTGCAGACCCAGGCGCGCATTGGCACGCTCGGGATCGCGCCTGAGCAGGCGGCCGGTCTCGTGGTGGCCTACGAGCCGGTCTGGGCCATAGGGACCGGCGTCCCAGCCACGGGTGAGGAGGCCGGGCGCATCGCGCGGCTGCTGCGGGGCTGGCTGGCCGAGTGGTTCGGCGATGCGGCCGGCCTCATCCGCATCCTCTACGGCGGCAGCGTCACGCCCGAGACCATTCGCGAGTTCACGAGCCAGCCCGATGTGGACGGCGCCCTGGTCGGGGGCGCCAGCCTCAATGCCGATGCCTTCGCGGCGATCGTGCGGGCGGTCGCGGCCTGACCGCCCGCATCCGGGCTGCGGCACCGCCCTGCAACCGGCCTACTACGAGGCGGCGGGGGGTACGTCCTCTACGATCACCTCGTACGTGATGCGCGCGGCATGGCGCAGCATCGCGGCCACGGAGCAGTAGCGCTCCTCGGACAGGCTGACCGCCTTCTCGACCTGGTCCCGCTGCAGGCCGGCCCCGCGGGCCCGGTAGCGCAGGTGGATCGCCGTGAACACCTTGGGATGCTCCTGGGCGCGCTCGCCGCTCACGTCTATCGTCAACCCTTCCAGCGGGGCGCGCATCTTCCTCAGGATGGACACCACGTCCATCCCGGTGCAGCCCGCCAGGGCGGCCAGAAGCGCCTGCATCGGCGACGGGCCTGCCCCGCTCCCTCCGAACTCGCGGTTCGCGTCCATGGTGATGCCTTCAACTTCCGGCGCGACGGCGTCGAAACGCATCGCTGGGGTCCAGGTCACCGTGATGTTCATTGTGCCTCCCTTTGCCTGCCTTGTTGTGGATCGCGAGGTGCTCTCCTGCCAGTGTAGCGCCTGAACGTCGCCCACGGTAGCCGACCCGTTGATTTGCCTGGGCGCGGATGCTACCATGAGAATCGTTCCGGGGTCGGCGGCCCCGGGACTGCCATCTGGAGGTGAACGCCTTGAACGACGTCCTGATCATTGTTCACCTCATCGTTTCGCTGTCCCTGGTGGGGATCATCCTGCTCCAGGGCCCGAAGGGTGAGGGGCTGGGCGCCATCGGCGGGAGCGCGCGCCTGTTCCACGGCCCCCGGCCGCGCGAGACCCTGATGACCCGCATCACGACCGGGGCATCCTTGCTCTTCGTGTTGACGGCAAGCATTCTGTCCTTCTGGCGCTAGAAGATCGGGGCGGTCCCGCCGCCCCTGACAACAGGTTCGTGTGGCCGTCCTTGCCGGGATGGCGGAACTTGGCAGACGCGCACGCTTGAGGGGCGTGTGGGGCTTCCCGTGGGGGTTCAAATCCCCCTCCCGGCACCAGGAAATTGTCAACAGATTGTCCTCGCCCAAGGTCCTCACCTGGAAATCAGGCACCCCATGGACTGCGGGGCTGGGTCCCGCTTCTGACAATGGGTGGGTTCTCGTCCGCGACGTTGGTGACGATGACGCGGGGGATGGGGCTCGGCCAGGACCTGAGCCCAGCCATAAGGCCCGCAGGCGGCTTCTACCTCGGCGACACCGCGGTGACCGTTGATCCGCAGCTCTATGCGCTGCCGCTCCCGGCTCTATGAGGGATACGGGAGTGGACGGTCTCGCCAAGCGCACGCTCCGACAGGGTTCTCGGCACTGCCAGCACCAGCGGCACGACCATGATGATCAGCAGCAGCAAAGCGACCATGGCGATGTTGAGGGGCATGAGGACGACCATCATGATGATGAACCACGGTACACGCCGACGGCCGCGATGGGGAGCATCATCCGCACCGCGGCGCATCCCTCCGCCGCAGATTCACGGGAGTCCGCCGAGCGCGGCCAGGGGGACAGGGAGGGTTGACTTGTCCTTGCTTTGCTCAGTAAGATTAAGCAAAACAAGGACAGATGCGAGGTGGACCGGTGCCCCGAAAAGTCGCCGATTTCCAGCGCCTATATCAGCTCGCCGCCGCGCAGGCGGGGCACTTCACTACCCACCAGGCGGCCGAGGCGGGCTACACGCGCTCCAACCTTGCGTATCACGCTGCTCAGGGCAGGTTCGAGCGCGTCGCCCAGGGCCTCTACCGGTTGCGTGACTTCCCGGCTTCTCCCCACGAGGATGTGATCGCTGCATGGGTGCGCATTGGTCCTGAGAGGGCCGTGGCGTCTCACGAGACGGCTCTGCGTCTCTTCGATCTTTCCACTGCGGAGCCCCGAAAGATCCACCTCACGGTGTACCGGCGAGACCGGCCTCGCAACCCGGTGCCACTGAAGAGCGTCCGGATCCACAGCACTTCGCGGCAGCTCCGGCCGGATGAGGTGAGGGTACATGCCGGTGTGCGCGTGACCGCACCCGCTCGGACGATCGCCGACGCCGCAGAAGCCGGGACCGATCCTTCCCACATCGTTGAGGCGGTCGCACAGGGACTCGGCACGGGGCATGTTACCGCAGGAGAGCTCCTTCGCGTTGCTTCCGACCGCCCGGGTCGCGTGAAGAGGCTCATCGAGCGCGCCATTGAGGAGGCCCGCGCCCATGCCGGAACCCGGTGACGCACTCCGCTTCCGGGAGTCCATTGACCGGCGTCTGCGCAATCGCGCTCGTGCGCTGCAGATCAACGTGACTGCCGTGCGTCGGCAGGCCGCGCTGGAGCGGCTGCTCGCCCGCCTGTTGCAGGTTGCCCCGGACCGATGGGCCCTGAAGGGTGGAATGGCGCTGGACACCAGGCTGCAGCGTGCGCGCGCGTCACTCGACCTCGACGCGGATCACGCTCTCGGCGCCGAGAGCGCGCGAGCAGACATCCTGCAGGCGATCGCCCTCGACGTCGGCGATCACTTTGCGCTCTCGTTTGTGGGAAGTTCCAGGCTTCAAGAAGGCGGTATACAGCTCGCCATCCGCTACCGACTCGACGCCTACCTCGCCGGTCGTCTGTTCGAGCACTTGCAGGTGGATGTCACGCTGCATCCGCCTGAGGTCTGGGAAACCGAGTTCAGGATGAGAGAAGGCCTAATCCCTGAGCTGGGTCCGCTCAATGTCCCGCTGATCCCGTTGGAGCGACAGGTGGCCGAGAAACTCCATGCCTACTCCAGAACGTACGCTGGTGGCCCCACGACGCGCGTCAAGGACCTCGTGGATTGCGTGTTGATCCGCTCCTTTGATTCCGCCGATGCCCAGCGGCTGCGAGCCGAGGTCGCGCGCACCTTCGCCGCACGAAACACGCACGCAGTCCCGTCACGGTTGCCGCCTCCGCCGCCGGCGTTGCAGGCTTCCTTTCGCGCGCTTGCGGCAGAAGTTGGTATTGATCCCGATCTACAGGCCGGATACCGACTGGCCGCAGCCTGGCTCGACCCGGTCCTTTCGGGCGAGGCCCAGGGAAGGTGGGATCCGGGTGTCGGAGTGTGGAGTGAGAAGGTGGGTTCTCCCGCGAGACCCCCGAGGGCCACTGGAGACCCTGGTAGGGGCTAGTCGGCCCAACTCAGGCTGTAGCCCTGATCCGCCGCAGCGGCGAAACAGATTCCGTTGAAGACCCCCTCCCGGCACCAAGCATCTGTTCGCCATATCCAGCCGCGCGGGCATAGCCTGCATGCATCCAGGATCCTGTACGCTTGCTCTACTCGACCCGCAAGCCTGCCTTCCGCCTCCGGTACCGCATAGGCAGGCTGCCATGACTCTGAGCGGACTTGCTGCCTTGCTGGCCGCGCGCACGCCTGCAGCATTGCAGACGCGCCAGCAAGGTACATGAGCCTTGCGAAGTCGCATCGGGTGACTACCCTTGTGAGAGCAAACGGTTCCCCAGGCAGCTCGGGACTCGTGGTCAACGTGACCTCTCGGCGTTTTACGAACATATGTTCGTAGCAGTGCCAGTTGCGGCTGGTCGGCTACACCATGTAAGATGGAGCTTGTCAGGTAACATGACAAGTCAGTTCGTGGCAACGCGCACGCGGTGCGGGAGTCAAAGCATGGGCCGAGGTACGAGCCGGACTCAATCTGCCTCTCCGCAAACCGGGTCGCTGAGCGGCGCCGGGGTTGCCAGGGAGACGCTCTCGCGCCAGACCGCCCAAGCGCTCATCGCAAGCATCTTGCTCGGCCACTTCAGGCCGGGTGATCCCCTTCCTTCGTCCGGCGATCTGGCCCGCAGGTTTGAGGTAAGCAGGCCGGTGATCCGCGAGGCCTTCAGGATCGTGGCTACTCTGGGGATGATCGAAACCCACCAGGGCCGTGTCAGCCGGGTGAGCGAGCCCACCGCATGGCGCGACCTCTCGCCCGAGATCCTGGCCGCACGGCTGGAGATCGGCGCGGACGACGGCATCCTGCGAGAGAGTCTCGAGCTGCGCAGGGTCGTCGAGACCGAGGCGGCCGCGCTGGCGGCGGAGCGCGCGACGGATGACGACATTGCGGCGATGCGGCAGCAACTCGACGCGCTCGATGGGGCGGGCGGCGACCCGCAGGCCTACGCGGTGCAGGATGTCGCGTTCCACGACGCGGTGCTGAGGGCCACCCACAACCGGCTCTTCCTCCAGCTCATCGACTCGATGCGCGAGCTGCTCATGTTCGTGCGCAGGGTCAGCATCACCGCGAGCGCCGACCGCATCCCGACCTCGCGTGAAGGGCATCGCGCGCTCTTTGAGGCGATCACGGCCCGATCGCCGGAGGCCGCGCGGAGAGCCATGGCCGATCATCTCGCCTGGGCCGAGCGGGTGAACGTCAGCGAGTACCGGACCGCTCGCGCTCCGTGAAGGGAGGCCTGCAGCGCTTGCGTCTGTCTTCGCAGGAAGGGGCACGTCGTCACGCCGCGGTCAGAGAGTTCCTTACGTACTACTACGGATTGCGGGCTCTCGAGCGGATCCAGGCGGAGTGCGGATGGGATGATCGCGCGTTCACGGAGCTGGTCTTCTCATGCGGCAAGGTCTCGCTCGGGATCCTCCGGCGCCTGATCGCGTTGTCGGCAGCCGAGCGGGACGACCTGTTGCGGCGGTTCTCTGCTGTGCGCGAGTGAGGGTCCGATGACCGGGATCGTCTTCAACATCATGCGGTTCGCCGTGAACGACGGGCCCGGCATCCGGACGACCGTCTTCCTCAAAGGATGCCCGCTCCACTGCCTGTGGTGCCACAATCCAGAGTCAATCTCTCGTCGGTCGGAGCTCTTCCTCCGCGCAGATCGATGCATCCGGTGCGGCGCTTGCTTGGAGGCGTGTCCGAACGCGGCCATCCGGCGCGAAGGCGGCATGTTCGTGACCGACCGCCAGTTGTGCCGGCGCTGCGGGCGCTGCGTCGAGGCCTGCTGGGCAGACGCCCGCGCGATCGTCGGCCGGGAGATGACCGCGGAGGAGGTTCTGGAGGAGGTCGGCCGCGACACCGTCTTCTATGATGAGTCCGGCGGGGGCGTTACCTTCTCAGGCGGAGAACCGCTGCTTCAGCACGAGTTCCTGTTGTCGGTCCTGCGCGGCTGCCGCTCTCGGGGCATTCACACCGTTGTTGACACGTCGGGCTACGCGGACACCGCGGTGCTCGACGCAGTAGCCGACGCCACGGACCTGTTCCTCTACGACCTGAAGCTTCTCGACGACGAGCGCCATTGCCGGTTCACGGGCGTCTCGAACCGGTTGGTTCTGGAGAACCTCCGCGCGTTGGCCGCGAGGAGCGTGCGCATCATTGTACGGGTTCCGTTGATGCCGGGGGTGAACGACGACGATGAGAACATCCGGGCGATCGGCGGGCTAGTGGCGTCGCTCGGCATCGGAGAGATAGATCTGCTTCCATACCACGAGACAGGCCTGGCGAAGTACGAACGGCTTGGCAGGGCCTGCGCGATGCGCGAGGTTGCACGGCCCTCACCTGCGCGACTTGAGGAGGTGGCCGCGCTGCTACGCCGGCGTGTGGCCACCGTGTCGGTTGGAGGATGACATCTTGACCGATCGTGTCAGGAGACTACGCGAGCAGAGTCTCGGCGCGCCCCCGCATCTCTCGCCAGAGCGGGCGATCCTGGTGACGGAGTGCGCGAAGAACGCGGGGTTGTTCTCGGCTGCCATGCGTCGCGCGTTGACGTTTGGGACCATCATGGAGCGCAAGGTCATCTGCATCGGAGAAGACGAGCTGGTCGTCGGCGAACGGGGGCCTGCTCCCAAGGCCACGTACACCTACCCCGAGCTCTGCTGCCACAGCGAGCAGGACCTGGAGGTCCTCCACTCGCGGGAGAAGATCTCGTTCGGGGTCGACGACGAGATGCGGCGAGTCTATCACAACACGGTCATCCCCTTCTGGCAGGGACGGACGATCCGCGACCGGATCTTCCAGGAGATGACCGACGAATGGAAGGCCTGCTACAGGGCGGGCGTCTTCACCGAGTTCATGGAGCAGCGGGCCCCAGGACACACGGCCCTGGACGACAAGATCTACCGCAAGGGAATGCTGGACTTCAAGGCCGACATCGTTCGGAGCCTGCAGGCCCTGGACTTCCACGACGACCCCGAGGCCTTCGCGAAGAAGGAACAACTCGAGGCCATGGCCGTCTGCGCCGACGCGATCGTGACGCTTGCAGGCAGGCATGCCGAGACGGCCCTTGTGCTCGCGTCGCGTCAGACAGATCCTGCCCGGAGGGCTGAGCTTGAGGAGATCGCGCGCATCTGCCGCAAAGTCCCCGCCCACGCCCCCGAGACTTTCTGGGAAGCGCTCCAGGCCTACTGGTTCGTCCATCTCGGCGTCATAACAGAGCTCAACCCATGGGACGCGTTCAACCCCGGGCGCCTCGATCAACATCTCTGGCCGTTCTATCAGAAGGGCCTGGCCGACGGCTCGCTCACCCGCGAGAAGGCCAAGGAACTCCTGGAGTGCTTCTGGATCAAGTTCAACAACCAGCTGGCGCCCCCCAAGGTCGGGGTTACGGCCGCCGAGAGCTCGACCTACACGGACTTCGCCAACATCAATGTCGGCGGCCTGCGGCCTGACGGGAGCGACGGGGTCAACGACGTCACGTATCTTGTCCTTGAAGTCATTGATGAGATGCGTCTGACCCAGCCGAGTTCAAACGTTCAGCTCAGCCGGAAGAGCCCCGACCAGCTGCTTGGGGCCGCCTGCCGGATCATCCGCAAGGGATGGGGGCAGCCCTCGATCTTCAATGCGGACACGATCGTCGAGGAGCTCCTCCGCCAGGGCAAGACTGCCGAGGACGCCCGCTCAGGCGGGGCGAGCGGGTGCGTCGAGACCGGGGCGTTCGGCAAGGAGAGCTACATTCTGACCGGCTACTTCAACCTCCCCAAGGTGTTGGAGATCACCCTGCACAACGGCGTGGATCCACGGACAGGGGCGCGGATCGGCCTCGCCACAGGCGATCCCGCGGCCTTCTCCTCGTTCGCCGAGGTGATGGACGCGTTTCGACGGCAGCTCGCTCACTTCGTGGACATCAAGATACGCGGGAACAACGTCATCGAGCGGCTGTACGCGGACTACATGCCGGTGCCTTTTCTCTCGATCCTGATCGACGACTGCATAGCCAAGGGCAAGGACTACAACAACGGCGGGGCGCGCTACAACACCAACTACATTCAGGGCGTCGGGATCGGGACGACCACTGACAGCCTGGCGGCCATTCGCTACCACGTCTTCGATAAGCAGGCCCTGACGCTGGCGGGCCTTCGTGGTGCCCTTGACGCCGACTTCGCCGGGTGGGAACGCATCCGCCAGGCTCTCCTGAACAAGACCCCGCGATACGGAAACGACGACGACTACGCCGACGGGTTGATGCGGGAGGTGTTTGAGGCCTTCTACCGCGCCGTCGACGGCCGAAGGAACACCAAGGGCGGGCAGTACCACGTCAACTTCCTTTCGACCACGTGCCACATGTACTTCGGTTCCGTGACAGGGGCCACCCCTGATGGACGCGTGTCGGGGACGCCGCTCTCCGAGGGGATTTCTCCGGTCCAGGGGGCCGATCGGAAGGGCCCTACCGCCGTCCTCCGCTCCGCCGGCAAGATAGACCACGTACGGACCGGCGGAGCCCTGCTCAACCAGAAGTTCTCGCCGCAGCTGCTTGAGGGCGATAAGGGCATAGAGAACCTCGCCTCCCTTGTGCGGTCCTACTTCGCACTGGGCGGCCACCACATCCAGTTCAACGTGATCTCGGCCGATACGCTACGCGATGCACAGGCGCATCCCGAGCGGTACCGCGACCTGATCGTTCGGGTTGCCGGGTACAGCGACTACTTCTGCGACCTGAACAAGGCGCTGCAGGATGAGATCATCGCGCGCACCGAGCACAAGGCGCGCGTCCGGTAGGTTCAGGCAGGAGTGAGGCACACTAGGAGGGAGGGATCAGATCGCATGCGCAGATTCCTGGTTGTGTTTTCCGCGATCGCATTGACCGGGGCGCTTGGCATGTCCGTCGCGGCTGCTCCGGCCGTGACCCCCACACGCGGCGGGACGCTTATCATCGCGTCCGGCGTGGACGCGGTGGCTCTCGACTCGACCATCGCGCCCGCCGCGCCGTGCTTCGCCATACTAGAGCACATAGTCGAGGGGCTCTTCGAGCTTACGCCCGCCGGCAGCATTCAACCCGGCCTGGTCGCCTCGTACACGGCTTCCCCAGACGGGCTCACGTGGACGCTGCGGCTCCGGCCGGGCATACGGTTTCACGACGGGACCCCGTTTGACGCCGAGGCTGTCAAGTTCAACCTCGAGCGGATGCTCGATCCCGCGACGCGGGCGCCGTTCCGGTTCCTGATCGACCGCATAACGAGCGTCACGGTGGTAGATCCCATGACCGTCAGGCTGGTCACCAATGCGCCGTTCGGACCGCTGCTGGCCCACCTGACCCACAGCGCGGTGGGGATGCAGAGCCCAACGGCCATACGCAGGCTGGGCGCCGACTACGCGCGACAGCCGGTGGGGACCGGTCCGTTCAGGTTCAAGGAATGGATCCGCGGCGACCGGGTGGTGGTCACGCGCAACGACGACTACTGGGGTGAGAAGGCATTTGTTGACGAGATACAGTTCCGCGTGGTCCCGGACGACGGAGCAAGGGTTGGGGCGCTCGAGGCCGGCACCGTTCACGTTGCCGTCCGTGTCCCCCCGCGCGAGATCGATCGCCTCAAGGGCCACCGCGATCTCAGTGTGCTGGTGTCAGAGAGCCTCCGCACGATATTCGTCGGGTTCAACGTCACCCGCCCGCCATTCAATGACCGGCGTCTCCGCCAGGCTCTGAACTACGCGGTCAACAAGCGCGCGATCGTCAGCAGCGTCTTGAACGGCACCGCCAGGGTTTCCGATGCGCCCATCCCTCCGAACGTCCAGGGGTACTCCAAGACCATGTCCTACGATTGGGACCTGGAGCGGGCCGAGGCGCTGCTGCGCGAGGCCGGGTATAGCCGGGCCCGGCCCTTGCGGGCCATCTTTCATCATCCGTCCGGACGCTATGTCCGCGATGCGGAGATCGCCGCCAGCATTCAGGGTCTCGTGCGCCGGGTGGGGGTCGAACTCGAGATGAGGACGATGGAGTGGGGCGCATATCTTGCCTTTACGGCCCGACCGCAGCCCGAGAACGAGGCCCAGATGTACATGATCGGCTGGGGCACGGTGACGGGCGACGCAGACTACGGGCTCTACGCCCTGTTCCACTCGTCGCAGTGGGCGCCCGCCTCCAACAATCGGGGCTTCTACAAGAACGAACGCGTGGATGCCCTGCTTGATCTCGGCCGGAGGACCCCTGACCAGGGCGAGCGCAACAAGATCTACGCCGAGGCCATGAAGATCATCATGGACGATGCGCCCTGGCTCTTCCTGCACAGCGAGTCGCAGGTCACCGGCATCCGGCACGTCGCGCAGGGCCTGGTAGTGCACCCTGCCGAGCGCGTTATGGCGCACAAGGCCTGGCTGCGCCGCTAGGAGGCCGCTAGCAGGCCACGAACAGCGGTTCACCGAGGGCCCGGGTTTCGACTTCGACGCCGAGGCCCGGGCCCAAAGCAGGTCCGCCCCAGCCGTTCTGCGATCGCGGCTGGTATCCGGCGACGTGCTCCTGCGTCCAGTCGTTCATGAACGAGGCGGCAAAGAGCGCCTCCGGGCGCACGCTTGCCGCGAGGTGGCTGACCGCCGCCGTGACCAGGTCACCGCCCCAGGTATCCTCGATTGTCATCGACACCCCAAGCGCCTCGCAGAGATCGCGGATCAACCTGGCTTTGCCAAGCCCCCCAACCCTGCTGATCTTGAGGTTAATCCCTCCGGCGCCGCCCTGCTGCACGGCGGCCAGCAGCGACGGCACATCCGTGACGATCTCGTCGTAGATCATCGGCAGCGTGGTCGCCGCGCGGACGGCGGCGCACTCCTCCAGCGTGGGACAGGGTTGCTCCAGGTACACGCGCGGCAGCGGCTCGAGCAGGCGTGCGGCGACTACTGCATCCTGAATGCGCCAACCCCCGTTGGCGTCGGCGATGATGACGTCACTTTCATCGGAGACCTCGACGGCGCGCCGCACACGTTCGGCGTCCTCCAGGGGGTTGCCGCCGACCTTCAGCTGGAAGCGGTGTATGCCCTCCCCCCGGCGCTTCATGATGCAGGCGGCCATCTCCTCGGGACTTCCCAGCGGGATCGCCACGTAGAGCGGGTACTGGCCCTGCCGCACCCCTCCCAGCAGTGTGGCCACCGGTTGCCCGCTGATCTTGCCCAGGATGTCCCAGCAGGCCACATCCACCGGGCTCTTGGCATAGGCGTGCCCGCGCAGCGCGCCGTCCATCCGCTCGTTGATCAGGGCCAGATTCCTGGGATCGACGCCGACGAGCGCCGGCGCCAATTCGCGCAGCGCAGCCCGGGCCCCTTCTGCAAAGCCTTCCAGGTAGGTCTGGCCCAGCGGACAGACCTCGCCCCAGCCGGTCGTGCCCTGGTCGGTCGTCACCTTCACCACGGTCGAGGGCAGAGCCCGCACGACGCGCCCTCCGGACATCACGTAGTCGCCGTGGACGTAGTTCAGGTCGTAGCCGTAGACTTCGACACGCGTGATCCGCAACGATCCCACCTCCTGCCGCCGTGCTCACCAGATATCGCCGACCTTGAAGCCCTCCGGGAACGGATCCTCCGGATCGAGAACGTACGTGGCGAATCCTGTTATCCAGGCCTGTCCGCTGATTGTCGGTGTGACCGCCGGGTATTCACCGACCCTGGTCTCGCCGACCAGCCGGCCGGTGAAGACCGTGCCCAGGATGCCTTCGTGCCGGAAGTCCTCGTGCAGAGCCAACTGTCCCTTGGCGTGGAGTGTCGCCATCTTGGCGCACGTACCCGTGCCGCAGGGCGAGCGGTCGATCACCCCTGTCCAGGTGGAGGGATTGCTCCAGTCGAGCGTGCCGGTTGACATCGCCACGACGTTCTTGCGGTGCGCGTCCGGATGCGACGCCGGTCCCGACAATTGGGCAATCGTGACCCCCTCGAACCCGGGCTGCTCCGGATGCCGCACCGGAAGCTGCTCGCGCGCCGCCGCCTTGACCATCTCGCCGATGCGCACGATGTCACGCCCCTCGTCGGGGGTCAGGCGCAGACCGAACTGCGAGGCGTCGGCGATGACGTAGAACATGCCGCCGTAGGCCACGTCGACCGCAACCGCGCCGATCTCGGGCACCTCTATGACCCGGTCAAGGTGCACGGCAAACGCAGGCACGTTCTGGAAGGTCACGCGGCGGACCTTGCCGCCGGCGCAGTCGGCGCGCACCCGGATGAGGCCGGCCGGGGCCTCCAGGGTGATCTCTGTCGCCGGTTCACGCATCGGCAGCACCCCGGTCTCAAGAAGCGCGGTCGTGACGCACATCGTGTTCGTCCCCGACATGCCCGGGTACTCGGTCTGTTCCATGATGACGAATCCGGCATCGGCCGCGGGGTCGGCGGGCGGCAGCACGATGTTGCAGTTCGCCGCCGGATAGCCGCGGGGCTCCCTGAGCATGCGCAGCCGCAGGCCGTCGGCGTGTGTCTGGAGGTGCTTCATCTTCTCGAACATCGTGCGGCCGGGCACGTCGAGGATTCCGCCCACGATCACGCGGCCGGGCTCACCGCCTGCATGGAGATCGATCGCATGGAGCATCTGGGAGATGCGCATCGGCCCCTCCTGCGGGACATCCATCTCGGTCCCCGACTGGTCTGGAGTATACATCCCTATGACCCGGATCGGCAGCACCGGCCCCTGCTGGCACCAGGGGTTTCCCAGAAGGAACTCGGTCTTGCGCCGACAAACCTTGCCGCGGTGCAATGAGATCGTGAGGTTCGAAAGGAGGTCATATGTTCGACTTGGTAACCCTGGGCGAAGCGATGATCCGGCTCGCCGCCCCACACGGCGAGAGCCTGGAGTCTGCCACCAACCTTGAGATGCGCTCCGCGGGCGCCGAGGCCAACGTCGCCGTGGTGCTTGCCAGGATGGGGTATCGGACTTCGTGGATCTCCAGGCTCCCGGACGATCCCCTGGGCCGCAGGATCGCCGGCGACCTGCGCCGCCACGGTGTGGACACGTCGGCGGTGGCCTGGGCGGCGGGCGGCAGGACCGGCCTCTACTTCCTCGAGCAGGCCCCTCCGCCTCGCGGCGTTACGGTCTACTACGACCGGGGCGGGTCGGCCTTCAGCGCGCTCGATCCTGACAGGATCGACTGGGCGCCTGTCAGGCAGTCCCGGTGGGCCCACACCACCGGGATAACGCCAGCCCTTGGTGAGGCCTGCGCGCGCGCCGCTGTCAGGTTCCTCGCCGAGGCCAGGGCGGCCGGTGTGCCAACTTCCCTCGACGTGAACCACCGCAGGAAGCTCTGGGATGCGAAGCGGGCGCGCGCCACGCTGGAGCCGCTGCTTGAAGGTATCAACGTCGTCATCGCCGCGCAGGAGGATGCACGAGAGGTCTTCGATCTGCAGGGCTCCCCTCCAGACCTGGCCGAGCGACTGCGGGAGCGCGTACGTGCCGGCGCGGCGGTTGTCACCGCCGGGAGTGAAGGCGCCTACCTGGCCGACGACGATGCGGTGTACGGCGAGCCAGCCATTCCAGGGGTCGAGGTCGATCCCATCGGCCGTGGGGACGCGTTTGCCGCAGGGCTGATATGGGGCGCGCTCGAGGGAGATCTTTGCGCAGGCCTCAGGTACGGCGTGGCCCTCGCGTCGCTGTCACAGACCTTCTGGGGAGACGTTCCCTGGGTCACCAGGCAGGAGGTTCTGGGACTGCTCACCAGCCGATCCGCCAAACCGGAACGATAGGATTCCGCTCCCATCTGGGGCTGCGGCAGGCTGGGAGGTCGAGCAGGAGTCGGCCTCCCAGCACCGAAGGTCTCTTGTGTCTGTTGGTCTGATTGTCTGACCGCCCGCAAGGTAGGGTGTGGTTTACGCGATGCACCGGATCGAGAACCAAGATCCAACGGGGAGGGCAACCCAATGACGACCAGGCTACGCAGGAATGGGATAGTGTTCGTCGTCATCGCCCTGGTAGTGGTGGTGTTGAGCGCGTTCGGTGTGACTCCGGGCCAGGCAGGACCCGGCCTTGAGAGAGTCACCATGCTCGGCGGACCGCCGGGCGGGGTCTTCGGCATCTTCGCGACCGGCCTTGGCACTTATCTGACGCGCGCGGTGCCTGGGGTGGATGTCTCGGTTGCAGCCACGGGCGGCTCGGTGGAGAACGTACGCCGTGTGAATGCCGGCGAGGCCGAGATGGGCATTGCTTTCGCCTCGGATCTCCACGAAGGATACACCGGCGTGGACGCGTTCCGCGGCAGCCCCCAGACGAACATCAGGGCGATCGGGATGATCTTCACGGGCGTGGCACACGTCGTCACCTTCCGCGACAGCGGGATCCGCACGGCGGAGGATCTGGCCGGCAAGCGGGTCGCCGTGGGCACGCCAGGCTCAGGCACGTTCGCCAGCGCCGAGCGCGTGTTCAGGAAGCTGGGCGTCTGGGAACGCATGACCCGGGTGCCGCTGCTGGGCGCCGCGGCCGGCGCCGCTATGGCCGAGGGCAGGGCGGACGCCTACTTCTGGACCGGCCCCTATCCCGACCGCGTGACCATAGAGGCCGCGATGGTGAAGCCAGTGCACTTCATAGACATCTATGGGCCGCTGACGCGCACCGACTTCTTCGCGGTCTACCCGTACTTCTCACGCTACCTGATACCGGGCGGCGCCTACGCTGGGGTCGCCGAGAACGTCTTCGCGCTGGGAATCCCCGCGATGTGGTTCTCCAACGCCAAGACCGCACCGGCGTTAATCCAGCGGCTGGTTGAAGCAGGCTACAGCCGCGACGGTCACGGCCACATGCTCAGGGTCCACAGCGCCTCCTCGGACATGACACCCAGGAGGGCGCTGCAGGGAGTGACGATACCGCTGCACAAGGGCGCGGAGGCACACTGGCTCTCCGTGGGTCTTGAGATCCCTGAGCGGATCCGGGCGCGGTAGGGCACGCGGCGTGAGTATCATCCCCCGGCCAAGCGGGGCGCGCTGCGCGAGCACGCCTGGTGGGGCCGCAAGGCAGGCATCGGTCGCACGCCAGGACAGGGGTCGCGCATGAGCCGAAGCCTCAAACGCTCGTGGGACCTCATCGCACAACTACTGATGGCAGCCACCGTCCTGTACTACCTCAGGACCGCGGCCTTCGGCATGACATCGCTGCAGCACCACCGAGGGATCGCGCTGCTGTTCAGCCTGAGCGCGGCTCTCCTTCTCTACCGCGGGTGGAAGCGGTCGCCGAAGGACGCTCCTGGCCTATTCGATCTCCTGATGATCGGGGGCGCCACGGTCGGCATCGGATACTGGATCGTCCTCCACGAGGCGCTGGCCTACCGGGCAGGCGCCTACACGCGCACGGACTTCTACATGGGGCTGGTGGTGATCGCTTTGTCCCTGGAGGCCGCTCGCCGCGTGCTGGGCCGCCCCCTCACCGTCATCGCCCTGCTTGCGATCGGTTACGCGCTCTTCGGGAACTACCTCCCTCCGGTTATCGGGCACAGGGGGTTCACCTTCCGGCGCGTCATCGAGTACCTGTACCTGACCTCGGAGGGCGTCTTCGGGGTGATGGCCGAGGTCCTGGCGACATTCATACTGCCCTTCGTGGCGTTCGGGGCCTTCATGCTGCGGGCGGGCGTGGCCAAGGTCTTCGTGGACATCTCGATGGCGCTGTTCGGCCGCATCTCCGGCGGACCGGCCCAGGTCGCCGTTGTCTCTAGCGCACTGCTGGGCTCGATCAACGGCAGCCCCATCGCCAACACCGCGACGACCGGCTCGGTCACGATACCCCTGATGAAGAAGACAGGGTTCCCACCGCACATCGCAGCCGCGGTGGAGGCCTCGGCGTCCACGGGCGGGATGATCCTCCCGCCTGTCATGGGCGCCGGCGCGTTCATCATGGCCGAGATGACCGGGATTCCCTACGTCCAGATAGTGAAGATGTCCATCGTACCCGGGATACTCTTCTTCCTGTCGGTGGGGATCATGGTCTACCTCGAGTCGCGGAAGCTGGGGCTGCGCGGGCTCAGCCCGCAGGAGATGCCGCGTCTGGGCGAGGTGATCCGTGGCGGCTGGCACATGTTCCTGCCCATCGTCGTTCTGGTGGCCTCGCTCGTCGAGGGCTACACGCCCGCCCGCTCAGCCGTCCACGCCATAGTTGCGACAATCCTCGTGAGCTGGGTGCGCCGCGAGACCCGGATGGGTCCGTCCGAGGTGTGGCAGGCGCTCCTCGACGGCGGGAAGGCCTCGGTCTTCGTCGGCGCTGCGACGGGCGCCGTCGGCATAATCGTCGGTGTGCTCGCGCTCACGGGGATAGGGATCAGGTTCTCGACAATCATGCTGACGCTGGCAGGGCAGAGCCTTCCACTGGTGCTGCTGCTGGTGGCGATCGCATCGTTCGTCCTGGGGATGGGGATGCCCATCACGGCGGCCTACCTTGTCGTGGCCGTGGCGGCCGCGCCCGCCCTTGCCGAGATGGGCGTGCCGCTCATCGCGGCCCACCTCATCATATTCTGGCTGAGCCTCGACTCGAACATAACGCCCCCGGTCGCCCTGGGCGCCTATACAGCGGCCGCGATCGCCGACGCCGATCCCTGGCGCACCGGGTGGAACAGCTTCAGATTCGCCAAGCTGATCTACGTGATGCCGGTGCTCTTCGCCTACACGCACATCCTGTTTACCGGGACCCCTTCCGAGAACGCTTGGGCGGTGATATCGGCTATCGTGGGCACCGTGGCGTTCTCGATAATGAGCACCGGGTTCTTCCTGGTGAGGACAGGCCTGGTGGAGTGGCTGTTGCTGGCCGCGGCCACGGTCCTCGCCTTCATTCCGGGGCTGGCCACCGATCTCTCGGCCATCGCCATATTCATCGCGGTCTACTTCTGGCAGCGACAGAAGACCCGGGTTTCGCTTCGGGCTGCTGATCAGGCGGTCCGGCCGTAGGTGATCTAGGCGCTTGGAAGAGGACGCCCGATGCCCGTGATGCTCAAGAAGAGCAAGTTCTACGAGCTGATCGCCGAGGATCTGTCAGTGCAGATCCGCGAGCACCGGCTGCAGCCCGGAGAGCCCCTTCCCACAGAGCGCGACCTGGCGCAGACCTACGGTGTTGGAAGATCCTCGGTGCGCGAGGCGATGCGCATGCTCGAGTCCAGGGGGCTGATCGGGCCTGCAGGCAAGGGCTCGTTCGTCGTGGCCGGGTACGGTAATCCCCTCAGTGACTCCCTGCGCTTCCTCCTAGCCGCGAAGGAGACCGACCTCGGGGAGCTTTACGAGGCGCGCAAGATACTGGAGGCCGAGACGGCGGCGCTGGCCGCGCTGAGGCGAACCGATGCCGATCTGGCAAGGATGCGCGGCCACATCGAGGAGATGTCCGCGGGCCTTGCCTCGCAGGAGAAGTACATCGAGGCAGACCTGCAGTTCCACCTGGCGGTGGCCGCCGCCACCCGAAACAGGGTGGTCGTTCACGTCATGGGGGCGATTAGGGACCTGCTGCACCGCGCGCTGGGCTCCATCTTCCACATACCCGGAAGCCCGCAGCAGTCGATCGCCCAGCACCGTCTCATCACGGAGGCGATAGCCGCGGGCGATCCCGATGCCGCGCGGCAGCGGATGCTGGAGCACCTGGCGAGGGTTGAGAAGGACATCCAGCACGTGCTCACCCGCAGCGCGGAAGATGGCGGGCCAGCACAGACGGTCGGACAAGAGGGTCACTGAGGAGGGACGGATGCAGCGACTGGGCTACGTGGGTTTGGGCGTGATGGGTGGACGGATCGCCAAGCGTCTGCTGGACGCGGGCTATCCCGTGTTGGGCTACAACCGCACCAGGGAGAAGGCGCGGTGGCTGGAGGAGGCGGGCCTGAGGCTGGCGGACTCGCCGCGGGCGGTCGCCGAGGCCTCCGACGTCGTGTTCTCGATGGTCACGAACACGGCGGCCCTGAGAGAGGTCACCGATGGTCCTGACGGCATACTCGCCGGCCTCCGCCCGGGGAGCGTGTACATAGACATGAGCACCGCGAGCCCCCGTGTCAGCGCTGATCTGGCGGCCCGGGTCGCGCAGCTGGGCGCGCGGATGCTCGACGCCCCGGTATCAGGGAGCGTGGCGACGCTGGAGGCAGGGCGGCTCTCGATCATGGTGGGCGGCGATCGCGAGGTCTGTGACCGCGTCCTGCCGGTCCTCGAGGCGATTGGCCCCACCGTGGACTACGTTGGCGAGAACGGCCAGGCGGTTCTCCTCAAGATCGCGAGCAACCTGAGCCTGGCCGTTCAGATGCTGGCGTTCAGCGAGGGCGTGCTGCTTGCCGAGAAGCGCGGGATCGCGCGGGCGACCGCGGTCAAGGTGCTGCTGAACAGCGTCATGGCCTCACCGATGCTGCGCTACCGCGGTCCCTTTGTGCTCGAGATGCCTGAGGAGGCCTGGTTCGACGTCACCATGATGCAGAAGGACCTGCAGCTCGCGCTCGAGATGGGCCGCGAGCTCGAGGTCCCGCTGCCCACAACCGGGGTGACCAACGAGATGCTCACCTCGGCCCGGGCCATGGGGCTTTCCAGGCAGGACTTCGCGGCCGTATTCAAGGTGCTGGCCCGCATGGCAGGCCTGGGAGGCTCGTAGTGCCGGCAGTGGTGGACCTGGACCGCTGGGTCGCGGCCTACGGGCTGATGGCCACGATAAGGGCATTTGAGGAGGGCGTGAACCAGCTCTACATCACCGCCAAGATGCCTGGGCTGGCGCACCTGTACACCGGCCAGGAGGCGACCGCGGTCGGGGTGTGCATGGCTCTGGGCCCGCAGGACTACATCACGAGCACCCATAGGGGCCATGGCCACTGCCTGGCCAAGGGGGCCTCGCCTGACCGCATGTTCGCGGAGCTGCTTGGGAAGGCCGCCGGGTACTGCAAGGGCAAGGGCGGCTCGATGCACATCGCCGATCCCGACACGGGTAACCTGGGCGCCAACGCGATAGTCGGCGGGAGCGCCGGAATAGCCACTGGCGCCGCTCTCTCTGCCAAGAGGCTCGGCACCGATCGTGTGTCGGTGTGCTTCTTCGGAGAGGGCGCGCTGGGGCAGGGGGTCCTCTACGAGGTAATGAACCTGGCTTCGCTGTGGGCGTTGCCGGTGATCTATGTCTGCGAGAACAACCTCTACAGCGAGTACACCCTCTACACCGAGACGGCGGCGGGTTCCCTCAGGGCTAGGCCCGAGGCCTTCGGCATACCCGCCTGGGAGGTGGACGGACAGGATGTGCGCGCCGTCTACGCCGCCTCCGTGGAGGCGGTGGGGCGCACGAGGCGGGGGGAGGGCCCGGCCGCCCTGTTCTGCAACACCTACCGCTACTACGGACACCATGTGGGCGACATCAACCGTGCCTACTACCGGTCAAAGGATGAGGAGCAGCGGTGGAGGGCAGAGCGCGATCCACTGGCGATCCTGCGCCGCTGGCTGGTGGAGGACGCCGGCGTGGATCCATCCGTCCTGGACGAGCTTGAGAGCCACGCCCAGGCCAAGGTGGCAGCAGGGATGGAGTTCGGGCTGGCCGCACCCTATCCCGAGCCAGAAGAGGTGGGTCGAGATGTCTACGCTTAGGACGGCGGCGCCTCCTGACACCGAGAAGGCAATCCGAGAGATCACCTTTGCACAGGCCGTCAGGGAGGCGCTCGCGGAGGAGATGCGTCGCGATCCCAGGGTGATCATCCTCGGAGAGGACGTCGCGGAGGCCGGCACGCCGTTCAAGGTGCTCTCAGGGCTGGTCGAGGAGTTCGGCACGGACAGGGTCATTGACACCCCGATATCCGAGGCCGGCTTCACCGGGATTGCGGTCGGGGCCGCGATGACCGGGCTGAGGCCCATCGCCGACATCATGTTCGGCGATTTCCTCACGCTGGCCATGGACCAGATCGTGAACCAGGCCGCCAAGGTCCACTACATGTCGGGCGGCCGCCTCAGCGTACCCATGGTGGTCCGCGCCACGCTGGGCGCCACCCGACGCTCCGCGGCCCAGCACAGCCAGAGCCTGCATGCCTGGTTCGGCCACGTACCGGGTTTGAAGGTGGTGTTGCCGTCCACTCCCTACGACGCGAAGGGGCTGCTGAAGACGGCTATCCGTGATGACAACCCGGTGCTGTTCTTCGAGGACAAGCTGATGTTCCAGACCCGGGGGCCGGTGCCCGAGGAGGAATACACGATTCCCTTCGGAGTGGCAGACCTCAAGCGGGAAGGGATGGATGTGACCCTCGTGGCGACAAGCAGCATGGTGCAGGTTGCCCTCGACGCTGCGCTGCTCCTTGAGCAGGATGGCATCAGCGCCGAGGTGATCGACCCGCGCACCACCGTTCCCCTGGACGCTGGCACGATCGTCGAGTCAGCCAAGAAGACCGGGCGAGCCATCGTGGTGGATGAGGGCCACGAGCGATACGGGGTTACTGCCGAGATCGCCTCTGTCATCGCAGAAGGTGCCTTCTACCATCTTGATGTCCCTGTCAGGCGGTTGGGGGCCATGGACGTGCCCGTGCCCTTCTCACCGGTGCTAGAGGACCTCACGGTGCCCACGCCCGAGAGGGTGGCGGCAGAGGCGAGAGCGCTCTGCGGGGCGCCGCGTCAGCGGGAGGGCTAGCAGGGATGCCCACGGACGTGGTAATGCCAGCGCTGGGCATGGCCCAGGAGACCGGCCGCATCGTGCGGTGGCTCAAGGCCGAGGGGGAACCTGTCACCAAAGGGGAGCCCCTCATTGAGATAGAGACAGACAAGGTTACGGTCGAGATAGAGGCGCCTGCCACCGGAGTCCTCGCCCGCGTCACAGCAGGCGAGGGCCAGGTGGTGCCCGTGGGTGAAGTGATAGCGCTGATACTCGCTGCGGGCGAGCAGGCCCCTGCCGCGGCCGTCCCGGCCAGAACGGAGGCAATCCAGCAGGCGCCCCTGCGCGTGGGGGCGCGCACCTCCACCGCCGGTGGCCTACCCGCAGGCGCCGATGCAGCCAAGATCCCGGCCAGCCCCCTCGCCCGACGGATCGCCGCAGAGCACGGCGTCGACCTGGCACAGGTCAAGGGCCGGGCAGGCCGGATAGACAAGGCGGATGTGCTCGCCTACATCCAGGCGCGGGACGCCGGGGCAGCGCCTGTCCAGGCCTCGGCTTCGCGTGCCGGGGCTGGCGGGCCGCCATCGGCTGCCAGAGAGGCCGAGGTCGGGACCGTCTGGCGGCTCATGGCGGAGCGGACCACGAAGAGCTGGACCACTGCCCCGCACATCTATCTCAGGCGAGATGTGGATGCCGGCCGGCTGGCCGCCTGGCGTGAGGGGGCGAGGAAGCGGTCGGGTCTCGACCTAACCTACACCGATCTGCTGGTACGGCTGGTGGCCGTTGCACTGCGTGACCATCCCGGTCTGGTGGCCACCTGGAGGGATGGTGCGATCGTGCAGTCCGGGGAGATCAACATCGGGGTAGCCGTGGCGATCGACGAAGGCCTGATTGTTCCCGTAATCCACGGCGCGGACCGGCTGACCCTGGAGGAGATAGCCCTGAGGCGGCAGGACCTCGTGAGCAGGGCCAACGCCGGGGCGCTGCGCCCCGAGGACATCCGCGGCGGCACGTTCACCATCAGCAACCTCGGGATGTACGGGGTGGATGCCTTCGATGCCGTTATCAACCCGCCTCAGGCCGCGATCCTGGCCGTGGGGCGGATCGCACCTCGCGTGGTTGCGGTCGGAGGCGCGCCGGCTGTGCGGCCGGCGATGACGCTCTCGCTCTCGTGCGACCACCGCGTGGTGGACGGAGCACGCGGGGCGCGCTTCCTCGGGGCGCTGGCAGGCCTCATCGAAGAGCCGCTGTCGCTTCTCGGATAGGCGGCGCGGCCCACTGGGGGGCGGTACTTGCTGGCTCTTGTGAAGACGGCACGCGGCCCAGGATTCCTGGAGCTGCGCGAGATCCCGGTCCCGCAGATTGGGCCCGATGAGGTGCTGGTGAGGGTGAGGGCCTGCGGCGTCTGCGGCAGCGACATCAAGATACAGGACGATCAGCATCCCTATAGCCCGCCCGTGGTCATCGGCCATGAGTTCGCGGGCGAGATAGCGGCCCTGGGTGATGCGGTCGCCGGGTGGTCGGAGGGTGATCGCGTCGTCAGCGAGCAGCACGTCGGTGCCTGTGGGCGCTGCCGGCTGTGCCTGACAGGAGGCGCCTTCGCCTGCGCCTGTAAGCGGGCTCCGGGCTACGGCTCAGACGGCGCCTTCGCTGAGTTCATCAAGGTGCCCTCATGGTTGCTGCACCGCATACCCCAGGGGCTCGGCTTCATCGAGGCGGCCATGACAGAGCCCGCGGCCGTGGCTGTCCACGGCGTGCTCGAAAGGGCGCGCGTCCTCCCCGAGGATGTGGTCCTCATCCTGGGCTGCGGGCCCATCGGCCTGGCAGCGGCGATGATGGTCAGATCGGCCGGCGCATCCGAGGTGATCGTCACCGGCGTGGGTCGCGATGAACGCGTCAGGCTACCCAAGGCGCGCGAGCTCGGAATCGGCCATGTCGTGAACGTGGAACAGGACGACTTGGCCGGGCTGGTCTTGGGCCTGACCGGCGGGCGAGGCGCCGACCTGGTCGTGGAGTTGTCTGGGTCACCGGCGGCCATCGAGCAGGCCTTTCGGCTTGCCCGGCGGCTGGGAAGGGTTTGCCTCTTGGGCCAGCCGCCGTCCGACGAGGTCCTCGTTCCATACCGCGAAGCGCTCCTTCGTGCGCTTGAGGTCTGGTTCTGCTACAGCTCAAGGTACAGCAGCTGGGAGCGGGCCCTCTCGATGTTTGCCCGCGGCGTGATTCGCCCTGCCCAACTCGTGACGCACGTGCTGCCGCTTGCACAGTGGGAGCGCGGCTTCGACCTTGCCCGGAGCGGCGAGGCCGTGAAGGTCGTACTGGAGCCAGTGGCATGAGAGGCACTCCTGGTGGCACAAGATCAATACCCGGCATACGTGCGGAGGAAGAGCACAGATGGTGATTCCAGAGACGATGAAGGCCGCGGTGCTGTTCGACTACGGCGACCTGCGCCTGAGCGAGGTGCGGACCCCTGTGCCAGGGCCGGGCGAGGCCCTCATACGGGTGAAGGCGGTGGCGATCTGCGGCAGCGACCCAGGTATCATCGCGCGCGGGTGGCCCAACCATCCCCCGCTTGGGGAGTTCATCCCGGGCCACGAGTTCACGGGAACCGTGGTGGCCGCGGCACCTGATGTCACCGAGGTCAAGGAGGGCGATCGGGTGGCTGTGGAGCCGCACAAGGGGTGCGGCCGCTGCGTCAACTGCCTGAGGGGTCTCTACACGACGTGCCTCAACTACGGTCGGCCCGAAAAGGGCCACCGCCACTACGGCTTCTCCAGCAACGGCGCCTACGCCGAGTACGCGGCCTGCCACGTGAATACACTCCACGTGCTTCCCGAGAGCATCTCGTACGAGGAAGGCACGGTACTGACCACCGCCGGAACCGTCCTCTACGGTTACGAGAGGATCGGTGGGGTGCGCCCGGGCGAAACCGTTGTGGTCACCGGCCCGGGCGCGATCGGACTGCTGTCCACGCGGCTCGCCAAGATACTCGGTGCCGGCCGGGTCATCCTCACGGGGACACGCGACGATCGCCTGGCGGTGGGGCGGCAGATGGGCGCGGACGTTGCGATCAACACCAGGTCCGCCTCGGCGCGGGAGGCGATAATGGACCTCACCGGCGGTATCGGCGCCGATCTTGTTGTGGAGTGCACCGGGCAGGCCGGGCCCGCGGCCGAGGCCCTCGAACTCGTGCGCAAGAGCGGCCGCATCTCCTACAACGGCATCTACCACGAGCCCGTGGCGCTGCAACTCAACAAGATCGTCCAGTGGAACCTCGAGATAACCGGCCCGAAGGCCGAGGGGATGTGGTGCATGGAGAGGGCCGTGCCACTGATGGCCGACGGCCGTCTGGCCGTGACACCCCTGATCACGCACACCTTCCCGCTGGATGAGATCAACCGGGCCTTCGAAACGTTCACAAATCGCGTGGGAGGGGCAATCAAGGTCGTCATCAGGCCCTAGCACGTGACAGGAGGAGAAATGGGCAACTGGGAGATTCCGCCCGAGGGCGGCCACCTCGATGCCGCGGACGGCATCTACTTCCAGAACATGACCATGAAGGAAGTGGAGGCCCGCCTCGCGGTGAACGATCTGATGATCATTCCCGTCGGCAGCACCGAGGCCCACGGCCCCCATGCCTGCTACGGAGAGGACACCTTCTTGGTGACCAGGATGGCAGAGGCCGTAGCCAAGAGAGTCGGGTGCACCGTCTCACAGCCGGTGTGGTTCGGGAGTCATCCCTATCATCACATCGGCATGCCGGGAACGATCCCGGTGGACGAGGACACGTTCACGGCCTACCTCAGCTCAATCATTGCGGGCTTCTGGAACGCTGGCTTCCGCAAGCAGATACTCCTGAATGGGCACGGCCAGGAGTACGTCATCCCGACCGCGATCCACCGGTTTGCGAAGCGCTACCAGGTCCCTGCGGTGCTTGTCAACCTGAACTGGTACTACGCCATCCAGCCCTACGTCAAGGACAAGGAGCACGGCGGCCCGTTTGAGACACCCTTCGTTCACGCCGACGAGTGCGAGACCTCGTTCTCCCTCGCCCTCTTCCCGGAGATGATCCGGATGGAGGACGCGGTTGACACGCAGGTTCGCGGCTTCCTGCCGCCTGGGCACGTTGACTCGGCCGCGAACGCCTACCAGCGGGCCATCCCCTGGTATGGACACGCGGGGTTGGGGACAATTGAGGTTGTTGGGAACCCGGAGGGGGTCGTGGGCCGCGCCACGCTGGCGGCCGCGGAGAAGGCGCGTCCAGGGCTTGAGGCGCTTCTTAACTACATGGTCCGGCTGCACGACGACATAATGGCGCGATTCCCGCCGGGTGAGCTGCCCGAGGCGATGCTGGTCACGCAGCGGCTCACACAGGAGCAGGTTGATGAGCTCGTGCGAGGCCCGCTGCGCGGCGGCAAGCACCTCTACACGATCGCCTGGCCGCCGCGCTGACGGCCGCGAAGGCGACCGGAAGGTACACGGGAGGGAGATGGCATGACGCTTGGACCGATGGCCACCGACGTCGAGCAGAGGGTGGATTTCGAGGCGCTCCGGAACTACCGGCTAGAGCGTGCGCGCCGGCAAATGGAGAAGTACGATCTCGGCGCGCTGCTCTGCTTTGATCAGGACAACATCCGATACATCACCGGGACGCACCTGGCCGAGTGGGCCCGGGGCAAGTACTTCCGCTGGTGCCTGCTCCCGCGGGGGGGCGAGCCGATCCTCTTCGAGGTCGGGACAGCAACCGTGGTCAAGCGCGAGTTGTGCCCCT
Organism: Armatimonadota bacterium; assembly: GCA_037443365.1. GTDB lineage: Bacteria > Sysuimicrobiota > Sysuimicrobiia > Sysuimicrobiales > Humicultoraceae > VGFA01. The sequence continues at coordinate 77,398 of JBBIOM010000006.1, forward strand.
GGCTGCGGCCCGAGAACATCCGGCCCGCGGTTGGCTGGAACCGCGGCGCCAATGTCGGGCCCGTGAACCTGGCCCTCTCGCGGGCTGCGGTGGGCGAGATCAAGGCGATTCTGTCAGAGCACGGCGTCGCCGACATGCCCGTCGGCGTGGACGAGATGGAGATGTATCTGTGGGACGCCCTCCAGAACGCCGGGCTCCGCGTGCGCAACGGCTACGACGCGATGTTCGACGCTCGCATAATCAAGTCGCCCGAGGAGATCAAGATCATCGAGCTCTCGGCGTCGCTCGCTGACGGGGTCTACAGCGAGGTGTTCGACTTCATCCGGCCAGGCGTCCGTGAGTGCGAGGTTGTCGGGAAGATATGTGGATGGCTGATCGAGCACGGCGCCGACCGGATCAGCGGCGTCAACTGCGTCTCGGGGCCGCGCAGCAATCCCCATCCCCATGACTACTCGGATCGAATGATCAGGCCTGGCGAGCTTGTCTACATCGACATCATGAGCCACTATCTCGGCTACGCCACCTGCTACTACAGGACGTTCGCGGTGACCCGTGCCACCGAGCGGCAGAGGAGCGTCTACAAGCGGGCGCTCGAGTGGCTCCAGGCCTCCGTGGAGGCGGTGAGGCCCGGGATCACCACCGCCGATATAGCCGCGCGCTGGCCCTCGGCCAGGGAACTGGGCTACGCCAGCGAGGCCGATGCCTACGCCCTGGCGCTTGGGCACGGCATCGGCCTCAGCCACCACGAGAAGCCGTGGATCTCGCGCGCCTACTCGCTGGAGCACCCGGTCCCGGTCGAGGAGGGTATGCACTTCGCGCTGGAGACGTTCTACGGAGAGGGCGGCGACGGGGCCAGGATCGAGGTCCAGGTTGTTGTGACCCGGGATGGCCACAAGATCATCACCACGTGGCCGTACGAGGAGTTGATGGTCTGCAACCCGCGCTAGGCCAGCGGCCGGCCCGGGCCGCCGTGGAGGGAGATACAGCGCGTCATGCTTGTGGTTATCGCTGACCTCACGTTCGAAGACCGGGAGTCGATCCGGCTGGAAGGCTGTACGGTGCGCACCCTTGGGCCCCTGGTGACCCCCGATGAGATAGTGGAGGCTGCCGCCGGAGCCGACGTGCTCTGCATCCGCGATCGATTCGGGAAGATCACGCGGGAGATCCTGGAGCGCCTTCCGCGGCTGCGCTGCATCGTCACGCGATCGGTCGGGTTTGACCACATCGACACCGGCGCCGCGTCAAGCCGCGGCGTCCTCGTCTGCAACGTGCCCGACTACGGCGCCAACATGATAGCGGAGCTGGCGTTCGGGCTGCTCCTTGCCGTGGCGCGGAAGATCGTGCAGGCCGACGAGCGCTACCGCTGCGAACGACGGTTCCGCGGCGACGGGCTGATGGGCGCTGAGCTGTTCGGCAAGACCGTGGGCGTGATCGGCACCGGGCGCGTAGGCCGCTGCAGCATCCGAATCGCTCACGGGTTCGGGATGAGGGTGATGGCCCACGACACGGTGGAGGATCTGGAGGCAGCGCGCCAGATGGGGTTCACCTACGCCACGCTCCGTGAGGTGCTGGCGGCGAGCGATGCCCTGACGCTGCACGTGCCTCTTCTCCCCTCGACGCATCACCTTATCGATGCCGGGCGGCTGGCGGAGATGAAGAAGGGTGCATACTTGGTGAACACCTCGCGGGGCGCGATCGTGGACACGGCGGCGTTGATCGACTCCCTCCGGCGCGGGCACCTGGGCGGGGCAGGGCTGGACGTCCTTGAGGGAGAGCCGGATGCATACCACGACTTCGCCGGCCTGAACGTCGTGGTCACTCCCCACATAGGGTGGTACACCGGGGAAGCGGCCGGCCGGATCATGAGAAGTGCCCTGGAGACGATCGCGGCCTTTGCGGAGGGGCGGATCGTGAATCGTGTGCCGATATGAGCGGTGCGCTTTGGGCCCTGGCGTCGGGAGCGGGGTTTGGGCTCTTCCAGTCGCTGAACCGGCGCGCGGTCAAGGAGGTAGACGCCCTCCCCTCGACCTTCTCCCTGCTGGTGGGAAGCGCGCTGGTGCTCTCTGTGATAGCGCTGGCCACCGATGAGCCGTCGCGCATCTGGCGGGCGCCGCCTTCTGCGCTGTTCAGCTTCTTCCTGGCCAGCTTCTTCCACTTCCTGCTGGGGTGGACGCTGCTCAACACCAGCCAGAAGCGGATCGGCGCCGCGCGTACAAGCCCGCTATTGAGCACCACGCCGGTGTTTGCGACGGTGCTGGCCGCCCTGCTCCTGGCGGAGGTGCCGTCCGTGCCGGTGCTCCTGAGCGTGGCCGTGGTGGTGAGCGGTGTCTACGTGATCTCCGCACCAGCCCGTGATCCACGCCCCGTCCAGGGCGTTGCGACGGGGTGGCGGGCATCTATGTACGGGATCGGAGCCGCCACCTGCTGGGCGGTCAGCCCGCTCTTCATCAGGCACGGACTGGTCGGGCTCGACTCACCGCTGCTGGGAGTGACGACCGGACTCTGGGGGTGCGCGGCGCTCGCCGCCCTGATCCTCCTAGTCAGGCCCAAGAGGCTGGCCCAGCCGCCTGCTGGTGAAGAGATGGCGTTCAGGGTGGCTGCGGCTGTGCTGGTCGGGCTTGCGACCTGGGCCAGGTGGATGGCGGTCGACCTGATCCCGATCTCGGTGGCTCTGGCTTTGACACAGGTCTCGGTGCCGATCGTGCTGCTGGTTTCCCCGCTTGTGTCGGGTCGCCACCTGGAGCTGGTGTCTGCCCGCTTGTGGCTGGGGGCGGCCCTCGTAGTCGGGGGGTCTTCTGTGCTCTTGATGTACAGGTGAGTGGGGAGAGGATCCGGCCGCGCCCGGCCGGTGCGCGAGGTGTGGGGATGGTCTTCGATGCGCATGCGCACATCATCGTCCCGGAGATGTGCCGGACGAATGTTGAGAGGGAGGAGTGGCGGCCGGGTGTCCGCTGGGAGGGCGGACGCCAGATTGTTGAGCACCGGGGCCGAGTGATAGCCGCTGCCATCCGGGAGTTCGTCAACATTGACCTGATCCTGAAGGAGATGGACGCAGATGGCATCGACAGGGTGCTGCTCTGCCCGTGGGTCACGCTCCTTGGCTACGACCTCGAGTTCGACGAGGCCACCCGCGTCTGTCGGATCCAGAACGAGGCCCTGGCGGCGCTGGTCAGGGCTCATCCCGAGAGGATCAGCGCCCTGGGAACCGTTCCGCTGCAAGCCCCCGAGAAAGCCGCGCGCAATCTGGAAGAGCTGATGGCGTCAGGCCACCTGGGGGGCGTTGAGGTCGCTGCCAGCGTGCGCGGCGCCTGCCTTGGAGAGGACAGGTTCCTTCCGTTCTGGGCGGCGGCGGAGGCCACCGGCGCGGTCGTCTTCATTCACCCGACGACGCGGGGATTCGACCTTTCAGGGTTGTCCGGGTACTACATGTGGAACACGGTGGGCAACCCTCTGGAGACCACCATCACGGCCGCGCAGATGGTCATGGCAGGAGTCATGGAGGCGCATCCCGGGCTGAAGGTCGTCCTGGCCCACGGGGGCGGGGCAGTCATGTGCGTGAGGGGAAGGCTCCGATGGGCGCACACATTCCAGCCGGACGCAAGAGCCCGCCTGCAAGAGCCGCCGGATGACTCGCTTCGCCGCTTCTACTACGACACCGTCACCCATGACCAGGAGCTGCTGAGGGCACTGGTGGACTACGCCGGGGCCGACCACGTGCTTCTGGGCTCCGACTACCCCTTTGACATGGGGGTGCAAAGGCCGGCCGATGGCGTGCGCGCGCTGGGCCTGGCACCGGAGCAGGAGGCAGGCATACTGGGCGGTAACGTGGCGCGCCTGCTCGATCGAGGGCCATCCGGGTTCGGCCGATCCGGAGGATCAGATCATGAGGCCGGGAATGACGCTGATGCTTGAGCCAAACCCCATAACCCCGGACGGCATGCTCGGGCTGTTCTTCGGGCATACCTTCATCGTGACAGAGACCGGAAGCGAGAGGCTTGCCCCGCAGGTGGCCCTGGATCTACTGGTGGCCTCCGATGCCTGACGACAGAGTGGCAGCGGCCGTCGCACACTGGGCTCCGCGCTTCGTCGCTCAAGGCGTGGACTACAACGACTTCATCCGAACGACGTCGCGGATCTCGAGTTGGGCGGAATGGCTCGACGCATGGTGTGCCACCGCCGACCTGCACGATGCGTTGGCCAAGGAGGCGGAAGCCCTCGGCAGGACCAGGAGCGCGGGGGAGGCATACGTCCGCGCGGCCCTGTGCTACCACTTCGCGAAGTTCGTCTGGCTGTTGGATCTCGAGAAGCACCGGTGGGCCTCTGATAGAGCCATCGCCAGCCTCTACGCCGCCCATCGGCACCTGGACCCGACCGCCGAGCGCGTCGTGATGCCTTTCGAAGGTGGCACGATGGTGGGCAATCTGAGGCGTCCCCCTGGCGGCGGGCGGCCCCCTCTGGTGCTCCTGATCCCGGGGCTGGACTCCACCAAGGAAGAGTTCTTCTACTGGGAGGCCGTCTTTCTCGCGCGGGGGATGGCCACGTTCTCTCTCGATGGGCCCGGCCAGGGAGAGACCGGCTACACGATGAGCATCAGGCACGACTATGAGATCGCCGTTGCGGCTGCCCTCGACAGGCTGTCGGAGCGGGACGACATCGATCTCGATCGCGCGGGTGCAGCAGGAGTGAGTCTGGGGGGATACTACGCGCCCCGCGCGGCAGCGTTCGAGCCTCGGCTGAAGGCGGTGGCAGCGATTGCCGGGCCGTATTGCTTCGGGGAGACCTGGGACGACATCCCCTCGCTGAGTAGAGAGGCCTTCGCCCACCACTGCGGGGCTCGCACGGATGAGGAGGCGCGGGCCCGGGCCCTGCAGCTGGACCTGTCCGGCGTGCTGCCCAGGATTTCGCAGCCGCTGCTTGTGGTGTTCGGAAGGCTCGACCGCTTGATACCGTGGCAGCACGCGGAGAGGGTCGCTTCCGAGGCCCCAAACGCGCAGCTTGTGATGTTCCCCGAGGGCAACCACGTCTGCAACAACATACCCTACAAGTACCGGCCGCTTGTGGCCGACTGGATGAAGGAGCGGCTCAGGGATGTGGGATAGGTTTTCGGGAGAGGAGATGGCACGGCGGTGGGACCTTGCGCGCCGCCTGATGGACCAGCAGGGGCTTGCCGCCCTGCTCCTGTTTGGGAACTCGGGGGTCAACCGTCACAACCAGGCCAACGTCTTCTGGCTCACAAACCACCTGGACCTCCATCACAACTACCTCCTGGCTCCTCGTGAAGAGGCAGCCGAACCTGCCCTCTACGTGGGGCTGGTCAACCACGTGCCCAACGCCCGGCAGGTGTGCGACCTCCCGGTCATCGAGTGGGGCGGCTACGATCCGGCGCAGGCCGTGGCTGACCGGCTGAGGCGAACGGGCCTGGCCCGGGGCCGTATCGGGCTGGTGGGAGTCAATCGGAAGTTCGGGATGGGGATGCCGTACGGGCACTACCTGTCGCTGCGATCGGCGCTGCCCGATCTGGAGATGGTGGACGTCACCGCGGAGTTCGCGCGGCTGCGCGAGGTCAAGTCAGACGAGGAGATAGAGTGGCTGCGTCGCGCGGCCGACTTCACCGACAGGTCCGTGGTGGCGCTCCAGGAGCAGGTCCGCCCGGGATTGCCCGAGTACGCGCTGTTGCATATCATCGAGGGCGCCTATCGAGGCCTGGGTGGAATGCCCCACATAGCGTTCCTGAGGTCCATGCCGATGGACGATCCCAACGGGTGCCTGCCTGCTCAGAACCCGTCGAGCCGCCCGATCCGGCAGGGCGACGTGATAATAACCGAGATAAGCGCCTCCTACTGGGGGTACTCGGGACAGATCCACCGACCGATCTTCGTGGGCGCCGATCCCACGCCCGAATGGAGCAGGATGTTCGACGTGGCGCGCCAGGCCTACGACCGGATGGCGGAGGTGATGAGGCCCGGGGCGACGGAGCGTGACATCATACGTGCCGCCTCGCTGATCGGGGAGGCGGGGTACGCCATCTACGACGACCTGATCCACGGGTACGGCGTGGACATAGCCCCGCCGCTCATCGACCGCTCGTGCTGCACTTACTGGCCCTGGAACCCACAGCGGGTACCGCCCGAGGGGCGGCGTCTGGAGCGCAACATGACGATCGTGATACAGCCCAACCCGATTACGCCTGACGAGCGCATGGGATTGCAGCTCGGGGCCCTCACGGTGGTGGGCTACTCGGGGGCAGTCTCGCTGCACAGGATCCCGTTCGAGCCCGTGATCGCGCGGGCGTAGAGGCCGACCACGCACGAGGAGGACGCCGCAGGGCACACGGAGGTGGCGCATGGCGAAGCCAGCGGAAGGGCACAACGAGGGGACCGTTCCACATCACAAGCTGCACGAGACGGCGCACGTGGTGGGTGCTGGCACTACTGGCTCCAAGGTGTTCAACATAGACGAGATCCCGGACATGTCCTCACACCACGACGGGCGAAGGAAACGGGTGCTGCTCAACACGCTGAACACCGGCTCGGCGATGCTGGTGGACATCCTGGCCTACGCGCCGGGAGGGACCTCGCCGCTGCACCGCCACAGGGGGACTGAACACTTCTTCTACGTCCTGGAAGGGCGGGGAAGCATCGTGATCAGCGATGTTCCCCATCCCCTTCGGGCAGGCTCGGTTGTCTGGATAGCCGAGGGCGAGGTGCACAAGGTCTTCGCCGACAAGGACAGCCCGCTCGTCTTCCTCGAGTACTTCTCAGCGGGCCAGCACGAGACGGATTTCATCGAGACCGCCTGCGCCTGGCAGCCGGGCTCGAAGGGCTAGTGCACCCTCGGGCGATGGGGCTTCCCCAGGACAAGTGGATTGGCAGGTCGCTGCGCAGGCGCGAGGACGCGCGCCTGCTTCGGGGCGAGGGCCGCTTCGTGGGAGATGTCCGCCTTCCTGGGATGCTGCACATGGTGGTCGCGAGGAGCCCGTTCGCCCATGCCCGCCTGGTATCCATCGAGACGCGAGCGGCCGCGCAGGCCCGGGGTGTGGTGGCCGTGATCACGGCGGCCGATCTGGACGGGCTGGCGGGTCCCATGCCGATAGGGCCCGTGGAGGGGGCCTGGCTGGCGCCTGCGCCGATCCCTCTGCTGGCCTCCGACCGGGTGCGGTTCGTCGGCGAGCCGGTCGCTGCGGTCGTCGCCGATTCCCACGCGGCTGCCACTGACGCACTGGACCTCCTGGGGGTCGAGTACGAGCCGTTGCGCGCCCTGGTGGAGCCCCAAGAGGCCCTGCGCGGCGACGCGCTGCTCCACGACACGGTGGAGGGGAACCTGCTACTCCGGTGGTCTCGGGAGAGCGGTGACGTGGCCGGGGCATTCGCCTCCGCCGCCCATGTCGTTCGGGGCGAGTTCCGCATCCCGCGGCTCATCGCCGCGCCGATCGAGCCGCGCGGAGCCGTGGCGTCATATGATGCCGGAAGCGACTACCTTTCGGTGTGGTGTTCTGCCCAGGACCCGCACCGGCCGCTGGCTCACCTCGGCAGGGTTCTGGGGAGACCGGACGACCGCACCAGGATCGTGGTGCCCGACGTGGGCGGCGCGTTTGGCAGCAAGGGTGCGCTGGCGCCGGAGGCAGCGGTGGCGGCGGCGGCCGCGATGCGGCTGGGGCATCCGGTGCGGTGGATCGAGGACCGACGCGAGAACCTGATGGCGTCCTATCAGGGCCGGGGCCTCCATATCGAAATGGAGATGGCGCTCGACCCAGACGGCCGCATGCTGGCCATCCGCGCCGATGTGGTGGCCGACCTGGGAGCATACCTGTACCCGACCACCGCGGTGATGCCTGTCACGACCTCGATGCTGCTCACCGGTGTCTACCGGATTCCCGCGGCTTCGGTACGCCTGCGCGGCGTGGCAACGAACAAGGTGCCCACGGGTCCCTACCGGGGCGCGGGCAGGCCCGAGGCCGCCTATGCGATCGAGCGGATGGTAGATCTGGCCGCGCGCGATCTTGGGATCGATCCGATCGAGATGAGGCGGCGGAACCTGATCGCACCGGATCGCTTTCCCCACAAGACCCCACTCGGGTTCGTCTACGACTCAGGCGACTACGCGCCGGCGCTCGAGCGGGCCTGCGACCTGATCGGCTACGACGCGTGGCAAGAGAGGAGCCGCAAGGCGGCAGAGGACGGCCGGTTCGTCGGGGTCGGGGTGGCGCTCTATGTCGAGCGTGCTGGCACCCAGCTCTGGGAGAGCGCGTCGGTGACCGTCAATCCTGACTGTCGGGTGGTAGTGCGCACGGGCTCGTGCGCCCACGGCCAGGGGCACCAGACCTCGTTCGCCCAGGTAGCAGCGGACGCGCTGGGCGTCGATCCCGACGACGTCGTCGTTCTGCAGGGCGACTCCGCGATCGTGCCGCGTGGAGTCGGGACCTACGGAAGCCGCTCCATGGCAGCGGGCGGCTCGGCGGTGCTCGCCGCGGCAGAGGCAGTCCGCGCCAAGGCGCGTAGAGTCGCCGCGCGCCTGCTCGAGGCCGCGGAGTCCGATATCGAGTGGGCAGGTCCCAGTCTCTACGTGAGAGGGGCCCCGGAGCGCGCAGTTCTCTTCCGCGATGTCGCCGCGACCGCCTACCAGCCGGGAGGGATGCCCGCCGGCTCGGAGATGGGGCTGGAGGCGACGGTCTTCTACCGGATGCCCAACATGGTCTTCCCGTTTGGGGCCTACGCCGCGGCCGTTGAGGTGCTGCCCCGGACCGGGGAGGTGAAGATCCTGCAGATAGCGGCGGTCGACGACGCGGGGCGCATCGTGAACCCGCTGCTCGCCGAGGGTCAGGTCATTGGATCGATCGTGCAGGGTGTCGGGCAGGCGCTCGCCGAGGAGGCGGTCTACGACGAGGAGGCACAGCTCCTGACCTCCACGCTGGCAGATTATGCCCTGCTTCGGGCTTCCCACGTCCCGCCGATTGTAAGCGAGTTCCGCGAGACACCCTCGCCGAACACGCTGCACGGGGCCAAGGGGATAGGCGAGGCGGGCACAATCGGGGCCCCGGCCGCGATCGCCAATGCCGTGATGCACGCGCTGAGATCGCTGGGGATCAGGCACGTGGACTTCCCGTTCAAGTCGGAGAAGATGTGGAGGTTGATCTCCGAAGGTCGCACCTCCGCTCGCGGCTGAGCAGCCCCATCCGTCAGGTGCATCACTAGTCACGCTTGGGTAGAGCGCCGCCTTCTCTGCATGGTCACCTGGCGCAGCCGCAGTCCGTTGACACTGTGCTGCCTCAGATAGATACGAGACACCCTGACTGAGGGGTGTTGCGACTGAAG
>JBBIOM010000007.1:0-84287 GCA_037443365.1 Armatimonadota bacterium
CGAGGGAGCCGGCTAGAGCAATGCGTCCAGTAGCGCTCTGGCTCGCGCCCTCGAGATGCCCCAGCCCACATTCCCCTGCGGCCCCGGTAGTCTTCGGAATCCCGCTGATAGGTGTCTCTTCTCCCTGTAACAGAAATGACCGCGAGGAGGCAGGCACATCATGACATCAAATGCGCGCCATATCGACGCGTTCCTGTCGGAGCGCCTGGATGAGTACATAGCCGAGACCGCACGGCTCTGCGCCTCACCCAGCATCTCGGCGCAGGGGGTTGGCCTTCCCGAGTGCGCGGGTCTCGTGGCAGATCTGCTCGAGCGCAAGGGCTTCCAGGTCCAAAGCATCCCCACCGAAGGGGCACCCGTGGTCGTCGGGCGGCTGGAGGGCCTGGCCTCCCGGACGTTGCTCTTCTACAACCACTACGACGTGCAGCCCCCAGAGCCGCTCGAGCTGTGGACCACGCCACCGTTTGAGCCCGTGGTGCGCGACGGCGCGCTCTACGCCCGGGGCGCCAAGGACGATAAGGGCGAGTTCGTGGCGCGCCTGGCCGCGGTGGACGCGGTGCGCGCCGCGCACGGCGGGACCCCACCCTGCGGGGTGCTGTTCGTGGTGGAAGGGCAGGAGGAGATAGGGAGCCCGCACATAGCGCGGTTCGTACAGGACCACAAGGATCTCCTCTCGTGCCACGGCGCGGTCTGGGAGGAAGGCGGGACCGACGCCGATGGCCGGCCGCAGGTGTCGCTGGGCCGGCGCGGGATCCTGGAGGTCGAACTCGGGGTTGAGACCATGCGGGTGGACGCCCACTCCGGGGCGGCCGATACGCTTCCCAACGCTGCCTGGCGGCTGCTGCGCGCGCTTGCGAGCCTGAAAGGGCCTGACGAGCGCATCCGCATACCGGGCTTCTATGACGCGGTCCTGCCGCCGTCTGCCAGGGATGTCGAGATGCTCGATGCGCTGCCCGACTACGAGCCGCACCTGCGCGCCACCTACGGCGTGCGCGAATTCGTGCTTGGGCGAAAGGGGCGGGACCTCAACCGCGCGGTATTCGAGCCGACCTGCAACATCCAGGGCCTGACCGCGGGATACCAGGGCGCGGGCGCCAAGACGGTCATACCCGCGCGCGCTGCGGCCAAGCTCGACTTCCGGCTGCTGCCCGATCAGGATCCGGATGAGATATTCGGCCTGCTTGAGAAGCACCTCGAGCACGAGGGATTTGGCGATGTAGAGGTAACGTGGATCGGCGCGATGTGGCCGTCCCGGGTCTCGGTGGACGATCCGCTCGTCGGGCTGACCGCGCGCACCGGAGAAGAGGTCTACGGGAAGCCCAGCCTGCTCCTACCCCTGGGCGGAGGGAGCAGCCCCTTCTACGCCTTCGCCCGGCCGCTCCGAATCCCGGTGGTGACCGCCGGGGTGGGCTACGGGCGCAATCGCACGCACGCGCCTGACGAGCACGTGCGTCTCTGCGACTTCCTCAACGCGGCCCGGCACATAGCACGCATCCTGGAGGGGTTCGGCGACCTGGGGTCATAGCAGCCTGTGCAGCGCTGAGTGGTCCAGATCGCCGCCGCCCTCGTCCACCAGCGTCTGAAGACGCGCGGTGACGCTCTCGGTGTGTGGAAGACGTGCGCCGACCGAGGACGCCAGGCCGAGCGCCATGCGCAGGTCCTTGAGATGCGCCCTGGCCTTGCCGCCCGGCACGTAGGCGCGCCTGATCATGCGCGTGCCGTGGATCTGGAGCACAGCGGAGTCCGCGAACCCACCGCGCAGGGCCTGCTGCACCAGTCCGGGGTCGAGACCGCACTTCTCGGCGAGCGTCAACGCCTCGGCCACCGCCTCGATGGCCAGCCCCACGATGATCTGGTTGATGATCTTGGTCGTGTGCCCGGAGCCGGCCTCCCCGACGTGGACCACGTTGCCGCCGAGCGCCTCGAGCACGGGCCAGGCGCGCGCCACGTCCGCCGCCGATCCCCCGGCCATGATGGCCAGCGTGCCCGACGATGCGCCTTCCGGCCCGCCTGATACCGGCGCGTCCACCCACCCGATTCCGCGCGCCCCAAGACGGGCCGCGTGCGAGCGCGATCGCGCCGGGTCCGACGAGCCCATGTCGAGCACGAGGTGTCCAGGGCGCATGTGCGGCTCCAGTTGCGCAAGCACCGCGTCCGTGGCGCTCGTGTCAGCCAGCATGAGGAGCAGGACCTCTGCCGCGGCCGCGTCGTTGAGGTCCTGACACAGCGGGATTCCAGCGACCAGATCCCGAGGAAGGCTTGAGCGGTTCCAGCCGCGCGCATCGGACCCCCTGTCGAGCAGCCGACGGGCCATGGGCCGCCCCATGAGGCCCAGGCCCAGCACGGTTACGCTGGCAGGCATCGCATGTCAACCCCTTTCCAGGTCTTCAATCAATGTAACTCGAAGGCAGGCGGCGTACCACCTGCATGCGCACAGGAAGAGGGCCGGTCGCGCCGGAATCCTTGACACGTGGACCCGCTGGGCGCGATGCCTGTGGCCTTGGCGCTCGGCGCCGCCGTCATCGAGGCCCGGCGCCACCGTCGGCATCTGGAGAGCATTCCCCACCGGATACACGTGAACGGCACGCGCGGTAAGTCGAGCGTCGTGCGCCTGGTCGTCGCTGGCCTGCGCTCTGGCGGGCTGCGGGTCGTCGGCAAGACCACGGGCTCCGCTCCCCGCATCCTGCTGCCCGACGGCTCAGAGGTCGACCTGCGCGGCAGCCGGCGACCCTCGCTGCACGAGTACCAGCAGGTGGCCGCGCTCGCCTCGCGCGCCCGAGCCGACGCGCTGGTGGTGGAGTGCATGGCGGTGCGCCCGGAGCTGCAGCGAGTCGCCGAGACGCACCTGATCCGCGCGACCGTCGGGGTGCTTACCGGAGCGGGCCTGGATCATGTCGGCGTCATGGGCGGCTCGCTGGGCGAGATCACGGAGGCGCTGGCAGCGACGATTCCCGCAAAGGGCGTGCTGGTGACGTCCGGCCCATCGCCGCCGCCTGTCTGGCTAGAGCGGGCCGTGGAGCGCGGGACTCGTGTGCGTACCGCGGTCGCTGATCCCGACATGCCGCTTCCCGCTGGCCACATTGAGTGGCCCGAGAACCAGGCAATCGCCCTGGAGGTATGCCAGGAGGTAGGCGTAGACCGCACCACCGCGCTGGCCGGCATGCTCCGGGTGGGGGGCGATCCAGGGGCGCTGCGCGTATGGCGCCTGCACCGGTCCGGCCGCCCGGGTGCGCGATGCGACCCGGGAATATGGCTGGTCGGCGCCTTCGCCGCCAACGATCCGGCATCGACCAAGCGGCTGCTTGGGCTCGTGCGCCGGCAGTTCGGCCTGAGTGCGGTGCCGTTGAGCGGAATCCTGAACACCAGGTCCGATCGGGGCGAGCGCACCCTGCAGTGGTGCGATGCGCTGCTCTCGGGGGAGTTCCATGTCGACCGCCTGATCCTGACCGGTCCGCACGCCCGGGCAGCCGCAGGACTGCTGGACCGGCATGGGTGGGGGAAGGGGCGCGTGCGCGCACCTGCCAGGGGTTCCCCGGAAGAGGTGACCCGCGCCGCTATCGAGGGAACCGATGGACCCCTCCTGGTGGCCGGGATGGGAAACGTCGCCGGGCTGGGATCGGCGCTCCTACGGTATTGGTCCGCGGTGGGCGCGGATGCGAGGGGGTGAAGCATGGCTGAGGCGCTGGGTGCCGGTCTGATCGTGTCGCTGCTCCTTTCCGAGGTGGTGGGGTTCTCCGCCGGAGGCCTGATCACACCGGCGTACCTGGCCCTGCTGCTGGATCAGCCGTGGCGCCTGGCCGGGACACTTGTCGCGGCAGGGGCCGCCTACGGCGCCTATCGAGGGCTGTCCGGCCACGTGATCCTCTTTGGTCGGCGGCGGTTCGTGGCCATGGTGCTGCTCGGCGTTGCCTCGAGCTGGATCATCCAGGCGGCCGCTCCTGCGGCCGCTGTAGCCCTGGCAGTGCCGGTGGGCACCATCGGCTACGTTCTGCCCGGCTTGATCGCCAACGATTTCGAGCGGCAGGGGATCCTGGCCACCGTGGCCATGCTGGCCGCGGCCACGGTGGCCGCGGCGCTGGCGATCCGCGCGCTGGGGCTGTAGGCGCGGGTTGGGCGCGGGCGTGCGGCGGCATCGCTACCCCCCGGCTGTGCTCGCGGCTCTGCTAGGCCTTTCGCTGGCCGCAGGCGCCGCTGGCCGCGTCACCTCCGCGCCCCGCGAGTCCTCTGAGGCGATGCTGCGGGCCGCCGGCCTGATGGCGCAGGGGATCGCCGCGGTGCGCCAGGCGCGGCTGGGGCAAGGCCTGGCACTCAATCCATGGACAGATCCCAACCAGACAGGCCTGATCGGGACCGAGTGGTCGGCCATGACCACGACACTGGGCTCGCTTGTCTCCAAGCGCACCTGCACGAATCCCAACCTGGCAGCCGGCCTGGCGCGCTGGCTACATGAGGCAGGCGTGGGAGAGGGCAGCGTCGTGGCAATCGGCGCCTCGGGATCGTTCCCGGCGCTTGCGCTCGGGACGCGTGCCGCGGTGCTCGCCTTGGGAGCCCGGCCCGTCAGCATCAGCTCGGTGGGCTCTTCCAGCTGGGGAGCCAACGAGCCGGCGTTCACCTGGCTGGACATGGAGGTCGCGCTGGAGCGCGCCGGCCTGGGCCCGCGCTCCGTGGCCGCGTCCCTGGGAGGCGAGGACGACGAGGGCTCAGGCCTTGGTCCGGACGCGCGCCGCCTGCTCGTGGCGGCGATCGCTCGCTCGGGTGTTCCGCTGCTCTCGGGCGCGACGCTAGATGCACGGATAGGGGCGCGCATGGACGCCTACGACGCCGCCTCCGGCGGACGGATCGCGGCCTTCGTCAACATCGGAGGGGCCCTGGCCAACACGGGAACATGCCCTGGCGTCATGCACCTGCGTCCCGGCGTGCACCGCGTCCTTCCCCCCTGCCGGGGAGAACCAGGTGTCATGTGGCGGATGAGCGCGCGAGGGATCGTGGTTCTGCACCTGCTGCACGCCGACGGCATCGCGGCAGCGTTCGGATTGCCGGTTGACCCTGTGCCGCTCCCAGAGCCTGGGCGCGGAGCACCTTTCGCCCAGGCGTCACGCCCGGGCTCCGCGGCGCTGCTTGTCGCCTTCCTGGCATGCCTGCTGGCAATCGTCCGGATGGGCTCCGGGGTGAATAGGGCAGGTGCCTGATGGCATGAAGGTCCTCGCCGGTCTACACTAGAACCGATGTGGGAGGTGAGGCAAATGCCCTGTAGCAGGGTTCTCCGTGCCGCACTTGGGCTGCCGGCCAGGACGGCGCTGCTGGCCGCACTCGCGATCCTGTGCGTCGCCGTGCCCGCAGGCCTGGCGGCGCCGGCGGCGGGCGCGCCCGCGTTCACGGCAGACCCTCCGGTCCTGCTTACCTCGGCCGGACAGAGCGCGGATCTGCAGATCGTCAAGATCCTCCTGGAGCGGCTGCGGCTGCCCGATGTTGCGACGAAGCCGCTGGCTCGCGTCGAGGATGTGCGCGACATCCGGACCCTGGTCGTCGCGGTGGGCGGCAGTTCGAAGGGCTTGGGCGCAGCAGGGATTGACGCCGACCAGGAGATGGCGCGCGTGGCCGCGCTGCTCGTACGGGCGCAGGAGGCCGGGGTCAAGGTCCTCACACTGCACGTGGGCGGCAACGCCCGGCGGGGAGAACTCTCCGACCGCTTCATAGCCGCGGTGGTGCCCAGAAGCGGGCACGTGATCGTGGCGTCGGACGGCAACGCCGACGGGCTGTTCACGCGCCTCGCGACGCAACACCGCGTTACCCTTGAGAGCGTCGAGCGCCTCTCCGACGTGGAGCCGGTGCTCCGAAGGATCTTCCGCGTCAGGTAGGCCGTGCGGCAGTTCGGATCTCTGTTGGAGGTGAACACGCGATGATGAAGCACCTGTGGCGCCCCTGCGGCGCGCTGGCCGCGGCGGTGACAGTGGCCGTTGGGGGAGTGCTCGCCGCGCCTGGTACTCTCGTGGCGCAGACGATCAACCCGATTGCGACCGGGCGTGCCGGCATGGTGGCCACTGCAACCCCGCTGGCCACCGAGATCGGGCTCGAGGTTCTTCAGCAAGGCGGCAACGCCATAGACGCCGCGGTGGCTGCCGCGTTTGCGCTTGGTGTGGCCGAGCCGAACGCCTCAGGGCTGGGCGGGGGAGGGTTCATCCTTGTCCGCTTCGCCCGCACGGGCGAGCTCGCCTACATAGACTACCGCGAGGTGGCGCCGGCCGCTGCCAGGCCGGACATGTACCTCGATCCCGACGGCCGCGTGCGCCCGGGCTCCACGACGGTTGGCCATCTGGCCGTGGGCGTGCCGGGCACGCTGGCGGGCCTGCACATGGCGCTTACACGCTACGGCACGATGAGTCTCAAGCAGGTGATGGCTCCGTCTGTGGCGCTGGCCGAGCGCGGCTACGTGGTGACCAAGACGCTCTCCGGCATGATGCAGGACAATCTGGACAAACTCAACCGGTTCCCGGCGGCCGCGGCGGTCTATACCAAACGGGGGCTTCCGTACGATCCGGGTGACCGCCTGGTGCTGCGCGACCTGGCGGCCACGTACCGCCTGATCGCCTCGACCGGGCCGGCCGCTTTCTACGAGGGCGAGATCGCCGACGCCATCGTGGCCGAGATGAAGCGGGGCGGAGGCCTCATCACGAAGGCCGATCTGGCCGGCTATCGTCCGAAGATGCGCGTTCCGGTGCGCTCGACCTACCGCGGTTACGAGATCATCTCCAGCCCGCCTCCCAGTTCGGGCGGCACGCATGTGATTCAGGCGCTCAACATCCTCGAGGGCTACGACATGGCTGCCCTGGGCTTTCAGACCCCGGCCGCCCTGCACCTGACGATCGAGGCGTTGAAGCGCTCGTTCGCGGACCGCGCGCGATACATGGCCGACCCGGACTTCGTCCCGGTGCCGGTCGCCGGTCTCGTCTCGAAGGACTACGCGGCGCTGCTGCGCAGGGGCATAGATCCGAACCGGGCCTCGCCCAGTGTCGCCCCGGGCAACCCCGAGCCCTTCGGCAAGTCGGCCAACACCTCGCACATATCGGTGGTGGACCGCGAGGGCAACATCGTGGCGCTCACGCAGACGATCAACTACTTCTTCGGGTCGGGCGTGCTGGTGCCCGGGACCGGGATCATCCTGAACAACGAGATGGACGACTTCGTGCCCACCCCTGGATCGGCCAACTCCGTGCAGCCCGGCAAGCGGCCGCTCTCGAGCATGGCGCCCACGCTGGTGCTCCGCGAGGGCCGGCCGTTCATGACCGTGGGCTCGCCGGGCGCCACGCGTATCATCTCGGCCCTGGCGCAGATCATCATGAACGTCGTGGACTACAAGATGGACATCCAGACCGCGATCGAGGCCCCGCGCATTCACGCCATGACACGCGACGTCTTCATGGAGGGTCGCATCTCTCCCGACGTGCGTGCGGCGCTGGCGGCGATGGGGCACCCGCTCCTGGTCCGCGGCCCCATGGATCTCTACTTCGGCGGCGCGCAGGGGATCCTGATCGCGCCCAACGGCGTTCTGTTCGGCGGAGCGGATCCGCGCCGCGACGGGTTCGCCAAGGGGTTCTGGTTCTAGACGCCAGGCCCTGAGATGACGGTCCACCCCGCCCTGATCCTGGCCGCCATGGCAGGCACCTTCGCCGTGGCGGCCCTGGCTTTCCGCTGGCCGGTAGGGCTGGCGCTGGCGCTGGGGGCGACCTCCGGGACGCTGCTCGCCGGGGAAGGGATACCGCTGCGGCATCTGGTCGAGGGAAGCTTCGGGTTCCTGGACGTGATCCTCATGATCGCGTCGGCGATGATCTTCATGAAGGTCCTGCAGCGCAACGGCCTGCTCGAGACCCTCGGCCGGCAGATCCTCGACGCCTTTCGCGGACGCCCTTCCCTTCTCTTGATCGCGCTGATGCTCTTCGTCATGTTCCCCGGCATGATGACCGGGTCTTCGAGCGCCTGCGTGTTCACAACGGGCGCGATCGCGGCCCCTGTGCTGATCGCGATGGGCATACCTACGGAGCGGACGGCGGCCATAATCGCCATGGGCGCGGTCCTTGGAATGGTGGCGCCGCCGGTCAACATCCCGGCGATGATCATCGGCGGCGGGGTTGACATGCCCTACGTTGGCTTCGGCATTCCGCTGCTGTTGTTGACAGTACCCCTGGCCGTGCTGTTCGTGCTGCTGCTGGGGAGGCGGCATGTGGCAGACGCCGGGCGGATTCCAGCCGACCGGCTTCCGCCCTCGCACTACGCGCGGCTCGGAGGTCGCCTCTACCTGCCGCTGCTGGTCGTGGGGACCTTCATGATCGGCCCCAAGGCCACGCCGTTGATCCCTGATCTGGGGCTTCCGCTCGTCTTCCTGCTGGGCGCGGCGACCGGCCTGGTCACCGGACTGCCGGTGCGTCCGATGCGCGTGGCGCGAGAGGCGGTGCACGAGGCGCTGCCGGTGATGGGTATTCTGATGGGTGTGGGCATGTTCATACAGGTCATGGCGCTCACCGGGGCGAGGGGGGCCGTGGTGATCGCTGGCCTGGTCCTGCCCTCGGTGCTGCTGTTCGGCGCCATAGCCGTGACGATGCCCCTGTTCGGGGCCGTCTCCGCCTTTGGATCCGCGTCGGTCCTGGGCGTGCCGTTCTTCCTGGCCCTGCTTGGGCGCAACGGGATCGTGGTGGGCTCGGCGCTCTCGCTCATTGCAAGCCTGGGCGACCTGATGCCGCCCACCGCGCTGGCAGGGATCTTCGCCGCGCAGGTGGTGGGGCTGCCCGGCTACTTCGGTGTCCTGCGCCGGTGTCTGATCCCGGCGGTCATCGTGGCGGCGGTCGGGATCGCCGCCCTCGTATGGGCCAACCCGCTGGCCAGGCTGCTGGGACTATGATCACCTGGGTCTACCGCGCGATCGTGCTCCTGTTGCTGGTCCTGGTGGCCCTCGATCTCGCGGAGGAGCGGGACCTCAAGAAGCAACTCGTGGCCGCCATCGTGCTGGTGCCGCTCCTGCTGCGGCTGCTGATGGTGCGATGACGACGGCGACGCGGGCCGCGCGCGTCCTGGCCACCGGACTAGCCGCGATTACCCTGGTTGTAGCCGGGATCGCCGCCGGGGCCTTTGCGCGCATGCATCGTCCGGAACCGATCGCACAAGGGGTCGGTGTGACGCGCCGGAGTACGCTGGCCGCCTACGAACCCTCGCTGGCGCGGACCTCGGGCGACACCGAGGTCTTCTTCCTGGACGGCGGGCGGCCCGGCGGCATCGTGCTCGTGCTGGGCGGAACACACCCCAACGAGCCCGCTGGCTACCTGACGGCGGTGCTGCTCGTAGAGCGCGCGCGCATCGGGTCGGGCCGGCTGATAGTGGTCCCGCGCGCCAACGGCAGCGCCTTCACCCACAACGATCCCCAGGAGGGTGCTCCGCAGACGTACCAGATCCCCACGCCGGGCGGCCCGCGATCCTTCCGGTTCGGATCGCGCAACACCAACCCGGTGGATCAGTGGCCCGATCCCGATGTCTACGTGCATGCCTCGTCGGGTCAGCGCCTCTCGGGTTCCGAGGTGCGCAATCTCAACCGGGCCTTTCCAGGACGCGGGGACGGGACCTTCACCGAGCGGATCGCCCTGGGCATCGCCGCCCTCATCCGCCGGGAGCAGGTGGACCTCGTCATTGACCTGCACGAGGCCTCGCCCGAGTACCCGGTCATCAACGCCATCGTCGCGCACGAGCGGGCGATGCCTCTGGCAGCCGCGGTGCTGCTCGAGATGCAGATGGCGGGGATCCAGATCTCGCTGGAGGCATCGCCCGTAAACCTGCGGGGACTCAGCCATCGTGAGCTGGGCGACCACACGCCCGCGCTGGCGGTGCTGATGGAGACGCCCAATCCCGCGCAGGGCCGCATCCGGGGCCGTACGGACGCTCGCCTGGTCGTGGAGGGCCGCGATCCTGTGTATGAGCGCGCCGCGCGTGCCGGACGGCTCTTCGTGCCTTTCGATGTGGGCGGATGGCCGATCGAGGCGCGCGTGGCACGGCACCTGACCGGCATCGTGCTGTTCGCGCGCCTGCTGGGTGACGCCAGGCCGGGCCGAGGCGTAGTCATCGAGGGGGTGCCGGAAGCCGATGCCCTCCGGCGCGACGGCCTGGGCGCCTATCTCCGGCCTCCCCTGTAGGAAGGGGTGCGGCTATTCAGGTCTCGAACCGATGCGGCCCTGGCGGCCGGCTGGTACCGTCAGTCTCGGTGAGAACCACTCCTGTGCCCGTTGGAGCCAATTTTCGAAGGAGGCGATCCTGGTGGCAACCGTGAAGTACACCCGCGAGGAAGCACTCGAGTACCACGCTCAAGGCCGGCCCGGCAAGATCGCGATCACCCTGACGAAACCGTGCGCCACGCAGCGCGACCTCACGCTGGCGTATTCCCCGGGCGTGGCTGAGCCGGTGCGCGCGATTCATGCCAATCCCGCCGACGCGTTCAAGTACACCAACAGGGGCAACCTGGTCGCCGTCATAAGCAACGGAACGGCCATCCTCGGATTGGGCAACCTGGGGCCTTTGGCCAGCAAGCCGGTAATGGAGGGCAAGGCACTGCTCTTCAAGCGCTTCGCGGACGTTGATGCCTTTGACATCGAGATTGACGCCACGACCCCCGAGGAGATCATCGCCGTATCGCGCGCACTGGCGCCGACGTTTGGTGGCATCAACCTCGAGGACATCAAGGCCCCCGAGTGCTTCGAGGTCGAGGAGCGTCTCATCCAGGAGTTGGACATCCCGGTCTTCCACGACGATCAGCACGGCACCGCCATCATAGGCGGGGGGGCACTGCTCAACGGCCTGGAGATGACGGGCCGGCGGATCGAGGATGTCCGGTGCGTGATAAGCGGAGCCGGAGCCTCGGCGATCGCCTGCGGCGAGTTCTTCGTGCTCATGGGCGCGAAGCGCGAGAACATCATCCTGGTTGACACCAAGGGCGTGGTCTACAAGGGCCGGACCGAGGGGATGAACCCCTACAAGGCGCGGTTCGCGATCGAGACCAAGGCCCGCACACTGGCCGATGCCATGGTGGACGCCGACCTGTTCTACGGCCTCTCGGTGAAGGGCCTGGTCACGCAGGACATGGTGAAGCGCATGGCTCCCAGGCCCATCCTGTTCCCGATGGCCAACCCCGATCCGGAGATCCCCTACGACGAGGCGCGCGCGGCCAGGCCCGACGCGATCGTGGGCACCGGGCGCTCCGACTTTCCCAACCAGGTCAACAACGTACTGGGCTTTCCCTTCATCTTCCGTGGGGCGCTCGATGTGCGCGCCAGCAAGATCAACGAGGAGATGAAGATGGCCGCCGCGCGCGCGCTGGCCGCCCTGGCCAAGGAGCCGGTGCCCGAGGGCGTGCTGCGTGCCTACGGTCTGACCAGCCTGGAGTTCGGGCAGGAATACGTGATCCCCAAGCCCAACGACCCGCGCGTGGCGCTGTGGGTGGCCCCGGCCGTGGCCGAGGCAGCGATGAAGTCGGGCGTGGCCCGCGTGCAGGTGGATCTGGCGAAGTACCGCCAGGAGCTGGCTGCGCGCCTGGGGCAGTCCTAGGCAGTTCCACTAGATCGTGCTCTTGCGCAGGGCCCGGGATCCCCCGGGCCCTGTGCGCTATCGGGTTCGCTCGGGCTCCCAGCCGTAGACAGGGAGGATGTCCACCGGCGCGTAGTCATCCGTGAGAACAGGGACGTCGTCGGTGTACACCTTGCCGTCATAGAAGTCCCTGGCGTAGCGATCGAGCGGCAGGCGCGCGCGCCCCCCTGCGCGCAGGCGCTGCGCGACCGCCAGGATCTCCTCGGCCGATATCCCGGCGCGCGCGCCCGCGACCAGGATGATCGTGCGTGTCTCGGTGGGGTTGCGGGCCAGGCCGAACGCCGTCGGGAACGGGTAGAGCCCGGGGAAGACCCGGGCATAGGTCCGATACAACGCGCGAAACAGCCGGCTCTGCGGGCCCTCCAGGGCGCCGATGATGTTGGAGACGACGACTCCGCCGGGGGCCAACCTGCCCCTGGCCGTCTCGAGGAACTCGCGCGTGGCCAGATGGAAGGGTATCCCCTCGGCGAAGTAGGCGTCCAGGATGATCAGGTCGTACCGCGCCTCGGTTCTGCGCATGAACACGCGCCCGTCCTGGATCACCACGCGGTGGCGCGCGTCTTCCTTCACCTCGAAGAACCGCCTTGCCACGTCGGCCACCGCGGGGTCGAGCTCGATGCTATCCACGCTCATGTCGGGGTAGTCGCGCGTGAACCGCTTGGGGATCGAGCCCGCGCCCAGGCCCACGAGCAGCACGCGCCTGATGGCCGGGTGGAAGACGTGCGCCAGGTGCGCGTACGATGTGTAGAGGAACGGGCTCTCGAACGGGTCACGCAGGACCATCCCGCCCTGAAACGACCGGTTGAACCGGAGGTAGCGGTTGAGGCCGTCCTCCGTGACGCTGATCTGGTGATAGGCGCTGTCCTTCTCGTAGAGGACGCGCGAGGTCGGGAGCTTGATCGGCGCCCCCTGTAGCGGCGGCGCGACCAGCAGCGCAAGGGCCAGCGTCGCCATCCCCGCAACGGGGCGGACCGGCCGCGCCCGTGCGGCGACCAGCATGCCCGCGAGCACCAGCAGCGTGCCGCCCAGCAGACACAGGATCGTTCGCACTCCCAGCGCGGGGATCAGGAAGAAGGCGGTGCCGACGGTGCCGGCTATGCTCCCGGCCGTGGAGAGCGCGTAGAGCACGCCGGCGCTCGCGCCGACCGTGTTGAGATCCCTCGCCACCAGCTTGATGGCGAACGGCGAGGTCATGCCCATCAGCACGCTGGGGACCGAGAAGAGCGCGATCGAGGCCAGCATCGGGTTGAGCCGCGGTCCCAGGTCCCACGCGTCGAACGCCACAAGAACCGGGCGCGCCACCACTATGAGCGCCAGTATCGTCAGGCCCGCCAGCATGAGCAGCCCCGCCAGCACGGTGGGCTTGGGCCAACGGTCGGCCATCAAGCCGCCCAGGTAGTAGCCCAGGCTCAGCGCTCCCAGGAAGATGCTGATCAGCCCGCCCCAGACGAAGACCGAGCTCCCGAAGAACGGCGCGACCAGGCGGCTCCCCACGATCTCGAGGCCCATAAACACGGCGCCGCTTCCAAACACGACGATGCGCAATACCACCGAAGCGCCTCCCGCGGTAACGAAGATGGTCATTCACTCTTCGCGCTTGCCCGCGGCCGGGCCTTCTGCGAGGGCGGCCGGGTTGGTATACTTCGGGATGATTCCAACCATGGGCAGTCTGCGCAGGACGAAGATCGTGGCCACGCTCGGGCCCGCATCTGAGGAGCCCGAGACCATCCGCAAGATGGTCGGTGCGGGCGTGAACGTTGTGCGCCTGAACTTCTCCCACGGCACGCCCGATGAACATGCGCGCCGCCTGGAGCGCGCGCGAGCGGCCGCCACTGAGATGGGAGTGCCGCTCGGTGTGCTCGTGGACCTTCCCGGCGCCAAGATCCGCGTGGGCGACCTGCCCGGCGGCGCCCTGGACCTGAAGACTTGTGACGAGGTAGCCCTCGTCCCAGGCCGCACTGCCTGTGGAGGCACGATACCCGTGGACTATGCGAGCCTGACCGAGGACGTGCGCCCGGGCCAGCACGTCTTCATGCAGGACGGCGAGCTCGACCTGGTTGCAAGGAGCGTGGCCGAGGGCCGGGTTAACTGCGCCGTCGAGTTCGGGGGGCGCCTGCGACAGCACGCCGGGGTGAACCTGCCTGGTGTGAGCCTGCGCATGCCCGCGCTGACCGGGGACGACCGGGCGGCCCTGGCCTGGGGGATTGCCCAGGGCGCCGACTTCGCCGCCCTGTCGTTCATCGAGAGCGCGGCGGGTGTTGAACAGGCGCGGCGGTGGATCGGGGAGCGCGGCGGGACGATCCGGCTCGTGGCCAAGATCGAGCGCCGCTGCGCCCTCGAACGCATAGAGGAGATCGTCGCATCCGCAGACGGCGTGATGATCGCCCGGGGCGATCTGGCCGTGGAGACCTCGATAGAAGAGGTGCCTCTCGCCCAGAAGTCCATCATCGGCTTGTGCAACCAGCAGGGGAAGCCGGTCATCACCGCGACGCAGATGCTCGAGAGCATGGCGATCCGCCCGCGGCCCACGCGGGCCGAGGCCGCGGACGTGGCCAACGCGGTGCTTGACGGCACCGACGCGCTGATGCTCTCGGGCGAGACGGCCATTGGACGGCACCCGGTCGCATCGGTCGCGACAATGGCCGCGATCGCGGCGCGCGCCGAGGACGCGCTGCCGTACGAGCGGCTGCTCGGCAGGCACGCGCACGAGCGGACCGGCGACGCCGGCGCGGCGATAGCGCTGGCCGCCGTCCAGGCCGCGGAGGCGATTGGTGCCGCCGTCATCATCGCCGCGACAGGGTCAGGCAGCACCGCGCGCAGGGTGTCGCGGCTGCGCCCAAGGCGCCCGGTCGTCGCGGTGACGCACACCGCACAGACGCTGCGCCACCTTTCGCTTGTCTGGGGCGTCTGGCCGGTGCTCGTGGAACGCGCCAGCGACATCGAGGCGCTCGCGGAGTGCGGCATTCGCGCCGCGCTGCGGCTTGGCATAGCGCGTCCCGGTGATCGGGCAGTGATCACCGCGGGACTCCCAATCGGCCAGCCCGGAACGACCAACTTCCTCAAGGTCGCGAGGGTAGAGGAGTAGGAGGAGGCAGACGAATGGCACCTGCGGTGGACCTGGCGCAGGCCTTTCCCCGGCGCTTCGTTCCCGAGCGCGCGGACATGGGGCAGTGGGAGCAGATCGAGCCGTTGTTCCGGCGCCTGCTCGACGCGCAGCCCGACTCGCCGGGCGCGCTGGAACGGTGGCTGGAGGACGCAAGCGAGCTCCTATCCGCGATCCACGAGGAGGGTGCCCGCCGGTACGTGGCCATGACCTGCCAGACCGACGATCCGACCCGCGAGCAGGCTCACCTGTTCTTCATCGAGCAGATCGCTCCCCGGGTCAAACCGCTTTCCCACGCGCTCGACGAGGCCTACCTGCGCTCGCCGCACCGCGCCGCGCTGCCGGAGCGGTACGCGATGCTGGACCGGCTTATCTCTAATCGCGCGGCGCTCTTCCGGCCCGAGAACGTTCCCCTCGAGACCGAGGAGGCGAAACTCAAGCAGCAGTACCAGAAGACCGTGGGTGCCATGACGGTCGCCTTCCGGGGCAAGGAGCACACCCTGCAGCAGATGGCGCGCTATCTGGAGGAGCCCGATCGCTCCGTGCGCCAGGAGGCGTGGGAACTGGTCGCCCGCCGCCGCCTCCAGGACCGTGACCGGCTGGAAGACCTCTTCGATGAGCTCCTTGCGCTGCGCGTGCGGATAGCGCAGAACGCCGGCTGCGCCGACTACCGCGAGTTCGCGTTCCGGCAGCGCGAGCGCTTTGACTACACGCCGCAGGACTGCCTCGTGTTTCACGAGGCAGTCGAGACAACGGTACTGCCGCTCGTCCGGCGGCTGCGCTCCGAGCGGAGGCGGTCGCTGGGCCTACCGGAGCTGCGACCGTGGGACCTCGAGGTGGACCCGCTCGGCCGGCCGCCCCTTCGGCCGTTTGAGACATCCGAGCAGCTGGCCTCTGGGGTGGAGCGGATATTCTCGCTTGTCGATCCCGAGCTGGGCGAGCAGTTCCGCTTCCTGAGGGACGCCTCGCTGCTGGACCTGGAGAGCCGGAAGGGCAAGGCCCCGGGAGGATATCAGAGCACGCTGTACGAGCGCCGCGTTCCGTTCATCTTCATGAACGCGGTGGGCATGGATGGCGACCTGCGCACCCTGCTGCACGAGGGCGGGCACGCGTTTCACATGCTCGCCGCCCGCGCCGACCCCATACTCGACTACCGCGACTCCCCGCTCGAGTTCGCCGAGGTCGCCTCGATGGCGATGGAGATGCTCGCCAGCCCACACCTGGATGTGTTCTACTCCTCGCAGGCAGACGCGCGGCGCGCGCACCGCGAGCAGATAGAGCGCACCGTGTTCATCTTTCCCTGGGTGGCTACCATTGACGCGTTTCAGCACTGGATCTACACGCATCCCGCGCACTCACGCGACCAGCGCCGCGGGGAGTGGGCACGGATCCTTGCGCAGTTCTCACCCGAGGTGGACATGCGCGGGTACGAGGACGTGGCCGGCTACCTGTGGCACCGGCAGCTGCACCTGTTCCTCGCCCCCTTCTACTACATCGAGTACGGCATCGCCCAGATGGGCGCCCTGCAGGTGTGGCTGCGCGCCGGGAGCGACAGGGCCGGGGCTATTGCGCGCTATCGCGCGGCGCTGGCGCTGGGCGGACGCGTACCCCTGCCCGCGCTCTTCGAGGCGGCGGGCGCCCAGTTCGATTTCTCGGCCCGCATAATGGGCCCGCTGATGGCGGCGCTTTCCGAGGCGCTCGACGAGGCCGGCTAGCCCTCGCCGGTCATCAGTGCTACCTGAGCCCGGCCAGGATGGCGCGCCACACTTCGGCGCGGCGCCCCGGAACCAGCGGCTCGTAGATCCCGAGGCGGTCAGCGAGCCCACCGTACTCGGCGCGCAGCCGGGCGGCGACATCGTCCGGCGGGCCCCAGACCGAGCACGCCTCCAGCATGTCGTCGGGGATCTGGCCGGGCATCTCCTGCCACCTTCCCTGGGCAGCGAGCCGGCCCAGCTGCTCTCCAACCTCGCCCCAACCGTGCAGGTCCAGGACCGGCCGGTACGCGGGCGTGGATGCATAGAAGGACAGATGCCGCCGGACGTCCTGCAGACCCGCCCGTACCTCGGCTTCGTTCCCGACCGCGGCAAGCACGCCGGCGGCGACGCTGAAGTGCTCGCGTGGTCGGCCGCTTCGGGCCAGGCCGGCCGCTATGCCAGGGGCCGCCACCTCGCGGAGATAGCGGCGCGTGTGGAACGGGTGGACGTGGAAGCCGTCGGCGACCTCGCCGGCCAGGCGGCACATGCGCGGGCCCACGCCGGCGATCTCTATGCGCAGGGCGGGCGGTGTCGGGCCCGGGGGCGTGAAGAACGGCGTCATGAGCGACAGGTTGAAGTACCTGCCGCGGAACCGCAGCGGTCGGCGCTCGCTCCACGCCGCCCACACCTCGCGGATCGCTCCGATCACCTCGCGCATCTTGGGCGCGGGCGGGTCCCACGGCATCCCGAAGCGGCGCGTGATGTGCGCCTTGACCTGGGTGCCCAGCCCCAGCACGAACCGCCCGCCTGAGAGGGCGGACAGGTCCCAGGAGGTGTACGCGAGGGTGGTGGGGCTCCGGGTGAAGGCCAGGGCGACGGAGGTGCCCAGCGTGATCCGCGTGGATGCGGCCGCGGCGGCCCCAATTCCAAGGAACGGGTCGTGGTCGGTCTCCGTGACCCACATTCCATCGAAGCCCAGGCGTTCCGCTTCCCCGACGATGGCCGGGACCTCGCGGAGCGATGCGTAGACCAGGCGCGTGTCGACCAGCATATCGCCCTCCCGCTGCGTGCATGCCAGCGCAGGAGCATTCACCGCCCGGGGAGGAGTTCCCCCTGCGGCGACGAACGTATAGGACTCATGAGAGAGGCCGGAGGGAAGAAAGCCCTGGGGGAGGGTGGTCGGCGCACCGAACGCGGTGCCGCATGCGCGCACGTGCACTGCTGATTCTGGCGGCCGTACTGGTCGCGGCATCGCCTGCCGCGGGCCAGACGGCGATACAGGTTGTGGTCAACGGGTCGCCGGCTCAGCTGGCCGCGCCTGCCCTGATGCAGGCCGGCCAGGTGATGATCCCGGCGACGCGCGTATTTGAGCTCTACGGCGCCGCCGCGGTCTGGCTGCCCGCGGAGCGCACGGTGCTCGTAACGAACCGCACGGGCCGAACGATTCAGATGCGGATCGGGGATCCGCTCGCGCTCGTGAACGGCCAGGCCAGGCACCTGCCCGCGCCAGCGGCGCTGATCGGCGGGCACGCGTACGTGCCGGCGCAGTTCGTCTTCGCGGCCCTGGGCGCCTGGGTCCGGTACGACGAGGCCGTGCGCACCCTGCACGTCGCCTCCCAGATAATGTCGGTTACCTTGCAGCGCGGCGGCGGGGCCATCAGGGTTGTCCTCGACGCGACCGGCCCCCTGGTGGCTCAGATACGGACCCTGTCGGATCCCGACCGCCTGGTGGTTGACCTGCACGGCGGCGCGTTTCGTCCCCCTGATCAGGAACTGCAGGTTGCGGAAGCCGGCGTGGTGCGCGTGCGCGCCGCCCAGTTCCAGGTGAAGCCGTACATCACGCGCGTGGTCCTGGACCTGCGCGAGCCGGTAGAGGCGCGTACAATCGCCTCCGCCGACTCGTTTGAGTTCGCAATAGAGGTGAGGCCCCGCGGACAGGCGCCGGCAGTCCAGGCTCCTGCCACCCCGCCGGCCGTCGCCCCGCCGGCCGCCGCCCCGCCGCCACCCGCCGCCCCGCCGGCCTCCGTTCCCGCGCCTCTGCCTGCCACGGCACCGGCGCTCCCTCCTCTGCCCGAGCAGCCCGAGCAGACGGTCCTGCTGCCCCCCGAACCGATTCCTGATGACGGCATCCCGCGCGTGCTGCAGGTGCGCGTCGAGCAGACGTCCGGCCGCCTGCGCGTGTTCGTCGAGGGGACGATGCCGCTGGAGTACACGGTTCGCGAGCTGCTCGAGCCAGATCGCCTGGTGATTGACGTGGCCGGGGCGGTGTTCGTGCCGGTGAAGCAGGAGATCCCTCTGGCCGGCCCGGCCGTGGCCGAGGTGCGCGCAGCGCAGTTCCAGGCGGATCCCAACATTACGCGCGTGGTCGTGGAGTTCCGGCGCAAGACCCAGTACACCGTGACAGCCGGCGGCGCCGACGGCAGCGTGATCCTGGTCGAGATCTCCGAACCGTCGCTGCGCGGGCATGCCGTGGCCATTGACGCCGGGCACGGCGGCCGGGACCCGGGAGCGATCGGAGTCACCGGCCTGTACGAGAAGGAGGTCACACTCGACATCGCGCTGCGCGTGCGCGAGTTGTTGGTGCGCAGTGGGGTGCGCGTGATAATGACGCGCGAGACCGACACCTTCGTTGAGCTGGCCGATCGAGCGCGCGCTGCGCGGGCCCAGGGCGCAACCGCCTTTGTCAGCATTCACGCCAACGCCGCGACCCGCCCGGGCGCCAGCGGGAGTGAGACATACTACCTGACCCCTCAGAGTCTTGTGCTCGCGCAGATGATGCAGGAGGAGCTGGGGCGGATCCAGGGGCTGGCCAACCGCGGCGTGCGCACGGCGAACTTCCAGGTGCTGCGCGAGAACGAGGCCCCGGCGGTGCTGGTCGAGGTGGCGTACCTTTCCAACGCCGACGAGGAGGCCCGGCTGCGTGCGCCTGCCTTCCGGCAGCGCCTGGCCGAGGCGGTCGCGCGCGCGGTGCAACGTTTCCTCGTGATCTACCCGGTACCCGCGAGCTAGCCTACAGGCCCAGGGGGGCGACCCATGCTTCGAGCCGACGGACGTGCCGCCGACGAGATGCGGCAGGTCCAGATCACCCGGAACTTCATCCCGCACGCGGAAGGGTCGGTGCTCATTACGCTCGGCGAGACGCGCGTCGTGTGCACCGCTACCGTGGAGGAGCGCCTGCCGCCGTGGCTTCGCGGTGCGGGCCAGGGTTGGATCACGGCCGAGTATGGCATGCTGCCCCGCTCGACGCACGAGCGCACCCCGCGTGATCCGGGTCGGCAGGGCGGGAGGACGCATGAGATCCAGCGCCTGATCGGGAGGTCGTTGCGCGCGGCGGTGGATCTCCAGAAGATGGGCGAGCGCACGATAACGGTGGATTGCGACGTCCTCCAGGCCGACGGCGGTACCCGGACTGCCGCGATCACGGGCGCGATGGTGGCGCTCGTGGACGCGCTGGCCGTGCTGAGGCGCACCGGTGCCCTGGGCTGGTGGCCGCTCCGCGAACTGGTGGCGGCCACCAGCGTGGGGATAGTCGAGAACGAGGTCCGCCTGGACCTGACCTATACCGAGGACGCGCGCGCCCGCGTGGACCTCAACCTGGTCATGACCGAATCGGGCAACATGGTCGAGGTGCAGGGGACCGCGGAAGGCCTGCCATACAGCCGGGCGGAGCTCCTCGACATGCTGGCGCTGGGCGAGGTCGGGATCCGCGCGCTCGTCGCGGAGCAGAAGGCGGCGCTGGGCGACGCCCTGTCGGGACAGCCGCGTTGACGCTGGAGATCGTCCTTGCCACGCGCAATCCCGGGAAGCTCCGCGAGCTGCGCGCGCTGCTCGAGGGCCTTCCGGTGCGCGTCCTGACCCTCGACGACTATCCGGGAGTCCCGGCCCTGCCCGAGACCGCCGACACCTTCGAGGGCAACGCGAGGTCGAAGGCGACGGCCGTAGCGCTCATGACCGGGCGAATCGCGCTTGCCGACGACTCGGGTCTCGAGGTGGATGCGCTGGGCGGCGCGCCTGGGGTTCACTCGGCGACGTTCCTGGGTGAGGGCGCGACCGACGCCGATCGGATCGCCTGGGTGCTCGAGCGGATGCGCGGGGTGGAGGATGACCGCCGCACTGCCCGGTTCCGCGCCGTGGTGGCCGTGTCCACCCCTGATGGGGCCGTGCGCACCTTCGAGGGCATCTGCGAGGGGCGCATTGCCGCGGCGCCCCGAGGGGCCGGGGGTTTTGGATACGATCCGATCTTCTTCCTTCCGGCGCACGGATGCACCATGGGGGAACTCCCTGTTGAGTCCAAGAACGCCATCAGCCACAGGGCGCGGGCGCTGCGGGCCGCGCGCGCACATCTGGCATCACTGGCCGGCGCGGCATCGTCTCCCGTGTGAAGAACCCTGGAGAAGGCGCCTAGAGGATTGCTCTGGAATCGCGCTCCAGCAGCGTGCGCCGCGCCAGGGGCACCGGTGGAGCGCCGAGCCCGATCAGCCGGTCGTGGAACTCCCGTAGCGAGAAGGCCGCCCCGCGTTCTGCCCTGTAGTCGTCACGCAGTTTCCGGATTAGGAACTTGCCCAGCGTGTAGTTGAGGTACCCCGGGTCGAAGGTGCCGCGCACTGCCTCCTTGCGCGCGGTGAGCGGCTCCATGTAGGCGCGGTCCTCGAACAGGGCCGCCGCCTGATCCACCGTCATCCCTCCCGCGTGCATCCTGATCGCGGCCAGGTACCTGACCTGCCGCACCAGGGCCTCGGCGAGCTGGGCCAGGTGGAACTTCGGGCTTCGGTCAACGCCGGCTTCGAGCATCATCTCCTCGCAGTAGTGCGCCCACCCCTCGATGAAGGAGTACGAGGTCAGCATCTTGGCGGTCCGCGAGGGGGCGTTCCTGATCCTCAGGAAATGGATGAAGTGACCCGGGTAGGCCTCGTGGATGCTGACGTCCTTGAGCGTGGCGTAGTCGAACTTCGTCAGCCATTCCTCGCGCTTCTCCCGCGGCCAGTCAGGCAGAGGAGGTGTGACGTAGTAGTAGGACTCGGCGGTCTCCTCAAAGGGGCCTGCTGAATCCATCATGGCGAAGGCCCACCGCGCGAACGGCGGCGTCTCCTCGACCAAAGGCCGCGCGTCACCTGGGATCGTCACGATCGCCTCCTCGATCAGGAACCGCCGCAGGCCCTCCAGCATCGCCTGCGTCTGCGGGATGAGCTCCTCTTCGCTCGGATGCTCCCTGGCCAGAAGACCCATGACCTCGCGCGGGTGCTCGCCCGGGGCAACCTGCGCTGCCACCTCACAGAGGTCCGCGCTCAGCCGCTCCATTTCGGATTCGCCCAGGGCGATGAGGCGGTCGAGGGGTACATCCACCATCTCGCCGCTTCGCAGCATCGCTGCCAGGGCCGCCTCGCCGATGGCGAACTCCCCGGTGGCGTGGTCCCTTGATTCGGCGAGGGACGCCTCGAATCGCTCCAGGGCGGCGCATGCCGCAGCGCGTGCCGCCTCGAACCGCGCGTGCAGCGGCGTGCCCGAGACCGCCGCGGCCGCGCGCGCCAGATCGCCAGCGTAGTACGCCCTGTATCCGCCGTAAACCTCGATCGCGGTCTCGACGATGGGTAGGGCCAGGGGCTCTTCGAGGTGAGCCCGGGCTGTCTCCAGGAAGCCGGGTATCTCCTCGAGGTGGCAGGCAAGCGCGCGCAGGCGCTCGGGGAGCGGCGCGTAGGCGCGCTTGATGTATGTGGTGACGTCCAGGGGGAAGCTCCAGGCGACCGGGTTGCGCGCGTGCTCGCGCAGGACCTCGAACCGAAGGCGCTCATGGGCGATCGTCTGGGAGATCAGGGCTGCGTCATGTGAGGCCTGGGCCGTCAGGTCTTCACGCGGCAGTTCTACAAGACCCCGTTCCCACGTGGCGAGCCTGCGCATCCAGGAATCGAGCGCAGCCCTTGAGTAATCGCCCGCCCTCCCATCGTAGGCATGCAGCCCCATGCCCGAACCGCTGGTGGGGTAGAACTCCAGGTAATCGGCCAGGAATCCCTGCGAGATGCGCTCGAACTCGTTATCCGGTTGCACGGATGCTCCTTTGTTGGGTTTGCCCGGACACTCACGCGGATGCCGGGCATCTTCTCCCGGAGCCGCCGTGATCCCTCCCTGGAACTTTCGGCTTGCCTAAAGAAGAGGATTCGGGTACCTTAAGAACGACCATGATGACCGCGCGCACGCTCTCGGAGATGCGCCCAGGCGAGACCGCCCGCCTGGGGCAGATGCCGGCCGTGGAGGTCGGCCTGGCGCAGGAACTTGCGGCCGTGAGGTTGCTGCCTGGAGAGGTCGTTACGGTTCTGGCCGAGGTGGGCGCAGGCGGGCCCTTGCTGGTGCAGGGAGCCGGCGGCGTCTTCGCCTTGGGCCGCCGTCTCGCCGCTCGCCTTTCCGTTGAGGGTCTGGGTCCGTGCCCCTAGGCTGCCACGATCCCAGGTCTGGCACCCCTGCCGACGGGGACATGCAGGTCGCCCTGGCCGGCAACCCCAACGTCGGCAAGTCCACGGTCTTCAACCTGCTGACCGGCTTCGGCGCGGCCACCGCGAACTACCCGGGCACGACCGTCGAGGTCACCGTGGCCGCCGCGCGCATCAACGGGAGCCGCGTGACCATCCTCGACCTGCCGGGCACGTACGCCCTCACGGGACACACAGAGGATCAGCAGGCGGCTCGGCGCGCCCTCCTGGAGGAGCGTCCCGACGCCGTTGTGGCGATCCTTGATGCCACCAATCTGGCGCGCAACCTGTACCTGGTCCTGCAGCTTGTGGATCTGGGGTTCCCGGTTGTGGTGGCGCTGAACCTCACGGATGAGGCAGAGCGGCGGGGGATTCACATTGACGCGGCTCGCCTGGGAGCACTGCTGGGGGTTCCTGTGGTTCCCACGGTCGCCACGCGGCGCCACGGGATGTCCGACCTCATAGCCGAGGCCATGCGCCAGGGAAGGCCGTCCGCGCAGCCCAGGCACAGGTACTGCGCG
The DNA here is from genome assembly GCA_037443365.1 of Armatimonadota bacterium. Taxonomy (GTDB): domain Bacteria; phylum Sysuimicrobiota; class Sysuimicrobiia; order Sysuimicrobiales; family Humicultoraceae; genus VGFA01. Next base: position 23,396 of record JBBIOM010000007.1, read on the forward strand.
GAGATCGAGGACATCGCCGCACGGGTCGCGGCGCTCCTGGAAGGACACGTTCTGCCGGCGCGCGGGCGCGCGCTGCTGCTCCTTGAGGAGGGTGACGCTTCCGGGTTGCCCCCTGGGGTGATCACACCAGGGGCCGCCGCGGAGGCCGCGGCGATTGCCCGCGCGGTGAGCGCTCAGGGCGGGGAGGCCCTGGCGCTGGCGATCGCGCGCGAGCGGCACCTGGCGGCCGAGCGCATCGCGCACGAGGCGACACTGCGTTCAGGCCAGGCGCAGCGGCTGCACCTCTGGCGCCTGGCCACGCGGCCTGCAACCGGCGTGCCCCTGCTCCTCGCGGTGCTGGGCGCGGTGTTCGCGTGCCTGTTCTGGGGCGGGGGCGTGCTGGCCGGATTCGTGGATGCCCTCTGGGTGCGCACCGCCTCGCCCGCCATCGCCACGCTCTCCGCCTGGGCCCTGGGAGACGGCGTGCTCACGCGCATCGTGCACTGGGGCCTGGATGCGGGCCTGCTGGCCGTGCTCACCGTGGGCATCCCCTATGTGTTGACGTTCTATCTGCTGCTCTCGATCCTGGAGGACAGCGGGTACCTCAACGTTGCCGCGGTGCTGACCGACCGGTTGATGGGCCGCCTTGGCCTGAACGGCAGGGCCGCGATCCCCCTGGTGGCGGGCGCCGGCTGCAGCGTGCCGGCGATGCTCGGGTTGCGGGTGCTGCGCAGCGAGCGCGAGCGACTCATCGGCGCCACGCTCGTGGCCTTGCTGCCGTGCAGCGCGCGTACGGCCGTGATCATGGGCGCGGTCGCCTTCCTGGGCGGCTGGCGCGCGGCGCTGCTGCTCTACCTGACCGTGGGGGTTCTCATCCTGGCGACGGGCTGGGGGCTCAACCGCCTGGTGCCTGGCCGGGCGCCGGACCTGCTCATGGAGGTCTTCCCGTTTCGCTGGCCGATGCCGCAGGGCGTGCTGCGCAAGGCGTGGTCGCGGGCCCGCGAGTTCGTCACCGTGGCCGTTCCGTTCGTTTTGGTCGGGAGCCTCCTGCTGGGCGCGCTGTACGAGACGGGCCTGATCCGTCTAGCCGAGCGGCCGCTGTCCCCGATCGTGGAGGGCTGGCTCGGCCTGCCGCCGGTGGCCGGGCTCACGCTGATCTTCGCGGTGCTGCGCAAGGAGCTCGCGCTGCAACTGCTCATCGCGCTCGCCGTCGTGCAGTACGGCAGCAGCGCGAGCAGCCTGTCGGCGTTCATGACGCCCAACCAGGTGTTCACCTATGCGCTCGTGAACACGATATACATTCCCTGCGTGGCGACGATGGCAGTACTGGCGAGGATCCTGGGCTGGCGGCGGGCCGCGGCGATCTCCGTGTTCACGATCGTGCTGGCGCTTGCCGTCGGGGGGCTGGCCACGCGGCTGCTGGCTCTCTTGGGATTCGGATAGCCGTGAAGGAGGCATGGCGCATGTCCCCAGAGCACGTGCACAGGCACATAGACATGCACCGCCAGGAGTCGCTGGAGATCCTCAAGACCCTGGTTCGCCAACCCAGCATCAGCGCGCAGGGGATCGGCGTCAGCGAGTGCGCCCGCCTGCTGGCCGGGGTCATGAGCGATCTCGGGATTCCCTCGGAGGTGATCGAGACGCCGACCGCTCCGGTCGTGTATGGCGAGGTCGCCGGGAAGCCTGAGGGCTACACGCTGCTGTGCTACGGACACTACGACGTGCAGCCGCCCGAGCCGCTCGATCTGTGGGTGAGCCCGCCTTTCGAGCCCACGGTGCGCGACGGCCGGCTCTACGGCCGGGGGACCGGCGACAACAAGGGCCAGCTGATCGCCCACGTGCTGGCGGCCAAGGCCTGGATCGAGGCCGCGGGGGCGCCGCCTGTCAACCTCAAGTTCGTCTTCGAGGGGGAGGAGGAGTCGGGGTCGGGCGGGCTGGCCGAGTTCGTGAGGAAGCACAAGACGCGCCTGGCAGCGGACCTGGTCTACATCTCCGACGGCGGGCTGCATCCCAGCGGCGCGCCCGTCATCTCCCTGGGCAACCGCGGGATAGTGGGGATCACGCTTGTCGCCCAGGGCGCCGATCGCGACAACCACTCGGGCAACAAGGGCGGCGTGGCGCCCAACCCTGTCTGGATGCTGGTGAACCTGCTCTCGACCATGGTGGATCCCGCGGGCCGGGTGCTGATCGAGGGCTTCTACGACAACGTGCGACCGATCGGTCCAGTGGAGGAACGGCTCCTGGCCGGTATGGAGTTTGACCCCCGCGAGTTCGCCGCAACAATGGGGCTCGATGACCTGCCGATGGACGGGGCCACCTACTGGAAGCGCATCATGCTGGAGCCGTACTTCAACATCAGCGGATTCGCCAGCGGCTACGTGGGTCCGGGATCCAAGACCATCATCCCCTCGAGGGCCGAGTGCCGCATAGACATCCGGCTGGTGGTGGATCAGAAGACCGGCGAGATCTTCGAGAAGGTGAAGGCGCACGCGGCACGCGTGGACCCGCGCGTTCAGGTGCTCGCGCGCGGCTTCGGGTCCATGGAGCCCAGCCGCACTTCTGTGGACCACCCGGCCGTGGCCGTTGTGGCCGGCGCCATCCGGGCGGTACGGGGGATCGAGCCGTTTGTCAACCTCTGTTCAGGGGGGAGTCTACCCAACGCGGTCTGGCCCACGGTGCTTGGCGCAGATCACATCGGCGTGCCCTACGCCAACGCCGATGAGGGCAACCACGGCCCCAACGAGAACCTGAGCCTGGAACGGTTCTACGACGGCATCCACGTGAGCGCCGAGGTCTTCCGCGCGCTGGCTGGCGTCTAGGCGCCGCTGGCTCCTCGCCGTTGCGGAGCGCGCGCGGCTCTGCTACGATCGCGGCGTCGGGGCGTAGCGCAGCTTGGCAGCGCGTCTGGTTTGGGACCAGAAGGTCGGCGGTTCGAGTCCGCCCGCCCCGACCAGTGTTCATGCGAGTTTCGTCACTTCTCTCCGTTCGAGGATAGCCCAAGATCTAGGTGTAAGTCAGGTGTAGAGAACAACCGCGCCCCCGGCACGCGGATGCCTTGCTCCTGCATCCCAGGGAGAACGTGCGCGTAGACATCACCTGCGACGCTCACGCACGAATGCCCTAGGGCTTCACTAACGACCTCCTAGGTCCACGTCTTCTCGACGGAGCCCAAGGGCCTCGCTCGGTCGCATCCCGCTCTCAATAGGCATGAGATGGAGCCGATAGTAGCATGAGGATCGTTTCGCTTCGGCTGGGAGAGGCGTCCCAGAAATCGACTGCGAGGGCGCCTGTGCCGAGTGCTGATCGTTCTGAAAGGGCACAAACGGACTTTCGATGATCAGCGAGGAGGGGGCCCGGACGGGAGGAGTGCAGGCGTCAAGAAGCAAACCTACGATAGATCGTTCTCAGCATCCTGCTGGGAGGCTGCCATGCTGGTTCGCGAGCGAATGACAACGGATCCGGCGACCATCACATCCGGCATGTCGGTGCCGGACGCCCTGCGTCTGATGCGCCAGAGAAAGATCCGACGCCTGCCCGTGGTCGATGGCCACGGACAGCTGGTCGGGATCGTCTCCGACAAGGATCTGCTCTACGTGGCGCCCTCGCCAGCGACCACGCTGGCGATCTGGGAGATCCCCGAGTTGCTCGGCAGGCTTAAGGTCGAGCAGGTTATGACCCGGGAGGTTGTCACAGTGTCTGAAGACGCGCCGCTGGAGGAAGCGGCGCGCATCATGGTGGACCGCAGGATTGGCGGCCTGCCCGTCATGCGAGGCAAGACTCTGGTCGGCATCATCACCGAGACGGATCTGTTCAAGGTGTTCCTGGAACTGCTGGGTGGCCGCAGACCAGGCGTGCGTGCGACCGTTTCCGTCTCTGGCGTCAAAGGCACGATGGCCAAGATCACCGGCGCGATCTTCGGCGTCGGCGGCGATATCGTCGGCCTCGGTCTGAGCGAAGTCAAGGATGCCGCCGGAACGCCCTGGCGTGTCACGTTGAAGGTGCAGGGCGTCTCCCGGGAGAAGCTCGTGGCGGCCATCCGGCCTGTCGTGCAAGATGTCCTGGAAGTGCGCGAGACGTAACGATCAGGGCGCGGAATACGGAAGTACCATTGGGTATGTAGGAAGACTTCCGACGTTCTTCGCGGTGGGGCCAGCACGGCCCCGCCCTAGCGTCTCCCGGTGCTACATCCTCCCCAAGCATCTTCAGGCCGCCTGGCGGGCCAAGTTGCAGCACGCCTATCGTCAGCCGACGTACGCAACCGCGCGCAGCGTTGCAGCAGAGCATGATGAAGGTGAACGGCGGACTGGTGGCGTAATGGTGGCTGGGGCTGCTCGTGCAATCTCAACTGGCCTGGGTCTTGGAGTAGGACTACTCCTTTGGAACCAGAAGGTCGGCGGTTCGAGTCCGCCCGCCCCGACCAATGCAGCACACCACCTCTGTCACGGAGGTATCGCATGAAGCCTCGCCACAGCGGATCCCCCTGGTACACGACTTCGCGCAGGCGCGGTGCATTCGGGGTTGCGCTCGCGGTGCTGTTGTGCGCCGTCTCCCTGACACCGCCCTGCGGTATCGCCCAGACGCCGTTCTACGCGGGCAAGACCATCGAGCTGCTCGTCACGTTCGCGCCCGGGGGCGGCACCGACCTGGATGCGCGGTTCTTCGCTCCGTTCTTCGAGAAGCACACCCCGGGCAACCCGCGAGTGATCGTGCGCAACATGGCCGGCGGGGGAGGGGTCACCGGCGCCAACTGGTACTGGAACAACGCCAAGAACGACGGCCTGATGATCATCGCGGCTTCGGGTTCCAACAAGATACCCTTCATCCTCGGCGTGCCTCAGGTCCAGTACGACTTCCGCAAGTGGAGGCTCATCAAGGTCAACGGGGTGGGCGGTGCCGTCTACGTATCGCCGCGAACTGGCATCCGCAAGGTTGACGACGTCCTCAAGCCTCGTGAGCGGCTGGTGTACGGCAGCATAGGTCCCACATCCGTTGACCTGACGACGCTGCTGGCATTCGAGGTGCTCGGCATGGAAGTCAAGGCGGTCTTCGGGTTCGAGGGCAGGGGCCCGGCCCGCCTGGCCTTTGAGCGGGGCGAGATCAGCATAGACCACCAGACGACGCCGGCCTTCTCATCGCAGGTGGGGCCGCTTGTCAAGGAAGGCAAGGCCGTCCCGATCTTCTCGCTGGGGCAGCTGAATGAGCGCGGGCAGATCGTCCGCGATCCCGGGTTTGCCGACCTGCCGACCGTGTACGAGGCCTTCCAGACGCTGTACAAGAGCAAGCCCGACGGCTACATCCGGTACAAGGCCTACAGGTCGATCCTTTCCGCGGGGTTCTCGTTCCAGAAGACCTTCTGGGTTCCGGAGGGGACACCGGTTGAGGCGCTAGGCGCCCTGCGCGAGGCAGTGGACCGGATGCAGCGCGACCCCGCCTTCCAGCAGCAGGCCAGTACCGTCCTGGAGGGCTATCCCGTGACCCGGGGTGACCTGGCCGAAACCGCGGTCCTGCGGTCGCTCGGCATCACGCTTGACGTGCGTCAGTACATCCTGAACCTGCTGCGCACGAAGTTCGGCGTGGCGATCTAGCCCGGGGCAGCACGGGTTTCTCATGGCAGAGGCCATCGCGGCGGCCGCGGCCGTCTTCCTGGATCCAGTTCGCCTGGGCCTCATGATGCTCGGGATCCTCGCGGGGATCTTCGTCGGCATACTCCCAGGGCTGGGCGGGATCGTGGCGGTGAGCATCATGCTGCCGTTCATCTACAAGCTGGACGCCGTGGCCGCGCTCGCGACCATGACCGGGGCGGTGGCGGTGGTGCACACCTCGGACACCATCACCTCGGTGCTGCTGGGGGCACCCGGCTCGGCTGCCTCCACGCCCTCGGCGCTGGAAGGACACCCGCTGGCCAGGAAGGGACAGGCCGCGCGGGCCCTTTCGGCCGCGTACCTGGCATCGCTCATCGGGGGCATCATCGGCGCCGTCGGGCTCACGCTCTCGATCCCGATCGCGCGGCCGTTCGTCCTCGCCTTCGGGTCCCCTGAGCTCTTCATGCTGTGCGCGCTGGGCGTGTCCTTCGCTGGCGGCCTGCTCGGGAAGGTCCCGCTCAAGGGCATCGCCGCGGGCCTGTTTGGCCTGCTGCTGGGGACCGTGGGGCCCACGCCGGCGGTGGCCGAGTTGAGGTTCACCTTGGGCCAGATGTTCCTGGCCGACGGGTTCAACGTGGTCATCGTGGCGCTGGGCCTGTTCGGCATCGCGGAGATGATCTCCATCCTGTCCAGGGGCGGAGGCATCAGCCACAAGATAGATCTTGGCAGCGGATGGGCCGAGGGCGTGCGCGACGTGGTGCGGCACCGCTGGCTCGTGCTGCGCGGATCGCTCGTTGGAATGTGGGTCGGCGTCCTGCCGGCGTTGGGCGCCACGGCCGGCGCAATGATGGCCTATGGGCAGGCCGTGGCCACCGCGAGGGACAAGGAGAACTTCGGGAAGGGCGACATTCGCGGGCTGATAGCCGCGGAGGCCTCCAACAACTCGGTCATGGCCGGCGACCTGATTCCCACGCTCCTGTTCAGCGTGCCTGGGAGCGCCACGGCCGCGCTGATGGTGGGCGCGCTGCTTCGCTACGGCATACTGCCGGGTCCCCGCTTCGTAACCGAGCACCTCGACCTGATGTACGTGATCGTGTGGTCGTTCGCGTTCTCCAGCGCCGTGGGAGCCGGGTTGTGCTTCCTGCTCAGCCCATCGCTCGCCAGGCTCACCCGCGTGCCGTTCTCCTACATCGCCCCGCCGGTGCTGCTGACGATGCTGCTCGGCGCCTACCAGGTCTCGAACGCTATGGGCGAGATATGGTTGCTCCTCCTGCTGGGCCTCTTTGGGTGGGGCATGAAGCAGGCCGGCTGGCCCCGCGCCCCCCTGCTGATCGGATACGTGCTCGCGCTGCCCATGGAGCGGTACTTCTGGCTCACGCTCAACCTCTACGAGGGCTACACCTGGCTGCTGCGTCCATGGGTGGTGGCATTTGGCCTTGTGCTGGTGGCGCCGTTCGTGTGGGGCTTCGTCCTGCGGCGGCGGAAGCGCGAGGAGCAGGCGATCGAGCACCCCCGGTCCCCAGCGCGCTGGCAGGCGCCGTCGGCCGTGGGCGTGCTCTTCGTCATCCTGTTCGCGGCCGCGATTCTCGAGGCCGGCCGCTACCAGCCTGCGGCGCGCCTGCTGCCCTGGGCGGTCGCGATCCCGGGGCTCCTTGTGGCGGCCCTACAGGTGGCGGCGGAGTCGCGCGGGCGCTCTGGCGGCGCCGACGATGACGAGGAGGGCGATGAGGGCGCGCCTCCCGACCCGCTGGAGGCGCGGCGGCGTCCCAGGCGGGCCTTGATGCACCTGGGCGGGATCGTGGCCTGTGCCGCCCTGATCAGCGTGATGGGATTCCGCGCGGCCACGGCCCTGTACATGCTCGTCGCGCTCCTTGTGGCGGCCCGAATGACGCCGATCAAGGCGGCGCTGTACACGGCGATCACGATCGGCCTGTTGTGGTTCCTGGGCGATTCGGTCCTGGGGCTCAAGTGGCCGTAGTGAAGCGTGCCGCAGGAGTTAGGGAGCAGAAGCAGGGAGGAGGAGTCGCATGCAGGCGCGCATTCCGGCGGTCATGATGCGCGGCGGCACCAGCCGGGGGCTGTTCTTCCGTCGTGAGGCCCTCCCGGGCCCGGGCGAGTTGAGGGACCGCGTGATCCTGCGGGCGTACGGCAGCCCCGATCCCTACGCCAGGCAGATCGATGGAATGGGCGGCGCGACCTCGGTGACCAGCAAGGTCGTGATCGTGGGACCGTCCGATCACCCCGACTGCGATGTGGACTACTTGTTTGGGCAGGTGGACATCCGGCGCCCGCTCGTGGACTACACCGGGAGTTGCGGAAACCTGGCCGCGGCCGTGGGACCGTTCGCCATCGAAGAAGGCCTCGTGGAATGCACGCATCCCCTCACCCGGGTGCGCATCTGGCAGGTCAACACCGGCAAGCGCATCATGGCTCACGTTCCGACTGACGGGCGGTGCCCGGAGGTGGAGGGGGAGTTCGCCATTGACGGCGTTCCCTTTCCTGGGGCGATGATCCGTCTCGAGTTCCTGGAGCCCGGGGGTTCGTGCACGAGCGGCTTCCTGCCCACCGGAGCCGCCTGTGACGAACTGGAGATTCCTGGCATGGGGCGGATCCAGGCAACCCTGGCAGATGCCGCTAATCCGGTTGTCTTTGTGCGCGCGGAAGATGTCGGGCTGCGCGGCGAGGAGTTGGGCGACGAGATCGATGGCAGTCCATCCGTCCTTCGCGCGCTCGAACTCATCCGTAGCCACGGAGCGGTCGCCATGGGCCTCGCCTCTTCCCCGCGCGAGGCCTCGGAACGCAGGCCCGGCACCCCCAAGGTTGCCTTCGTCTCGCCGCCGTCAGACTACCGCACCTCGCGAGGAGAGCAGGTGGACGGCGGGGCAATCTCGCTCGTCGCCCGCATCATGACCATGGGCACGCTGCACCGGACCTACGCCATCACAGGCGCCATCGCCACGGCGGCGGCCGCGCTGGTGCCGGGAAGCGTGGTCAACCGAGTGGCGCGCACAGCCATCGGCGAGCCTGAGCAGGAGCTGCTGCTTGGGCATCCCAGCGGCGTGCTGCCCGTGGGCGCGCGCGTCACACGACGGGCCGAGGGCTGGGTTTGTGAGAAGGGCGTCGCTTTCCGGACGGCGCGACGCCTCATGGAGGGTCACGTCTGTATCCCGGCCTCAACATACGCGGCGGACGCGCGCGTGCCCCAGCCCGGGGGCTAGAAGAAGAACTCGTCGGTGCTCGCGCCGTCGTCGAAGACGAGGGTGCGTGCGATGCGCCCCTGGGGAACCACGAATACCAGCGAGCACGCCCCGGCATCTCCAGGCCGCACCAGCAGCGTCGAGCGGCAGGCGTCGGACAGCCGGAACGTGGATGGGTCGTAGGCGTAACCCTGGCCCTCGCGGTCCGTGAGCGCGAAGAAGTTGGGGTTGAGGGCCTTCGTCCCACGGCCCAGGTTCTTCAGCGTGATGGCTATCTGCGCCGAGCGCACAGGAGTACCGCTGTACTTGGGAGCGCGCGCGGTCAGCACGACGTCGCGGGCCGGGCGTTCATCCGCCAGCAGCGCCCGCACGAAGGCCTTGGGGTCGAAGACGCCGATCCGGATGATCGTGCCGCTTCCCACGCCCAGCACCAGCCCCATGGCGTCGTACCAGAGGATCCGCTCATCGCCGCCTCCTGACGACGGCGGTCCGTACGCCGCTGTCGCGGTCGAAGCGGGTTGACCCACGCCCACTCCTCGCTCTGTACGGTACCGCTCGCCCGTCGTCAGCAGGATCACGACCTGGTCGTCACGCACGCCGACGGCGGTGCGCTGCCGGTCGTAGTAGAGGTACTGGACCGAGCCCGAGGCGTGCGTGCGGTCGGGTTGTCCCCATCCCGGCGTCTGGTGTATCGTCCGTGTGGGAACACCCAGGCGCAACGCCCCCAGCGACTGCCCCGGCACCACGAGCCAAGCGTCGGCCGGCGCCCCGGAGGTCAGCACAGGCGGTGTGGAGAGCACGCAGAGGCCAGCGGCAAGATGGAGTGCGATGATGACGCACAGCGCACGATACATGTCAGCATCTAGTTCGCCACGGCCTTGCCTTGACCCCCTTTTGGGGCGGTGCTACCGTGGCGGTAGCGTGTGCGAGCAAGAGGGAGGAGCAGGGTGACGAAGCCGCTGGAGTTGTTCCAACAGGCCTCCGCGACGATGCGTAAGGTGCTCTACGAGATCAAGCGCGTGATCGTGGGGCAGGACCTGATGCTGGAGCGTCTGCTGGTGGCGCTCCTTGCGCGGGGGCACGTCCTCCTCGAGGGCGTTCCCGGCCTGGCCAAGACCCTGGCCATCAAGAGCGCGGCCCGGGCGATCGACTGCGAGTTCAAGCGCATCCAGTTCACGCCGGACCTGGTTCCGGCCGATCTGGTCGGAACCCGCATATACAACCGCCAGACCGGCGCGTTCGACGTGGAACTGGGTCCTGTCTTCGCCAACTTCGTCCTGGCGGACGAGATCAACCGCGCTCCGGCCAAGGTTCAGTCGGCGCTGCTCGAGGCGATGCAGGAGAGGCAGGTGACGATCGGCAAGCAGACCTTCCCCCTGCCGTCTCCCTTCCTCGTGATGGCCACGCAGAACCCCATCGAGAGCGAGGGGACCTACCCGCTGCCCGAGGCGCAGGTGGACCGCTTCATGTTCAAGGTGGTCATAACCTATCCCAGCCGGCACGAGGAGGTCACGATCGTCGAGCGCATGAGCGCCGCCCCTCCCGAGGTGGCTCCTGCGATCAGCGCTGCGGAGCTGCTCGAGCTGCAGGCCATCACCGACGCGGTGTACGTGGACGCGCGGATCCGCGAGTACTCGGTGACGCTGGCCGCCGCGACCCGCCGTCCGGACGAGGTGGGGCTGGACCGGCTGGGCCGCTACATCGCCTACGGAGCCAGCCCGCGCGCGTCGCTCAACATGGTGCTCGGAGCCCGCGCCCTGGCGCTGCTGCGGGGGCGGGAGTACGTGATGCCCGAGGACATAAGGGACATAGCGCCCGAGGTGCTGCGCCACCGCCTAGTACTCTCGTACGAGGCCCTGGCCGACGCGGTCGGGCCCGATGCGCTAGTGGAGCAGGTGATCGCGGCCGTGCCGGCACCGCGCCTGGCGTTGGGCGATCCGCACGAATCACAGCGCGTCGGGGCCTCCGGGGGCGACATCGCCCGGGGAGAGTAGCCGGCCGTGCCGGCCGCCGTGTTGCCCGAGACGCCCGAGCAGCTGCTGCGGCGGCTGGAGTTTGCGGTCGTGCGCCGCCTGGACGGCTTCCTGTTCGGGGACTACCGCGGGGTCTTCTACGGGCCCAGCCTCGATCTGGCCGAGGTGCGGGAATACCAGCCGGGTGACGAGATCCGTCGAATAGACTGGAACGTGACGGCGCGCATGCGCCGCCTCTTCGTCAGGCAGTACCACGAGGAGCGCGAACTCACCGCCTGGCTCCTGGTGGACGCCTCGCCTTCCATGGGCTTTGGCACGCGGCGGCTCCTCAAGCGCGAGATGGCGGTCGAGTTCGCGGGGACCGCCGCCTACATCGTCGCCCGCCACGGCGACAAGATAGGCGCGATCGCGTTTCCGGGCCGGGGCCTGCCGCTGGTCCCGCCCCGCGCGGGCCGGCGCCACGCCCTGCGCATCCTGCACTCCCTGATGCAGGCCGGATCCCCAGGCCCAGAGACGCCTGGCGTGCCCGGGACGGCCAGTCCACAGGGGATGACCGATCTCGCTGGCGCGCTTCGCGCCGCGTCCGGGATGCTGCGCCGCCGCTGCCTTGTCTTCATCGTATCGGACTTCATCGCGTCCGACGGATGGGAGAGGCCGCTGTGCGAGCTTGGACGCCGTCACGATGTGATCGCGGCCTGGATCCGCGATCCGGCTGAGGAAGCCCTGCCCGATGTGGGCGTGATCCCGGTAAGCGATCCCGAGACCGGGGAGCACATCTGGATCGACACATCCGACGCGCGCGTGCGTTCTGCCCATCAGGCGCTCGTCAGCGAGCGCCGGGCGAGCGTGACAGGGGCGTTCCGGCGCGCGCGTGTGGACCACCTGGTGCTCTCCACGGCCGAGACGCTTGTGGGTCCCCTGGTGGATTTCGTGCTGCGGAGGCGCAGGCGCCTGTGGATTTCACCTGGCCGCTGATGCTCTGGACGCTGGCCCTGGCCCCGCTCCTCTGGTGGGGGTACCGCGCCCTCATCCGGCGCCAGCGGCGGGCAGCCGAGCAGTTTGCCGAGCCGCGACTGTTCGGGATGGTGGTATCGCGCCCGCCGGGATGGCAGAGATCCCTTCCTGCCGCGTGCCAGTTGGCCGCCCTGCTCCTGCTGGCGGCGGGCATGGCGCGCCCTGTCACCGCGCTGCCCCACCGGGTGAACCGCGCGGCCGTCGTCATCGCGATTGACACGAGCAAGAGCATGATCGCGACAGACGCGCAGCCGACGCGCCTGGAAGCCGCGCGCAGGGCGGCGCTCCTGCTGGCGGACCTGGTGCCCCGAACGACCGCGCTCGGGCTCGTGTCGTTCAGCGAGTACGGCACGGTCCTGCTTCCGCCCGGGACCGACAGGCGCGCGCTGGCCGATGCGATCGAGCGTCTCCGGCCGCAATCGGCCACCTCCATCGGCGGCGGCATCACGGAGGCGGTGCGCGTGCTCGCTGCGCGCGCGGGTTCTCCTGGTTCCATCGTGATCGTCTCGGATGGTGTGAGCAACTTCGGGCCGGACCCGGACCAGGCCGCAGCCCGTGCGCGGGACGAGGGCGTGCGGATCTTCGCGGTGGGCGTGGGCAGGCCGGGCGGGACCGTCATGCGGGTCGAGGGCCAGCTCGTGCTCGTGCCCGCCGACAGGGCCGGGCTTGCGCGCATAGCCCAGATCACCGGCGGGCAGTTCTTTTCGGCGGCCGGCGAGGAGGAGCTGCGGGCGATTGCGCGCATGCTCAACCGCGACATGGGTTGGGAGTTCTCCCGCCAGGAGGCGACGTTTCTCCTCGTTGGGGCGGCCGGACTCCTCATGCTGGTCGGCGGCGGGTTCTCGCTGCGATGGTTCGGACGCCTCCCGTGATGCTGCGCCCGCCTTCTGGGGGCGTTTCCGGGCCATGACCTTCGAGTGGCCGTTCGTGCTGTGGGCACTGGCGGCGCTGCCGCTGCTGGCGTGGGCGTACGGCAGGTCGCAGCGGAGGCGCCCGCGCGCGGTCGTGGTCGTCCCAGACGTGGGGATGCTGGCGCGGGCAGGGGGAGGCCGCCGCAGTTGGCGCAGGTGGACGCCCCCGACCCTCTACCTGCTCGGACTCGCGGCGATTGTGATCGGGCTGGCGCGACCCTCTGCGCCGCTGCCGGCGCCCGCGCGCGAGGGGGTGGTGGTGCTCTCCATTGATGTGAGCCGGAGCATGCTGGCCGATGATCTGCGGCCCAGCCGGCTAGCCGGCGCGAGGACCGCGGCGGCGGAGTTCGTCCGGGCGCTGCCCGACGGCTTCCGCGTGGGCCTGGTCACCTTCAGCAGCTACGCCACGACGGTCGTGCCGCCGACCACCGACCGGGCCCGCGTGCAAGACGCGATCAGCCTGCTCACCACGGAGTATGCCACCGCGATAGGCGAAGGCCTGCTCGAAGCGGTCTGGGCGCTGCCCGGCCGCGTCCGCCCGCCGCTGGGAAGCACGGCGATGCCGGAGCCGGCCGGCCGGCTTCCCCCAGGGGTCGTGGTGCTGCTTTCGGACGGTCAGAGCAACCGGGGGACTCACCCGCTGGAGGCCGCGCGCATCGCGCGCGATCTCGGCGTGAGGGTTTACACCGTGGGGCTTGGCACGCCTGAGGGCACGGTTCTCAATGTCGCCGGGCGCAGCATCCTTGTGCGCCTGGACGAGCAGACCCTGCGGGAGATGTCCGAGATCGCCGGCGGCGCGTACTACCGGACCACGAACCTGCGCGAGTTGCGCCGGGCGTACAGGGACCTGGGCCGGGAGATCGGGTGGGAGCGCCGTCCCACCGAGGTGACCGCGCTAGCCGGCGGTGCGGCGCTGGTGTGCCTGCTGGCCGCGGTGGTGTCTTCGCGCCTCGCAGTGCACCGGATTCCATAGGGAGCCGGGCGAAGGGCGAGGCGTGACATCTGTGCTATACTCGTGCCTGGCCGCGCGCCTGTAGCTCAGCGGATAGAGCGGCTGCCTTCTAAGCAGCGGGCCGGGGGTTCGAGTCCCTCCAGGCGCGCCAGTTCGTCCCCGGGGGCCTAACGGCAGGCGATCTCCGCAGCCCGGAACTTCCACTCGTATGTAACCGGCTCAGCCTTCGACGGAAAGGTGAATGACACCCTGTGCCAGCCCACAGCCAGCGGGGCCCTGGGCTGGTAGGCAAGGGTGGCCAGGCTCTGGGGCAAGTCCTTCGTGCCGCTCGCCTGGGCACTCGCCGTGACGTCCCTGCCATCGAGTCTCAGCGTCACCACCGTGACGTCGAGACTGCCATACCGCCGCATGGCATCGGTCAGGCGCAGGTGTACGCCTATCACGGGCGTGCGACAGACCGTGCTAGTAGGCCGCGGCAAGACCCCTGAGATCTCGGGCGGCAACGCATCCGGCGTTCCGTTCGCCAGTGCTGCCGCCGCCGCAGCCAACACCAAGCATGCGATTGCCCCGAGCGACCTCACTCCACACCTCTTGAGTCAGGATGAGACACCTTGCTTGCTTCTCGCAGCACCACACGTGTTCCTACTGAATGGGCGCCCGACGACACGAAGCAGGACTGGAGCAGAGCCGCGGCAAAAGCCCCATGCAAACCTGGCCGATCAGCGCCGGAAGGGATGCCGCGGCGTGCATGACGCAACCGGGACGTACCCACTGATCTTCGACGGTCACAACGACACGGTCCTGAGCCTGCAGGACACCGGCCGATCGTTCTTCGAGCGGTCTGATGCAGGACACGTGGACCTGCCCCGCGCGATGGAGGGCGGGCTGGGCGGCGGGTTCTTCGCCATCTACATCCGTGATCCGGCCGTATCGGACAAGACCCAGGAGGACCCCTCGCGGGCCGACAGCTCGATGCGCCTGTACACGGACGAGAGCACGTGGCCCGCTCCGATGTCGCTCGAGTACGCGCAGGCCACCGCGCTGGACATGCTGGGACGGCTGCTGGCGATCGAGCGGGCCTCCGACGGGAAGGCAAGGGTCGTGCGCAGCGCGGCCGAGCTGCAGCGGTGTCTCGCCACGGGCGTCTTCGCCATGCTGCTGCACTTCGAGGGAGCCGAGCCGCTCGATCCTGAAGGCCGCGCGCTCGAGGTGTTCTACGCCGCGGGGCTGCGCTCGGTTGGGATAACGCACAGCCGCCGCAACCGCTTCGCGCAGGGCGTGCCGTTCAAGTTCCCTCACTCGCCCGATACCGGTCCCGGGCTCACCGACGCCGGAAGGGAACTGGTGCGGCAGCTCAACCGCCGCAGGGTTGTGATCGATCTGTCGCACATCACCGAGCAGGGCTTCTGGGATGTGGCGGGGCTGACCGATGCCCCGCTGGTCGCCACGCACTCCAACGCCTTTGCGCTGACGCCATCCCCGCGCAACCTCACGGATCGGCAACTCGACGCGATCCGCGATAGCCGGGGGGTAGTGGGACTGAACTTCCACGTGGGCTTCCTGCGCGATGACGGCGCGCGGGACGCCAATACGCCGGTCGCGCGCATGGTCGAGCACATTGACTACATGGTCGAGCGGATGGGGATTGACTGCGTGGCCCTGGGCTCGGACCTGGACGGAGCGGTCATGCCCGCCGAGCTGAAGGACGCCGCCGGTCTGCCCGGTCTCATGCGTGCGCTCGCGGACCGCGGGTATGCGGGAGATGACCTGCGCAAGGTCGCCCATCAGAACTGGGTCAGGGTCTTGCGTGAGACCTGGGGTGATTAGGCGCGCCGTCTCTCGCCCGTGATGAAGATCCTGATCGTCACGCCGGTCTTCCCGCCCGACATCGGCGGGCATGCCACGGCCATCCCGCCCCTGGCCGGCGAGCTCTGCCGACGCGGGCACCGGGTCACCGTGATCGCGGTGGCCGACCGCGCGGACCCGGACGATGCGCGGCATGCGTTCGCGATCGTGCGCCTTCCCCGGCGTACCCCCAGGCCCCTGCGGTGGCTGCGGACGATCGGAGCGATCTGCGATCTGGGAAGACACGCCGATGTCCTGCTGGTGTACGGTCTCGCCCTGGAAGCGGTGGTTGCCAACGCCGTGATCCGGCGGCCCTTGGTAATGAAGGTCGTGGGCGACCTTGCCTGGGAGCGTGCGGTGCTGCTGGGTTGGGTGCGCGACACGTTCGAGGCGTTCCAGCAGCGCCGGTACGGGATCAGGGTAGGGGCGCTGCGGCGTCTTCGATCCTGGTGGACGCGGCGGGCGGATCGCGTGATCGCGCACTCGAGGTGGATGGCCGGTTGGATCGAGCGCTGGGGAGTTCCGCTTTCCCGTATTGCGGTAGTACCCAACGGCGTCGAGCCGCCCGAGGAGCGGGTGCCGGGCGTCAAGCCGCTTTCGACGCCGGTGACGCTCGCGACCGCGGCGCGTCTTACGCCCTGGAAGGGAATCGAGGATCTGATCCGCACGGTCGCCGCCATGCCCGGCGTGGGCCTGATCGTGATCGGTGACGGCCCACACCGGGGGCATCTGGAAGGCGTCGCCCGTAGTTCGGGCACATCCGGCCGCGTGCACTTCGCGGGCCTGCGCACGCGCGAGGAGACGCTTGCCATCATGGCCTCGTGTGACATCTTCGTGCTGAACTCCACCTGGGAAGGCATGCCCCATGCCGTGCTCGACGCGATGGTCCTGGGGATGCCCCTGATAGCCACGGCGGTCGGAGGCGTGCCAGAGGTCGTCCTGCACGGAGAGAGCGGTCTGCTGATACCTCCTTCAGATCCCGATGCTCTGCGCAGGGCGCTCGAGCGCCTGGTCGCGTCGCCCGCCGAGCGCGCGCACCTGGCAGGCGGCGCGCGCCGCCGCGCGGAATGCTTCACGATCTCGCGCGTGGCCGACGCTACCGAGGATCTCCTGCGCACCGCCGCGCAGCGGGCCGCCGGGACGGCCCGACCGTGAAGATTCTCCACGTCACCAATACGGTGACGGTGGGTGGGGCGGAGACCGCGCTGCTGGCGCTGTGCCGGCAGCACCGCGAGGCCGGGCTCGATCTGACCGTTGCGTGCCTGCGCGAGTACGCCGGCGGCCCCCGGTCGCTGCGGCATGAGTTCGAGCGTGTTGGGGTGGCGGTGCGCGACCTGGACCGCGCCCGGGGAGATCCCTTCTGCGTCTGGGACCTTGGCGCCGTGGTCCGCCAGGAGCGCCCTGACATACTTCACACGCACCTGCCCAGATCAGACATCGCGGGAGTGATCGCGCGCGGGCGGAAGCCGATTCCCAGGGTTGTGACCGTGCACGGTGCATACGGCGCGCACGGGCTCTGGCGGCTCCTGCTGCCGGCGCTGGCGGGCGTATGGCGCACTGCCGACGCCGTGTTGGCGCCTTCGAATGCCGTGCGCCTCTGGCTGGCTCGGGCATGCGGCGTGCGTTCGGAAAGGGTGCGCGTGGTTCACAATGGCGTTGAGGTCGAGCAGTACGCTTCGGCGCGGCGCGATCTTCGGACAGAGTGGGGGATGGACGCGCGGCCGACCATCGGTGCCGTGGGCCGGATCGAGCCCGACAAGGGGCACGATCTCCTGGTCCGCGGCATGCAGTCCGTGCTGCGCGAGTTCCCCGACGCGCTGCTGCTGATCGCAGGGACAGGCGCGCCGCGGCACTTGCGTTCGCTGGTCGGGCTAGTGCGCCGCCTGGGGTTGGCCGAGAGCGTGCGGCTCGTGGGATTCCAAGAGGACATCTGCTCCTTCCTGCACGCCGTGGATGTGTTTGCCTGCGGGTCACGCCTTGAGGGTTTCGGGCTGGCCGTCGCCGAGGCGATGGCCGCGGGGAAGCCCGTTGTCGCTGCCCGCATCCCGCCCATGGACGAGGTCGTTCAGGACGGCGAGACCGGCCTGCTCGTGGCCCCGGAGTCACCTGAGGCGTTTGGACGAGCGATCACGGCGCTTCTGCGTGATACCTCTGCCGCGCTGCGGATGGGCCGGGCAGGACATCTGCGCGCGGCTCTGCGGTTCACCTCCGCGCGCATGGCCGCCGAGATCCTTGCCGCGTATCACGCTGTGCTGCGAGGGACCGGGTGAAGCCGGGCTGGCTGCGGCCGGTCTTGGACAGCGCGTTCCTGGCCGGGGGTCGGGCCGCGGGGATGGTAGCCGGGTTCGCCATGGCCGCTGTGTTCGCCCACCTTTCGACCCGGGAGGTCTTCGGGCAGTACCGCTACGTTATGGTGCTCCTCGGGGTGATCGGGCTGACCGCGCTCCCCGGTGTGACCGTGGCGGTGATGCGGGCCAGCGCCCGCGGGGATGAAGGCGCGCTCGGCGCGGGCATACGCGCCCGCTTCAGAGCGTCGCCGCTTGGGGTCGGCATCCTGCTCGTGCTGGCCGTGACGCTGGGCGTCGGGGGCCAGCCAGCCGTGGGGCGCGCGCTTGGGATCGCCGCCCTCTGCTTCCCTCTGCTGACCGCGCTGGAGCTCTACCTGCCGTTCCTTGGCGGTAGGCAGGACTTCCACAGGTACGCGCTGTTCCAGGGCGCGGTCGTGGCGCTGCCGGTCCCGGTCGTTGCGATGGCGCTGCTGACAATTGGCCGGGCGGAGGCCGCGGTGTTCGCCTGGCTTGCCAGCACAGTCCTGCTACACGCCGTCCTTCTGCGGGCGACCGCGCGCGATCTGCGTTTCGATGCGGCCGCCAGTCCCGAGGTGGTGCGCTACGGGCGCCGGCTTTCGCCGATCTACTTCGTTTCAACCGGCCAGACCTATCTCTCGGGCCTGGTCGTGGGGACCTCCTTGGGACATGTCAGTCTGGCGGTATTCTCCATCGGCATGGTGTGGTGGGAGGCCCTGCGGCAGGGGATGTCCCTGATCAACCTTCAGATGCTTCCGCGCATGGCCGCGGCCCCGCAGGATGACGCGCACCGCATCGTGCGGCGCAGCCTGGCCATCGGTTCTCCGGCGGCGGCCGCGGTTGGAGGCTTGATGGCCCTCGCCATGCCGGTGCTGGTGCCGGCGTTATTCACGGCGCAGTACCGCGAGAGCGTGCTGGTGTCTCAGATACTGGTTGCCGGAGCGGCGTTGGGCTTTCCCGGGAGTCAGGCAAACGCCTTCCTGGCGGCCCGGGGTCATGTCCGGGCGCAGTACTGGCTGGCCGCTACGGCGTTCGCCGCCGAGGTTCTGGGTCTTGTTCTGTTGACGACACGCTTCGGTGTGGCCGGCGTGGCCGCGGCCAAGTCCATCGCGCGGCTGTGGCACTCGTTGTTCGGGACGGCGCTTGTGGCAGCGATCGGGCGATGAGGCCACTTCGCGCGGCCCTGGCGCGCGGCCTCTTTGAGGTTGGGTCGCGCCTGTTCCGCCGCGAGGCCCGGCGCGAACTGGCCGTGCTGAGGTGGGCCGAGCATGCCGATCCGCGGGAACTGCGTGCCCGACAGGAGGCCCGGCTCCGTGCGTTGATCCGATGGGCCTACGACACGGTTCCCTACTACCGGCATGCCATGGACCAGGCAGGGGTTTCGCCCGGCGACATCCGGGGCATTGACGATCTCCCGCTTCTGCCCGTACTGCGACGGCGCGATGTCCGAACCAACCTTGATTCCCTGGTGTCAGATCGCGCGCACACCAGGGATCTGTTGCCCCAGGTGACATCAGGGACGAGCGCTGGTCCGATCAGGTCATTCCTCGACAGGCGTGCCTTGCCGTTCGAGCGGGCTACCCAGTGGCATTCCCTGGAGTGGGCCGGTGTAATGCCATGGGAACCCGTTCTGATGCTCACGATGGCCGGGTTCGGTCCGCAGACCCAGATCAGCACGTGGTGGAACAAGCTGACCGGGAGCGCCTTAATGCCGCTGGAGATCCTTCATGCGCGCCGGCCGTTGCCGGTCATCGAGATGCTGGAGCGCCTGGCACCAGCGGCGATCCTGGGTATGCCCAGTCTACTGCACCTGCTGGCGCAAACGGTCCTACTCTCCGGGCGGCCGCTGCGCGCCCGGCCGCGCCGCGTCTTCTACCAAGCGGAGCACATGGGGGAGGACACGCGCGAGTTGATCGCACGGGCATTTGGAGTGCCGGTATTCTCACGCTATGGGGCGCGGGAGCTCTCGGGGCTGATCGCCCAGACCTGCGAGTGCGGGCTGTGGCATCTGGACACCGAGGGTTTCATGGTCGAGGTTGTATCGGGGGAACCGGGCGACCCGCAGGGGATGCCGGCCCAAAGAGGGCGATTGGTCATCACCGACCTGCGCAACCATGTCATGCCTTTCATACGGTACGAGATCGGAGACGTAGGCGCGGCTGTCAGGGAGGAAGGGTGCGCGTGCGGTTGTACCCTGCCGGTCCTGGGCGCACTGGAAGGCAGGTACTGGGATTGGGTTGTAACGGCTGCAGGTCTTACGATTCCCGCGTCGGTCCTTCAGTACAAGACGACACGGCTGCACGGCGATCTGATCTGGGAGTACCAGTTCCGGCAGGACCGCACTGAGAAGCTGGAGGTCGCGGTTGTGCCGGTCGGCGACTACGGCGACGACCGCCAGGAGGAGCTGGCCCGGTGCCTGGAGGCGGTATTGGGAGGTGGGATCGCCGTGCGAGTGACGCCGGTCGGGCACATACCCCGCGAGCCGTCGGGCAAGCGTCCCGTGCTGAAGAGCACGCTCCACCAAGGCAGGTAGAGGCATGCTGCGCACATCCCTCATGCACGGTCTCTTTGAGCTGGGATCGCGCCTGGTCCGCCGTCGGGCGCGGAGCGAGCTCGCCGTCCTGAGGTGGGCCGAGCGTGCGGATCCCGAAGAGCTGCGCGCGCGGCAGGAAGCCCGGCTCCGTGCCCTGATCCGCTGGGCCTACGAGACGGTTCCCTACTACCGCCAAGTCATGGACCAGGCAGGGGTGGCGCCCGGCGACATCCGGGGCGTAGATGATCTTCCTCTGTTGCCCATACTGCGCCGGCGCGACGTCAGGTCGCATGGCAAGGCCCTGGTCTCGCATCGGGCCAGGAGCCGAGACCTGCTGACCAGGACGACATCGGGTACGAGCGGCGAGCCAATCGTCTTCTTTCGCGACAGGCGCACCGTGCCGTTCGAGCAGGCCACCAGGTGGCTTTCCGCGGAGTGGGCAGGGGTAGCGCCCACCGACCCCACACTGCGGCTGACGCTGGGCGATGTCTCGGCGCGGGCCTCTCAGGGGTCCTGGTGGAACAGGATTGCAGGTGGCACCTCCATCCCGCTGGAGGTCCTGTACTCGCGAGAGCCGGCTCCCATTATGCGGGCACTGGAGCGCTGTGCGCCGGTGGTCATCCTTGGGTATCCGAGCCTCCTGCACCTGCTGGCCCAGGCGGTCCTTCGCGCCGCCAGGCCGCTGCGCGCCCGGCCGCGCTGCGTCTTCTACCAGGCGGAGCAGATGGGGGACGATACGCGTCATCTGCTCGTCCGCGCTCTCGGCGTGCCCGTCTTCTCACGCTACGGGGCGGCGGAACTGTCAGGTCTGGTTGCTCAGACCTGTGCGAGCGGACGGTGGCATCTGAACACCGAAGGGTTCGTAGTGGAGATCGTGGATGGGGAGCCCGGCTGCGCCCAGGGAGTGCCAGCACACAGGGGGCGTCTGGTCGTAACCGACCTGCGCAACATGGCGATGCCGTTTGTGCGCTACGAGATCGGCGATGCGGGCACGGCGGCAGTGGAGGAGAAGTGCCCGTGCGGTAGGACCCTGCCGCTGCTGGGCGAGTTGGACGGCCGGGCCTGGGAGTGGGTCCTGACGCCGGCGTGCCTCCGGATCCCGTCAATCATTCTCCAACGCATCATGCGGCTGCACGCTGATCTGCTTTGGGAATACCAGTTCCGGCAGGACCGGCCCGAGGAACTGGAAGTCGCGGTCGTACCCGTCGGCGACTACGGTGAGGACCGCCGGGACGAGCTGGCCCGGGCCCTGCAGGCGGAATTGGGGCGCGACATAGCGGTGCGCGTGACGCAGGTCGAGCGCATACCACGCGAGCCGTCAGGCAAGCGCCCGGTGATGAAGAGCACCTTCGACCAGGAGAGGTAGCACCGTGGCACACGGCAGCGCAGGCGGGATCATGCGCGCCGCGCGGTCGGCCGGGTTCCGCGCGCTGTTCCGGATGGCGGCCCCCTTTGCCCTGCGCGAGACGTGGCAGCATCTGGTGCTGCTGCGCGCGATGGAGCGCGCCGATACCGGCGTGCTGCTGGAGAGGCAGGAGGCCCGCCTGCGCGGGCTGATCGCCTGGGCGCACTCAACGGTTCCCTACTACGAGCGGATCATGCGACAGGCGGGCGTATCCCCATCCGACATCAGCGGCATCGAGGATCTGCGCGCGCTTCCGATACTCCGGCGCTCCGACATCAGGGCCGCGGCCACTGACATGATCTCACGGTGCGCCGGTCCTGGCGACTGGTTCATCAAGTCCACGTCTGGAACCACGGGCCAGCCGCTGCGCATCTACCGTGACCGCAGGACCTTCTCGTTCGAGCAGGCCACCATCTGGCACTCGCATGAGTGGGCCGGTGCGACCCCGGTGGACAGGTGGTTGATGGTGACCGCCCCTGCCAATCAGCACGGCCGCTCGAACATCACCCGGTGGAAGCGCCTCTGCGGAGGACGCCTGGTGCCGCTCGAACCCCTGGTGGGTATGCAGTCGCAGCCGGTGCTGGCAACGCTCGACGCCACGGCGCCGGAGGTGATCCGGGGCGTCCCCAGCCTGCTCGGCCTGCTGGCACAGATCGTCCTGCGCGAGGGGTACCGGCTGCCAGAACGCCCTCGGTGCCTGCTCTATACGGGCGAGCACATGAGTGAGGAGGTCCGCGGGCTGATCGGCGCGGCGTTTGGCGCTCCCATCTTCTCCGTGTACGGGGCCAACGAACTCGCTGGCGTGGTGGCGCAAACATGCGAGTTCGGGCGCCTGCACCTGAACACCGAGGGGTTCATCGTGGAGGTCGCAGACGGCCAGCCCGGCGACAGGCAGGGTGCGCCGGCTGCGCGCGGGCGGCTGCTCATCACCGACCTGCGCAACCGCGTCATGCCGATCATCCGGTACGAGGTGGGCGATGCTGGCGTGGTAGGCGACGGCGCGGGCTGCCCCTGCGGCAGGACGCTGCCGCTGCTGGGCGGGCTGGAGGGACGGATCGCGGACCTCATTGTCACGCCGTCGGGCCGGCGGCTCCCGGTGACGCTGCTCCGCCAGCCGGCCCGAAGGTATCAAGAGATCTTTGGAGAGTACCAGTTCAGACAGGAGCGTCCGGACGAGCTGGTGATGCTCCTGGTGCCCACGGATGGCTTCACGCGCGAGGCGGCCCAGGGGCTGGCGCGCGTTCTCGAGTCTGCCCTGTACGGTGAGGTGGTTGTGCACGTGGAGGCCGTGGAGCGCATAGCGCGCGAGCCCTCGGGCAAGCGTCCCCTGCTGAAGACCACCCTTGTCAATCTTGACGACACCCTCCAGCGTCGCGCATGACCACGGGCATCCCAGCGGCGCCCGACAACGACGCGCTGATCCCGGCCCTCGAGATCGCCCGGCTGCTGCGCGACCGGTACTGCGGAAGAAGCGGGCTCCTGGCGCGCGTCGTGGACGTGCGGCGCGGGCAGGTTGTTGATCCCGGCCCGATCGTGGATGAGCTGGGCGACTACGTGCAGTACGTGCACGAGCTCGGGCGGATTGCAGGTGAGGACGCGCTGTGCGAGTGGGCGCAGGGGCAGGTCATCGGCGCGCTGCGCCTCACCCAGGCCCCGGGCGGCCTCATCCATCCTTTCGCGCCCGGGTCCGGCCCGCGTGGACGCGTCCACAGGGTGATCTACTCCAACCTGGCCACCGTGGACACGCTGTGGGGCCTGGTGGAATCGCTTCGCACCTGGGGGAAGGGCGTGATATCCCTCGAGACCGATCGCATGCTCACCGGCGTCAGGCGTCTTGCCTGCGGCCGCGACGGGCTTCCGGTCTACGCGGCGCTTCCCTGGGGGTTCCCTGGGATGCAACTGCCCGTCTCCAGCCCCATGCTGGCCGGCATCTGGATGGAGTGCCTCGTCAAGTTCGGCGATGCCACCGGCGATGATGCCCATCTCTCGTGGGCCACGGACATGGCGCAGGCGGTGTTGGACACGCCGGAGTTCCGCTCGCGCGGGCTTCCTCCGGCGCGCCTTCCCACCAGCGCACTGGGTGACGCGCTGGCCTCCCTGCTCGACCTCGCGTTCAGGGCGCGCGGGCGCCTTGAGTCCGCCGGCGGTGTTGTTGCCAAGGGTGATGCCTTCTTCGCCTTTGGGCTGCTCGCCCTCCACAGGGCGACCGGTTGGGAGTGGGCTCGCGACGCCGTGCTGCGCTGGAAGCGGGCCGCGCTCGATTCCATGACGGCGCAGGACGGCAGGTTCTACGACGTCCGTCCGGCGCGGGGAGCGCCAAGAGACGTCGCGCTGTTCGCGAACAACACCTGGCTGGAGGTGCTGCTGGACATCTTCCACGACCTGCGCGACGAAGAGTCCCTCGCGGCCGCATGCCGCTCCGCGCGCGCGTGGCTGCATCGGCGCACGGCCGCCGGCCTGATGCCGGACCGCGACACCGACAGCCGCGCCACGCTCGACCCGCTGGTGGATTTCGCCGTGAACCTGCTCAAGATCGCGGAGCAGACAGGGGATAGGGAGTGGGGGGAGGCCGCCGCAGGGATCTCCGAAGCCATTGAGCGGTGCTTCCGCCAGCCGTTTGGCCTGGCATGGTCCGCCGAGGCGCGAACCGGGGAGGCGGCCTCCACCGTGATTGCCGCCAAGTACCTGGGGCTCTACCTCAAGCTGCACCTGGTGCATCACCGCGTGCGCGCGCAGGGTGCCCGCATCTTCGCGGATCCGCACCTCCGGTCCCTGGCCACCGATCGGTAGGGCGCGCCGCGGGGCCGCCTAGAAGCCTCGCTTCTTGGGTACAACTCCCTGTAGAGGGACCATCAGCAGGGCTGATCCCTGTTGCCGGAGGGGAGAGGCCGGTGTACCCAGACCTAGCGGCCGACGTTGCGCGGCTGCTCCTGGCATTGCTTGACGAGAAGGCCTGGTTCCGCCACGGCCTCAACGACGCCCGCCTTGCCGAACTAACGGGGATGTCGCCGCATCAGGTCGCCGGCGCCCGCGCGGAGGCGGAGGCCCTGGGGCTGGTCGAGAGGCAGGGTGCGGGCACCGACCGCGCGGTAACGATGCTCACGCCCAGGGGCGTCGCGAGGGCGCAGGCCCTGCGCCCTCGCGCTGAGGGACCTGGCAGCGAAGGAGGAGCAGGCGCCGAAGCAGGCGGCGAAGGCGCGCCCGATTGAGACGCCCCAAGGCGCTGTGCTACAATCGGGGCTGACCCGTGGTGGCCGTAGCTCAGCCTGGTTAGAGCGCCTGGCTGTGGCCCAGGAGGGCGCGGGTTCGAATCCCGTCGGTCACCCCATGCCTGTGCATTGAGGTCAGAAACCGCGAGGGACGCGGATGATCCCGCGTCCCTCGCTTCTTCACCTGGCCGATCCAGGGAAGCCGCTTCTAGAAGTCCTCGTCAGGCATGCCGCCGGCACCTGGCATGGGCGCGGCGCCCTTCTTCTTCTCCTTCTTCTCGACCACGATCGCCTCGGTGGTAAGCAGCATCCCGGCCACTGAGGCGGCGTTCTGCAGCGCCAGGCGCGTGACCTTGGTCGGGTCCACGATCCCGGCCTTGACCATGTCCCTGTACTCGCCGGCCGCGACGTCGTAGCCGGTGTTCCCCTTCTCCTTCTTGATGCGCTCGACCACGAGCGACCCTTCCCCGCCCGCGTTGTGCACGAGCTGCCGTGTGGGCTCCTCGAGCGCGCGGCGCACGATGTTCAGGCCGATCTGCTCGTCGCCGTCCGCCGAGAGGCCGTCGAGCTGCCCCAGGGCCCGAAGGAGCGCGACCCCGCCGCCGGGCACGATGCCTTCCTCCACGGCGGCCTTGGTGGCGTTCAGGGCGTCCTCGAAGCGGTGCTTCTTCTCCTTCATCTCGGTCTCGGTCGCGGCCCCGACCTTGATCTCGGCGACGCCCCCGCCCAGCTTGGCCAGGCGCTCCTGCAGCTTCTCGCGGTCGTAGTCGCTGGTGGTGTCCTGGATCTCCTTTCTGATCTGGGCGACGCGGCCGTCTATCTCGGACTTGGCGCCCTTGCCGCCGATGAGCGTGGTCTCCTCCTTCGTGGCCTTCACCCTGTCGGCCTGGCCGAGGAAGTCCAGCTCGACGCTCTCGAGCTTGACCCCGATGTCGTCGGAGACGACCTTGCCACCGGTCAGGACGGCCATGTCACCCAGCATGGCCTTGCGGCGGTCGCCATAGCCCGGCGCCTTCACGGCCACGCTGTGCAGGACGCCGCGGAGCTTGTTGACCACCAGGGTGGCCAGGGCCTCACCCTCGACGTCCTCGGCCACGACAACGAGCGGCCTGCCCGTGCGGATAACCTTCTCCATCAATGGCACGATGTCGCGGGCGGCGCTGATCTTCTTCTCCGTGAGCAAGATGTAGGGGTTCTCGAGGACGGTCTCCATCTTGTCGGGATCGGTGATGAAGTAGGGCGAGATGTATCCGCGGTCGAACTGCATGCCCTCGACGACCTCGACGGTCGTCTCGATGCCCTTGCCTTCCTCGATGGTGATGACGCCGTCCTTGCCCACCTTGTCCATCGCGTCCGCGATGGTCTCGCCGATCGCGCCGTCGTTGGCCGCTATGCCGGCCACGTGGGCGATCTCACGGCGCTCCTCGATCTGTATGCTCGCCTTCTTGATCCCCTCGACGACCGATTCCACCGCCTTGTCAATGCCGCGCTTGATCAGCATCGGATTCGCGCCGGCGGCCACGTTCTTCAGGCCTTCCCGCACCATCGCCCAGGCCAGCACCGTCGCCGTGGTGGTGCCGTCGCCCGCCGCGTCGTTGGTCTTGCTGGCCACCTCCTTGACGAGCTGCGCCCCCATGTTCTCGGTGGAGTCCTCGAGCTCGATTTCCTTGGCCACGGTGACGCCGTCCTTGGTGATGGTCGGAGATCCCCACTTCTTCTCGAGCACCACGTTGCGGCCTTTCGGTCCCAGGGTGATCCTAACCGCGCTGGCGACACGCTCGACCCCTCGCTCGAGCGCCCGGCGCGCGTTCTCATCGTAGAGCAGCAGCTTGGCCGGCATCTTGATCCTCCCAACGAAAGTGTGTTAGCACTCTCCACCGGAAAGTGCTAATCCAACTCCATATTGTTCAGGACCGGCAGCGTCAACGCAAGAATGGAGCCCGGGCCGTGCTGGTTGGTTTTCGGCCACTGGCTCGCAATATCTCAACGAAGTTCGCGATTTCTCCGCCTTTCGCGCCTTTTCGCCGCCAGGGGCCGGCGTTGCCGCCGGCTGCTATACTTAGGGCGTGTCGCGCGCTACCCGGCCTTTGCAGTCCGCCCGCTGGCTTCAGGGCGTAGTGGCGCTCTTCCTGCTGGCGGTCGGCTTCATGCTGGCGGCG
Organism: Armatimonadota bacterium; assembly: GCA_037443365.1. Lineage (GTDB taxonomy): Bacteria > Sysuimicrobiota > Sysuimicrobiia > Sysuimicrobiales > Humicultoraceae > VGFA01. The sequence continues at coordinate 50,461 of JBBIOM010000007.1, forward strand.
CAGGTGCGGGCCCGGGAGCCCATTCGCCAGGCAGGAGCCCTGCCCTCATGGCGTCTCCCGGAGCTGGCCGTGCTCGTCCGGCAGCAGGAGGAGGCGCGGCGGCTGCTAGAGGCCGAGGTGGATGAACTCCGAAGGCGCTCACGCGACTACGAGGCCGCGGTCATCGAAGGCCGGGGCCTCTCGCAGGCCATGGCCAGGGAGTTGACCCGCTACAGGCTTGCGCTGGGTCTGGTTCCGGTGGAAGGCCCTGGGGTCCGCGTGGTGGCCAGGGGTGGGGCTCCGGGGAAAGGCGGCATCGTGCCCGCGGGCGTCGAGGCGCAGGACCTGTCGGGCGTGGCAAACGAGCTCTGGGCTGCGGGTGCCGAGGCCATGGCCATCAACGGCGTGCGCATCCTGGCCACCACAGGCATCCGGATGGATGAGGGCACCTTGCGCGTGGGTTCGGCGGCCGTCGCGCCTCCCTACACAATCGAAGCCATCGGTGATCCGGCCGCGCTGCAGGCAGCCTTGGCCATCCGCGGCGGGTTCGTGGAGGGACTGCGCTCGGTGGGGATTCACGTGACGGTCGCGGCCCAGGAGCGCCTGCGGATACCGGCCAGGGATGCCGTGGCGCCCCTGCGTCATGCCCGGCCCATGAGCGCCGACTGATACCCCCAAACGGCGGCGCGGCCGCCGCCAGGTGAGCAGGGGGTTGCCCCTTCTCCTCCGGCCGGCACGGCCGCACCGTTGCCCCCGTCCTCAGAGATGCGGACCGCGCTTGGGTCAGGGGCGCTAGGCGCGTTCTTGATACGCCCCGGCCTTGCGATCCCTTCCTCTTTCGAGGCGGGGCCTCATTATATGCATGCCCTCCCGGGCCGTCAATCAGTCTCGCCCGTGCCTCTCGACCGCCAGCGCCACCGCCTCACCGCCGGCCAGGCAGGCCGCGGCCACGCCGCGCCGGCCCTCGCGGGCGGGCATCGCATGCAGGAGCGTGGTCAGGATGCGCGCGCCGCTGGCGCCTATGGGGTGCCCCATTGCCACGGCTCCACCCCGGATGTTGACGCGATCGGAGCCGATCCCGAGCTCCCGGCTTGCGGCGATCACCACCGCCGAGAACGCCTCGTTGATCTCGTAGAGGTCTACATCCTGTGCGGCCCATCCCGTCTTGGCAAGCAAGCGCCGGATCGCCTCGGCGGGCGCGATCGTGAACCACTCGGGCGCCATCGCCGCGGTGGCACCGCCGGCGATCCGGGCCAGCGGCGCCAGCCCCATGCGTCGGCTGGCCTCGCTCGAGGCCAGCACCACGGCCGCGGCGCCGTCGCTGATCGAACTCGCGTTGGCCGCGGTCACGGTGCCGTCTTCCTTGAAGGCGGGCTTCAACGCCGGTATCTTGGCGTAGTTCACTCGACGCGGCTCCTCGTCCTCGGTTACCACCGGGGCGCCGCCCCCGGGCTCGACCGGCAGAACCTCGGAGCCGAACTCGCCCGCGTCCATCGCGGCGATCGCCCGGCGGTAGCTCTGTGCGGCGAACGCGTCCTGCTCCTCCCTCGTGATCCCGCGTGTGCGGGCCAGCAGCTCGGCGCAGTTGCCCATGTGCCCGTGGCCGTAGGCGTCGTGCAGCCCGTCACGCAGGATGACGTCCACAAGAGCGCCGTCGCCGAGCCGGTACCCGGTGCGCGCCCGCTCGGCCAGATACGGGGCCGCGCTCATGTTCTCCATACCGCCGGCGACCACGACCTCGGCCTCCCCGGTCTGGATCGCCTGGCAGCCGAGCATCACGGCCTTGAGTCCCGACCCGCACATCTTGTTGACCAGCGTGGCCGGAACCGAGTCAGGCAAGCCGGCCGCCAGCGCTGCCTGGCGCGCCGGGGCCTGGCCCAGGCCCGCGCTCAGCACGTTGCCCATGATCACCTCGTCCACCGAGCCAGCCGGAACACCGGCGCGGCGCACGGCCTCGGCCACCACGAGGCCGCCCAGCCTCGTGGCCGGGATCGCCGACAGGCCGCCCATGAACCGTCCGATCGGAGTCCGCACCGCGCTCAGGATCACCACTTCAGCCATGCCGCACCTCCGCTCGATGTCCCCCACCCAGTCTACCGTGAGCACCGCGGCCCGCAAGGTGGGTTCTTTGACACCCCGTCTGGGGCTGATGTATAATACGCCCGTCACAAGACCTGCCACGGTCGTTGAGGCGGCGGTCGGAAGCGGCGGCCGCGTCGGTTCTGGAGGGCAGGTTCCTCAAGCGCAGGGTGGAGGAGCCTGCTTCCTGTCTGTCTGAGGGGTGATGCGCGATGGCGGAGATACGCGTGGGCAAGGACGAGAGCCTGGATGCCGCGCTGCGTCGTTTCAAGCGGCAGGTGAAGCGGTCCGGGATCCTCACCGACGCCAAGCGTCACGAGCACTACGAGACCCCGGCCCAGAAGCGGCGCCGCAAGATCGCGCGCAGCGCGAAGCGGCGGCGCCGATAGGCGAGGCAGCCGCGCGGCATGGAGGCGCCGGGGGCGATTCAGCACCGCCTGGAGGAGGATCTGAAGGCGGCGCTGCGCGCCAGGGACACGCTGCGCACCTCCACGATCCGCCTGGCGCGGGCCGCCCTCAAGAACGCCGAGATCGAGCGCCGTCGGCCCCTCAATGAGGCCGAGGTAATCGAGGTCCTCCGGCGCGAGGTGCGACGCCGGCGCGAGGCGATCGAGGCCTTCACGAGGGGCGGGCGCGACGACCTCGTCGAGAAGGAGCAGCTGGAGATGGCCGTCCTGCTGGGGTACCTGCCGGCGCAGCTCGAGGAAGCCGAGATCCACCGGATCGTGGCCGAAGTGGTCGCGGAGGTGGGCGCGACCGGCGGCGGGGAGTTCGGGCGCGTTATGGGTCCGGTGATGCGCCGCGTTGCCGGGCGGGCAGATGGCAGGACCGTGGAGCGCATCGTACGCGAGGCGTTGGGGTGCTAGGCGGGTCTTTGGGCGAAAGCGCGTGAGCCCGGGGCGGTCCCCGGGCTTTCGTGTTGGCGGCCGACGCGGCCGGAAGGGGTGATCCGCGGGCAATGACTGCGCCGTCGAGACGGAGGAGACCGACCAAGCGCGCCCAGAGCGCGGGCGGCGTGGTCTACGAGCGCCAGGGCGGAGCAGTGCGCATACTGATCCTTCAGCACGAGGCCGGCAAGTGGATGCTGCCGAAAGGCACGATTGAGCCCGGGGAAGCGGCCGAGGCCGTGGCGCTGCGAGAGGTGCACGAAGAGGCGGGTCTCTCGAACGTGCGCGTGGTGGGAGACCTGGGACAGGAGCGGTACTCGTTCTACTGGCGTACGGAAGGAGCGTTCTACGACAAGACCGTGCACTACTTCCTCCTGGAGTTCCTGGGCGGGCAGGAGACCAGGCCCCAACGCGAGGAAGGATTCGTCGCGGCGGAGTGGGTGTCGTTTGACGAGGCGCTGGCGCGGATCAAGTACAAGGAGACACGCGAGATAGTCCGCCGGGCGCAGATCGCGTTGGAAAGCCGCTTTGCGGCCGGGGAGGCAGAGGGATGAGCAGCGAGACGGACGAGCGCGTGCGGCGTGTGCTGCAGCAGTACTCAGACCACCTGAACCCCTCGTGGGTTCGCGGGTACAAGTTCCTGGGTGTGGAGACGCTGGAGACGGAGGCCGAGGGCGCGATCATACGGGACGCCTACGGCCGCGAGTACCTGGACTTCGCCTGTGGCCCCGCCGTATTCATCGTGGGGCACCGTCACCCCAGGGTTGTTGAGGCCGCACGGCGCGAGCTCGACCGGATGCCGCTCTCGGTCAGGATCATGCCTAACGAACCGATGGGCCGGCTGGCCGAGCTCCTGGCCGAGATCACACCGGGCGATCTCCAGTACGTGTTCCTCTGCAACAGCGGCGCCGAGGCGAACGAGGGCGCGATCAAGCTGGCGCGCGCCGCGACCGGGCGCCCTGAGATCATCGCGACGATAGGCGCGTTCCACGGCAAGACGCTGGGCGCCCTCTCGATCTCAGGACGCGAGCTGTACCGCAAGCCGTTCGAGCCCCTGATCCCCGGCGTCACACATGTGCCGTTCGGGGATGCCGGGGCCGTCGCCGACAGGATAACCCCTCAGACCGGCGCCGTGATCGTGGAGCCGATCCAGGGCGAGAACGGCGTCGTGGTCCCTCCCGACGGCTACCTCCGCGCGCTGCGCGGCGTCTGCGACCGCTCTGGCGCCCTGCTGATCTTCGACGAGGTGCAGACAGGCCTGGGCCGCACCGGGAGGATGTGGGCGTGTGAGCACGAGGGCGTGGTTCCCGATATCCTCACCTCGTCCAAGGGCCTGGGTGGTGGCATCGCGCCCGTCGGCGCCTTCATCGCCCGTCCCCACCTGTGGGAGGCCATGACCAGGCATCCATACATGCACACAACGACCTTCGGCAACCGCCTGGGGTGGGCGGCGTCCGCGGCCACCATACGCGTCATCCAGGAAGAGGGGCTGCTGGCGCGCGCCACGGTGATAGGGGATCGCCTCATGGCGGGGCTGAGGCGGGCCGCCGCGTCTGTGCCCGGGATGGTCACGGGTGTGCGCGGCCGCGGCTGCCTGGTGGGCGCGGAGTTCGCCGACGCCGACGTGGCGTTTCTGGTCCTGGCGGGGATGGTGCAGCGGCAGGTGCTGGCCTTCCACGGGATCAACCGCGGCGAGGTCATCAGGTTCGCTCCGCCCCTGATCGCCACCGACGCGCAGGTGGACCGCGCCGTGGAGGTGTTCGGCGAAGCCATGGGTGAAGCGGAGGCGCTGCTCGCCGAGCTGCGCGCCTCCTCCGACGCGTCATAGGCCGCACCCGAAGCGGGCGACAGCGTGAGCCGTGTTGTGGACGGGTCCATGATATGCTAGTGTCTCAATGAGCCGGATGGGACAGAGGACGAAGCAGGTGGATCAGAAACAGGAGGAACAGAAGGAGGGAACGCCATCGTGAGGTACCTTCCCGGGCGCGCAGTTGCGCTTGCAGTTGTTCTGGCCCTTGTTCTAATCCCGCTGATGCCCACCGCGGCGCAGCAGCCACGGCGTGGCGGCGCGCTGCGAATCGCGCACATCGGTGAGCCGCCGACGCTGGATCAGCACTGGACCACCGCGGCGATCACCGGCCACATCATGTACCACGTCAACGAGGGCCTGTTCGCGGTCAACCGCAAGTTCGAGCCCAAGCCGGTGCTGGTGGACAAGTGGACGCTCTCCCCAGACCGGATGACCTACACGTTCACCCTGCGCAAGGGGGTGAAGTTCCACAACGGCAAGGAGATGACCAGCGAGGACGTCAAGGCGTCGCTCGAGCGGTGGGGACGCATCGCGACACGGGGCAGGGGGCTGTTCGCCAACGTGGTGTCGGTCTCGAATCCCGACGCCCTGACCGTGGTGATGAAACTGCGGGAACCGTACGCGCTGCTGCCGCTGGATCTGGGCTGGGTCGGACAGTCCGCGGTCATCTTCCCCAAGGAAGTGATCGACGAGGCCGGCACAGGCATGGTCAAGCGGTTCATCAGCACCGGCCCGTACAGGTTCGTTGAGCACCTCCCCGACCGCCACATCCGGCTTGATCGGTTTGAGGGCTACGCGGCCCGCACCGAGGATCCAGACGGCGCGACAGGCCGCAAGCACGCCTACTTCGACTCGATCTACATCATCCCGGTGCCGGATGCCGCTGTTAGAATCGCGGGCGTCAAGCGTGGCGAGTTCCACTTCGCCGAGACGATTCCGCCCGACGAGTACGACCGCCTTCGCACCGATCCCGACCTCGTGCCCTTCATTACCGAGACGGCGAGCTGGCTCACCGCGGTCTTCAACAACAGGTCCCCGCTGATGGGCAACCGCAAGATCCGCCAGGCCTTCCAGGCCGCGCTGGATCAAGAAGCCGTCATGCGCGCCGCCTATGGCAACCCGCGCTTCTGGCGGATAGACCCCGGGCTGATGCCCAAGGAGCACTATCTCTGGACGGATGCCGGCAAGGAGTTCGTCAACCAGAAGAACCCCGAACGCGCGCGCCAGTTGCTGGCGGAGGCCGGGTACAAGGGCGAGCCCATTCGCTGGATAACGACGATGGAGTACGTTGCCTACGGGACCGCGGCCCAGGTGGTCAAGCCGATGCTCGAGCGCGCAGGATTCGTCGTGGACCTCCAGGTTGTTGACTGGGCCACGCTCGTGGCGCGCCGCGCCCGGCCCGAACTCTGGGACGTGTTCAGCACGGCCTTCAGCTTCGTGGCCGACCCGGTGCTGTTGTTGTCGCTTCAGCCCACGTGGCCGGGCTGGTACGACAACCGTGACATGAACGCGATGATGACCCTGATGCGGCGGCACTCCGATCCGAAGGTCCGCCACGATCTCTGGAAGCGAATGCAGAAGCTCTGGTACGAGGACGCCGGCACCATCAAGTTCGGCGACTACTTCGTGCTGCACCTCTTCAGGAAGGAACTCAAGGGCTACGTGAACATACCGACGCACGTCTGGTGGAACTCGTGGCTCGATGCGCGCTAGCGTGGAGACGGGTCGTGCGATGGAGGGGGCCATAGCCCCCTCCATCGGGAACGCGCAGGCCTCGCGGGCCTCGGACAGGACTCCGAGTCAACCATGAGCGGATACATCGTCCGCCGGCTGATCGCCCTTCTGCCGGTGTTGCTGATAGTCGCAACCGTGGGGTTCTTCCTCATCTACCTGACGCCGGGCGACCCGGCGTCGGTCATGCTGGGTCCCGACGCCACCACCGAGGACGTGGAGAACCTCAGGCACCTGATGGGATTGGACAGGCCCCTCATCGTCCAGATCCTCCGGTGGTACGGCCGCACACTGCGGGGGGATCTGGGCTACTCGATCTTCCTGCAACGCCCGGTGGTCCAGGCGATATTCGAGCGGCTGCAGCCCACCGTGATGCTGACGCTCATGTCCCTCATCGTGGCGGTGCTCATCGGGATTCCTACCGGCGTCGTCGCCGCGGTGCGGCGCAACACCTGGGTGGACCAGGCCGCGATGGGCGTGGCGCTGCTGGGCGTGTCGATGCCCAGCTTCTGGTTCGGCCTGAACCTCATTCTGGTCTTCTCGGTGTACCTGGGGCTCTTCCCGGTGGCGGGGTACGTGCCCCTGGCCGAGTCGGTCTCCGGCGCCTTTCGGTCGTTGGTCCTGCCCGCCGTGACGCTGGGCTTCGGCGCCTCGGCGCTGATTGCGCGCATGACGCGGTCGAGCATGCTCGAGGTGCTGGGACAGGACTACATCCGGACGGCCCGGGCCAAGGGGAACCTGGAGCGGATAGTCGTCTATCACCACGCGCTCCGCAACGCCATGATCCCCACGCTGACAGTGGTGGGCCTGGCGATGGGCGGTCTTCTCGCCGGCGCCATAGTGACCGAGACGGTCTTCGCCCTGCCGGGCGTGGGGCGCCTGGTAATCTCGTCCGTGATGAGGCGCGACTACCCCGTCGTCCAGGGGGTGTTGATGTTCGTTGCGGGATCGTACGTGTTCGTGAACCTGTTGATTGACGTGCTCTACGTATACCTAGATCCGCGGATCAAGTACGCGTGAGGTCGGCATGAGCGAGGGAATAGTCACGACGGGTGCTCTCCCGGCGTACCAGGCGCGCTCGACGGGCGCCTGGGCCGCGGTAGTGCGCGGGCTGCGGCGGAGCAGGTCCACGGCGATAGGCGGGTGCATAGCCCTGGCCATCCTCACGATCGCCGTGCTGGCCCCGGTGTTCGCGCCCTACGATCCCATGGAGATTGAGGTCCCGCGGCGGCTGCTGGGTCCCAGTGTCACGCACCCCTTCGGCACCGACAACATGGGGCGCGATATCCTGAGCCGGGTGATCTTCGGGGCCCGGATATCGCTCGTGGTCGGGATCTTCGTGGTGTTCTGCGCCGCGACAGCGGGGATAACGCTCGGCCTGACGGCGGGGTACTCCGACCGACTCGACCGGTACATCATGAGGGTCATGGACGGCCTGATGGCGTTCCCTTCGACGCTGCTGGCCATCGCGCTCATGGCCGCCCTGGGCGCCCGGCTCTCGAACGTCATCATTGCCCTGTCCATCGTCTACACGCCCAACGTCGCGCGCGTTGTGCGCAGCATCACGCTCGTGGTCCGCGAGCAGGACTACGTGCAGGCGGCCCAGGCCCTGGGTGCGCGCGACTCGCGCATACTCTCCCGCCACATACTGCCCAACTGCCTGCCCCCCGTGATTGTGCAGGGCACCTTCATCTTCGCGCAGTCGGTGCTTGCCGAGGCCGCCCTGAGCTTCCTGGGCGTGGGCCTACCCCCGTACATACCGAGCTGGGGGACCGTCATAACCACCGGGCGAATGTTCATGCAGACCGCACCCTGGATCACCATATTCCCAGGGGTGGCTATCCTCGTGACGGTGCTGGGCCTGAACCTGCTGGGCGACGGGCTCAGGGACCTGGCAGACCCAAGGCTGCGTGGACGGCTCGGCCAGTAGGCGGCAGGGCTTCACCTGTGGATGAACTGAACGGGCGCGGGATGAGCGGGATGGCAATCGCCCGCCGCTTCCTGCGCTTCTTCCAGGACCGCGACCACCGGGTGGTCCCCAGCGCCTCGCTGGTGCCCCCCGGCGACCCCACGCTCCTCTTTACGAACGCCGGCATGGTGCAGTTCAAGGACGTCTTCCTGGGGGTCGAGCAGAGGTCATACGCTCGCGCGGCCTCAATACAACGCTGCATGCGCGTCAGCGGCAAGCACAACGACCTGGAGCAGGTGGGGCCCAGCCCCCGCCACCACACGCTGTTCTTCATGGCCGGCAACTTCAGCTTCGGCGACTACTTCAAGCGCGAGGCGATAGCGTACGCCTGGGAGTTCATGACGCGCGAGTTGGGCATCGCTCCCGAGCGGCTGGTCGCCACGGTGATGGACGGCGATGACGAGGCGCTCGCGCACTGGAAGGCCGTGGGCCTGCCGGCGGAGCGCATCCTGCGCATGGGCGAGGCGACCAACTTCTGGTCGATGGGCGAGGTCGGCCCGTGCGGCCCCACGGCGGAACTGCACTACGACTGGGGCCCGTCGCGGTGCACGTGCGGCCGATCCGACTGCAGCGTGGCCCTGGACAACAATTGCCAGCGATGGCTCGAGGTGTGGAACCTGGTGTTCATGCAGTACAACCAGGCGCCAGACGGCAGCCGCGCGCCCCTGCCCAAGCCGGGTGTGGACACCGGGATGGGAATCGAGCGTGTGGCGGCCGTCCTGCAACAGGCGGCCTCCAACTACGACACCGACATGTTCGCGCCGATCCTGGGGCGGGTGCAGTCGCTCCTCGGGCACACCGACGCACAGCGCCAGGAGGCCATCGTCGCCTACCGCGTGATCGCCGACCACGGCCGGGCCGCGACGTTCCTGGTCGCCGACGGGGTGGTGCCGGGCAACGAGGGGCGCTCCTACGTGCTGCGCATGATCATGCGCCGGGCGATCCGGTTCGGACGGCGCATCGGCTTCGAGGGACCGTTCCTGGGTGAGATCGCCGACGCCGTGATCGCGCACATGGCCGCGGAGTTCCCCGAGTTGAGCGCACGGCGCGAGTTCATCCTCAAGATCCTGGGAGACGAGGAGGCGCGCTTCGCCCAGACGCTCTCCGGAGGGCTGGAGCGGCTGGCCGAGGTCGTGGCGGCGACGCGCGCGCAGGGTGGGAGCATCATCTCAGGCCCCGACGCCTTCCGGCTGTACGACACCTTCGGGTTCCCGATTGAGATGACACGGGATCTCGCGGGCGAGGCGGGCCTTGGAGTGGACGAGGTGGGCTTCCAGCGCGAGATGCAGGAGCAGCGCCGCCGGAGCCGCGAGGGCGCGGGCGATCAGGGGGGGAGAGGAGCGGCCGCGGTGGAGCCGGGCGCGCTTGACGGTCTTCCGGCCACGATCTCGGCCGGCCACGCCCGCCGCGAGGCGCAGGCGCGGGTGCTGGCGGTGATCCGCGATGGCGTGCGAGTACCCGCATCCGACGCGGGCGACGAGGCAGTGATCGTCTTGGACCGCACGCCGTTCTACGCCGAGGCAGGAGGCCAGGTGGGCGATGCGGGCACCCTCCTCGCACGCGGCCTGCGCCTGGAGGTCGGCGATGCGCGCCACATCACGCCGACCCTCGTCGGGCACTTCGGGCGCGTGGCCGCTGGCCGGGTGCGCGAGGGGATGCGCGTGCGGGCAGCGATTGACGGGCCCCGGCGGGACGCGGTGCGACGCAACCACACCGCCACCCATCTGCTGCACCAGGCCCTCGTGGAGGTGCTCGGGGAGCACGTGCAGCAGGCGGGATCGCTCGTGGCGCCCGATCGCCTGCGATTCGATTTCACCCACCCCGCCGCCCTGGCACCGGAGCAGCGGGCGCTCGTGGAGCGCCGCGTGAACGAGATGGTGATGGCCGCGCGGCCGGTGCGCGCGGAGGTGATGCCGCTCGACCGCGCGCTCTCGCGCGGGGCGAAGGCCCTCTTCGGCGAGAAGTACGGCGAGCGCGTCCGCGTCGTTTCGGTCGCGGGGTACAGCCGCGAGCTCTGCGGCGGAACGCACCTGGCCAACACCGGAAGCGTGGGCCTGTTCACCATCACATCCGAGAGCGCGGTGGCCGCGGGCATCCGGCGGATAGAGGCCGTGACAGGATGGCACGCGTACGAACGCGCGCGAGCGCACGAGCAGCTTCTCGGGGAGGTGGGCGCGGCGCTCCGCGCCGCACCCGCGGAGGTGCTCGAGCGCGTGCGGCGCCTCAGCGAGCGTGTGCGCGTCCTCGAGCGCGAGGCGAAGCAGCGTCCGGCCGGCCAGGAGAGCGAGGCGCGCTGCGAGGTGACCGATGCAGGGGGCGTGCGCGTCGTGACCGCGCGCCTGGAGGGCGACGCCGGGCACGAATCCCTGCGCGCGGCGGGCGACCGCCTGCGTGGTCGCTTCGGCAGCGGCGTTTACGTGCTTGCGGGTCCGGCCGGAGGCAGGGTGAACCTGGTCGTGATGGTAACCCCGGATCTCGCCGGGCGCGGCCTGCGCGCGGATGTCCTGGCGCGCGCGATCGCCGGGCGCATGGGAGGCACCGGGGGGGGAAAGGCCGAACTGGCGCAGGCGGCAGGCCGAGACCTGGAGCGTCTGGATGAAGCCATGGCGTCGGCCGCTGACGAGGTGAGGCGCCTGGGTGCGACAGGCTGACGGGCCGCGCGTCCTGGCGATAGACCCGGGCGAGCGGCGGTGGGGGATCGCCATCAGCGATCCGTTGGGTCGCATCGCCCTGCCCCTCGAGGTACGCGCGCGAGCCGGCTGGGCGGGTGACCTGGCCTATCTGCGGCAACTGGTGGACACATACCGCGTGGGCGAGGTCGTCGTGGGACGCCCCCTGACGACCCGGGGGAGCGCCGGCCCCCAGGCACAGGCTGCCGCGCGCCTTACCCTGCGCCTGCGCAGTGCGCTTCGCGTGCCGGTGGTGGAGGTGGACGAACGCTTTTCCACGGCGGGCGCGGACCGGGCCCTGCGCGAGGGGGGTGCTGGCGGCCGGCGGCGCCGCATGCAACGCGACGCGGTGGCGGCCGCGCTTATCCTGCAGCCATACCTGGACCGCCGCCGCGGGGCGTTGCCCGGTTCGGATGAAGGTGCTATGCTCCCTCCGTAGCTGACGACCGCGCCGGGGGAGGCGTGGCGGGCAATGGGGAGTCGCCGGCTCGGAGGTGCTGCGTGATCGAGGAACTGGAAACCGTTACGTTGGAAGACGAGGACGGCATCGAGCATCGGTTCAACGTCGTGGAGATCGTGGAAGTTGAGCGTCGTCGCTATGCCGTGTTGCTCCCCGAGGACGAGGAGGACGCGGCGGCGGTCATCTTCAGGATGGAGAGCGCCGACCATCTCGTACCGATCGAGGACGACGAGGAACTAGGCCGGGTGGTGGCCGCGCTTGAGGAGACGGCGGGCTACAGCGAGATCATTCTCGAGGAGGGCGGCGAGGATCGCGGCGACCTGGAATCGCTCGACGATCTCGTCGGCGAGGTTACGCCGAACGGGGACCGTGGAGACGATGACGACGAGGAGGATGAGTAGGCGCTCCTGCGGACCGCCATGATCGGGGCAGGCGTGATGCGCCGCCACTGGCTCCGGCGCGCGGTGTTGCTTGCAGGCACCGCGATCGCCGGCGCCGCGTTTCTGGGCCTGTGCGCGGGCGCGCTCCTCTGGTGCATGATGCGTCCTGTCGGAGGACCCGGCCCGGCGCGAACGGTTGTCTTGACACCGGGGCAGACCACCTCGCAGATCGGCGCTGCCCTTGTGCAGGCCGGCCTGGTGCGCAGCGCGCGCGCGGTCGTCCTCGCCGCGCGGCTGCAGCGCGCCGACGGACGGCTCCGCCACGGCGAGTACGCGCTTGACCCCGGTCAGGGCGCCTGGCAGATCGTGCGCGTCCTGGCCCGGGGCGAGGCGGTTCTCCACCGGCTCACAATCCCGGAGGGATTCACGGTTGCTCAGATAGCCGATGAGCTGGCCAGGACCGGGCTGGGCGACCGCGGCCGGTTCCTCGAGATGGCGCAGGGCCTCGAGGGCTATCTCTTTCCTGACACCTACCTCCTGCCGCGCGGTCTGGGGGAGGAGGCCATCATCGAGCGCATGCGCGCGCGATTCAACGACGTGGTCGGCCCCGAACTGCGCAAGGCGGCCCGAGAGCGCGGGTTGTCCCTGCAGGCGTTGGTGACGGTGGCCTCAATGATCGAGCGGGAAGCCCGGGTTCCCGAAGAGCGCCCGGTGATCGCGGGCGTCATCTACAACCGCCTGCGCCTGGGCATGCGCCTGGAGATAGACGCCACGGTCCTGTACGCGTTGGGGAGGCACAAGACCGAGCTCGCGCTCGCCGATCTGGGCGTGGAATCGCCGTACAATACCTACCGGCATGCGGGCCTGCCGCCGGGACCGATTGCCAACCCCGGCCTGGCCGCGATCTCCGCCGCGGCCGCCCCGGCGGAGACGCCGTTCCTGTTCTATGTCCTGCGGCCCGACGGCTCGCATCACTTCAGCCGCACGCTGCGGGAGCACCAGGAGGCGGTCAGGCGGTACAGGCGATGAGCCGTCTGCTGCGCCTGCTCGCTCCGCGGTACCGAGTCCGCACAATCGTTGACCTCACACCCTCGCGGCTGCGGGCCTGGGGGATCGAGGCCCTCATGCTCGATCTCGACAACACGCTGGTCGCCTGGGGCAGGCTGGACCCGCCGGACGAGGTCGTGGCCTGGCTGGAGGACCTCCGGCGGTCTGGAGTGCCGGTCTGCCTGGTGTCCAACACCCTCCCGTGGAGACTGGGGGCCGCTTCCGCGGCGCTGGGTCTGCCGGCGGCGCCGGGGCGGTCCAAGCCCAGCGCCGACAAGCTGCGCCGGGCGCTGCGCATCCTGGGCACACCGTTGGGGCGGACGGCGATAGCCGGCGACCAGCTCTTCACCGACGTGCTGGCCGGGAACAGGCTGGGCGTGCCCACAATCCTGGCTGGCCCGCTGTCCCCGCGCGAACCCCTGCGCGCGCGCGTGGTGCGGGCGTTGGAGCGGCTCGTGCTTCGCGCGCTGGCCCGCAGGGGGGTGGAGGCGGAGTGGCCTGAGGACTGACCGCGCCCTGGCGCGGGCATAGAGAGTGTGCGCGGAACGCGCGCATGCCTGCTGGAGCCGGAGATGAGAAGCGAGGGCAGGGTGGAATGGTGGCCCCTTCACGTGCGCGCGCTGATCGCGCTCTTCGGCCTTTCCGTTGTCCTTGTCGGCGTGCCTGCCGGGACCACGGTCAAGTCGCCGCTCACCCTGGCAGCGCTGCTTGTATTGCTGGTCGCCGCGGGCCTGCCCGGCGCCCTGACGCCTGCCCGTACCGGCGAGTTCCCCCTGGCCCGGCACAGCGGGGTGGCGCTGGAGCTGCTCATTGTGTCCTTCATCGTGTTCGAGACCGGCGGCGCCACCAGCTTCTTCTACTTCCTGTACGTGCCGGCGCTGATGCTGGCCACGCCTGGGCGCGGGATCGCCATGGGCGCGGTAACTGGCGCGGCATCCGCGGTCGGCTACGCTGTCGCAGCGGCCGCGCAGGGGGCAGTCGGGACGGTTGTGCTCCCGCGCGCGGCGCTCCTGATCCTGGCCGGGGTTCTGCTCGGGCTGATCGAGGAACGCCGGCGCGCGAGCGCCGCGCCGCTCGCCCGGGGCTACGAGATGCTTGCGCGCGAGGTCAACGCGGCCGCCGAGCAGCGCGCGGCCCTGGCGTCAATGGCGCCGCTGGATCTGGCCGGGCGCGCCAGGCAGTTCCTCGAGCGGGCGCTCCGCCTGGCGGATGCGCAGTGGGGCCTTGTGGCCATGCTGGATGACGACGGGCGTCCGGTCGTGGAAGCCCGCACCGGAACCGATGGGAGGCCCCGGCCCGCAGGCGTTTCCCTCGCGTTGGGCGGTGCGCTGGCCACCGCGCTCAGGTCAGGCGCTTCCCAGATGGTTCTGGACGCGGACAAGGACGCGGACTGGGTCAGCGTCTTCGGCGAGGATCCCGCGCGCTGCGCGGTCGTGATCCCGCTCTCGGCGCAGGGCGTACCGTTCGGCGCCCTCGTCCTGGCGCGCGATGGGCCCGGGCCGCTCTCCGACGAGCAGATGGCGGCCGCGCGAGCCCTGACCGAGATGACGGCCCCCCTGCTGAGGGACGCCCGGGCAGTGGCGCAGTCCAGCGAGTTCCTGCTGAACACGGTGAAGGCGCTGGCCGCGGCCCTGGAGGCCAAGGACCCCTACACGCTCGGCCACTCGCAGCGCGTTGCGACCTGCGCCGTCGCGATCGCCTCCGACCTGGGGCTTCCCGCGGACGAGATAGACCGCATCCGCTGGGCGAGTCTCCTGCACGATATCGGGAAGATCGCGATCCCGGAGCACGTCCTGCGCAAACGCGGCCCCCTGAGCGATGAGGAGCGGGCGCTGATGAACCAGCACCCGGAGCGCGGGGCCAGCATCATGCGCGACGTGACGCTGTTCAGGCCGCTCGCCGACGACATCCGCTCCCACCAGGAGGCCTACGACGGGAGCGGATACCCGGACGGCCTTGTCGGAAACGAGATTCCACTGGGCGCGCGCATCATCCGCGTCGGCGATACCTTTGACGCGGTGACCTCAAACCGCTCCTACCGGCCGGGCCGTACTGTGGAGCAGGCGATGGCCGAACTCAGCCGAGAGGCCGGTACCACGCTCGATCCGGCGCTGGTGGACGTGTTCCTCCGCATTCTGCGAGAGAAGCCGCCCTTTGAGATCCAGCTCCGGTTGTGGAGGGAGCGGTCGTAGCAGGGACTCAGAAGTCGCCGGCCGAGGCGGTAGCGACCGTCGTGTTGCCCCCGGCACAGGCGCGCACAAGGGCTTCCTCCGCCCGCTCTATGAGCCCCTGGGCGCTCTCGGCGTCCCGGGGGTAGCACGCCAGTCCTATGCTGACGGTGGGCGTCAGCGGGTACGGATGCCCGGGGGGGACGAACACCGTGCTCTCGACGGACCTACGGATGCGCTCCGCCAGCGCGAACGCTCCCTCGAGCGATGTCTCGGGCAGGACCAGCCCAAACCTGCCCGAACCCAGAGAGGCGCGGAGATCAACGAGCCGCGTCTCGGCCGTCAGTACTCCGGAGATGTGCACGGCTATGGCCGTGGATGCCTCGCTCCCCAGGGTGCCGCTGATCTCCTCTTCCTGGTCAACCGCGAGCAGGGCCAGGGCGAAGGTGCGCCCGAACCGCTGGCTCCTGGCCAGTTCGCGCGCGGCGGCAGTCGCGAAGAAGGTCGCGTTGAACAGGCCGGTCTGCGCATCAACGATTATCTGCCTCCGCGCGCGCTCGCGCAGCTCGTCGAGCCGGCTCTGCTCGGTCAGCCCCCTGCGCGCGCGCTGCCGCTCGTGCCGCTGGATGACCTCGAGGACACCGGCCGATATCAGGCGGTTCAAGAAATGGACTGCCTCGGCATCCTGGTCGCCGGGGGGCACGGCTCCGGCCAGGAAGTCGAGCACGGCCGGCTTTACGTCCAGGAGGGCCCGGATCACCTCTTCCAGCGGCGTGTCCAGGGCGAAGGCCTCACCGCTGAGCCTGCCCGCGAACTCAACGAAGGACGACACCTGCCCGGTGCTTGCCGCCTCGGCGAGCGCGTCCAGCCCGGCCTGGGCATGCCGCTCCAGCCGCTCGTGGTCCTTCCACACCTGCCCACGAGCGGGAGTGAGGGCCATGGCGCGGGCCCAGTGCGTCGCCAGCATCCGGCGTCGCGTGCGTATGAGCTCAAGGGTGGAGGGGTTCATCGCGGCATCTTGTAGACCTGTTACTATGGCCGAGCGCAAACTCCTTTCGCGCAGGGAAGGGAGGACCCAGCGGTGAATGCCCCAGACGGCGTCAGGCGACCATGAGCACGAGTCTGAGAGGCATCCTCCAGGGACTTGCAGGCGACGATACGCGCGCCGTTGTGCTGCTCGACGCCGACGGCCGCGCGATCGAGACGGTCCTCAAGGGCGGCGCCGGCGATCCAGGCATAGTGGCTGGCGACCTGGCCGCGCTGTTCAAGGTCGGCGCCTACTGCGGCCGCAAGATGGACGGCGGCGAGATCGACTACCTCACCGTGACCACCGAGAGCCTGGCCCTCCTCGTGGTGGCGGTTGGGCCGGCGCACATCCTGGCGGCGGTGCTCGAGGCGGGCGGCAACATCGCGCGTGCCCGGCTGGCGGTACGCCGGTGCAAGGCCGAGATCATCGAGGCGCTGGGATGAAGCGCGCCCTGATCCTCGCGGCTGCCTGGATCGCCGCGGTCGGGCTCATGCAAGGAGCCGCATACGGCGCCGGGCCTGCCTCCGACCCGCTGCGCGTCGGCGCGGCGCTGTTTGCGCGGGGCGACCTCGCGGGCGCCGAGGCCGCCTTCGTGCGCGCGGTGGGGCGGCATCCCGGTTCGGCCCACGCGTGGCTTTGGCTCGGCGTCGTGCAGTTCCACGCGGGCGCCACGGAGCGCTGCGAACAGTCGCTCGCCCGGGCCGCCCGGCTCTCACCGCGCAATGGGATGGTGCTGCTCTGGTGGGGTCATGCGCTGGTCTTGGTGGGGCGCCCGGTCGAGGCCGCGACCGCCTTTCGGCACGCCGCGATCACCCAGGCGCCCGATGCCGTGCGTGATCTGGCCCGTCAGGCGCTGCGGGCGTTGGGGCCGCTCCCACAGCCTGCCGGTCATCCTGCTCCTGACGGCGCGCGATCTCCGACCGCGCCGTCCTGGGTGACGGATGTTGCCAGCTACGGCGCCATCGCCCGCTTCTACAACTCCGGCCTTACGCACGGGCAGACGGCCGCGATCGGTCAAGCCCTGCTCGGCTACAGCAGGCACTTCAACGTGGATCCCCGGCTGGTGGTTGCGCTCGTGGTGGTCGAGTCGGGATTCCAGCCGGCGGCGCGCTCCCGGGCGGGCGCGATCGGGCTGGGACAGCTCATGCCGGACACCGCCCGCGCGATGGGAGTGGACGCTACCGACCCTGTGCAGAATCTCTACGGCACCATCCGGTACCTCCGCGGCAACCTGGACCGGTTCGGATGGGACAGGGCGCACCTGGCGCTGGCCGCCTACAACGCGGGCAAAGGCGCCGTGCTGAGGCACAACGGAATCCCTCCGTACGCCGAGACGCAGTGGTACGTGGCGAACGTGTCCGGACTCTACCGGCGGCTTCTGCAGATTCCCGGTGGGAGTGGGGAGCTATCCGGGCGTCTCTAGGTAAGTTAGGGGGGGACTAGGCAGAGCCAAGAGCGGGAAAGAAGCAGGTTGCAGGCAACCCTCGAACAGGCAAACCCGCCGCGAGGCGGGGACGCAAAGCCAACGGGGCCTGGAGGCCCGAGTCCGCGGGCTCCGGGCCGGCCGGGTTGCCGAAGGGGAGACGCTTGGAATCCCTTCGTGTCCAGAGCTTTGAGGCGATTGGGGCTGGGGCGATCGTCTTCGCGGGTTTGTGCGGAGACGAGGTGGACCTGGAGCGGCTTGTGGCGCACCTGGCCGCGCGCGGCTTTGACGGCGGCGTGCTCGTGGGCGATGAGGCGACCGAGGGAGTGCTCTGGTTCCGGGACGGCGCGCCGCGCGAGGCATGGGTGTTCGAGGCGGGCGACATCCCGGAGATGCTGCCCGATGGCCCTGGTCGCGAGCGCCTGAGTGCACTGGCCTCGCGAGGCTGCCGGATCAGCGTCGTGGCGTGCGAGCCGCCTGACGAGCCGCCGGAACTGGCGGACTGGTCCGACGCACAGCCCCCCGAGTACGGGACGGCCGCTGAGCCGCCTGCCCACCCGTGGCCCGCGATCCTCGAACGCATGGCGGTGCGCATCGCGCGCAGCCGCGGGCCCCGCCTGGCGAGCCATTTCGCGGCGGCCCTGGTCAGGGCGCTGGAGCGTCACGGCGGCGGCATGGACGGCGAGCGCGTGCACGCCCCGCAACTGCCCGAGTCGACTTGGCGCGCGATAGTGGAGGTGGCATGCGCGCCGATAGTGACGATCGCCGGGCGCGCCTTCGCCGACCGGACCATAGCAGCCTGCGAACGCGACGTGCGCGATGCCGAAGGGATGCCAGAAGCGGTGGCCGAAGGCGAGGGGCCGGCCGAAGGCGAGGGGCCGGCATGAGGCCGCCCCCCTGGCTGCCCAAGGCGGTCATCGGCCTCATGGCAGGGGCGGCCGGCATCACCTACGGCCTGGACGGCGGCGGCGCTCACGTGCAGGCGGCGCGGGCCGCGGTCGGGTCAACGCTGCAACTCCTGGCGCCGCTCGTGGCCGGGTTCGGGTGCCTGATGGCGGCTGCGGCCTATGCGCGTGGTGACCGCGAGCGCGCGGTGTGGGTGATCGCGGCGTGGGCCACGCTGGCCTGGGCCGCCGGGCGTGCCATCTCCGCGGCCGGACGGTGGGGCGGGGGCGGCGCGGCGTACTCCCCGTCGGCGGCCGACGCGTTCTATGTCGCCTTCTTCGTGCTGCTCAGTGCCGCCGTTTGGATGGAGGCCCGGCTTGTCTGGCCCGTGCTGGAACCGCGGATCCGCAGGAATCTGGTCGTGTACGGCGGTCTGATATGGGGGTCTGTGGTTGTCGCGACGCTGGCATTGCTCGCGCGCGGCGAGGCCCCGGTCTTCCAGAAGATGCTGGCCGCCTTCTACCCTGCGGCCGCGATGCTGCTCGTACCTGCCTGCCTGGTTCCTGCCGCCGGCTTCAGTGGAGGCACCTCCGCCTACACGTGGCTCACCCTGGCGATGGCTGCGTTGTGCATGGCCGGGGCGAGTCTCCTGCATCCGATCGTGCACAGGGCCGACGCGCTGTGGGTGGCGGGCTTCATCTTCCTGGCGGCCGGTGCCTTCTGGCAGCGCGCCGCGCTGGAGGAGGTCTAGCTGCCGTGGCCGCCGCTGGTGTGGCCGGTCTGCTGCACTACGGGTGGACACGGGGCTTTGCCGCCGTGGTCGAGGCGCCTGCCCGGCGAACCGCGGCGGTCTTCGGTCCTGCTGGCTGGGTGCAGGGCGATCCCTCGTCCGTCCTGCCCGCCGGCGCACCGCCTGGCGCAGAGGTGGTGCGCCTGGCGCTCACCGAGCGGCTGGCCGATCAGATAGCCGGCCTGCAGTTCTCCATTGGCGGTCTGCACACCGAGTTCGTGCGGCTGCGCTCCTTGTTGGGACGGCTGTGCGCGCAGGGCGCCGACAGCGTGGTGCTCGTCCTCGGCGAGAGGCCCGCGGTCTTCGCGGTGGCAGACGGCGAGATCACCTCGGCCGGGCTGGATGCGACACCCCCCGAGGAAGCCCGAGGATGGATCGTGGTCTTCTCCGGCAAGGTCAGCCTGCCCGCGGCCGAGGCCCCGGGTGCTGCCGATGAGACCTACTTCGTTCCCAGCAACAGCCGGGACTCACTGCCCGAGGAGGTGGCGACCGCCATCCTGAAGGTGGCCGGGCCCGCGGGCGAACGCGTGCCCGGTCTGCTCGACGGCACGCGCACGATTGGGGTGGTCGCAGGCATGGCCGGGCTGAGCGCCGGACAGGCGCGCGCAGCCGTGGGCGTGCTGGTCGCGCACCGGCTGGCCTTCAGGTGCGTCAGCCGCCCCAAGGCCGGCTCGCGTACGAAGCAGGGCAGTTCAGCGCAACCCTGAGGGAGGCCTTGCGCAAATGCCCGTGACGCGCTATCATTTGCTTCCGCCGGGTCCGGCCACCGGACGCGGAAACCGAATATGAACCCCGAAAAGGGCAAACCCATCGTGAGGTGGGGGCGCAAAGCCTCGGGACCAGCAGGTGTGGTCAGCCGGGCTGCCGGAGGTTGACATACCGTCCTCCCAAGGCAGCCCGGGAGGGCTCGTTGTATTCAGGAGGCGTAGCACATGGCGGCAAGACCGCCGCAACGCCAGGCAGTGGTGCCGGAGCCCCGCGGCGCAGAGGCCTCCGGCCCCGACGACGCCGACCTGGCGCTTGAGGAATACGCCGCCACGCGCAGCCCGCAGGCGCAGGAGCGCGTCGTCGCCGCCTGCACGCCACTGGTGCGGCGCATCGCCGCCGAGTTCGCGTACTCGGGAGTCCCGACCGAGGATCTGATCCAGGTGGGCTACATCGGGCTGCTCAACGCCATCAACGGGTTCGACGCGGGCCGCGGCGCGAAGTTCGCCACCTACGCCGGCTACCTCGTACGCGGCGAGATCCGTCACTACCTGCGCGACCAGCGGGACACGATCCGCAGACCGCGCTGGTTTCAGAGGCTCAACACCCGCATCGAGGAGACCATCAGCGCGCACGTCAGCGAGACCGGGCGCTTCCCCGGTCTCGACGTCCTGGCGCGCGCTCTCAACGTGGAGGAGGAGGGGCTCCTGGAGGTCCTGCGCGCAAGGGAGATCCTTCGCACGGTCTCCATCGAGGCCGACGACGATGGGGCCGACCTCCGCGTTGATCGCGACCGGATACGGCACCGCACGCACGTCAGCTTCCAGCTTCCGATCGAGGACCGCGTCACGCTGATGGAGGCGCTGGAGTCGCTCACCGCGCTGCAGCGCAAGGTCGTTTACTACCTTTTCTACACCGACCTTACACAGATGGAGGCCGCCAAACAGATCGGCATCTCGCAGAAGCACGTGTCGCGCGTGCTTGCCGCCGCGCTGAACAAGCTGCGCGGCGCGCTGGGCGCGCCGTCGCACGGGGCTCTGTAGGATAGGGGAGGAATCCGGGATGTCGCAGTTGAAGGACTTGCTCGCCGAACTGACCAGGGTTGACGGCGTGGTGGCGGCCATGATCGTGGGCCGTGACGGGTTCGTCGTGGAGGGCCTGACGACGGAGGAGCGGGTGGACCTCGAGGCGGTCGGCGCGGTCGTGGCCAGCAACATAGCGGTGGCCGACTCGATGGGCAAGGAGATGGGCCGCGGCTCGCTGCGCACGATGCTGCTGGAGTACGACGAGGGCCCGGTGGCCGTCGGGCCGGCCGGGGCCGACGCCGTCATCGTCGTGGTGGGTACGCGGCTGGCCAACCTGGGGCGCGTCCGCCTCGAGATGCGGCGCAACAGCCAACTCGCGGCCGCGCTGGTCTAGATGGTCCCGGCCCCGCCTGCTTCCCGCAATGTTCCCGGGACTAGCCCGGAACCCTTCGGGGAACATACCCACCGCAGAATCATCTCTGGAGGAGCATGACGATGCGGCGTCAGTCGCGGCCCGGCCGAGCCAGGGGCGAGGCAGGGTTCACATACCTTGAGTTGCTCGTTGCCCTCTCGCTCTTCGCCGCGTTCTCGGTGATCCTTCTCCAGACATTCATCGTCGGCATGGCGCATGCCGGCCGGGCCAACGACCGCGCGGCCGCCACTACCCTCGCCGTTCAGGTGATGGAGCAGATCCGCGCCAGCGTTAACCCGGTGGAGATGGTGGGCTTCACGGACCTTGCGCGCTCGCCGCTCCCCCTGCCGGATCCCTACACCGGCGTGACCAACCCGACCCCCCACACGTTCCAGGTGGCCGTGGACGTCACCCACGATACGAACCTGCGCCTCACCACCGCCACCGTCCAGATCTACAGGCCCGCCGATCTGAACGGCGCGCCGTTTGTCACGCTCACGACGGTGCTGGATGACAAGTGAGATTCGCGCCGCGCCAGAGTTGCCGCCCCTGCAAGGAGACCGTGGCGTCACCCTGATCGAGCTGGTCGTGGCGCTGGGCCTGCTGATGCTCGTTCTGGGGAGCATCTACGCGATCGTGGCCGTCGGGGGCAGGTCCGCCCGCACAACCAACGACTTCCTCCAGGCCCAGGCGCACGTGCGCACGGCCCTCGACGTCATGGTGGACGAGATGCGCTGGGCAGAGGCCGTCACATGCGCGTCGCAGACGGCGGTCACGCTGGCCGTGCCGCAGGACACGCCCTTCTCTCAGACGAGTCCCTACCGGGTGACCTTCGCGCACGACGCCAGCGCCGCGACGCTCGTGCGCAGGCAGGACGATGCCGGAAGCGGGTGCCCGAGTTCGGGCGTAGGCAGGCCACTGGCGTACTTCATTGGCGCAGGCGGCCTGGCCTTCGAGTACTTCGACGCCAACGGCGACACGCTGGGAACGACGCCCGGCGACCTGACGCCCATCGCTCGCGTCAGGATCAGGGTGACCGTCACGCGGGATCACGTGAGCCGCACCTTCGCAGGTGATGCCGCACTGCGCGCCCGCTAGGCGCGGGCAAGGGGTGAGAAGAGATGCTGCGCCTGACTAGATGCCAACAGGGGATGGCGCTCGTCGCGGTACTGGCCGTCATCCTCATCCTGTCGCTTCTGGGCGCCCTCATTCTCTATCTGAGCGGGAAGGAGATGGGACTGAGCGCGCTGCGGGTCATCGGCGCGCAGAGCATGTACATCGCCGAGGGGGGCGCCTATTCGGGCCGCGCCGCGCTCATGGCGCTCATGGGCGCCGATCCGATCGGGCAGGTCACCGTGGACCCGTCCCTGGACAGCACGACCCTGCTCGTCTGGTATGGAGGCGCGACCGGGGAGGTGGGCCTCCAGAACTCGCTTCGCATCATTGACTTCCTTATCCTCGACGGCCGGCGCTTCACCCTCAACGCGACCCCGTCCACGGACTCGCTCGTCTTCCACGTCAACTGGGGCCTGCCCGAGCCGCACCGGAAGCTGCAGGCGGCCGCTGGGCTACCGCCTTCCAACCCGCTGGGGGAAGGGAGCCACAGGACTACGGTCACGCTCAGGCGGCGGCTCGCATCGCCCGAGAGCGCCCCGAACGAGCCGGCCCGGTACATCCAGCGTATGGGCGGGGCCGGGGGCGACCACGAGTACGAGTTCTACTACTCCTACGAGATCACGAGCGACGGGCGCGTGAACCCGCAGGCCAGGCGCAGGATCGCGCTGCGCGGCGACTTCAGCATCTACCTGCGGCGGGATACCTTCGCCAAGTACGCGCTGTTCTCGCACGTGCACACCGGACCCGCGGGCGAGGCGCTCTGGTTCGCCGATATGTCCATGTACGACGGGCCCGTGCACACGAACACCGAGTTCCGCTTCGCCTACTTCCCGAAGTTCGGCACCCCTGACAGCGGGATACCCTGCCGGGAGGCGAACGCCAGGACCACGCGCCTGACCAGCGCCTGGCGGACGGCCTGGTTCTTCAACCGCGGCAGCCCGCGTCAGATAGAGGCCAACGAGAACGTGGTCAGCGGACAGCGCCGCGACGCACCGGTGTTGCCCGACTGCGACACCAACAGCAGCAACGATCACGACAACGCCCCGGCCGACTTCACGCGCGGGGTGGCCACGATCCCCATTCCCTCCAACCCGTTCAGCCAGAAGGGCGTGACCGTGGGACGCGACCCGTCGGATACCAGCGCGGTCCCCAACCGGCTCATACGGGAGGCGGTCCCCGAACTCCCGGACAACTCGAGCGCGGTTCCCTCCGGGATATACGTACCGGTTCGAGACGACAACGCCAACGGCATCTCCGACCCCGACGAACCCCTCTCAGGCGGCATCCTCGTGCAGGGCGATCTGACAAGCTTGGTGCTCGGCATGACCGACAGCGGCGCGTCGCCGGGCGCCTGCAGCCAGAGCGCGGGGTCGCCGGGCGGCTGCGCGCGTTACACCCTGGTCCAGGGGACTCAAACCGTCACGGTGGTCGTGGACCGCGTGACGCAGCGCACCACGGTCACCAACACGGCCTGGCCCTCGGGCAACCAGACGCGGACGTTCGCCGGCGTTCCCAAGGGATGGCAGGGCCTGGGCAACGCGAACGCGGCCATCATCTACGTCGAGGGAGCGATCCTCTCGCTGCACGGCACGCTCGAGGAGAAGGAGCAGACCACGATCGTTGCCTCCGGGCGCATTGACATCACCAACCACATCCGCTACGAGGCGCCTCCTGTGGTCACCAATCCCGAGCACAACCCGATCAACCTGCTCGGGATATACTCGCCCAACAACGACGTGCGCTTCGTCACCAACCCCAACGACCCGAGCACGCGCGACCTCGACATCCACGCCGTGATCATGGCGGGCAACCTGGCGGACGGGTACAACAGCCGCGTGTTCAACGCGACGTGGAACGACAATCCCCCGCGGGGCGAGATACGCCTGATCGGCGGGCTGATCCAGGAGTACCTGGGCGTCTTCGGGGTCATGAACACCGCCGGGCAGCTCATCAGGGGCTACGGCTCGTACTTCAGGTACGACCGCAGGATGAACCGCGGGTTCTCGCCGCCCTACTTCCCGACGATGACCCTGTATCAGGTGGAGGCGCGCAACTTCGCCGGTCGGCGGCCCACGTGGCGCGAGGGGTCCCCTTGAGCCGCCGCCGCTCGCAGGAAGGCTTCGGCCTGCTCGAGACGGTCGTCGTGGCGGTGCTGGTCGTCATCCTGCTGACGATGGGGATGTCGAGCTGGCGGGGGCACGTGGCGCAGCAGCGCCTGCGCTACGGCGCGGCCCAGGTGGCCTCGGACCTACGCCTGGCCCACGAGCGCGCCAAGGCCGAGCGCACCCCGTACACGGTCTCCTTCTCGGCCTCGTCGGGGTCCTACGCGATCGCGCGCACGAGCGGGGGGTTTCTCGAGAACGCCATGTTGCCCGACGGGGTAACCGTGGCCGAGACACTCGTCATCACTTTCTCGGCCTTCGGCGCCCCGGGCGCCGAGTGTACGCTCACCGTGGGCAATGCCGCGGGGACGGCCACGGTGACGGTGAGCGAGGCAGGCGGCGTGATCTACCAGGAGAACTGACCGCGGCCTAGTCGGCCACGTACACAACCCGCAGGATCTCGTCTATCGTCGAGACGCCGGCCATGACCTTCTCCAGCCCATCGTCGCGCAGCGTGCGCATGCCCTCGCTGACCGCGTGGGCCTTGATCTCGGTCGAGGAGGCGCGCTGCACGATCATGCTGCGTATGGCATCGGAGATAACCAGCAGCTCGTAGACGCCTATGCGCCCCCGGTAGCCGCTTCCCCGGCAGTGATCGCAGCCCTGCCCCCTGTAGAAGACCACGCCGGGATCCAGCCGGGCGTCGGCTCCCAGCCGGCCCAGCGCCTCGGAGGGAGGCGAGTAGGCCACCTTGCAGCGGGGGCAGATGGTGCGGGCAAGGCGCTGCGCCAGGACCGCGATCACCGAGGAGCTGGTCAGGAACGGCTCGATACCCATGTCCACGAGCCGGGTCATGGCGCCGGCCGCGTCGTTGGTGTGCAGCGTCGAGAGGACGAGGTGGCCGGTCAGCGCGGCCTGCACCGCTATCTCGGCGGTCTCGCGGTCGCGGATCTCGCCCACCATCACGATGTCCGGGTCCTGCCGCAGGATGCTGCGCAGCCCACCGGCGAAGGTGAGCCCGGCCTTGGCGTTGACCTGCACCTGGTTCACGCGCGGCAACTGGTACTCCACCGGGTCCTCGATCGTTACGATGTTGCGGTCGAGCGTGTTCAGTTTGCCCAGCGTCGCGTAGAGCGTGGTGGTCTTGCCGCTGCCGGTGGGCCCGGTCACCAGCACCATCCCGTGGGGTTTGCCGACGGCGTTCTCCCAGAGCGCCAGGGTCTTGCTGTGGAAACCCAGGCGCGGCAGGCCGATCCGGGTTGAGGACTGGTCCAGCACGCGCATGACGACCTTCTCGCCGAACATGGTGGGCAGCGTCGAGACGCGCAGGTCTATGCTGCGCCCCTCGGCAATCAGGTGGATGCGGCCGTCTTGGGGCCTGCGCCGCTCGGCGATGTCCATCTCGGCCATGATCTTCAGGCGTGAGGCGAGCGCCGCCTTGAGGTGCCGGGGCGGGTTCATCACGTCGCGCAGCACGCCGTCCACCCTGTAGCGGATCCAGATCCCGTCCCGCTGCGGTTCGATGTGGATGTCGCTGGCGTTCTGCTTGACCGCTTCCTCTATGACCAGGTTGACCATCTTGACCACGGGCGCTTCTTCGGTCAGGGCCTTGAGCTGGTCCAGCGAGGGGTCCTCGTCGCTGATCTCCACGCCCAGGTCGGGGAGGGTCTCGCGCATCACCCGCTCGATGACCGCGTCGCCGAACTTGTAGGTGCGGCTGAGCGCCGAGGAGATGTCCTCCTCGGTGACCACGGCCAGATCCACCTCGAGACCGGTGATCAGGCGCACGTCGTCCACGGCGACGACGTTCAGGGGGTCGGCGATGGCCAGCAGCAGCCGGCCGCCGCGTATCTCGATCGGCACGCACTTGTGGCGCACGGCCAGGGCGTGCGGGAGCAGCTTGGCGACATTGGGGTCCAGGCGCGCGTCTTCCAGCGATAGATAGGGGTATCCCCACTGCTCGGCCATGCCGCGCGCCAGGTCCGCCTCGGTGGCCGCGCCCATCTCCAGCAGTATGTGCCCGATGCGCTCGCCCGTGCGCGACTGGATCTCCATGGCCTCGGCGAGCTGCGCCTCGCTGACCAGCCCCAGGCCCAGCAGCACCTGGCCCAGCGGGACGGCCCTTGCGGCGCTGCCGGTGCCGCGCGGGCGCGGCGTTCGGGTAGCCGCCGGCGGCAGGACGTCTGCCGGCGGCTCTTGCGATGCGGGCGGTTCGTCCGGGGCGGCGACCCTGGACGCATCTGGCTGTGCGGCCCCGGCCTGCTCCGTGGGAGAGGCCTGCTCCGGGGGAGCGCTGGGAGCCGCCACCGCCGCCTGCTCGTACGCGCGCAGGACCCTGTCGGTCTCGCCGCGCGCGAGGTGCTTGTCGGCCGCGGTCAGCAGCGCCAGGTTGGTCTCGTGACGATCGCCGAGCGCACGGTGCACCTCGGCCAGGTCCCAGTAGATCCAGGGCTCGTTGGGGTCGAGCGATATCAACTGCCGGTACGCTTCGAGGGCCTCGGCCCAGCGCCCGCCGCGCGCCAGAGAGCGCGCGCGGCCGTAGGCAACGGCCCGCTCGAGGGTGAGGTTCTCGCCCGACAGCCCGGAGGCGGTCTTAAGGGCTCCCAGGCCTACGTCGTCGCTTGTCACATGCACCACCGGCAACCCAGCCAGCCGGGGGCTTCCACCACCGGCCCTGTGGCTTTGCGTCCCCGGATCGCTCCGGGTTTGCCCTTACGGGACTAGTGCACTAAACTTCTGGGTATACTCTAACTTGCCCCTGCAGAGATTGCACCGAGGGTATCACGGAGCGCGGCTTGGCGCAAGGCCATATTGAGAGGAGTTCCGGGGAGGAATCATGGAGACTTACCAGATGGAGACGCGCCTGCTCTCCGGCCTCATCCGAGACCGGCACCTGCTCACGCTGGCGGTCAACGAGGGGTTCCACGTCGACCAGCTCGTATCGCCGCAGGCGCGGCGCCTGGCGAAGGTCACCATTGACGCGCACGCGATGACGCCGATCCTCGACGAGGCCACGCTGCGGGCCGAGATGACCGATCGCGGTCTCCTGACCCCTGAGATGGAGCAGTACCTGGCGTCGGTGCTGCTGCTCCCGCCGCCCAACGCCGGGGACCTTCTTGGCTACGTTGAGGAGCTGAAGGCCCGGGAGAGCCGCGACCTCCTGGCGCGCGTCCACGAATCCATCGGGGGCTATCTATACCGCCGTACCCCAGAGCAGGCGGACATCGTGCAGTTCACCACCGACGCGATCCATAATCTGCTCGAGATCCAGCGGCGCAGGACGCGCCGCCAGGTGGCGCCCATCTCCGAGACGTTCGGCCCGATGATTGACGCCCGGCCCCAGGCGACGAACGGCATCCTGGGCTTCTCGATCAGCCCGTTTGACCGTCTCAACACCCTGCTCTCGGGTTTGCGGCGGGGCTTCTACTACGGCCTGGCCGGTGCTCCCCGCCGCGGCAAGACCAACTTCGCCCTCGACCTGGCCGTGCACGTGGCCGCCAACCACAAGGTGCCGGTGCTGTTCTACACCTGGGAGCAGACCCGCCGCGTGCTGGCGGCCCGCCTGATCGCCAAGGAGGTGGGCATCAACCCCACCTCGATCCTGGTGGGGAGCAACGGGGACGGCGAGTCCGTGGCCGAGAAGGTGAACGAGGCCCGCGGGCCGCTGGGGCGCTACGCGCCGTTCCTGTACCTGGTGGAGGCGGGCCGCAAGGAGACGCTCGACCGCATCCGCGCCCACGCCCACAACCTGATGCAGGAGTTCCAGACCACGGACGTGGTGCTGTTCTTCGACTACCTGCAGAAGATCCCGCTGTCGGCCTACGTGGACGACTGGAAGGCCCGGACCGACATGGTCTCCACCGCGCTGGCCGAGCTGAGCCTCGAGCTCAACTGCCCGGTCTTCGCGATCTCGCCCCTGGACAAGGAGGGCTGCCGGCTGGACGAGCGGCCGGCCGAGGAGACCGAGATCTTCAACCCGTTCAACCGGCCCACGATGCACCACAGCATGGGCAGCGGCGATCTCGAGTACGACCTCGACGTCGCCATGGTCCTGGCCAAGGACTGGAAGGCCACGGCCGACCTGCGGCAGTTGATCGAGTCGCGGGCCAAGGCCGAGGGCTTCGACACCAGCGATCTGCCCAGGGTGGACATCCTCAACCTGTTCGTGGACAAGAACCGCGACGCGCCAGAGGCGGCCTCCAACATAGTGCAGTACGCGTTCTTCGTGACCCTGAACAAGCTGGTGGAACTGGACTACAAGATGGAGCAGGAGTATCGCCCCGACTACCAGGGCTTCTCCAAACTCCAGGAGATCTACACGTTCCTGCGCGACCACGGGTTCCGCCCGCAGCGCGAGGCGCCCGCCGCCGCGCGCGTCGGAGGCGTGGGGGGAGCCGGAGGGAGAAGCCGATGATCGTGGACAAGCGCGCGCCCATCTACCCCATTCGCACGGTGGCGCACCTCACCGGCGTGAACCCCAGGCGCATCCGCGCCTGGGAGGACCAGTACAACCTGTTCGTCCCGGCGCGCACAGGGGGAGGGCACCGGCTCTACAGCGAAGAGGATGTGGAACGCATACGGTGGGTCAAGGCGATGGTGGAGCGTGGGGTGAGCCTGCGGGGCATTCAGCGGCTGGTGGAGCGCCCCCGCGCAGTCGAGACGGTCGCCGAGGGAAGGGGTGCCCGATGAAGGTGGAGCTGGACCGCGAGCAGGTCGTGATCTTCACGCCGTCACACAGGATCGAGGGCGAGCTGCACCTGCCCTCGAGCGCCCGGCTCTCCGACCGGCTGAACCAGGCCAAGGACTTCCTGGCCATTACCTCGGCGCGCGTCTTCACCCTGGACGACCGTCCGCTCTACGAGGCCGGCGTCGTGTTTCTGCACAAGTCCTACATCGTGATGCTTATGGAGCGTCATGAGGCCATCTAGGAGCCCGACCTCGCGTCGCCGGGTGCGGCTCGGCGAGATCCTGGTGGAGGCCGGGCTGATCACGAGCGCCCAGCTCGAGAAGGCGCTGTCGGCACAGAACGCCAGCGGCGACCGCCTGGGCAGGGTGCTGGTGAGCCAGGGGCTGACCACGCAGGAGGCCATCAGCAAGGCCGTGGCCAGCCAGATGGGAATCGAGTACGTCAACGTGCAGTCCGTAGGGATCCCCGAGGAGGTGCTCACGGCCGTTCCCGAGTGGCTGATACGGCGCCACCAGGTCATCCCGCTGCGCAGGGAAGGGAACACGCTCGTCGTGGGGATGGTGGACCCCCTCGACGTGGTGGCGCTCGATACGGTCCGGCGCGTCGCCAAGCTCGACCTGGTACCGGCCGCGATCACGCCCGAGGGGTTCCAGCACGCCGTCAACCAGTACCCGGCCCTGGAGGGCACCCTGGACCAGGTCATCCAGGAGATCCGCCCCGCGGACGTGGGCGAGGAGGAGCCGGGCCTCGATCGGCTGCGCGAGATAGTCGAGGACGCCCCGGTCGTGCGCCTGGTGAACCTGATGCTGGTTCAGGCGGTGCGCCAGGGCGCCAGCGATGTGCACGTGGAGCCGCAGGAGGACCGCGTTCGCATACGCTACCGCATTGACGGCACGCTCTACGGCGTCATGACCGCGCCCAAGCACGTGCAGGCCGCGACCACGAGCCGCATCAAGATCATGGCCAACATGAACATCGCCGAGCGCCGCGCGCCGCAGGACGGGCGGATCGAACTGCGCGTGGACAACCGCGAGATTGACCTGCGCGTCAGCAGCGTCCCCACCGTGTTCGGCGAGAAGGTGGTCATGCGGATCCTCGACAAGCGGGCGGCGCTGGTCGGCGTGGACAGGCTCGGCCTGTTGGGGCCGGACCTGCCGCGATTCGAGTCGCTGATCGCCAAGCCTTACGGCATCATCCTCATCACCGGCCCGACCGGCAGCGGCAAGACCACCAGCCTGTACGCCATCCTCAACCGGCTGAACAAGACCGACGTCAACATAATCACGGTCGAGGACCCGGTGGAGTACCAGCTCGCCGGCATCAGCCAGGTCCAGATCAACCCCAAGGCCGGTCTGACCTTCGCCACCGGTTTGCGGTCTTTCCTGAGGCAGGACCCGGATATTATCATGGTGGGGGAGATACGCGACGAGGAGACCGCGCGCATCGCGATCCACGCCGCGCTGACCGGGCACTTGGTCCTCTCGACGCTGCACACCAACGACGCGCCCGGCGCCGTGGCTCGCCTCGCGGACATGGGCGTGGAGCCGTTCCTGGTCTCCTCTTCGGTGATCGGCGTGGTCGCGCAGCGCCTGGTGCGCGTGCTCTGCCCGCAGTGCCGCGAGGCGTACACGCCTCCGGTCGAGGTGCTGGAGCGCTACCGGCTCATAGGCCCCGGCGACCCGCCGCCCGTGATCTACCGTCCGCGGGGCTGCGACCGGTGCAACCACATCGGATACAAGGGGCGCATCGGGCTCTTCGAGATCATGGTCATGGACGATGAAGTGCGCGCGCTCGTCGTGCGGGAGTCCTCGGCGGATGTGCTCAAGGCCGCCGCCGTCGCCGCCGGGATGCGCACGCTGCACCTGGACGGCGTGGCCAAGGTGCTGGCCGGGACGACGTCGCTCGAAGAACTGCTCCGAGTCGTTTTCGTCGAATAGGGGGCTGCCATGCACATCGAAGACCTGCTGCGAGAGGTCGTCGCGGCCCAGGCGTCGGACCTGCACCTGACGAGTGGGATCAAGCCCACGATGCGGCTTTGGGGCCGGCTGACGCCGATGGAGCACCACGAGGTCCTCTCGGCCGAGGACACCTTCCAGCTCGGCTACAGCATGCTCAACACCTTCCAGAAGCAGAAGTTCGAGAAGTTCTGGGAACTCGATCTTTCCTACGGCGTGCCCGGGCTGGGACGCTTCCGGGTGAACATCTACCGCCAGCGCGGGGCGCTGGGGATCGCGCTCCGGGTCATCCCCATGTCGATCCCGACGCTCGAGGCGCTCAACCTGCCCACCGTCCTGAGGGAACTCACGCGCAAGCCCCGGGGGCTGGTGCTGGTGACCGGGCCCACCGGACAGGGCAAGAGCACGACGCTGGCCTCGATGATAAGCTTCATCAACTACGAGCGCAGCGCCCACATCGTGACGGTGGAGGACCCGATCGAGTACCTGCACCAGCACGGCAAGAGCATCATCAACCAGCGCGAGCTGGGGTTCGACACGCAGTCGTTCCCGGCGGCGCTGCGCGCGGTGCTGCGCGAGGACCCCAACGTCGTGCTGATCGGCGAGATGCGCGACCTCGAGACGATCTCGGCGGCGCTCACGATCGCCGAGACCGGCCACCTGGTCTTCGCCACCCTGCACACGGCCAACGCCGCGCAGTCGATAGACCGCATCATTGACGTCTTTCCGCCCTACCAGCAGCAGCAGATCCGCATCCAGATCTCCATGGTGCTCGAGGCCGTGGTGTCGCAGCAACTGCTCCCCAACGCGAAGTACAAGGGGAATGCTGACGCACAGCCGGCGGCGCGCAAGCGCCTGGGGGGCGCCGTCGGGCAGTCCTGGCCGAGCCTGGACGAGATAGGGCGGGTGCCCGCGGTCGAGATCATGCTGGCCACGCCCGCCATCCGCAACCTGGTACGCGAGGCCAAGACGCACCAGATCGAGACGGCAATACAGACGGGCGGGCAGTACGGCATGCAGACGATGGACCAATCGCTGCGCGATCTCGTCCTGCGCAAGATGGTGAGGTTGGACGACGCGCTCAGCCGGGCCATCCGCCCCGATGAACTGCGCAAGATACTGTACGAGGCCGGCGTTGACGTCGAGCGCGCCGCTCGTAGCGCGAGGGGGTAGGCGCCGCCATGGCAGTATTCCGGTACAGCGCCAAGGACAACAGCGGGCGCCTGATCTCGGGCGTCATAGAGGCCGACAACGACGCCATGGTCGTGGACCGGCTCCGCGACATGGGCTTCTTCATCACGCACCTGGAGCGCGTGGTCGAGCGCGCGGACGTCTTCCAGTCGCTGCAGTCCATGTTCGGCATAGCGCTGAGGGACCTGGCGGTATTCAGCCGGCAGTTCGCCACGATGGTGAACTCCGGGCTGTCGCTGGTGCGCACGCTCACGATCCTGGAGCAGCAGTCCAGCAACAAGCGCCTGAGGGAGATCGTCGCCGGGGTGCGCGCCGACGTCGAGGCCGGCCGTCCGCTCTCGGACGCGATGGGCAAGCACCCCAAGGCGTTCTCGTCGCTGTACGTCAACATGGTGAAGGCCGGCGAGACCGGCGGCGTGCTCGACGACGTGCTCAACCGCGTGGCCACGTATCTCGAGAAGGAGCAAGCGCTGCGCTCGAAGGTCCGATCGGCGATGGTGTACCCGGTGCTGCTGACCTGCGCGGCGCTGGGCGGCCTGTTCTTCATGACGATCGTCATCCTGCCGCAGTTCGAGAACCTGTTTAAGGAGCTGGGCGGGTCGGGTCAACTGCCGCTGCCCACGCAGATGGCCATGGCGTTCTCCGTGGCGATCCGCTCGTACTGGTACGCGATCTTCGCCGTTATCGCCGGCGGGGTGTACGGGTTGCGCCGCTACCTGCAGACCCCTTCGGGCCGGGCGCGCTACGACCGCTTCAAGCTGAAGATGCCCGTGCTGGGCGAACTGAACCGCAAGATCGTGGTTTCCCGGTTCACCAGGACGCTGGGCACCCTCATCAGCAGCGGCGTGCCGATCATGCAGGCCCTCGAGGTGGTCGCCAAGGCGATTGACAACGTGGTGATCGGCAACGCGATCGACGCGGTGCGCACCAGCATCCGCGAGGGGCAGACCATCGCGATCCCGCTGCAGTTCTCGGGCGTCTTCCCTCCGATGGTAGTGCAGATGGCCAAGGTGGGGGAGGAGACCGGCGCGCTCGACCAGATGCTCGAGAAGGTGGCCGACTTCTACGACGTCGAGGTCGAGACGATGGTGGCCGGGCTCACCTCGATGCTCGAGCCGATCCTCATAATCTTCATGGGCGTGGTCGTGGGCGGGATGGTCATCTCGCTGTACATGCCCATCTTCCAGCTCGCCACCGGGCCGCGGTAGGGGCGATGCCGAATCGTGCCCGGGACTGGTACGAGCAGGGGGTCAGGGATCTCGAGCAGGCGAACGATGAGTTCGTCAGTGCTGAGATGGCCGGACGCCGATCAGGTTGACCGCGCGGTCCG
>JBBIOM010000008.1:0-49668 GCA_037443365.1 Armatimonadota bacterium
TGGGAGGAGATGGTCGGGCTGTGACCGCTCAGGGGGATCCTGCGGCGCGCAGGGGCGGGTACTCCCTTGTCGAGCTGGTCGTGGTGCTCGCGATCGCGGGGCTGGTGCTGGCCCTGGTGTTCGGCGGGATGAGCCTGACCGCGAACCGGCGTCTCGTGGGGACGGCGCGGAAGCTGGTCTCCGACCTGCGCATGGTGGAGCAGCGCGCCCGGACCGAGCGCACGTGCTACCGTTTCGTCTTCGATCCTGCGGGCGATGCCTACAGCATCTACCGTTACGAAGGGGCCGTGACCGCGGCGCCGGCAGGCGGCGGGGACCAGTGCCGCGATTCCCTGGCCTGGTCGTCGGAGCCAGTGGTCAAGGAGGAGACCGCTGACACCGTCTCGCGCCGCATGCCCCACGGTGTGGATCTTGCTAGCACGAGCTTCGCCGGTGCTACCCTGACGGTTGGGCCGCTCGGCAACGGCAACGCCGGGGGTGTCTGCCTGCGCACACAGGCCGGGCAGGAGCGCTGGGTGCGCTCCGAGGTGATGGGGCGGGCAGAGATCCTGGCTGCCTGTCCATAGGGATATCCCCTGCCGGAGCAGGGTTTCGGCGGCGGGGGCCGAACTACGTGCATAATGGAAGGCGCATAAGACCCGGTGCCGGTCGGGCCTGAGGCGCCCCGCAGGGAGGGTGGGCGATACGCCGATGGGCATCTTCTCTTCAACCCCGCAGGCGCACGTGGGCATTGACATCGGCAGCGACGCGCTCAAGGTCGTGGAGCTCGCCGGGACTTACCGCAGCGGGTTTCGCCTGCTGCGCATGGGCTCCGCGCCGGGTCCGCCGGCAGGGATGCGCGACGGCGTGCCGGCGGCGCCCGAGGAACTGGGCAGCCACATCCGGGCGCTGCTGGACCGGGTCGGGATCAGGACCGACCGGGTGATCATGGCGCTCGGCGGGCAGGTGGTCACGGTCCGCGAGGTGCGCGTGCCGCCCATGACCAGGGCCGAGCTGGTCGCGGCGGTTCGCTACGAGGCCGAGCGCTACCTTCCCTACAACATCAAGGAGGTCTACATGGACTTCCAGGTGTTGGGGGAAGCCGCCGAGGACGGCCGCAAGATGCTGGACGTGCTTGTCGTGGCTGCCCGGCAGGACGTCGTGGACAGGTTCGTCGCCGTGGCCGACGCCGCCCGGCTGCAGATCAGGATCCTCGACGTTGAGTCGTTCGCCCTGCTGCGCTCGGCCGTGAGCCCCACGGCCGGCGAATCGCAGATCACCGCGATCGTGGACTTCGGCAGTGAGGCCTCTGACATCCTCATCACCGAGGGGCCGCGCCTGCGTTTCACCCGCAACATCCCGATCGGCGGCGAGGCCCTGCTTGGCGCCGTGCGCGAGGCGATGGACGTGGATGACGCGACCGCGCGGACCCTGCTGGACGAGAAGGGCGAGGTCATCGAGGAGGGCGCGACCGCTGATCACACGACGGAGCGGCTCTACGACGTGATCGCGCCCCACATCGGCGATCTGGTGACCGAGATCCGGCGCTCGCTGGACTACTACCAGAGCCGGTCCCGCTCGGTCGTGGTTAATCAGATACTGCTGGCCGGCGGCCTGGCCCGGCTGCGCAACCTCGACCGCACCATCGCCTCGGAACTCGGCCTGGCCACCTCGGTGATATCTCCGTTCGCGCAACTGAAGGTGGACCCCAGGACGTACACGACCGAGCAGCTTGCGACCGTCGGCCCGGCCATGGCCGTGGCCGTGGGGCTCGCCATGCGGGGAGGTGATGTCAGTTGATACGCATCAGCCTGCTGCCGCGGGTGCCCCGGCGACGCCTGCCGGGTCGGCGCGTGTTCGAGATCGGCCTGCCGGTCGCTGTGGCCGTGATTCTGCTCCTGGCCGCGGTCTGGATGAACCAGCGCAACGCCGGCGTTGCCGCGGAGGTTGCCGCGGCCAACCGGGAGATCGCCGAGATCAAGCCGCAGGTGGACAGGGTCCTCGAACTCGACCGGCTGATCAAGGCGATGCGCGACAAGGAAGCCGTCATTGTGGACCTGCTGAAGCAGCAACTGCCGGCCGCCTCGATAATGAACGAGTTCCGGCTGCTGATTCCCAGGGACGTCTGGGTGACCTCGCTGAGCGTGCCCGAGCCCACGTCTCTCAACATCGAGGGCATGGCGATGACCTACTACGCCGTGGCGCAGCTGATGGACAACCTGGGCACCGGGCAGCTGTTTCGGGGCGTTGATCTGACCGTCGTCCAACTCGAGCGCATCGGAACCCGGGATGTGGTGAGGTTCCAGGTGACAGCGCGCATTGAGCGCCCCCAGGCCTCCGGAGGTGACGGCCGATGAGAGGGCTGAGCCCGCGCGAGCGGATGATGTTGATCCTGGTGCTCGTGGCCGCCCTGGTCACCGTGTTCTACCTGTTCGTCTACACCCCGGCGGCCGCGCGCCACGAGGCCCTGGTCAAGGAGCGCGACGCCCGGCGCGCGGAACTGGCGCGCCTGAAGAACCTCGTCGAGACCCGCGAGGCCAAGGAGCGCGAGTACAACGCGCTGGCCGAGCGCATACGCCTGATCGAGGCCAAGCTGCCCCCTGAGCGCGAGATCCCGCGCCTGATACGCCAGCTCCAGGGTGTGGCCTCCGAGCTGGGCATAAAGCTGGGCCTGCTTCGCCCCGGAGCCACCCAGGCAGGACCGGCCGTGGGCGAGGCGCCGGGCGCCCCGGCCCGGCCGGGGACGAAGCCGGCCGTCCCGGCGGCAGCGCCCCGCTACCAGCTCTTCCGGCTGGACCTCGCGTTTGAGGGGACCTACGCCGACCTGATTGCCTTCATGGCCAGGCTGGAGGACTTCCCGAGGTTCATCGTGATGACGCAGGTGGCCATGAGCCCCGGGGATCTGCCGAAACTGAAGGTCACCCTGGCGGCCAACACCTTCATTCTCCGCCGAGAGGTCGGGGCGGCGCCGTAGAAGTTCGGCCGCCGGAGGAGGCCGCCGTGGCGCGGAACCTGTCCAGCCTGCTCGACAGTGAGCAGGACCGCATCGTCACGTCTTGGGCTTCGGCGCTGTCACGCATGCGGGCGTCGGCCTACGTCTACCGGCCGCTCGAGGAGTTGCGGCGCCTGGGTCGCGCCTACCTCTCGGAACTCGTCGCCTACCTGGACTCGGACGATCCCGCGCCCCTGCGCGAGTTCGTGCATCGTGAGGCCGCGCTGCGCTTCAGCATGGGCTTCGGCGCCGCTGAGGTTGTGCAGGGATTCGTGGCGTTCCGCGATCTGACGGCCGATCTCTGCCGGCAGATTGCCCCGGCTTCATCCGACCAGATCGCCCTCTCCCGGCGCCTGGCCGGGGCCACGGACTTCACCGTCGTTGAGTTCGTGGCGTTCTTCAACCACTTGGCCGAGGAGCGGAGCGCGGCTCAGCAGAAGGAGATGCAGGACCTGGCTCGGGCGCTGGTGGACGAGGCCGTGCAGGATGAGGTGACCGACTTCTTCACGTTGCGGTATTTCGAGGAGCACCTCGCGGTGGAGGTGAAGCGCGCGGCGCGGTACAATCGGGCCTTCTCTCTGCTTGTGGTGGGGATCGAGGACTTCGAGGGCCTGCGCGACCGGTACGGCGCCGCGGGCGCGGAGGCGATACTGCGATCCGCCGCAGACGCTTTGCGGGCGGGTACGCGCGACGTGGACATCAAGGCGCGATCGGTGGACGTGCGTGGGCTCTCTGGGGGCATCGTCGAGGTGGCGGATGAGGCCGAGTTCCTGGTGGCGATGCCCGAGACCCCCCTGGAGCCGGCCGCGGCTGTGGCCGAGCGTCTGCGCCTGGCGATCGGGAGCCTGCCCGTGCCGCAGGGGGCTCCGGTGGCCGACTGGCGGTCGCTGAGGGCCTCAGCCGGCGTGGGCAGCCACCCAGAGCACGGCTCCACTGCCCGCGAGCTGCTTGGGGCGGTGCGCCGCGCCCGCGATCACGCACGGATGCTTGGGGGAGACATCGTGCTGCGCGCCCAGGGCCCGGCGCAGCCAGGGACAGGGTTGCCGTGAGCGGAGTCCTAGAGCCTCGCCCTGAGCTGCTCCGCCAGCATCCGGGAGGCCTCGCCGTGCGTCAGCCACTGGCCGGTCTGCTGGTGGACCACGTACCTGAGGAAGCCGGCCGCGGACATGTACTGCGTCTCCGGCGAGAAGGGCTTCAGGTTCTCGACGCGCGGCAGCGTGGTGAGCGCAAGATCTATCTGCGTGGGCGGGGCGGCCAGGGCCGGAACCGCGGCCGGCGGCGAGGCCTGTGTGCGGGGCGGATAGACCACGATGACCGAGACCATCGCGCCGTCCAGGCCGAAGGCGATGCCGTGCTGGTCGTAGGCGATCCCCATCAGGCCCTCGACCACGGCGTCGGTGAACTGCGGGCCGAAGGCGCGCCGGACCTCGGCCAAACTGGAGCCGAGCGCGATGCCCTCGGCGGTGCGCAGCAGGCTGTTGGTCGTGGAAACCGCACGCACGGCGCCGTCCGCGGCGTACATGTTGATGCCGAAGCGCGGGAAGGCGTAGAGCGCGCCGTCGCGCAGCGTGCGCATCTCAGTAGGCTGGCCGAGGCGTCCGAGCGTGGCGGAGACGGTTCGTCCGAGCGCGACCCCCGCGATGCTGTGCCCGGGGACGATGAGAACCGGCGGCGCCCCGGCCGGCTGCTGCGCGGCTGTGGGCAGGGCCAGGCCGACAACGACAAGAGCCACAAGCATGCATGCTGCGCGGCGCATCGCCACTACCTCCTGTCCCGGGAGAGCCGCGCGCGGTGCGCGCGGCTGGCCACTCGATCAGTCGGTGTTTCGCCGCGGGTGTGCAGAATCCTGCCTTTGGAGCGCTCATGAGCGGCTGGGGGCTTGGCGCGGTGGCGCTGGGAGGCGTGCAGATCGCCATAGTGTCGGTCTTTGGGGCGATCCTGGGAAGCTTCGCCAACGTGGTGATCCACCGGATGCCCAAAGGCGCCTCGATAGTATCCCCGGGATCGCGGTGTCCCCACTGCCAGACCCCGATCCGCGCCGCGGACAACATCCCGCTGGTCAGCTACGTGTTGCTGCGGGGGCGCTGCCGGAGCTGCGGCCAGAGGATCTCGGGCAGGTACCCCCTGGTCGAGGCCCTGATGGCCCTCCTGGCGGTGGCCACGTGGAGCGCCTTTCCCGACCCGCTGCCGAGGGCGATGGGGCTGCTGTTCGCCTTCCTGATGGTGGTCGTAACGTTCATAGACCTGGACCACCAGCTCATCCTGGACCGCGTCACCTACCCCGGCATAGCGGTCGGCCTGCTGCTCTCGGCAGCGGTCGGCCGGTTCGTACCCGCGCTGCTGTCCGCGGCCGGGGCCGCCGCGCTCATCGCCGCGATAGTAATCGTAAGCCGTGGCGGGATGGGTGGCGGAGACATTAAGCTGGCGGCGCTCATGGGCGCGTTCCTGGGGTGGCCGGGCGTGGGCGTGGCGCTATTCCTGGGCTTCATGGCCGGAGGCGTGGTCGGGATCGGGCTGCTGGCGCTGCGCCTGCGCGGGCGCAAGGATCCGATACCGTTCGGCCCTGCGCTGGCGGGGGGGGCGCTGGTGGCCCTGTACTGGGGGCAGGCGATCGCGGCCTGGTACTGGCCGTAGCCCGCGGGTCTGTGCAGCAGGAGTTTGGGGCAGAGTGTTGAAGGGATTAGCTTCAAGGGGCATTGCGACCGTGGAACCGCGGGGCCTGCCGGGGCTCCGGTGTGCGGGTCCGGGCTCAGAATCAGCACGGGGGGTCTCATGCGAAGGGTGATCCAGTACCTCAGGGCGCATCCTGTGATAGCGGTCGCGCTTGCAGTGGGGGTCGTGGGTATCGTGGCCCTGGTCTTGACCGCGCCCTCTCCTCCTCCGACGGCGCCTGTGGTACGCCCGGCTCCGGTGGCGACACCGGCGGCTCCTTCGCCCACCCAGCCGGCTGCGGCGCCTACGCCCGCGGCCCAGCCCGCGCCCGGGCCGTCCGCGGCGCCTGCTGCGCCCGCGGTGGCCGCACCGGTGGATGCGGGCCGGGCTGATCCGTTCGCCCCCCTGGTGCGCGCCGAGACAGGCGGTGGGCCAGAACGGGTTGCTCCGGCGCCTCCTCCGGCCCCGCTGCCCCCGCCGCTTTTCCCGGGGCAGCCTCCAGGGCAGCCCGGGGCAGCGCCGACTCCGGCGCCGCCTCCCAAGGAAGCCAGCACAGCCGCGCTGGTGGGCATCCTTGGTGACGACGGGGGCACGGCCATCATCAAGCTCGGCGACAAGACTTACATAGTATCCCGGGGGGACGTGATCCTGGACAAGATCAAGGTCGCGGTGATAGACATCGCCAAGCGACTGGTTATCATAGAGCAGGACGGGGAACGCTTCGAACTCAAGATGGGAGGAGTGAGGCACCGGCATGTCGCCGCGACTGCACCGTCGAGCATCTCCTAGGATCCTTACGGGGCTGGCCGTCGTCCTGGCG
The DNA here is from genome assembly GCA_037443365.1 of Armatimonadota bacterium. Taxonomy (GTDB): domain Bacteria; phylum Sysuimicrobiota; class Sysuimicrobiia; order Sysuimicrobiales; family Humicultoraceae; genus VGFA01. Next base: position 6,444 of record JBBIOM010000008.1, read on the forward strand.
CTTGCGCTGGTTCCGAGCGCGCCCGCGGCGCCGCAGGCGCCTCCGGTGCGCATCACCAGCGTGACGGTCAAGGTGTTCGGCGAGGCGGTCCAGCTCGCCGTCGTCGGCACCGGCGCGCTGACCTACAAGACGCTGCAGCTCTCCTCACCGGCCCGTCTCGTGATTGACCTGCCGGGCGCCACACTCGACGCGGCTGTTCCGCCGCTGCTCGAGGTGAATCGCGGCGCGGTTGCGCGGGTGCGCATCGGGCAGTTCCAGGATCGCCCGCCCGTGGCCCGCGTGGCCGTGGATCTGACCGCGGCAGCGCCCTTCACGCTGGCGACCAGCAGCCCGGGCGTGATCGTGGCGAAGTTCGCGGGCGCCCCTGCCGCATCGCGCCCGGTCGGAGTCGCGCCGCGCCCGGCGGCCCCGGTGGTGCCCATGGCGCAGGCGCCGCCACCGCCGCCCCCGCCGGCGCCCGCACCTGCTCCGCCCGCGACCCCGGGTCTGCCCGCGACGGCGCCTGGACGGATCACGCTTGAGTTTCGCAACGCCGAGCTGGCAGACGTCCTGACCGCGCTTGCCAAGGTGTGCAACACGAACATCGTGACCGACGCCTCGGTGAAGGGGCAGGTGACGGTCCGTCTGGTTGACCTGACCTGCGAGGAGTCGCTGCGCTTCATCCTCGAGGCCAACAACCTGGGTTATCGCCGCATCGGGCGGAACCTGATCATCATGGCCGCGGAGAAGCTGGCGCCTCCGCCCGAGGCGCCCGAGGCGATCACCTATCCGGTCGGGTTCGGCAAGGCCGAGGAGGTCGCCAAGGCCATAGGAGCCGTCATCAAGGGGATCACGGTCACGCAGGATCCCCGCTCCAACGTGATCGTCGTGGTCGGGACCGCTGCCCAGCACGACGAGGTGCGCAAGATCCTGGCCGGGCTCGACATCCAGTTGCCGCAGGTCATGATCGAGACGCGCGTGGTGGACGTCAGCGTCTCCGACCTGCGCAACCTTGGGCTCGACTGGGGCCTGACCAGCATACCGATATTCACGATCCAGGGCACGTTTCCCAATCAGATCATCCTGGGCATCGCCAACTTCACGATCAACGCGGCCCTGGACGCGCTCGTCACTCAGCGCAAGGCCCGGGTAATCACGGCCCCGCGCATCATGGTTGTGGACGGCAACGAGGCGCAGGTCAACCTGGGCGAGGAAGTGCCCATCCCCTCGATTGACGCCAGCGGGCGGCTGACCTACACCTTCAAGCCGATCGGGGTGATCCTGAAGATACTTCCCAAGGTCAACCGCGACGGGCTTGTGACCACCAAGGTCGAGCCCGAGGTCTCCTCGGTGACCGAGTTCCTCCAGACCGCCTCGGGCCCGGTGCCGCGCCTGGCCACGCGGAAGGCCACGACGACCGTGACGGTGCGGACCGGGGATTCGATAGTCCTGGCCGGCCTGATCAGCGCCGAGGAGCGAACGCGCGTGCTGAAGGTGCCCCTGCTCGGGGATATCCCGGTGCTGGGCGCGCTCTTCCGAACGACGCTGACCGACAGGCGCGAATCCGAGGTCATCTTCGTGGTGACCCCGCACATCATAGCGCCCCAGGGGGCGCCGGCCCCGGCGGTCACCCCGCGGCCGTAGCGTGACGAGCATGCGACCGATCGCGCTCACCCTGGCCGCTGTCCTGCTGCTGACGCCGGCCCTGGCCCAGGCGCAGGTCCTGCCGGCGTTTGATACTTCGCGCCTCTACGCGGACGAGGCGGCATTCACGCGTGCGATCCAACCCTATCAGCAGGCGATCGCCGCGAACCCGCGCAACGCGAGGGCGCACTACTGGCTCGGATTCGCCCACCTGTATGCCTACCGGCTCTGGCAGGCCGGGGTTGTGAAGTTCGGGGGAGGGTACCTGGCCAAGGCGGTCCCGCCGCTGCAGGAGGCGATCAAGCTCGAAGCAGGCCTGCTGGCGGCGTACATGGCCCTGCATGACGCCTACGTCCTGATGGGCGAGACGGACAAGGCAGAGGAGGTAGCACAGCGGCTGCTCAAGCAGACCCGGCCGGGGTGGTTCGCGGAAGCACCCAAGCCATAGGGCGGAGGGGGCCGCGCGGTAGGTCTGGACGGAATCCGGTCAGGAGGCGGTGACGATATCGTGAAGGCGAGCTTTCTCCGTGCTGCGCTTGTCGTTCTCATCGCGTTTGTCGTGGCTGGTTGCGGCCTTACGCTAGGCGGCGCCCCCGCGCTATTGAACCCGCCCAACGAGGCCACGCTTGCCTGCGCGGCTTCGGGGAGTCAGTACGCCTTCGTGTGGGGGGCAGTCCCCAACGCCCAGACCTACACCCTGACGATTGACGCGAATGCCGCGCCGTACCCCAATGTTGTGACCGTTCCTACGACGTCCACCACCGCTTCGGTGGCAGCCACAATGCTGACGTGCGACGCCACATACCGGTGGCGCGTCTGCGTTGCGTTCAAGGACAACCCAACGCCCGCGTGTAGCGGCTACTGGACTTTCACGATCCAGCCGGCGCCGTAGCGTAGCAGCGGGTCGGTGAATGCGCGCAGGGCGGGCCTGCTGGCCCGCCCTGCCTCATTGCGGCGGCCTGTGGCGCCACACGGTGATTGAAAGGGGCGCTCCCCTGCTGTATGCTACGCCTTGTGTTCGACGGTCTCGACGCCCTCCACAGCGAACGCCTGACGCGCCTGCGGACCCGCCTCAGGGAACTGGATCTCGATGCGGCCGTCCTGAGCCGGCCCCAGAGCGTGACCTATCTTTCGGGGTTTGCCGGAAGCGCGGGCCTGGGCGTGGTCTCCCTGACCGGGGCGCACCTGGTCGCGGACTTCAGGTACGCAGAGCAGGCCGCGGCGCAGGCGCCGGGGTTCGCGGTCACCGTGGCGGCGGGCCCCCTCGTGGATGCCGCCGGGGCGCTGCTGCGCCGCATCGGCGCGCGGCGGGCCGGCGTCGAGGAGGAGCACCTGCCTGTGGGCTCGTTCCGGAGGCTGCAGGCAGCAGCCGGAACAATCGAGGCAGGGACCGCCGAGGCGGGTTCCGTCGAGATAGTCCCTGTTGAGGGGCTCGACCGCATCCGCTGGCAGAAGTCGCCCGAGGAGATCGCGGCCATCCGGCGCGCCCAGGAAGTGGCGGAGGCGGCCTTCTACGAAGTGCTGCCCATGATCCAGCCCGGGATCAGCGAGCGCGAGGTGGCGGTCGCCTTGGAGCACCGCCTGCGCGCCCGGGGCTCGCAGCGGCTGCCCTTTGACCTGATCGTCGCGTCGGGCCCGCGTTCGGCGCTGCCGCACGGAGTGGCCTCGGACCGGGTCATCGGCGCCGGCGAGTTCGTGACCGTGGACTTCGGCGCGGTTGTGGACGGCTACAACTCGGACTGCACCCGCACCGTGGTGACGGGGCCCGTGTCCGAGCGGCACCGCGAGATATACGGCATCGTGCTGGCCGCGCAGAAGGCGGCGCTGTCCGGATTGAGGTCCGGGCTCACCGGGCGCGAGGCCGACGCGCTGGGCCGGTCTGTGATAGCGGAGGCCGGCTACGGCGACGCATTCGGGCACGGCCTGGGTCACGGGGTCGGGCTGGCCGTGCACGAGGGGCCCGCGCTCTCGGTCCGCGAGGAAGGGGTGCTGCCCCAGGGTGCCGTGGTGACCGTGGAGCCCGGCATCTACCTGCCTGGCTGGGGCGGGGTGCGCATCGAGGACCTGGTTGTGCTGACCGAGGACGGGTGCCTGAACCTTACCCGGCTTCCCAAGAACCTGCACGAGGTGACGGCGTGATCTCCACCAACGACTTTCGTCCGGGCGTCGTCGTGATACTCGACGGCGACCTGTGCGCCGTGGTCTCCTCACAGCACGTCAAGCGCGGCCGCGGCAGCGCCTACGTACGGGCGAAGATCCGCAACCTGAAGTCCGGCGCGATCACCGAGCGCACGTTCAACGCGGGCGAGCGCGTGCCCCACGCGTATCTGGACCGACGGGAGATGCAGTTCCTGTATCACGAGGACGAGAACTACGTCTTCATGGACCAGGAGTCGTACGAGCAGGTGGTCCTGGGCCGCGACCTCCTCGGGGATGCCACCCTGTACCTGAAGGACAACACCGTGGTGACGGTCGTGCGCTTCGAGGACCGGCCGATAGCCGTGGACCTCCCCAACTCGGTTGACCTTGCGGTCGTCGAGACCGCGCCCGGGTTCCGCGGCGACACGGCCACGGGCGGAAGCAAGCCGGCACGGCTGGAGACAGGGGCGATGGTGCAGGTGCCGTTCTTCGTGGAGGTGGGCGAGGTCGTGCGCGTGGACACGCGCACCGGGGAGTACATCGAGCGCGCAAGGTAGCGCCCCCCGGTTCCCCTCGGCGCCGGCGGCTGGTAGAATACTGTCGTGCAAGACCACTCACGGACGCGAGCCGTGCCGCAGCCCACGTACCGGTCACCCGGCCGGGGCCGCGGCCACCGGCCCCCGGCGGGTGGTCTTATCACATGAGGGTGCGGCGCCGTTCCAGGGAGCTGGCGCTCCAGGTGCTGTTCCAGCACGACGTGGGGCGTGTGCCGGTTCAGGAAGCCCTGGCGGCCGCACGGGGCGGGAGCGCCGGACCCGAATGGGCCCTGGCGGAGACGTTGTGCCTCGGGGTCCCCAAGCACATGAAGGAGCTCGACCGTATCATCGAGCGACACCTCTCGGATTGGACGCTCGACCGGCTGGCAAGCGCGGACCGCGTCATCCTGCGCATCGCACTCTACGAAATCATGCACCTGCAGACCCCGGCTGCGGTCGCCATCAGCGAGGCCGTGGTGCTGGCCAAGCGGTACGGAACCGGTGAGAGTGGCCGCTTCGTGAATGGTGTGCTCGGCGCGATAGTGCGCGAGGGGAGCCGTGCCGGGTGACCCTGCCAGACTGATCGCTCTGGCCGCGGCCTACGGAGAGGCGCACGGCCCGCGCGTGGAGGAGGCGCTGTACGCGGCGCTGCCCTCGGCGGGCGTCCTCCCAGGACCTCTGCACGAGGCGATGCGGCACAGCCTCTTCGCCGGGGGCAAGCGCATCCGGCCCCTGCTGGTGCTGGCATCGGCCGAGGCTGTCGGCGGAGATCTCGGGCCGGCCATGCCGGTGGCCGCCGCGGTGGAGCTGATCCACACGTACTCGCTCATCCACGACGACCTGCCCTCGATGGACGATTCGGCTCTGCGTCGGGGACAGCCATCCTGTCACGCCGCGTACGGGGAGGCGCTGGCCATCCTGGCGGGCGACGCGCTGCACGCGCTGGCCTTCGAGCTGGCAGCGCGCGCGGCCGCGCGTGCCGGGCCCGCGGCAGCGGTGCGCGTGATCGAGGAGATCGCCACGTCCATCGGGACTCAGGGGATGGTGGGCGGGCAGGTGCTGGACCTGCTGGGGGAGGGACGCTCATCCCTGAGCCGCTTCGGGGCATGGCCCGCGGACCGCCCAGGGGCGGTGCGCATGATCCACGCCTGGAAGACCGCGGCGCTGATACGCGCCTGCGTGCGGTCGGGCGCGATTCTGGCAGGGGCCTCTCCGGAGCAACTGGCAGATCTCGGGGAATACGGCGGGCGCCTGGGCCTGGCGTTTCAGATTGTGGACGACATCCTGGACGAGACGGGCGAGAGCGCCACGATGGGCAAGGACGCGCGCCGAGACGCGGCAGGGGGTAAGCTCACCTTCCCTTCCGTGTTCGGGATCGAGCGCTCGCGCGCGGCCGCTCGCGAGGAGACCGATCAGGCGCTGGCCGCCCTGGACGCGTGGGGGATGTCGGCCGACGTGCTAAGGGGCCTGGCGCATGCGCTCCTTGTGCGTGAGGGCTAGAATGAGCGCGGCACGCATGCGCCTGGACCTGCTGGTCGCAGCACGCGGGTTGGCGCCCAGCCGCAGCCAGGCCGAGGCGGCCATCCGCGCAGGAGAGATCTACGTGAATGGCCGGCGGCTCGACAAGCCCGGGACCCAGGTTGCGGAGGGCGCCGCGCTGGAGCGCCGCTCGCGCACCCCGGAGTACGTTAGCCGAGGGGGTGTGAAGCTGGCCGCGGCCCTGGACGCGCTTGGGATCGACCCGGCCGGGCTGGTCGTGCTGGATGTGGGCGCATCCACGGGCGGGTTCACCGACTGCGTGCTTCGGCGCGGGGCGGCGCGCGTCCACGCCGTGGACGTGGGCCGGGGCCAACTGCACTGGCGGCTCCGTCAGGATGCGCGTGTGACCGTCATGGAAGGGCGTCACGCCGCGCGCCTGGCGCCGGGAGATCTGCCGGAGGAGGCCGACCTGGCCACCGTGGACTGCTCGTTCATCTCGGCGCTCAAGGTGCTTCCGGCGGTGGCACGCCTTGTGCGCCGCGGCGGATGGATCCTGGTGCTCGTGAAGCCGCAGTTCGAGGCCGGGCCACGCGCGGCGCCGGGTGGGGTTGTGCGCGATCCCGCGGTGCACGAGTCGGTGCTTTGCCGGTTCGCGCGTGGCGCACGCGCAATCGGGCTTGCCGTTGAGGGAGTGGTTGCGTCCCCGATCCTGGGCCCGCGGGGCAACCGCGAGTTCTTCGTGGCGCTCCGGAACGCCGACCAAGAGGGCGCCGATGATCTTCTGGGGGAGATCGCGCGCGCGGTACGCGCTCCACAGGGGGGAGGGGCCTGATGCAGATCGGGATCCTGGTCAATCCGGCGCGGTTCGCGGCGAGTCCGGGAACCGTGGGGGCACTGCGTGAATCCGTCCGGCTCCTCGCAGCGCGCGGCGCGTCCGTACGGATAACCGCCTCGGTGGCTTCCGGCGCCGGCTTCCCCGACCTGGCGGCCGAGGACGCGGTCCTGGTCGAGGGCAGCGACCTGCTCATCGTCCTGGGAGGGGACGGAACGATTCTGGCCTCTGCGCGCCTGGCGGCCGGGCGGGTGCCCATACTGGCGGTGAACACCGGCGGATTTGGGTTCCTGGCCGAACTGCCCCTTGCCGACCTGCCGGACGCCGTCGGTGAGATCACATCCGGTTCGCTTGCGATTGACGAGCGCACTATGCTGGAGGCCGAGATAGCGGGCGCCTCAGGCGTGCGCGAGCGCGCCCTGGCCCTCAACGACATGGTGGTGTCGAAGGTCGGTCTGACGCGGGTGGCGCGCGTGACCACGTGGGTGAACGGCGAGCACCTCTCGACCTATCCGGCCGACGGGGTCATCGTGGCCACTCCCACGGGATCCACGGCCTACTCGCTGTCGGCCGGAGGGCCGATCGTGCATCCCCAGGTGGACGTGATCGTGATAACGCCGATCTGCCCGCACACCTTTACCGCACGACCCGTCGTCGTCTCGGGCGACGCCACAATCGCGGTGGAGACGGTGGGCGAAACCGAGGACATGCGTCTCAACGTGGACGGGCAGGAGAGCCACCCGCTGGGGAGGGGGGAACGCGTCGTCGTACGGCGCGCCGCGCAGCGGACCCGGCTCGTCCGCCTGGGCAACCGGAGCTTCTACGGGACCCTGCGCACGAAGCTGGGGTGGGGAGAGCGCTAGTGCTGCTCGAGCTGCGGATCCAGGAGTTCGCCGTGATCGAATCCGCAACGATCGAGTTCGGCCCCGGACTGAACGTCCTGACCGGGGAGACGGGCGCCGGCAAGTCGATCATCGTGGACGCGCTGAACGCGGCGTTGGGGACGCGGGCCAGCGCGGATCTGATTCGCACGAACGCGCCGGCCGCGCGGGTGGACGCGAGGTTCGCGGTCGATCCCAGCGGACCGGCGTGGCGGTGGGCAGAGGAGCATGGGCTCAATGCACAGGATGGCGCAGGCGGCCTCGAGGCTGCCTGCGAGCTGGTAATCGCCCGTGAGATCGCGCCCGAGGGGCGCTCGCGCGCCTGGATCAACGGCCGGGCCGCTACGGCCGCGATGCTGCGCGAACTGGGGGACCTCCTGATCGAGGTTGCGGGGCAGCACGAAGGCCAGCGCCTGCTGCGCCCGCAGGCCCATCTGGGGCTGCTGGACGCCTTCGGCGGCGATGCCCTGGAGGCCCAGCGCGCCGAGGTGGGCGAGATGGTGCGCCGGCGGGCGGCACTGCGCGCCGAGCAGAAGGCGCTGATCGACGGCGAGCGCGAGCGCCTCCGCCAGGAGGAGATGCTGCGCCACCAGGTGGACGAGATCGACGCGGCCGGGCTCCAGCCCGGAGAGGAAGAGGAGCTCTCGCTGCGTCGCGTGCGGCTGCAGAACGCCGAGCGTCTGGCCGCGGCCGCAACGACCGCATATGCCGCCCTCTACGAGGCTGACGGGCAGGCCGCCGTGGATCGGATGGGGCAGGCCCGCGGCGCCCTGCGGGAGGCCTCAGGCCTGGATCCCGCGCTCGCGGCGCTGGCCGGACGGATCGAGGCGCTTGCCGCGGAGCTGACCGAGGTTGCGCGCGAGCTGGGACGCCACGCCCGCGGCATCGAGGTTGACCCCGGGGAGTTGGCCCGGGTAGCCGAACGCCTCGATCTGCTGCGTCGGTTGCGGCGCAAGTACGGCGATACCGTCGAGGAAGTGCTGGCCCACCGCGATCTGGCCGCCTCCGCGCTCGCGCGCCTGGAATGCGGCGATGCGCGCGCGAGAGAGATCGCCGCGGCTCTGGAGGAGATTGAGCAGGACCTGGCCGGGCGGTGCGCCCGCCTCTCGCGCCTCCGGCGCGAGGCCGCCTCGAGGCTGGAGGCAGGCGTGGAGCAGGCGCTGCGCTCGCTGCAGATGGAGCACACGCGGCTGATCGTCGAGTTCGGCTCTGATCCGGACCCGGACGGCGTGCCGCTGGAAGGCCGACGCGTGGCGGTTGGGCCTGACGGTGCCGACCGCGTGGAGTTCCTCCTGGCGGCGAACCCGGGCGAGGCGCCCAGGCCCCTGGCGCGCATCGCCTCGGGCGGCGAACTGTCCCGCATCATGCTGGCGCTGCGGCACGTCCTGGCCGAGGCCGGGGGTGTGCCGGTGTTCATCTGCGACGAGGTAGATGCGGGCGTGGGCAGCCGGGCCGCCGGCTCCGTGGGAGGGCTGCTGGCCGGGGTGGCCCGTCGGCGCCAGGTCCTCTGCGTGACGCACCTGCCCCATGTGGCCAGCCTGGCCGATCGCCACTACTGGGTGACCAAGGAGACGGGCGGCGGACGCACGCGCGTGCGGGTGCGATCGCTCGGGCCTCGGGAACGCGTGGAAGAGGTCGCCAGGATGCTGGGTGGGCGGCGTCCCACGCCGATCGCGCGCGAACACGCTCTGGAACTTCTGAGGCGGGGAGGCAGATCGTGACCAGGTACATCTTCGTAACCGGAGGCGTGGCCTCCGCGCTGGGCAAGGGCATAACCGCCGCTTCGATCGGGCGCCTGCTGAAGAGCCGCGGGCTGCGGGTCACGATGCTCAAGTTCGACCCGTACGTCAACGTGGACGCCGGCACGATGAACCCGCACCAGCACGGCGAGGTCTTCGTCACCGAGGATGGTGCCGAGACCGACATGGATCTGGGTCACTACGAGCGCTTCATAGACGAGGACCTGGGCCGCGCCAACAACACGACCACGGGCAAGATCTACAACGCGGTCATCGCCCGTGAGCGCCGGGGAGAGTACCTGGGCGGCACGGTTCAGGTGATCCCGCACGTGACGAACGAGATCAAGGACGAGATTCGGTCGCTGGCCGCCGCCACCAAGGCCGACATCCTGATCACCGAAGTCGGCGGGACCGTCGGGGACATCGAGAGCCTGCCTTTCCTCGAGGCGATCCGGCAGTTCCGCCGCACCGCAGGCGAAGGGAACGTGATGTACGTGCACGTCTCGCTGGTGCCGTACCTGCGCAACGCCGGCGAGCTGAAGACCAAGCCGACCCAGCACAGCGTCAAGGAGCTGCGCAGCATCGGGATCCAACCCGACGTCATCGTCTGCCGGACCGAGCGCCCGCTGGGGCGCGCGCTCAAGGAGAAGATCGCGCTGTTCTGCGACGTTGACGCCGAGGCGGTCATCCAGGCGATCGACGCGCGCAGCATATACGAGGTGCCGTTGATCCTGGAGGAGGAGGGACTCGGCCGCATCATCCTCGAGCGGCTGGGGCTTGACCTGCCCCCTCCAGATCTGGAGGAGTGGCGCTCTATCGTGGGGCGCCTGCTGCGCCCGAGGCGGAGCGTGCGCATAGGCCTGGTGGGCAAGTACATGGGCGTCGAGGACTCGTACGTCAGCATCGTCGAGGCGCTGCGGCACGGCGGCGCGGCCAACGACTGCGGCGTGGAGATAGTGAAGACCGACTCGGAGCAGATCGAACTCTGGGAGGAGGCCGAGCTCGCCGCCCAGCTCGCCCCGATGCACGGGCTCCTGGTGTGTCCCGGCTTTGGGGCGAGGGGGGTTGAGGGCAAGGTGCGGGCGATCCGCTACGCGCGCGAGGAAGGGGTCCCGTTCCTGGGCATCTGCTTCGGCCTGCAGTGGGCGGTGGTCGAGTTCGCCAGGCACGTGTGCGGGCTGCCAGGGGCCAACAGCACGGAGGTGGACCCGCACACCCCGCACCCGGTCATCTCCATGCTGGCCGAGCAGCGCGGAATCGCCGACCTGGGCGGCACGATGCGCCTGGGGCGGTGTCCCTGCCGCATCGCGCCGGGCTCGCGGGCCGCCGAGGCATACGGCGGGGCGCTGGAGGTGGGCGAGCGTCATCGCCACCGGTACGAGGTCAACAACGCCTACCGTCGAATACTGGAGGAGCACGGGATGCGGGTCACCGGCGTCTTCCCGGAGCAGGACCTGGTGGAGATCGTCGAGCTAACCGATCATCCCTGGTTCGTGGGCACGCAGTTCCACGGCGAGTACCGGTCCAGACCAAACCGCCCGCACCCGCTCTACGGCGCCTTTGTGCGCGCCGCGCTGGAGCGGTGCGCCGCGGTCACTGACCGGGTCATGCCCAGGTGAGAGGAGGCACGATGAGCGGCGCGGTCTACGTCAACGGACGCATCTGCACGCGAGAAGAAGCGAGCGTCTCGGTCTACGATCACGGGTTCCTCTACGGCGACGGCGTGTTCGAGGGAATCCGCGCCTACGACGGGCGCATCTTCAAGCTCGATGAGCACGTCGCCCGGCTGTACGAGTCGGCCCGCCACATAATGCTCGAGATCCCGCTGTCCCCCGAGGCGTTCGCGGCGGCGATCGTCGAGACGGTGCGTGCGAGCGGGCTGCGCGACGCCTACATACGCCCGGTGGTCAGCCGCGGCCCGGGCGACCTCGGGCTGGATCCGCGCAGGTGCCGGGGGGCGACCGTGGTCATAATCGTGGATTCGATCCGGCTCTACCCCCAGGAGGCCTACGAGAGAGGCCTGCGCGTGATCACGGCGACGGTGAGACGGCCGGCCGCCGATGTGCTCAACGCCCGCATCAAGTCGCTCAACTACCTCAACAACATCCTCGCGCGCATCGAGGCCAACCAGGCAGGCGCACACGAGGCCCTCATGCTGAACCAGGGGGGGTATGTGTGCGAGTGCAGCGCCGACAACATCTTCATTGTCAGGGGAAGCGCCCTGTTGACGCCTGCCGCGCACCTGGGGCTGCTGGGGGGCATCACGCGCGCCACCGTGCTTTCGCTGGGGCGCGAACTGGGCCTGGCCGCCGAGGAGTGCGTGTTCACGCTGCACGAGGTGTACACCGCCGACGAGTGCTTCGTAACCGGCACCGGGGCGGAGGTCGCGCCGGTGGTGGAGGTGGACGGCCGCCGCATCGGAGACGGCCGGCCCGGGCCGGCTACTCACCGCCTGATCGCCGCGTTTCGAGATCTGGTACGCTGCACGGGCACCTTGGTCTACGCTGAGAACGCGCCCAGTGGCGCGGTGCGGGATGAGCGCGGATGACACCCGGCCCTCGGGCGTGGAGATGGCCTGCGAGGCCTACCTGAACTACACGCTGGCCGAGCGCGGCCTGGCCCGCAACACGGTTGAAGCCTACGCCCGCGACCTACGGGACTTCGCCGCCTTCGCCGCGCGGCGGGGCGTGCTCGATCCCGCCGATCTGCGGAGAACGACCCTGACCCTGTACCTGCTCTCGCTTCGCCGGCGGGGCCTTGCCGCCGGCACGGTCGCCCGGCGTCTGGCCGCCATCCGGGGGTTGACCTCGTTCCTTCTGCGAGAAGGCCTGACCGCGGACGATCCTGCGCTAGACCTGCGGCCGGCGCGCCGGGCGCGCCGCCTGCCAGAGGTGCTCACGGCCGACGAGGTGGCGCGAATCCTTAGCCAGCCCCAGGGGACGGACCCCGCACCGCTACGCGACCGCGCTATCCTGGAACTCCTGTACGCGGCCGGGCTGCGCGTCAGCGAACTCGTGGCCCTGGATGTGGGCGACGTGGACCTCGCGATGGAGTATGTCCGGTGCGTGGGCAAAGGGTCCAGGGAGCGCATTGTGCCCATAGGATCCCAGGCGGTCAACGCCGTGCGGCACTACCTGGCCCTGGCGCGACCCGCGCTCGCAGGGCGCCGCGCCAGGCCGGCCCTGTTCCTGAACTGGCGCGGGGGGCGGTTGACTCGCCAGAGCGTCTGGGTGGTGTTGAAGAGGTGCGCCACGCGGGCCGGGATCCGGAAGCGGCTGGGCCCACACACGCTGCGTCACTCGTTCGCAACACACCTGCTCGACGGCGGTGCCGACCTGCGCTCGGTGCAGGAGATGCTCGGGCATGCCAGCGTCGTCACCACGCAGATCTACACCCACCTGACGCGGTCGCGGCTGCGCGACGCCTACCGGCGTGCGCACCCACGCGATCGGATGGACGTAGGGCTGCCGCGATGAGGGCGCTCATCCTGGTCCTCGATGGGTGCGGGATCGGGGCAGCCCCTGATGCCGCCGTCTACGGCGATCTGGGCAGCAACACCCTGGTGAATGTGGCGCGCGCCTGCGGCGGGCTGCGCCTCCCGGCATTGGAGCGCCTCGGGCTGGGCGTGCTCGACGCGATCCCGGGCGTGGCGCCGCTCCCCGACCACACGGCGGCCGCGGGCGTGATGCGCCCGCGCTCCGCCGGCAAGGACTCGACCACCGGGCACTGGGAACTTGCAGGGCTCGTGGTGGAGCGTCCGTTCCCGACCTACCCTCACGGGTTTCCCCCGGACCTCGTACGCGCGTTCGAGCGCGCGATCGGCCGGGAGACCCTGGGCAACGTGGCGGCCTCGGGCACGGAGATCATCCAGGCCCTGGGCGCCCGGCACGTGGAGAGCGGTGCGCCGATCGTCTACACCTCGGCCGACAGCGTGTTCCAGATAGCGGCGCACGAGGCGGTCGTGCCGGTCGAAGAACTCTACCGCTGGTGCCAGATCGCCCGGGTCCTGCTGGTGGGCGAGCACGCGGTCAGCCGGGTGATAGCCAGGCCGTTCGTGGGAACGCCAGGCGCGTTCGTACGCACCGACCGGCGACGCGACTTCTCTTTGCCCCCGGTGGGCCCTACCGTGCTCGATGCCCTCACCGAGCAGGGCGTTCCGGTAGTGGGGGTGGGGAAGATCGAGGATCTCTTCGGCGGAAGCGGCCTCGCGCGCGCCGTGCATACCCACGACGACCTGGACGGCATCGCCCAGATCGTGGCCGCGGTCGGGAGCCTGGGGCACGGGCTCGTGTTCGCGAATCTGGTGGAACTGGATATGGTCTACGGCCACCGCAACAACGTCCTGGGCTTTGCGGCGCACCTGGAGGCGCTCGATGCGCGCCTGCCCGAGATACTGGGGGTCTGCGCGCCCGGCGACCTGGTGCTCGTTGCCGCCGATCATGGGAACGATCCCACCACGCCCAGCACCGACCACTCGCGCGAGAAGGTCCCGGTGCTGGCGTGGCGGCCCGGCCTGGCCCCGGGCCTGTGCCTGGGCGAGCGTGAGAGCTTCGCGGACCTGGCCGCCACCGTGGCCGAGGCCTTCGCGCTTGCGTGGCGCGGTCCGGGCGAGAGCTTCTGGCACGTTCTGGAGGAGGGACGGGGATGAGTTGGGCGGCGCGCGCGCAGGAGGCGGTGCAGGCGGTGCAGGGCGAATTCGCCGGAACGCCTGGGGTGGCCGTGATCCTGGGCTCCGGGCTGGGAGCGCTGGCCGACGAGGTCAACTGCGAGGCGACGATCGCCTACGCGAAGATCCCGCACTTCCCGCGCCCCGGCATCGAAGGGCACGCGGGCCGCCTGGTCCTGGGAACCCTGGAGGGCCGGCCGGTGGCGGTGATGCAGGGCCGCGCGCACTACTACGAGGGCTACTCGATGCCCGAGGTCGTCTTTCCCGTGCGCGTGCTGCGGGCCCTGGGCGCGCGGATCCTGATCGTGAGCAACGCCGCGGGCGGGCTCAACCGTCAGTTCCGTTCGGGCGACCTAATGGTCATCACGGACCACATCAACTTCATGGGCACGAACCCGTTGATCGGTCCCAACGAGCCCGAACTGGGCCCGCGCTTTCCCGACATGTCCGAGGCCTACGACCGGGAACTGGTCGCCCTCGCCGAGGCGGCGGCTCGGAGCAACGGCATCACCCTGCGCAAGGGAATCTATGTGGGTGTACCCGGGCCTTCCTATGAGACGCCGGCGGAACTGCGCATGCTGGCCCGGTGGGGCGGGGACGCTGTGGGGATGTCCACCGTGCACGAGGTGATCGCCGCGCGGCACGCCGGGATGCGCGTGCTGGGGCTCACCGCGATCACCGATATGGCCACGGGCGAGAGCGTCGCGCCGGTCTCGCACGAGGAAGTGCTAGCCGTGGCGCGTGAACTCGAGCCGAGATTCGTGCGTCTGGTCCGTCGCATCGTCGCGACGCTGCCGGCGTAGCGCGGCACTAGTCTGGGATGCGTCCCTACGAACTGATCCGCAAGAAGCGCGACGGCGGGGAGCTCTCGGCCGACGAGATCGCCTGGCTGGTGGACGGCTTTGTTGAGGGACGGGTGCCCGACTACCAGGTGGCCGCCTTCCTGATGGCGGTCTACTTTCGAGGGATGTCGCCCGAAGAGACGGCCGCGCTCACGCAGGCGATGGTGCGCTCAGGCGAGACTCTCGACCTGGGAGCGCCCGCAGGGCGCGCCGTGGACAAGCACAGCAGCGGCGGGGTGGGCGACAAGACCTCGCTGGTGCTGGTTCCGCTCGTGGCCTCGGCAGGAGTGCCGGTGCCCAAGCTCTCCGGGCGCGGCCTGGGGCACACCGGCGGGACGCTGGACAAGCTCGAGGCGATCCCCGGCTTTCGGACAGGGCTGTCCATGCAGGAGTTCAAAGACCAGGTCGCGCGCATAGGATGCGCCATAGCCGGGCAGAGCCCGGCGCTGGTGCCGGCTGACGCGCACCTCTACGCGCTGCGCGACGTCACGGCCACGGTTGACAGCGTGCCGCTGATCGCCTCCAGCATCATGTCCAAGAAGCTGGCCGTCGGATCGTCCGCCATCCTGCTCGACGTCAAGTGCGGGCGAGGGGCGTTCATGAAGACGGAGGCAGAGGCCAGGACCCTGGCCGAGACCATGGTGGGCATCGGCCGAGCGGCCGGCCGGCGCACCGTGGCAGTGATAAGCGGCATGGACCAGCCGCTGGGCCGCGCCGTGGGGAACGCGCTCGAGGTCGCCGAGGCGATCGCAACCCTTCGCGGCAATGGGCCGAGCGATCTGGAGGCCCTCTGCCTGGTCCTGGGAGGGTGGATGCTCGTTCTGGGAGGGCGGGCTGCCTCTCCAGAAGAGGGCCGTCAGGAGCTGGAGCGGCGGTTGCGCGGTGGTGACGCGTTGCGCAAGTTCGAGGAACTCGTGCGCGCGCAGGGTGGCGACGCGCGTGTCGCCCTGGATCCGCGGGTGCTGCCCGCGGCGCCTTGCCAGATGGCGGTGCCCGCCCCTGCGCGGGGAATGGTGGCAGACATCGACGCCGAGGCGATTGGGCTGGCGTGCATGCGGCTGGGCGCCGGGCGGGTACGCAAGGAAGGGGTCATTGACCCGGCGGTGGGCGTGGTGATCGAGCGGAGCGTGGGCGCCGCGGTCGAGACCGGTGACCGTCTTGCCACGGTGCATGCCAGGTCAGAGGAGGCCGGGCTTGCCGCCTCCGGCGGTGTGGCCGCGGCCTTCACGCTGGCCGACGGTGTGCCAGAGGCGGCCCCGGTGATCCGGGGCGTCATCAACGGGTAGGCGCCGGCAGCCGGCGGCTACGACGAGGGGAGGACCCGATGATTCGCAGCGTGGGCGTGGTGGGTTGTGGGCTCATGGGATCTGGCATCGCGGAGGTGGCGGCTCGATCCGGCTACGAGGTGGTGGTACGCGAGGTCACCGAAGAACTGCTCGCCGGAGGGCTGGCGCGGCTGCGGGGTTCGCTGCGGCGCGCGGTCGAGCGCGGCAAGCTCGACCAGGCCGCGTGCGAGAGCGCTCTGGGCCGCATCCGCGGGACAACGGCCCTGGCCGATCTTGCCGGCGTGGACCTGGTCGTTGAAGCGATACTCGAGCGGATGGACGAGAAGAAGGCGCTCCTGGCCGAACTGGACCGTCTCGTGGCGCCGGGAGTGGTCCTGGCCAGCAACACGTCGTCGCTCTCGATCACCGAGATGGCCTCGTCCACCGGGCGTCCGGAGCAGGTGGTAGGGCTGCACTTCTTCAACCCCGTTCCCGTGATGCCGCTCGTGGAGATCGTCCGGGGGCTTCGCACCAGCGACGAGGTCGTGGCGGCGATGCGCGACTTCGCCGGGTCGCTGGGCAAGACCGTCGTGGTGGCAAGAGACACGCCCGGCTTCATCGTGAACCGGCTGCTGGTCCCGTACCTGCTCGACGCGATCCGCGCCCTCGAGTTGGGGGTCGCCTCGAAGGAGGACATTGACTCCGCGATCACGCTGGGGTTGGGGCATCCCATGGGGCCGCTGGCACTGCTCGACTTCGTAGGCCTGGACACGGCCTACTACATCGCCGAGGCCATGTTCGCCGAGTTCAAGGACGCCCGTTACGCCGCGCCGCCGTTGCTGCGTCAGATGGTCCTGGCCGGATGGCTGGGCCGCAAGAGCCGGCGCGGCTTCTACGAGTACCAGTAGCGCGGCAGGAAAGGACCGCACTTCACGAAGAACAATCCACAGGGGATAGAGAGGGCTGGATGTCCGTTCTGCCAAGCGACGAACACCGGATGATTCAATCCACCGTCCGGGAGTTCGCCACCCGAGAACTGCTGCCGATCGCGGCCGATCTGGACCAGAACTGCCGGTTCCCGCGCGAGGCGCTGACCAGGGCCGCTGACCTGGGCCTGATGGGCATGACCGTGCCCGAGGAGTACGGCGGCGCCGGCATGGACATGATGGCCTACGTGCTTGCCCAGGAGGAACTGGCCAGGGCCTGCGCGGGCTTCCAGGCGATCGTCGGCGTGAACAACTCGCTGGTCTGCGAACCGATCCTGCGCTGGGGCAGCGAGGAGCAGAAGCGGCGCTACCTCCCTGATCTCGCCGCGGGCCGCCGCCTGGGGTGCTACTGCCTCACAGAGCCGACCTCCGGCTCGGACGCCATGTCGCTGCGCACCAGCGCGGTGCACCGCGACGGCCAGTGGCATCTGTCCGGGACCAAGATCTTCGTGACAAGCGGCGCAGAGGCGGACCTCTGCCTGGTCTACGCCCGGTCAGAGCGCGAGCCCGGCGCGCGGGGCATCTCCGCGTTTCTGGTGGAGAAGTCGTTCCCGGGGATCAGCGTGGGGAAGGCCGAGAAGAAGCTGGGCATCCGGTGCACCTCCACGACCGAGATCGTCCTCGACGACTGCCGCGTGCCGGAAGAGAACCTGCTCGGGGAGCGCGGGCAGGGCGGACGGATCGCCCTGGCCACCCTGGACGGCGGCCGCATCAGCGTAGCGGCGCAGGCCGTGGGCATTGCACGGGCCTGCCTGGAGGAGGCGGCCGCGTACGCGCAGCAGCGCCAGCAGTTCGGCAGGCCCATAGGCGAGTTCCAGGCGGTGCGGTGGACGCTGGCCGATGCCGCCACGCGCCTGGAGGCCGCTCGCCTGCTCACGCATCGCGCCGCCGATCTGCGCCAAAGAGGGCTTCCGTGCGCCCGGGAAGCGGCGATGGCCAAGGTCTTCGCCTCCGAGACGGCGATGTGGACGGCCCACAAGGCGGTGCAGATCTTCGGCGGGTACGGGTACACACAGGACTACCCGCTGGAGCGCTACTTCCGCGACGCCAAGATCACCGAGATCTACGAGGGCACCTCCGAGATCCAGAGACTGGTCATAGCACGGAATCTGCTGGCGAGATCCTAGAGAGGGAGGCGCGATGAACGTCGTTGTCTGTCTGAAGCAGGTTGTGGACCCCGAGCTTCCGGCGAAGGACTTCGCCATGGATCCCGGCACACAGAGGCAGGTGCGCGAGGGGCGGCCGCTCGTCATATCCACCTATGACGAGAACGCCCTCGAGGTCGCCCTGCAGCTCAAGGACGCCTCGGGCGCCGGCGTGAAGGTGCTGACGCTGGGTGCGCAGGCCGCGGTCGGCGACGCGATACGGCTGGCGCTTGCGATGGGCGCCGATGAGGCAGTGGTTGTGGATGACGCCCTGGCTCCGGAGCGAGCCGGGGCCGAGAAGGCCCGCATGCTCGCCGCGGCGATCCGCAGGATGGGTTCGGTTGACCTGATCCTGACCGGGTGCGAGTCGGCGGACTGGGTGGAGCGGGTGGTGGCGCCCCTGCTGGCCGAGGATTTGGGTGTCGCCTGCGTGACCTTTGTCTCCCGCATAGAGTCGCGGGACGGCGCGCCCGTTGTCCGGCGCATGGTGGAGGACGGGCACCATCTCGTCGAGGTGCGGCTGCCCGCGGTGCTTTCCATCACAAGCGACGAGTCGAACCGCCCGCGCCTGCCCAAGGTGAAGGACATCATGGCGGCCAAGCGCAAGCCGGTCCAGACCTGGGCGCCCGCCGACCTTGTCTTGACGGCGACGAGCGATCCCGCGTCAGGGGTCGAGGTGCGCCAGGTGGTGGTGCCGGAGCGCACGTCGCGCTGCGAGTTCTTGACCGGCGAGCCCCCCGAACTGGTAGAGGCGTTGGTGCAACGGCTGCGCGACCAGAAACTGCTGTAGGCGAAGGAGCGGAGAGATGCCTGACATCCTGGTAGTTGCCACTGCGCCCCTGGGTACGCTCAGCCGGTCGAGCCTCGAGCTGGTGGCCGGGGCCCACGCCATCCGCGGTCCGCTCGGTCTGGGCGTGACCGGCCTGCTGCTCGGCACCGGACCCGGGCTGGCTACGGCGCCCCAGGCCCTGCACGAGCACGGCGTGGCCCGGGTGTTGCGCGTGGATCACCCGCTTCTGACCGTGGGCGAGTCGGACGCCTACCTGCGCGCGCTCGAGCAGGTGGCGCGAAGGGAGAACCCCGAGATCATCCTGGTGAGCGCCGACACGATGGGGCGCGACCTCGCGGTGCGCCTGGCGTGGCGGCTCGGGGCGGCCCTGGTGACCGAGTGCTCCGATCTGGCGAGCGCCGACGGGGCCGTGGTCGCGAGCCGGCAGGTCTATGGGGGGAGGGCCGTGGCCACCCTGGCGGTCACCCGACGGCCCGCGGTGCTGTCGCTGAAGCCCAGGTCGCTCGATGCACCGGCGCCCGATCCGGTCGCTGGGAGCGTGGAGGATCTGTCGGTGGAGTTGCAGCAGGGTGAGCTATCCTCGCGCGTGCGCGAGGTTCTGCGCGAGCAATCGGACGTGGGGCTGGAAGACGCGCAGGTCGTGATCGGCGGCGGGCGCGGCATGGGAGGACCCGAGGGCTTCGCGCAGCTGGGCGAACTGGCCTCGGTGCTGGGCGGCGCGGTTGGGGCGTCGCGGCCGCCGGCTGACTCAGGGTGGGTGCCTCTGACCTGGCAGGTCGGGCAGACCGGCAAGACCATCCGTCCCGCGCTCTACATGGCCGTGGGGATCTCCGGCGCCACGCAGCACGTGGCAGGGGTGTCCGGCTCGCGCCTGATCGTCGCGATCAACCGGGACGCGGAAGCGCCGATCTTCTCGGTCGCCCATCTGGGCATCGTCGCGGACTACAAGGAGATCGTTCCGGCACTGGTCGCAAAGATAAGGGAGATGAGGGGCCAGTAGCCTGCCAGGGCTGCCCTTGGCCTGACCCGGTGACATGGACCCGCTGACACCCACGCGCGAGATATACTGGAATATCAGCCAGGCCGGCGTGGTCGTGATGTACCTGCTGGCGGCGCTGGCCTTGTTCGCCTGCGGCCACGGCATCTACCAGCATTTTCGTATGTGGCGGCGCGGGCAGCCCGCAGACCGCCTCCGCCCCATCTGGCCGCGCCTGCGCTCGGTGCTGCTCCACGTAGCAGCACACAGGAGGCTGCTGACGGAACGCGCGCCCGGGCTCTACCACCTCGCGCTGTTCTGGGGATTCGCCTTCCTGCTGGCGGGGACGGTGGTAGTGCTGATCCAGGCCGATCTGCGGCTGCCCGTAATGCGCGGGACATTCTACCTGTACTTCCAGTCGCTGACCCTGGACCTGATGGGCCTGGCCGCGGCAGCGGGCGTGGCCGCGGCCCTGGTGATGCGCTACCTCGTCAGGCCTCCCAGGCTGCGGCGCGGGATCCTCGCCGACGGCGTGATCCTCTGGCTGTTGGAGGCCATCCTGGTCACGGGCTTCCTGGTCGAGGGGCTGCGCATCGCCGGGACCGGTGATCCGTGGGGCCGCTGGTCGCCGGTAGGCCATCAGGTATCGCTTCTAGCCGGCCTCCTGGGCATGGGGCCTGGCGCGATACGCGGCGGCCACGCGTTTCTGTGGTGGGCGCACTTCGCGCTGTCAATGCTCTTCATCGCGTACATCCCGCGCTCTAAGCTGTTTCACCTGCTGCTCGCGCCCGCAAACGTCTACATGCGGCCGCTCGCGGACGCGGGCAGCCCGCGCCTGGTGGATTTCGATCGGGCCGAGCGCTTCGGCGCATTCGCCTTCTCCGAGTTCTCCTGGAAGGACCTCTTTGACCTGGACGTGTGCACGGAGTGCGGCCGCTGCAGCGCCGCGTGTCCTGCCGACGCCACGGGAAAGCTCCTCTCCCCGATGCAGGTTGTGCTGGACCTGCGCGACGAGATGAATCGCACGCGCGGGGCTTCGGAAAGGGTTCTGGCCGGTCAGGTCGTGCAGTCCGAGGCGCTGTGGGGATGCACGACGTGCCTGGCATGCATGGAGGCGTGCCCGGTGTTCATCGAGCACGTGCCCAAGATAGTGGAGATGCGACGGTACCTGGCCATGGAGGAGGCCGTGGTTCCGGATCTCATGGCGGAGGCGCTGCGCAGCCTGGAGGCCAGGGGCCATCCCTTCCGCGGTGCCGGGATCTCGCGCACGGCGTGGACCGAGGGCGTCGAGGTGCGGTCGCTGCCGCGCGGCGAGAGGGGGGAGTGGCTGCTCTGGGTCGGCTGCGCCGCGGCGCTGAACGAGCGGAACCACTCAACGCTGCGCGCGCTGGTGCGCCTGCTGCGGGCCGCGGGGGTGGACCTGTGCATCCTGGGCGACGAGGAGGTCTGCACCGGCGACCCGGCGCGCGCCGTGGGCAACGAGTACCTGTTCCAGACGCTGGCGCGCCAGAACATCGAAACGCTCAACCGATACGGCGTGGGGAAGATCGTGACGGTCTGCCCGCACTGCTACAACACGTTCAAGCACACCTACCCGAAGATGGGCGGGCAGTACGAGGTCTGGCACCACGCGCGGCTGCTCGCGCACCTCGTGGAGGAGGGTCGCATCGCACCCTCTGCGCCGGTGCAGGCCGCCGTCGCCTTCCACGATCCCTGCTACCTGGGCCGGCACAACGGCGAGTACGAGGCCCCGCGCCGGGTGCTCCGAGCGATCCCGGGCGTACGAACCGTGGAGATGTCGAGGTGCCGTGAGGGAGGGTTCTGCTGCGGCGCTGGCGGAGGTCTCTACTGGTCCGAGGACAGGACCGGACGCCGCATCAACCACGTGCGCACCGAGCAGGCCGTCCAGACCGGGGCCCAGATCGTCGCCACCGCCTGCCCGTTTTGCATGCTCATGATCGAGGACGGCGTGGCCGCGCTGGAAGGCGGAATCCGGCCCCTGGACGTCGCCGAGCTGCTGGATCGAAGCGTTGACAGGAGTCGCTGATGCAGACGCTCTCGGGGATCCCGGTGAAGGTAGTCTACACGGCCGACGATCTGGCCGGGCTTCCCGGCGGTGGTGATCCGGGCACGCCCGGGGAGTATCCCTACACCCGTGGCATTCACCCCACCATGTACAGGGGCCGGCTGTGGACCATGCGGCAGTTCGCGGGCTTCGGGACGGCCGAGGACACCAACCGGCGCTTCCACTACCTCCTGGAGCAGGGACAGACCGGCCTCTCGGTCGCGTTTGACATGCCGACGCTGATGGGCTACGACTCGGACCATCCCCGGGCGCTGGGCGAGGTGGGCCGCGAGGGGGTTGCCGTCGATTCCCTCGCGGACATGGAGGTGCTCTTCGCGGGCATCCCCCTGGATCGGGTGACCACCTCGATGACGATAAACGCCCCGGCCAACGTGCTGCTGGCGATGTACGTCGCGATGGCCGACAGGCGGGGCATACCCCGCGACATGCTGGGCGGGACCACGCAGACCGACATGCTCAAGGAGTTCATCGCGCAGAAGGAATGGATCGTACCGCCTCGGCCCAGCCTGCGCCTGATACAGGACATGCTCGTGTTCGGTACGCGTGAACTGCCGCGCTGGAACGTTATCAGCATCAGCGGATATCACATCCGGGAGGCCGGGAGCACCGCGGTGCAGGAGCTGGCCTTCACACTGGCCGACGGGATCGCCTACGTCGAGGCCGGGCTCGCCGCAGGCCTCGATGTGGACGCCTTCGCGCCGCGGCTGTCGTTCTTCTTCGACGTCCACAACGATTTCTTCGAGGAGATCGCCAAGTTCCGGGCCGCGCGCAGGACCTGGGCGAGGATCATGCGCGAGAGGTTTGGCGCGAAGGAACCCAGGTCGTGGTGGCTCCGCACCCATGCCCAGACCGCGGGCGTGTCCCTCACGGCGCAGCAGCCCCTGAACAACATCGCCCGCGTGGCCATCCAGGCACTGGCAGCCGTGCTAGGCGGGACGCAGTCGCTGCACACGAACTCGATGGACGAGACCTACGCGTTGCCCACCGAAGAGGCGGTCACCGTGGCGCTGCGCACGCAGCAGATCCTGGCGCACGAGAGCGGCGTGCGGGCGACGGTGGACCCGCTGGGGGGCTCGTACTTCGTCGAGGCGCTTACCTCGTCCATGGAAGAGGCCGCCTGGGAGTACATACGCAAGATCGACCAGATGGGCGGGATGGTGGCGGCTGTGGAAGCCGGGTATCCGCAGCGCGAGATCGCCGAGGCCTCCTATCGCTTCCAGCAGCAGGTGGAGCGGCGTGAGAGAATCATCGTCGGCGTGAACGAGTTCGGGGCCGCGGATGAGCCAGCGATCCCGATCCTGCGCATAGACCCGGAGACCGAGCGCCGGCAGGCCGCGCGCACGCGCGATCTGCGCGCAAGCCGGGACAACGCGCGCGTGGAGGGCAGCCTGGACGCGCTGCGGCGCGCCGCCCGGGACGGTGGCAACACGATGGAGCACGTGCTAGAGTGCGTGAAGGCGTACGCCACGCTGGGCGAGGTCTGCGACGTCTTCCGGGGAGTCTACGGCGAGTACCGCGAACCCGCCTTCATTTGAACCGGGGCAACGAGAGGAGAATCACGATGGCACGCGCCGTTCGCATCCTGCTGGCCAAGCCCGGATTGGACGGGCACGACCGGGGGGTGAAGGTCGTGGCGCGCGCGCTGCGCGACGCCGGGTGCGAGGTGATATACACCGGGCTTCACCAGACGCCGGAGATGATCGTGGCCGCAGCCGTTCAGGAAGATGTCGACGCCATCGGCCTGTCCATACTCTCGGGGGCACACAACGTGCTGTTTCCTCGTGTCACCGCCCTGCTCGCGGAGCAGGGCGCCGCGGAGATCGCGGTGTTCGGCGGCGGGATCATCCCCGAGGAGGATGTCCCGGGGCTGGCGGAGGCCGGCATAAGGCGGGTCTTCTGCCCCGGTACGTCCCTCTCGGAAATCGTACAATGGGTGAAGGAGCACATTCGGCCCAGGGGGGTCGCGGCGTGAAGGTGCGCCTGCACAACCCGCGCCGCGATCTGGAGGTCCGGGGCGGGCGACGGGTCTTGGAGGTGCTCACCGAGATGGGGATGAACCCGGAGTCCTACCTGGTGATACGCGGGGGCGCACTCCTGACCGCGGACGCCGTGGTGGGCGATGACGACGAAATCGAGATCCGTCCCGTGATCTCCGGCGGGGCAGCGGGCGGGGCGCCGTGCGCTGCCTGAAGTGCCGCGAGGCCGCCGTCGTCGAGGTGCGCCGCCACCGCGCCGCCTACTGCGCGGGGCACTTCCTCGAGTTCTTCGAAGGGCAGGTTCACCGTGCGATCACCACGCAGAGGATGTTTGGGCCCGCAGAGCGGATACTCGTGGCGGTCTCCGGCGGCAAGGATAGCCTGGCGTTGTGGGACGTTCTGCTGCGACGGGGCGATGACGCCGCCGGGCTGCACGTGGACCTGGGCATCGGCGACTACTCGCGGTCCTCGCGCGCGAAGACCGAGGAGTTCGCACGGACGAGGGGGGCGCGGCTGCTGGTCGTGGACCTCCGTGCCGAGTACGGGACGGGCATCGAGGCGATCGCGAGCGCCAGCGGGCGCCAACCCTGCTCCGCCTGCGGGCTCGTGAAGCGCTATCTCTTCAACAGAACGGCGCGCCGCGCCGGTTTCACCGCGGTCGCCACCGGGCACAACCTGGACGATGAGGCCGCGGTGCTGCTGGGGAACCTCCTGCACTGGAGCATGGAGCAGCTCGCACGCCAGGCGCCGGTGCTCGAGCAGACGCACCCGCACCTGGTTCGCAGGGTGAAGCCCCTCTACCGCACGAGTGAGCGCGAGAGCGCGGCATACGCCCTCCTCAGAAACATTGACTACGTGATTGAGGAGTGCCCGCACAGCCGGGGGGCCCGTTCGCTAGTGCACAAGGAGGTGCTGAACAGCCTGGAGGCGGCCCGAGCGGGCACCAAACAGGCCTTCTACTGGGGCTTCCTCGATCGCCTGGCGCCGGCGCTGCAAGCCGGCGGCGCCGTGCTGCTGCGCCCCTGCGGGTGGTGCGACGAGCCCACGACCGGAGAGGTCTGCGCCTTCTGCCGCATGATGGCACGCGCGGGCGCGCGTCCTGGCGCGGAGGTTCCCTCGACGCCATGACCGTCGGCGCGCTGGCGGCGGGGGATCCGGTCCTGCTCGTGGACCGCAAGAGGCGATCCTACCTGATCTGGCTGGCCGAGGGCGGCACCAGCGATCTGCGGGGAGGCATGATCGCCCACGCCGACCTGATCGGCGCTCCCGACGGCGCGTGCGTGGAGAGTTCGCGCGGAGAACGGCTGGTCGCGACCCGCGCGACGCTTGCCGACTACGTCCTGCACATGCCCCGCGGGGCGCAGGTGATCTACCCCAAGGATCTGGCGCTGATACTGATGCTCGCTGACATCTACCCCGGCGCCGTGGTCGCCGAGGCCGGTACCGGTTCCGGGGCGCTGACCATGACCCTCCTGCGCGCGGTCGGACCCGACGGCCGAGTGTTCTCGTACGAGGTTCGCGAGGATTTCCAGCGCACCGCGGCGCGCAACATCGCCCGGTTCATGGGCGAGACGCCCTCGCTCGTGCTGCGGCTGCACGACGTCACCACCGGAATCCCCGACGCCCCGATCGACCGCCTGGTGCTGGACCTGCCCGAGCCGTGGCGGGTTGTGGGACCGGCCGCATCCGCGCTGCGTCCCGGAGGGATCTTCCTGTCCTATCTCCCGACGACCGTTCAGGTCCAGCGGACCGTTGAGGCGCTCGGCGCGAGCCGGGCGTTCGCGCTGATCGAGACCGTGGAGTCCCTCCTCCGACCCTGGAATGTGGACGGACAGAGCGTCCGTCCTGCCCACCGTATGGTCGCGCACACCGGATTTCTGGTGCATGCCCGACGAATCGAGTCCGGCTCGCACGGCGAGCCGGCAGAGTGCTCCACATCACACTCCTGCAAGGAGGCGCGCACATGTCCTACACGATAACCGGCAAGTGCACCAAGGAAGACAAGGCGTGCGTCGAGGTGTGCCCCGTTGACTGCATACAAGAGGGCGCGGACATGCTCTACGTCCATCCCGACGATTGCATCGACTGTGGCGCCTGCGTCTCTGCCTGCCCCAACGGGGCGATCTTCGCCGACGCGGATGTGCCCGAGGAAGACAAGCGCTTCACCGAGATGAACAAGGACTTCTATGCCCTGTCCGACGAGGAGTTCTCGGTCAAGTACGGGAAGCCCAAGTAGGCAAGAGGCGTCATTGGGGGTGGGACCGTGGCCAGAGTCGAAGCTTCGACGGCAATCCGGGCACCCGTGGAGCGGGTCTACGCGCTCGCCAAGGATGTCGAGCGTTTTCCCCAGTTCATGCCTGATCTCGACAGCGTGACCGTGATCGAGCGTCACGCGACCGGCACCGTCACAGAATGGGTAGGCCGCGTTCAGGGGCGGCGGATCCGATGGGTGGAGGAGGACGAGTGGGATGACGCGCGGCGGGTCTGCGCGTTCAAGCTGCGGTCCGGGGACTTCAGCAAGTACGAGGGTACCTGGCGCTTCGAGGAGACGCCCGAGGGGGTCCTCACGTCCATGGAGGTCGAGTTCGAGATGGATATCCCTCTGGCGGGTGCTCTTCTCAGTTCCCTCGTGAAGGTCTTGATGCGCAAGAACTGCGAGAGCATGCTGGCGGCGCTCAAGGGACAGCTGGAGACAGCGTCGCCTTGAGATTTCCGCGGTGGGCCGGCGGGAGAAGACCGGGCCTGCCCGCAGGAGACTATAGGATGGGGCGTGGCCCACAGAAACCGTCAGGGAGTGATGCATGACCCCACGCACCACGGCGGCGATCTCAATCGCCCGACCGGTGATCGGCGAGGAAGAGAAACGGCAGGTCGTTGAGGTCCTCGACTCCGGCAGTCTGATCGCGGGACGCCGGGTCGCGGAGTTCGAGGCGGCTTTCGCTGCCTACATAGGTGTTCCCCACGCGGTCGCCACCTCATCGGGCAGTTCGGCGCTGCAGGTCGCGATGCTCGCACTGGGTGTAGGTCCCGGCGATCGCGTCGTGACCACGCCTTTCACCTTCGCGGCCAGCAGCAATGCCGTGATTCACGCGGGCGCGCAGCCGGTCTTCGTGGACGTGGATCCCCAGACCTGCAACCTCGATCCCGGCGCGGTGGAGGACGAGCTGCGGCGAGGCGGCGCCCGCGCCATCCTGGCGGTGCATCTCTACGGGCTGCCATCTGACGTCGTGGCGCTGCGCGCGCTTGCCGACCGATACGGTGCCCTGTTGATCGAGGATTGCGCGCAGGCGCACGGCGCCGCCTCCGGCGGGAGGCGTGTAGGGTCGTTTGGGGACGCCGCGATCTTCAGTTTCTACCCGACCAAGAACATGACGACCGGCGAGGGCGGGATGCTGACCACGTCCGATCCGGACGTGGCGCGGAAGGCCCGGTTGTTCGTGGATCCCCGGGGCGAGGCGGAGTACGCCTACGAGGTTGTCGGATTCAACTACCGGATGACCGAGATGGCGGGGGCCATGGGCACGATCCAGCTTGCGGCGCTGGAGGACCGCAACCGGCAGCGCAGGGAGAACGCGCGCCGGCTCTCGGATGGCCTGCGCGGACTGCCCTGGTTGGATCTGCCGGAGGAGCCGGAAGGGATGCGCCACGTCTACAACCAGTACACCGTGCGCGTACGTCGGGGCAGGGATGCGCTCATCGCCCACCTGGCCGGCGCCGGAATCGGCGCTCGAGTGTACTACCCGTCGCTGGTCACCCAGACCCCGGCGTACCGCCGGCTGGGCCTCGACGGAACGTATCCGAACGCGTTGCGTCTTGTCGGTGAGGTGCTTTCTCTTCCGGTCCACCCAAGCCTGAGCGAGGATGATCTGGCCAGGGTGATTTCCGCCGTGCGGGCGTTTCCCGAGGATCAGTCGTGAGCGGTCATCCCCTTCGAGTGGGCGTGGTCGGCCTGGGGCAATGGGGACGGCATCACGCCCGGATCCTGTCAGCAATGCCGGGCGTGGCGCTGGTCGGCGTAGCCGACAGCGACCCAAGGGAAGTGCAGGCTGCGGCGGGCCGCTTCGAAGCCAGGGGATTCATGGACTACCGTGAGATGATCGGGCGGGTGGACGCTGTCAGCGTGGTGGTCCCGACGGTGCACCACTACCAGGTGGCCCGCGATTTCATCGAGGCCGGCGCGCACGTGCTGCTCGAGAAGCCGATGGCCGCAACCGTAGACGAGGCGAGGCGCCTGGTCGCCCTCACCGAGCGCTTCGGCACCGTGATGCTCGTGGGGCACGTCGAGCGATTCAAGCCGGCCGTGCATCGCATGCGCGAGATTGTGTCCGAGCCCCTCTGCATCCAGGCGCGGCGCGTTCGCCCCTACGATCCACAACGGGTAATGGACGTGGGCGTGGTGCTGGACCTGATGATTCACGACATCGACATCGTGCTCTCGCTTGCTCCCGGCCGGGTCGTTGAGGTGGGCGGAGTAGGTGTGCGCGTGCACAACAGCCACGAGGACCTGGCCGTGGGCCACCTCACCATGGAGAGCGGCTGCAGGATCACGCTGACCGCGAGCCGCGTAGCGGCGGTCAAGGCCGTGGACACCGAGGTCACGATGGCCGACTGCGCGGTTCACCTCGACTACCTTCGGGAGACCATCAGCGTCCGGCGTTACAACGGCGAGCACCAGCGCATCGTGCTGGATGGCGAGGAGCCGTTGCGTACCGAGATCGCGCACTTCATTGCCTGCGTGCGGGGAGAGGCCCGCCCGCTGGTGAGCGCCGGGGACGGCTGCCATGCGCTGGAGGTGAGCCACCGACTGCTCCAGAATCTCGTCAGCATCGTTCCAAGGGTGCACGCATA
Source organism: Armatimonadota bacterium (assembly GCA_037443365.1). Lineage (GTDB taxonomy): Bacteria > Sysuimicrobiota > Sysuimicrobiia > Sysuimicrobiales > Humicultoraceae > VGFA01. Next base: position 35,253 of record JBBIOM010000008.1, read on the forward strand.
GCGCGGCGAGGTAAGCAGTCGTGAAGGCGAGAGAACTCGCGCGCTCGGGCGTGATGACCGCGCTTGTCTTCGTCGTCACGCGGGCTTTCGCGATCCCCATTCCGCAAACAAAGGGGTTCTTCAACCTCGGCGAGGCCGCCGTCTATGCGTCGGCGCTGCTCTACGGACCCCTGGTCGGCGCCCTGGCGGGCGGGGTCGGCTCGGCGCTGGCCGATCTCTCGCTCGGCTACGCCCACTACGCGCCGTTCACGCTCGTAATCAAGGGCCTGGAGGGATTGGTTGTGGGCCTAGTGGCGCGCGCGGTCAGCCCACGGGTCGGGTGGTTCGGCCTGGGCGCGGGCGCACTCGCCGCAGCGGCCCTGGTGACAGGAGAGGCTCTGGCCGTGCGCGCCGCGGCGGGTCTGCTAGTGGTGGGTGCGATCGCGGGTGCGCTGCTCCTGCGCCTCGCCGGCGGAGCCCCGGTCGCTTCCAGGGTCTTCGCGATGATGGCCGGTGGCTTGCTAATGGTGGCCGGCTACTTCGCGACGCAGGCGTACCTTCTCGGCCTGGGAGTGCCCGCCGCCCTCACCGAGGTACCCTACAACATCGTTCAGGTGTCGGTGGGGATCGCAGCTGGCCTCGCTGTCTCCGTGGCCTTCGGCCGGGCGCTGCCAGGGCGACATTGATGCGGATCGGCAAGCTCTCCCCGGCCGAACTGTCCAGGCGGGTCTTTCCATACCTCGGGTGCAGGAGCGACGTTCTCGAGCACGCCGGGATCGGGCACGACTGCGCGATCATCGCCTTCGGCCGCGAGGTCTGTGTCGCCACCTGCGATCCGATCACGGGAGCGGTCGAGCACATCGGCCGGCTCGCCGTGCACGTGGCGTGCAATGACCTGGCTGCCTCGGGCGCCGAGCCCGTCGGGTTGCTGTTGACCCTGCTGCTGGCAGCCTCCAGCGCCGAGGAGGATCTCGACAGGATCATGCGCGAGGCCGGCGCCGCGGCCAGCGCCGTCGGGGCAGAGATCATCGGTGGGCACACCGAGGTGACGCCGGGCTTGACCAGGCCGCTGGTCGTGGTCGCGGCCATAGGGCGGGCGCCGGTCGACGGATACGTTAGAGCGGGCGGCGCTCGCCCGGGCGACGCCGTGATCCTCACCAAAGGGGCAGGCATCGAGGGCACGGCGATTCTCGCCGCCGACCTGTCCGCGCACCTGCGGCCGCTCCTGGGAGAGGACACGCTCGCGCGCGCCAGCGGATTCCTCGACCTGCTAAGCGTGGTGCCCGAGGGGCGAATAGGCGCCAGGTGCGGGGCGACAGCGATGCACGACGTCACCGAGGGCGGCGTGTTGGGCGGGATCTGGGAACTGGCCGAGGCCTCGGGCTGCGGGGTACGGTTGGACGCCGACCTGGTCCCGGTGCAACCCGAGACCGCCGCGATTTGCGCGGCGCTGCGTGCCGATCCGATGGGCCTCATCGGGAGCGGCGCCATGCTGATTGCCACTCCTGATCCCGATCGGGTTATGGGGGAGCTGGTGCGCTCCGGCATCGTTGCCGCGGTCGTCGGGCAGTTGGGAGCAGGTGGTCGCACGGTTGTGCGCGGGGGCAGGAGCGCGGCGCTGGTGCCGCCTGACCGCGACGAGCTGTGGCGCATCCTGGAGACGCCGCCTTGGACGTGATCGCACGCGCGATCGGCGCCCACGGCTCGGTCCTGGCCTGCGCGGTCTGCGCTACGGGGGTCGTGGAGGAGGCCAGGCGCAGGCATGGGACGCTCCCCACGGCGACCGCCGCGCTCGGGAGGACCCTCTGTGCGGTCGCGATGCTGGGCTGCGGGCTGAAGGCCCGTCAGAGCGTGATGTTGCGCATTCTGGGCGACGGCCCGTTGGGACCGGTCATCGCCGAGAGCACCGCCGAGGGCGCCCTCCGTGGCTACGTGACGCATCCCGGCGTGCACTTCCCGCCCACGCCTGCCAACAAGCTGGACGTCGCCTCCGCCGTAGGGAGGGCGGGCACGATCCACGTCACGCGCGATCTGGGACTCCGAGATACGTACCAGGGGAGCGTGCCGCTCGTCTCAGGCGAGGTGGGAGAGGACCTGGCCTCCTACCTGGTGGCCAGCGAGCAGGTTCCCTCCGCGGTCGCGGTGGGCGTCATGGTTGCGCCCGACGGGGAGGTGCTCGCAGCCGGAGGGTGGTTGCTCCAGATACTCCCGGGAGCCCCGGCGACGCTTCCCGCCTTCCTGGACGGGCGGGCGCGTGCATTGCCGCCGGTGACGCAGATGATCAGATCGGGCGCGCCGCCCGAGGAGATGCTGAGCCTGGCGCTGGGGGATCTGCCGATGGCGGTTCTCGAGCGCCGTCCGGTGCGATTCGAATGCCGGTGCGGTCCGGACAAGGTGGCGCGCGTTCTGATCGCGCTGGGGCGTTCCGAGAGCGACCGGCTGCTGCGTGAGCAGGGCAAGGTGGACGTGCGCTGTCGGTTCTGCGGTGAGCGCTACGAGTTCGGCGCGGGCGAGATCGCGCGTGTGTTCGCGGCGTCGGCGCGGAGCGCAGGCGGGGACGAGGCGGCTACCTTGAACGGCTGGCGCGCCGCGACTTGAGGCACGAGGTGCATACCACAGCGCGCTTCTCGACTCCCTGAATCCTGACCTTGACCTTCTGGAGGTTCGGCAGGAACCGGCGCCGCGTTCGCACGTGCGAGTGGCTGAAACTGCCCCCGGCCACCGGCCCCTTCCCACAGATCGCGCAACGTCGTGCCATTGCACACCCCTTCGCTTTCCTTCGCCCGGCCGTCGAATGACGGCCGGATTCTAGCACAGCCCCATCGGGTTCGCAACCGTGCAAGGAGAGCCCAGAGGCGCGCCGAACTTGAAGCCAGACCTGCGACCGATTCCAGGTCGGCGAGAGATGAGCAGACGCCCAGAGGCATCCAGCGGCCCACACCCTGTCACAGCGTCGGCGCGGCGGCCGGATCCGCGTAGCCCCGTGCAGTACCTGCGGGGCGTGGGGCCCTCGCGGGCGGCGCAGTTGTCGCGGTTGGGGATCGCGACGGTCCACGACCTGCTCCTGCACCTTCCCCGCCGTCACGAAGACCGGCGCAACCCCACGCCGCTTTGCCGGCTGACCGAGGGCGCCTACCAGGTAGCGATCGTGCGCGTCGAGCGCGTGCAGACGGTTCGCACGCACCGCGGCACCACGCTGGTGAGGGCCGGGGTGGTGGACGCCACGGGCGCCGCGCACGCGATCTGGTTCAACCAGCCCTACCTGGGACAGCGCCTGGCCCGGGGCCGGCAGGTCAGTCTCTACGGCCGGGTCGAGCGGTTCGGTAGGGGGCTTCAGTTCGTGTCGCCGGAGGTGGAGGTGCTGGAGGCGGACGCCGGGGCGTGGCATTCCGGCCGGCTGGTGCCAGTCTATCCCTCGACCGAGGGGCTGCCGCAACGCTCGCTCCGGACGATCCTGCGCGCGGCCCTCTCGACGTACGCGCCCGAGATCCCAGAACTCCTGCCCGAGGAGCTGCGCCGCCGCCTGCGCCTCTACGACCTGACGCAGGCCCTGTGGGCCGCGCACTTCCCCGAGGACGAGCAGGCCGCAGCCGAGGGGCGTCGCCGGCTGGCCTTCGAGGAGCTGCTCATCCTGCAGCTTGGGATCCTCCAGCAGCGGCGCGTGCTTCGCCTGACTCCCAGGCGGGCCGCGTATGCGCCGTTCGACGCCGCCGTGGCCCGGTTCCTGGCAGGGCTGCCGTTTGAGCCCACTGGCGCGCAGAAGCGCGTGATCGGCGAGGTCCTGGGCGACATGCGGGGACAGGCGCCGATGAACCGGCTCCTGCACGGGGACGTGGGATCCGGCAAGACGATCGTGGCCGCCGCGGCGATGCTGGCCTGCGTGGAGGGCGGCTACCAGGGAGCGCTGATGGCTCCGACCGAGATCCTGGCTGGCCAGCACTTCCTGACCCTGTCGCGCATGCTGGCGCCCCAAGGGGTGGGTGTTCACCTGCTGACCGGTAGCGCAAACGGCGCCGAACGGAGCGATGTGCAGGGCGCGCTGCGGCGCGGGGAACGCTGCGTCGTCGTGGGCACGCACGCGCTGCTGGAAGAAGGGGTGGTCTTCGAGCGTCTTGGCCTGGCTGTCGTGGACGAGCAGCATCGGTTCGGAGTGGTGCAGCGCTCGCGGCTACGGCAGAAGGGCCCTGCCCCTGATGTCCTGGTGATGACCGCGACGCCCATCCCGCGGACCCTGGCGCTCACGGTCTACGGCGACCTCGACGTGTCGGTGCTTGACGAGATGCCGCCCGGGCGGCATCCCGTCAAGACCCTGGTGCGCCCCGCTTCCAGCAGGCCCGCGGTTTACGCCTTCGTTCGCGATCAGGTCGCGCAGGGCCGGCAGGCCTTCGTCGTGTGCCCGCTGATCGAGGAATCCGAGGCGCTGCAGGTGCGATCGGCCGTGGAGCTGGCGCGCGAACTGGCGGCCGGGCCGCTTGGCGGCGTGAGGCTGGACGTGCTGCACGGCCGCCTCCCCCCTTCGCAGCGGGAGGAGCGGATGCGGGCGCTTCACGGCGGGGCGATTGACGTGCTCGTGGCCACCACCGTGATCGAGGTGGGGATTGACATCCCCAACGCCTCGATCATGATCATCGAGGATGCCGATCGCTACGGGCTTGCCCAGCTCCACCAGTTGCGCGGCCGCGTCGGGCGCGGGCCGACGCGCTCATACTGCGTGCTCATCTCCGATCCCACGACAGAGGTTGGGAGGCGCCGGCTCGAGGCGATGCTTGTGACCAACGACGGGTTCCGTATCGCCCAGGAGGACCTGCGGCTGCGCGGGCCAGGGGAGATCCTGGGTGTCCGCCAGCACGGCGTGGGAGGACTACGGGTGGCCGACCCGATAGGAGATCTCGCCCTGCTGGAGGAAGCACGGAAGGAGGCGGAGGCATTGCTGGGGTTGGACCCCGAGCTTGTCTCTCCCGAGATGGCGGGGTTGGGGAACGCGGCGCGATGTCACCTGGCGGCGCGCGCCGGCCTGGCCTCGGTGGGCTGAGCGCGGTGAGCCCGCGCCGCAGGCCCCCGGGCGGGGCCCCGCGCAGGGAGGCGCGCGGCCAGGTGCGCCCCACGTCTGCGCGGGTGCGCACCGGGTTGTACGATTCCCTGGGAGAGTGGGTGGTCGGGCGGCGCGTGCTCGACCTGTTCGCGGGGAGCGGAGCGCTGGGCGTAGAAGCCCTCCGGCGGGGCGCGTGCCGCGTGGTCTTCGTGGAGCACGACGCGGCGCAGGCGCGGGCGCTGCGGGAGCGCTTGGAACGCCTGGGGATGAGACGTTGCGCAGTTGTGCTGCGCGGGGATGCCCTGGAGGCGGCAGGCCGCCTGGGCCGTGCGGGCGAGGCGTACGATCTGGTGCTCCTCGACCCCCCATACGGGACGGGGCTCGTAACCCGATCCCTGGCTGCGATCGCCGACTCCGGGGTCCTGGCCCCTGGGGGGCTGGTTGTGGCAGAGGGGCACTGGAGGGACAGGCCCGTTCTGCCTGCCGGCCACGAGGTGGCGCGAGAGGCGCGGTACGGCGAGACCGCGCTGTGGTTCATTCGAAAAAGCGACCGCCCCCGCACTGCGCGGGAGAAAGGAGCCGGCATGCGCACCGCCGTCTACCCTGGGAGCTTCGATCCCGTTCACCACGGACACATGGAGGTCATCCGGAGGGCAGTCCGACTGTTCGACCGGGTCATCGTGGCGGTTGCGGAGAACATCGACAAGGGATTGGGTTCCTTCAAGTTCGAGGACCGCGTGGCGATGCTGCGTGAGGCGCTGGCGGTGATGCCCACGGTGGAGGTCGCGTCCTACAATGGGCTGACCGTTGACTTCGCGCGCTCGCGCGGAGCGACATGCCTGATAAAGGGCCTGCGCGCCGTCGGGGATTTCGACTACGAGCTCAAGCAGTCGGCGATGAACCGCCTGCTCGCCCCAGACCTCGACACGCTGCTGTTCATCGCCGATCCGGAGTTTGCGTTCATCTCATCATCGCTGATCCGCGAGGTGTCGGTGCTGGGTGGTGACGCGAGCGGGCTGGTGCCCCCGGCGGTCGCCGAGCGCCTTCAGGCCCGGTGGCCGAGGCGGGAGTAGCCCGTGGACACAGTGCTCGAACTGCTCGATCGGCTCGAGAGCGCGCTGCGGCGTCATCTGGCGGGCCTCCCGGGCGATCGCCGCAAGGCCATGGAGGACGAGATCCTGGGCCTGATTCGAATGGCGCGCGCGGCGCTGCCCAGGGAACTGCACCAGGCGTCCCGGCTCATGGAGGAGGCGTCGCTGTCCCTGGCGCGCTCCCGGGAGGAGGCGCGCCGGATCGTCTTGGACGCGCAGGCGCACGCGCGCTCGCTTGCCGAGGCCGGCCTGGCCCGCGGGTGCGAAGCCGAGGGCGCCGCCCTGAAAGAGGAGGCGAGGCGTGAGGCCGAACGCATCCAGCGGGGGGCGGACGAGTATGCCGCCACGGTGCTTGCGCGCCTGGAGGCCGAGACGGAGAGGGTCCTGGCCGCGATCCGCCGGGGACAGGAGGTGCTGCGCTCGACGGGGGCGCGAAGCAGGGGGGCGTGAGCGGCGGCAGTTCATTGACACTCGAAAAACGAGGTCCCTATAATGGGCATGTTCTGTGAAGCGCGCCTGCCGTGAGAGTGGATCTCCGCTCCGTACGCGCCGAACGCGGCTCCGTGCTCGTCGTGAGATGCCATGAGCCGGTGGCAAGCGGGATAGACGAGACGCCGTTCGTCGGGCCCGTCGAGGGAACCCTCTCGCTCGCCAACCTGGGGGATTCCCTGCGCGTGGAGGGCAGGTTGCAGACGCGGGTGGATCTGACATGCGACCGCTGCGCGAGGCCGTTCCGCGTCGTGGTCGAGGCGCACGTGCAGGAGAACCTGGCCTGGGAAGGCGGCGAGTTCCTCGCGACGGGGCACGGCGCAGCCGCGCTGGACGTGGATGCTTTGGCTCGAGAGCTACTGGTCCTGGCGCTGCCCCTGTCGGCGCGCTGCAGCCCCGATTGCCCCGGGCTGTGCGGCACGTGCGGGGCCGATCTGAGATCCGGCCGGTGCGCGTGCGGGTGATTGCGCGCCCAGGCGCGGAGACGTTGGAGGGAGTTTGGTGGCACAGAAGAGACGACATCCGAAGTCAAGAACGGGGTCCCGCCGAAGCCAGTGGAAGGCAGCGGCGATCAACCTTATCACGTGTCCGCAGTGCAAGGCCCGGATAACTCCACACCGGGCCTGTCCTTCCTGCGGCTTCTATGGCGGGCGTGAAGTGATCACAATAAAGAGCCGCCAGTCGAAGAAGAAGGAAGCGTAGTGCCGAAGGCGCCGACGCGGCGATGAGGATCGCCGTGGACGCGATGGGCGGGGATCACGCTCCCGGCGCCATCGTGGAGGGAGCGATGCATGCCGCTCGTGACTTCGGCGTGCGGCCGGTGCTTGTGGGCGACCCCGCCAGGATCGCGACTGAGCTTCGCCGCATCGGTGCGGGCGAGTCCGCGATTGAGATCGTCGAAGCCCTCGATGTCATCGAGATGCATGAGCACCCGGCGATGGCACTGCGCAGGAAGCGTCGGAGCAGCATCGCCCTGGCCGTGCAGCAAGTCCGGGAGGGCCGTGCCGACGCCGTCGTCAGCGCAGGGCACACGGGCGCGGTGCTGGGCGCGTGCCTGCTGTACCTGGGGCGCATCAAGGGGATAGATCGGCCGGCCGTGGCGGCAGTGCTGCCGAGCGCCGTGGGCAGGCCGCTGGTGCTGCTGGACGCGGGGGCGAACGTGGACTGCAAGCCGCAGCATCTGGTGCAGTTCGCTCAGATGGGCAGCATCTACGCGCGAGAGGCGCTGGGGGTACCCCTGCCGCGCGTGGGCCTTCTCAGCAACGGCGAGGAGGACACCAAGGGCAACGACGCGACGATTCGCGCCGCGGGCGTCCTCCGCGATTCCGGCCTCAACTTCGTGGGCAACATCGAGGGCAAGGACCTCTTCTTCGGCCTTGCGGACGTCGTGGTCTGTGATGGCTTCGTGGGCAACGTCGTGTTGAAGTGCGGCGAAGGACTGGTCCTGGCCATTCGCCAGATCTTCGCCTCGGAGCTTGGGGGCTGGCGAGGGCGCCTGCTGTCGGTCTGCCTGCTTCCCCTGCTCGGTTCGGTCCGGGGTGTCTGGAGGCGGCTCGACTACCGGGAGCAAGGGGGCGCGCCGCTGCTCGGCGTGGAAGGGGTGTGCGTCGTGGCCCACGGCCGATCCGGAGCCCTTGCCGTGCGCAACGCGATTCGCGCCGCAGGCGAGGCCGCCACGCATCGGGTGCCTGCGCTCATCAGCGCCGCCATGCGCGAGCGCGAGGCAGCGGCCGCGCCGGGCGCGGGGTGAGACCAGTGACGACCCGCAGTTCGACGATTGCCGGCATCGGGCGTGGGATCCCGCCGGGTATTCTTGCGAACAGCGACCTCGAACGGATGGTGGACACAAGCGACGAGTGGATACGGACGCGCACCGGGATCCGCGAGCGGCGCATCGCGGCGCCTGAGGTAGCCGCGTCGGACCTGGCCTGCGAGGCGGCGGTGGAGGCGATGGCCGACGCCGGGGTTGGAGCGGACGATCTCGATCTCATCGTCGTGGGAACCGCAACTCCCGACATGCTCTTCCCGGCCACGGCGTGCCTCGTGCAGGACCGGCTGGGCGCGAAGCGCGCCGGTGCGTTCGACGCGTCCGCGGCGTGCAGCAGCTGGGCCTACGGGGTGGCCGCAGGACATGCGGCCATCGTCTCCGGCAGGGCCGAGACCGTGATGGTAATAGGCACCGAGGTACTGTCGCGGATCACCGACTGGAGTGACCGCGCCACGAGCGTACTCTTCGGCGATGCCGCGGCCGCCGTGGTCCTGCGCCCTTGCCCGCCCGGGCAGGGCTTCCTGGCATTCCATCTGGGCGCGGACGGCGCCGGCGCCTCACTCATCGAGCTTCCAGCCGGCGGCTCGCGCCGTCCCCCGGGGCCCGAAACGGTGGCCGCGCGCATGCACTTCATCAGGATGAACGGTCGCGAGGTCTACAAGTTCGCCGTGAGGGCCATCCCGCGCGCCATCGCGCAGGTCATCGCGCAGGCGGGCCTTACGGTCGGGGACGTGGACTGCTTCGTGCCTCATCAGGCGAACGTGCGCATCATCGAGGCCGCGGCCGAGCGCCTGGGCCAGCCCATGGAGCGGTTCTTCGTGAACGCGGATCGGTACGGCAATACCTCGTCGGCCTCGGTCCCGGTAGCGCTGTATGAGGCCGTGGAGCAGGGACAGGTGCGCCCGGGGAGTCTGGTGGCCTTCGTGGCGTTCGGTGCCGGCCTGACCTGGGGCGCGGGCCTGATCCGCTGGACGGATGACTCGGCCCTATCACGGCGCGCCGGGGCAGGCGCGCGGTGATAGCGTTCGTCTTTCCCGGGCAAGGGGCCCAGCACGTGGGCATGGGCGTTGACCTGGCCGAGCGACACGTACCGGCGCGCCGCGTCTTTGAAGAAGCCAGCGACTCGGTTGGGTACGACCTGCTCGCGCTCTGCCGCGACGGCCCGGAGGAAGTGCTGCGCGAGACTCGGAACACGCAGCCCGCCGTCCTTGCGTGCAGCCACGCGGCGGCCGTCGCGCTGGCCGAGGAGGGCATTCGGCCCGACATAGCGGCGGGCCTCAGCCTGGGCGAGTACGCGGCGTTCGTGACAGCCGGGGCGCTTTCGTTCGGCGACGCCGTCGCTCTTGTGCAGCAGCGCGGGAGGTTCATGCAGGAGGCGGTGGAGGGACGGCGCACGGCGATGGCGGCCGTGATGGGGCTGCCTTCCGAACAGGTCGAGGAGATATGTCATCGGACACCGGGCGTGGTCGAGGCGGCCAACTTCAACGCGCCCGGGCAGGTGGTCATTGGCGGGGAGGAGGAGGCTGTTGAGAACGCATCGGCGCGGCTGCTGGCGTCCGGAGCGCGGCGGGTCACACGCCTGGCCGTCAGCGCGCCGTTCCACACCTCCTTGATGAAGCCGGCGGTAGCGCGCCTCGCGCTGGCACTCGAGCGGGTGACCGTTGGACCGGCCAGGATTCCGGTTGTTGTCAATGTGACGGGGCGGCCGGTGCGCGAGGCGGCGCATGTACGATCGGCGCTCCTCGAACAGGTGGCGGCGCCCGTGCGGTGGGAGCAGTCGGTAAGGGAGCTGCACGCCATGGGCACCGGGACCTTCGTCGAGGTGGGACCCGGAACGACGCTGGCCGGGCTCATCCGGCGGACGATTCAGGGTGCCGAGGTGATCTCGGTCCGTGACCGTGCCTCGCTCACGGCGGCGCTGGAGAGTCTGCGTCAGCGCGCCGTGGGCCTGAGATAGCCGGGGCGCCGTGGGCCGGCTCGACGGCAGGGTCGCGGTCGTCGCGGGCGCCTCGGGCGAGATCGGCGAGCGTGTCGCTTTGGCGCTGGCGCGCGAGGGCGCAGTGCTGGTTGTGCACTGCGGCCCGGACCGCGCGGCTGCCGTTGCCGTGGCCGCCGGGATTGAGGCGTCGGGGGGGCAGGCGCGGCCGGTGGCCGCCGATCTATCCCGCCCCGACGAGGCAGAAGGCGTCATCACAGCGGCTCTGGAGGCATGCGGCAGGCTGGACATCCTCGTGAACAACGCGGGAACCGCGCGCGACGGTGCGGTGCTCCGGATGAGCGATGACGCCTGGCAGGCCCTCCTGGACGTGGGCCTCAGCGGCGCCTTCCACTGCATCCGGGCCGCGTTGCGCGAGTTCGTGCGCCAGCGGCGCGGGCGGATCATCAACATCGCCCCGGCCCCCGTGCAGGGAGGCAGCGCCGGGCAGGCGAACTACGTGGCCGCCAAGGCAGGCCTGATCGGGCTGACGCGGGCAGTGGCGCGCGAAGTCGGGACGCGCGCCATCACCGTCAACGCGGTGGCCCCGGGCTACGTCGCGGCGGGCGCATCCGATGACCCTGCTGGAGGGGTTGCCGCGCGCTCCCTGGCGCAGATACCGTTGGGGCGGCCGGGCACTCCCGATGAGGTCGCCGCCGCCGTAGTCTTCCTGGCGTCGGATGAGGCAGGGTACATTACCGGACAAGTCCTGCACGTGGACGGCGGAATGACCATGTACTGACCGAAGGAGGAGGCACTCATGGCAACTGTGTTCGAACGGGTCAAGGCGAAGGTAGCCAGCCAACTAGGCATAGACGAAGGCGGGATCACACCGGAGTCCTCGTTCATCGAGGACCTGGGCGCGGACTCGCTCGATGTAGTCGAGCTCGTGATGGGGCTGGAAGACGAGTTCGGCATCACGATCCCCGATGATCAGTCCGAGAAGATCGTCACCGTGGGTGATGCCGTGGCGTTCATCGAGCGGCACGTCAAGGAGTCGGCGCAGTAGCGCCCTCTGGAGCCAGAGGCCTTCCGGTTGTCCGGCGTGCGAAGGCGGGTCGCCATCACGGGCCTGGGAGTCGTGAGCCCGATAGGCATCGGGCACAGCGAGTTCTGGTCCGGGCTGCTCGAAGGGCGATCGGGAGTGGATCGGATCGGCGCGTTCGATGCCACAGGGTACGCGACACGGATCGCCGCCGAGGTGCGCGACTTCGACCCCCTGGCCTTCATGGACCGCAGGGAGGCGCGGCGCAACGACCGGTTTGTGCAGTTTGCCTACGCGGCGGCCCGGATGGCTCTCGACGATGCCGGCTACGTGGTAGATTCGACGAACGCCCCCCGCATCGGCGTCATGATCGGATCGGGCATCGGGGGCGCAACGACATGGGAGGAGCAGCACCGGCAGTTGATCCTGAAGGGGCCCGAGCGGGTCTCGCCGTTCTTCGTCCCGATGATAATCTCGAACATGGCCAGCGGGGTGACGTCGATCCTGACCGGCGCGAAGGGTCCAAGCTCGTGCGTGGTGACGGCCTGCGCCACCGGCGGCAACGCGATTGGGGATGCGGCGCGGCTGATCGAGCGTGGTGATGTGGACGCGATGCTGGCCGGGGGCGCGGAGGCCGCCATCACACCGTTGGCCGTGGCCGGATTCTGCTCGATGCGGGCGATGTCCACCAGGAACGACGAGCCGCAGCGCGCGTCGCGGCCGTTCGACTTGGGACGCGACGGCTTCGTGATGGGCGAAGGCGCCGGCGTGATGCTCCTCGAGGCGCTGGAGCTTGCCGAGGCACGCGGGGCCGAGATCTACGGCGAGGTGATTGGCTACGGCGCAACCGCGGACGCCTTCCACATCACGCAGCCGGATCCCGATGGCGACGGCGCAGCCAGGAGCATGGCCCAGGCGCTGTCCGACGCCGGGGTCGAGCCGGACGAGGTTGATTACATAAACGCGCACGGCACCAGCACGCCCTACAACGACCGGCTCGAGACGCTGGCCATCAAGCGCGTCTTCGGCGCGCACGCGCGGCGCCTGGCGGTGAGCTCTACGAAGTCCATGATAGGGCATCTGATGGGAGCGGCAGGTGGCGTGGAGCTCATCGCGTGCGCCCTGGCCCTGCGTCACCAGATGATGCCGCCCACGATCAACTATGAGGTTCCCGATCCCGAGTGTGATCTCGACTACGTCCCGAACGCGGCCCGCCCCGGACGGTTGCGCACCGTGATGTCCAACGCGTTCGGGTTCGGAGGCCACAACACCACTCTTGTGCTGAGGGGGAGCGATGCGTAGACCTAGACGCACGCCGCTGCGGCCGCCTCCCGATGAGACCGGCGCAGTGGGCGAGGTACTGTCACAGGAGCGGCTGGCCCGGCTCGCGGCCCTGGAGGAACGGCTGGGGGTGCGCTTCCGCGACCGGTCGCTGCTCGATCTTGCGCTGAGACACGGGTCTTTCAGCCACGAGCACGGTCACGACCCGGCCAAGAGCTACGAGCGGCTGGAGTTCCTGGGAGACGCGGTCCTGAGCCTGGTGGTGGCCGATGATCTCTACCGCAGGAACCCGGGCATGGACGAGGGCGGGCTCGCGAAGAACCGGGCCAGACTCGTGAACGAGGGCGCCCTTGCTTCGGCCGCGAGGCGACTGAACCTCGGCGACTACCTGATGCTGGGCCGTGGGGAAGAGAAGGGGGGAGGACGGCAGCGTTCCTCGATGCTGGCCGACGCCGTTGAGTCAGTGATCGGCGCGGTCTACGTGGACTCGGGCTACGGTGTGGCACACGCTCTCGTCACACGCTGGCTGGGAGAGCTCGTCGAGGACATCCAGCGAGTCGGCGACGACTTCAAGAGCCAGCTCCAGGAACGGCTGCAGCGTCGCCGGCAGATGCCCAAGTACCGAATCGTCCGCTCCGAGGGCCCTGAGCACGCGCGCACGTTCGTCGCCGCGGTCGAAGCCGGCGGCAAGCAGCTCGGCGAGGGCAGGGGGCAGAGCAAGAAGGAAGCCGAACAGGAGGCGGCGGCCGATGCGCTGCGTCGCTTCGACGGCAGCGGGCAGTGAAGCGGCTGTGGGCTCCGTGGCGCTACGCCTACATCGCCGCCCCGACCGTGAGCGGCTGCGTTCTCTGTGAGGCGCCGGCCTCAGGCGACGAGAAGGCCGCCCTCATCCTGCATCGGGCCCAGGACGGCTATCTTGTGCTCAACAAGTATCCATACAACACCGGGCACCTCATGGCCGTGCCGATCCGGCACGTCGCCCGGCCTGATGAGCTGACCCCGCGCGAGGGGGCAGAGCTCATGGCACTTGTGGGCCTGGGCATTCGCGCGCTGGCCCAAGCCATGGAACCCGACGGATTCAACGTCGGGATGAACCTGGGCCGCGCCGCGGGCGCCGGAATCGCCGACCATCTCCATCTCCACATTGTCCCGCGCTGGGCGGGCGATACCAACTTCATGCCGGTCCTAGGCGATGTCAAGGTGCTGCCCGAGCACCTCGATGATACGTACCGACGCCTGATCGCCGCCCTGGCCTCGCTGCGCGGGCCTGGATAGGGATGGCCCTGCCCGAGCGCGCCCGTCGCCGAGCGCGGAGGCTGGCCTTCCTTGCCCTGGCCCTTGCCGCGGCTGCTGTGCTCGTCCAACCCGAGTTCCTGCGGCAGGATGCCAGCCCTCCCGGATTCCGGACCGACGTGCTCGTGGTGGGCGGAAGCCCGGCAGGTGTGGCCGCTGCGCTTGCCGCTGCGCGCCAGGGCATGGTGGTCGTCCTGGCGGAGAGCCGACCATTCCTGGGAACGGTTCTGACCGGCGCCATGCTCAACATGGTGGATATGAGCCGCGGATCCAATGGCGAGCACCTGGTCCAGGGGGTCTTCCTTGAGCTATATCGCGAGATCGGCGGAATCACCTTCGATCCGCGCAGGTTGCGCGCCGTCTTGCGGCGCAAGGTGGAGGCCGAGCCCGGGATAATCGCACTGCTGGGCGTAGAGCATGTTGAGCCCATCGTCGTGGAGGGCCGCCTGGCAGGTGCGTGGCTGCATCGAGCGGGTCAGGAGGCGATCCCTGTCCACGCCGAGGTTACCGTGGATGCCACCGA
>JBBIOM010000008.1:49768-72851 GCA_037443365.1 Armatimonadota bacterium
GAGCGGGTCAGGAGGCGATCCCTGTCCACGCCGAGGTTACCGTGGATGCCACCGACGGTACGCTTACGCCCACAGGCACGGCCGGCAGCCCAGCGGCGCCTTCGGGGGATACGCCTGGGGTTTCAGGGAAGCGATGCGCGGGTACCATCCCGCCGACATGCGGCTCTCGGCGCACGATCTGAACATAGTGAAGATCCCGGATGGCAAGGTGTGGATCAACTCGCTGCAGGTGCATGATGTGGACGGAACGAGCCGTGCCTCCCTGCTCGACGGTCTCGGGCGCGCGGCCAGGGAGATCCCGGACAAGGTGTCATACCTGCGCGGTAGCGTCCCGGGGTTCGCGCAGGCGCACCTGGTCGAGATCGCGCCCGAGCTCTACATCCGAGAGACGCGACACCTCGCCGGGCTCTACCGCCTGACCGGCGAGGACATCGTCAGGCGTACGCGCTTCTGGGATCGCATCGGAGCGGCATCCTACCCGATAGATCTGCACCAGTACGTGAAGGGGGAGCAGTACCCGTACAGGCCACTGCGTCGGGAGTACACGATCCCGCTCCGCGCGCTCGTGACCGCGAGGATGGACGGCCTGTTCGTGGCGAGCCGGGCCTTCTCGGCAACCTATCAGGCAGCGGCCTCGGCGCGCGTGGTCCCGACGACGGTGGCGATGGGCGAGGGGGTGGGCGTGGCAGCGGCGGTGGCGATCACGCACCGCGTGACCCCTCACCAGCTTGCGCAGCGGGTGGATCTCGTACACGACGTGCAGCAGCGCCTTCTGCGGGCAGGCGCGCGCATTGACTACTGACGGGCAAGGCCCGGACGCGCAGGGAGGGGGAAGGGCCGTGCACCTGCCCGCGACGCTGACGCTGGCCTACCATGCGCGCGAGCCGCATCCCAGGGAAGTGTCCCTTGAGGCGATCTATCGCGATCTGGAGGCGCGGCCGAGGACGGGCCGGCCGCACGTCATCCTCAACATGGTCCAGACCCTGGACGGCGCCGTGGCCATAGACGGCAGGGCCTGGCAGATCGGTTCGGAGGTAGACCACTATCTCTTCAAGACGCTGCGGGGATGGGCCGACGCCGTACTCTGCGGCGCGGGCACCTTGCGGCAGAACGATATTGTGGCAGTCACGCATCCTCGCCTGCAGGAAGAGCGCGCGGCCGCCGGTCGCCCCTCCAACCCCGCGGCCTTTGTCCTCTCGAGCCGGGCCGAGTTCTCGGACGCGGTGCTGCGCAAGCGCTTCTTTGCGCGCCGGGATTTCGCGTCGGTGGTTGTCACCACCGAGCTGTCGCGGGAAGCCGACCGCCGGCGGCTCGAGCAGGCGGGCGCCGAGGTCTGGGTGGTCCCGGCTAACGCGTCCGGGGAGGCGGATCTGGAGGCCGCGTTGGGGCTGCTGGCCGACCGCGGGTACGCGAGGGTGCTGGCAGAAGGCGGTCCGGCGACCAACCGGCGCCTGGTCGAGGCAGGGGGCCCGGATGAGCTCTTCCTGACCGTCGCGCCGCGGCTGGCCGGTGTTTCTGCTCGGCCCGGGGTGCTGGCCGGAGTCCTGGGCGGCGGACAGGTAGGGCTTGAGCTGGTCAGCGAGTTTCAGTACCGCGCGCCAGCGCTGCGCGAGTGGTACCTCAGGTTCGCCGTGGTCCTCTGATCCCTGCTGTTCGGCATTGACATACGAACACTTGTTCGTATAATGGGGGTGGAGCCCTTTGCGATGCTCGCGCCCCTTCTTGCTCTTGAGCCGGCCCTGGAGACGGGTCAGGCCACCGGCCTGGCCTTCGTACACGGGGATCCGGCCTGCCTGACGCTGGGCCTGCTGATCGGCCTGCGCGCTGCGACGCCTGCCAGCCCGCTTCTGGTCGTGGATGGGGCCAATGCGCTCGACCCGTACCTGCTCTCCGGCCTGGCGCAGCGCTTAGGGCGGCATCCCGGGGCCCTGCTGGCGAGCGTATTCATATCCCGCGTCTTCACCGCCTACCAGCTCGAAGCCGCGGTCGCAGACCGGCTGGAGGGCACCGTCCTGGCGCGCCGGTCCAGCGGTGTGCTGCTTGCCGGCCTGCTGGACCCGCTTCACGATGAGGATCTCTCCGCGGCCGAGGCCCGGAGGATCTTCCGGCGCGTGCTCGCGGCCCTCTTGCGCCTGGTCGAGCGCACGTGCCCGCTGGTGGTGGCTGCGCCGTGCCAGGCGCCTGCACGCGGGCGCGAAGGGATGGGGGCGCGACTCGTCGCGGCGGCGGACCGGGTGTTTCGCGTCGCGGTACGCGACGGCAAGATCGAGGTCACAAGAGAGAAGCCCGCGCCCGGCCGGTGGCGGTGGGAACCCGCGGTGCCGCTTCTGGTTGCGCGGCGCTGGCGCTGAGCGAGGCCGCGATGGGTCGCACCGCGCCCACCATGACGCAGATCGTCGCCCAGGAGGAGGCGAGCTTCGCGCCGTTCCGCCGGGCGCTGCGCAGGGAGGATCGGATGATCCTCGACCGGCTCTTCGCGGCGGCGCGCCACCACACCGCGCCCGCTGCCTACCTGTCGCATCCGGTGCCGTTTGAGGTCGTCCTGCTGGCCATGCTGATAGAGACGGCAAAGCTGGTGGAGGCGCTGCGCGCGCGCCTGGAGGCACTCGAAGCCGGCGGCTCCGCGCCAGGGTGAGATGGCACTCGCCGGCTGGCTGTTCGACGCCTACCCTGCCGGGGACGGGATGGCCGTATGGCTGATAGGCGACGACGGCCGGGCGCAGCGCCTGACGGTTCCGTTCGCCCCGATCTTCTATGCTGCGGGTCCGGAGCGTGTTCTCTCCCGGCTGCCGGAGCGCCTGGCCGCCCTGGGCATAGCCGCCGCGACCACGATGACCGCGCGGCAGGAGCTGTTCTCCGGCGCGGCGCTGCCGGTGCTGCAGGTCGCGGTCCGAACGCCGCTCGCCTTCCCGGTCGCGGTGCGCGCGACCGCCCGCATCGCTGGGGTCTCGCCGTTTGACTGCGATCTGGGCATTCCACAGATGTTCTTTGCCCAGACCGGGTTGTTCCCGCTGGGACGGTACAGGGTGGAGGCGGGACAGGACGCAGCAGGAGGGCCGGGCGCCGATGTCAGGGACTTCCAGCCGCTGGACGGACAGGAAGACCTGGAGTATGACGTTCCCCCGCTGGTTGTGATGCGCCTGCGCCCGGACGGCGATTCGATCGACCCGACGCACACCCGCAGGACCGAGATCGAGGTGTCGGTGGAGGGCGAGACCGTGGTGCTCTGCGCCGACCGCTCCGAGGACCTGATCGCTGGCCTCAATCGCATGATCGAGCGCTACGATCCCGACATCCTGCTCACCGAATGGGGCGACGCGTTCCTCCTGCCGCGGTTGCAGACGCTCGCGGCGCGGGTCGGCGTACCGCTGCGCTGGAACCGCGAGCGCCATCAGGGGATACGTACTCGGCGCGCGCGCTCGTACGTGACCTACGGCCGGACCATGTTCACGGCGGGCGCCCAGATGCTTGCGGGACGCTGGCACCTCGACCTGCGCAACTCGTTCATCTACCGCGAGAGTGAGCTCGCCGGGCTGCTGGAGATCGCTCGTCTGGCGTGCCTGCCGGTGCAGTACCTCGCGCGGACCTCGATCGGAACGGCGATCAGCGCCATGCAGCTCCTGCGCGCAGTGCGCCGGGGCGTGCTGATTCCCTGGCACAAGAGCGAGCCAGAAGGATTCAAGTCGGCCGGGGAGCTGCTGCTCACCGACAAGGGCGGGCTCACCTACCAGCCGGTCGCGGGCGTGTTCGAGGGCGTCGGCGAGTTGGACTTCGCATCCATGTATCCCACGATCATGGAGAGGCTGAACGTTTCTCCGGAGACGGTCAACTGCACCTGCTGCCCTGATGCACCGCGCGTGCCGGAGACCGGCGCGCGGCTGTGCCGGCGCCGGCGAGGGCTGCTGCCGGAGGTGCTGGGACCGCTGCTCCGGCGGCGGGCCTACTACAAGGGGAGGCGAGAGGAGACGTCCGGGCAGGAGCGGGCGCTGTACAACCAGCGGCAGACGGCGCTGAAGTGGTGTCTGGTGACCTCATTCGGATTCCTCGGCTATCGCAACGCCCGCTTCGGCCGTATCGAGGCGCACGAGGCCACGACCGCGTTCTCGCGCGAGATGCTGCTCCGCGCGAAGGACCTGGCCGAGTCGCGAGGATACCGCATGCTTCACGCCCTGGTGGACTCGATGTGGCTGCACCGGCCGGGCGCCGGGCACGCCGACTACGCTGCGCTCGCCCGGGCGATCGAGGAGGCGACCGGCCTCCCCATCTCCGTCGAGGGCATCTATGACTGGATCGCGTTTCTCCCGTCGCGCACGCACCCCGGGCTGGGCGTTCCCAATCGTTACCTGGGTCGGTTCGATGACGGCACGACGAAGGTGCGCGGCATCGAGGTCCGACGCACGGACATCCCGGCATTCGTCGAGCGCGCGCAGTCGCGGATGCTGGAGGTGCTCTTCGGCGCCAGGACCCTGGCGGAGGTGCGCGCCGCGATTCCGCGGGTGCTGGATATACTGTTCGAAGCGGCGCTCCGGCTGCGGGACGGGGAGGTGCCGGCCGCCGACCTGGCGATCGCGGCGAGGCTCTCGCGCGCGCCGGGCGACTACCGCGGCAACGCCGCGGTGGCCGTCGTCGCGCGACAGATGGCCCGCGCCGGGGTGCGGCTGCAGCCGGGCGAGCGGATCCTGTACGTCGTCACCGACGCCGGCGCGCGCCTGCCCGACGACAGGGCCCGTCCGCTGGGGCTGCTGGGTCCGGACTGGTCTTGCGACGCGCGCTACTACACCGGCCTGCTGCTGCGGGCCGGCGAGACGCTGCTGGCGCCGTTGGGTTTCACGTTGAAGCGACTGGAGGAGGAGGTGCGGCAGAGGACGCAGGTGAATCTCTCCGCCCGAAGTCGGCCAGCAGCGCCTGCATTTCCCGGCCGTTCTGAGCGGCCTGGCCCCGGGCGTGGTTGTTGAACATAAGGTAGAGCGAGCCGACGCGGGGCGCCAACGCATCCGTGGTCGCTGCCCAACCGGCGAGCTCCTCCTCGGAGTAGAGGTAGTCGTAGGCCTGCTCGGTTGAGACCCGGCGGCCGATCAGGGCCGGGTTGCGGCCGTGCAGGCGGACGACCGACCATCCGGCGGTCACCTCGACCTGCGGCGGTGGCAGGTACTGCACCTGCGCCATGTCCGGAACGACGTACGCGTAGCCGTGCTCGCGGAGAAACCCAAGCAGCGCTTCGCGGTTCCGGTCATACAGCCACTCCTTGTGCCGGATCTCCACGGCCACGGGCCACTCGCGCAGGTACGGCTCCCACGCCTCGAGGTAGGCCAAGAGGTCCCGCGAGTACCCCAGGCCCTTGGGAAACTGGAACAGCACGTAGCCCAGGCGTCCTGTGCGTGCGAAGACACCGACGAACGCGGCGAAGTGGTCCCAGGCCGCGCCCAGCGCCTCCTGAGGGACGCGGTCGCCGCGCACCGGACCGCCGGACCGAAGCAACGGGGGGAGCAGGGCCGCGATGGCCGGCGGCAGGCGCCGCGGATCGCTCTCGTGGCGCGTCAACCAGGCAAACGCCTTGACCCCGAACCGGAACGAGGCAGGCGTCCAATCCAGCCATTGCCGGGCGCGCTCGGCGGGTTGCAGCGCGTGGAAGCTCGCGTCCACCTCGACAGCGGGAAAGACGCTGGCGTAGTATGCCAGGCGCGCCCTTGGGTCGGTCTTGGCGCCGCGTGGATAGAAGTCGCTGGCAGTAACGCTGCGGTCGGCCCACGAGCAGGTCCCGACATAGACGCTGCATCCATGCATGATGATGGGGGCTATCCCCGCGGCGCTGGGCTGCTCCGGGAACAGGCTCACGTAGGATATGTTCGTGCGCGCACGCCGCGTCCCCTCGCGGCGTGCCCGCACCCTGCTCTCGAACCCGCTACGTTTGACACCGCCTTTGCTCCTTGACTATAATGGCGTGGGCTCTGGCCCTCTTTTTTTGCGCCTGACAGCCCTTACCATCGGGAAGGAGATTGCCGTTGAGAGCGCGTCTCGGCCTCCGTCTGTTCGTGGTCTTCGTTCTGGGCCTCGCCGCGGTGCAGGTGGCGTTTCGCCCGCTGACCCTTGTCGGGCGCATGCCCGTCTTCGCGAGCCCCGCGCTGCGCATGAACCTGGGCCTTGATCTCAAGGGCGGGAGCCTGCTCGTGCTGGAGGGAAGGGACGCTCCGGGCGCCGAGGCCACCCCCGAGGCAGTGGAAGCCGCGATGCGGGTGATCGAGCGGCGCATAGACCAGCTGGGTGTCGTGGAGCCGACGATCCAGCGACAGGGGTTGAAGCGTATCATCGTCGAGCTGCCGGGAATCCAGGATCCCGAGCGCGCGGTGAAGCTGATCGGGAAGACGGCGCTGCTGGAGTTCGTGGACACCGGCGCGCAGTCGCTGCCTGAGGGCGCGCAGTGGAGTCCGGACGGCACCTCCGTCCTCCTCCCGCAGCGCCCCGGCGCGCCCCGGCCTGTGGGCCAGCCGGAGGCCGCGCGATCGCTCCCCCTTGCCAAGAAGGTGGTGCTGACCGGCGCGGACCTGGAGAGCGCGCAGGCCGGATTCGATCAGACCACTGCCGAGCCCATCGTCCACTTCAAGTTCCGCGGCAAGGCCGCCAAGACGTTCGAGGACTACACGGCCGCGAACGTCGGCAAGTACCTGACGATAGTCCTCGACAACGAGGTCATATCATCGCCGGTCATCCGGGATCGCATCTCCGGGGGGAGCGGCCAGATCAGCGGTGGGTTCGCCTCCATCGAGGAGGCGCGCGATCTGGCCGTCCTGCTGCGGGGTGGGTCGCTGCCCATTCCGGTAGAGGTCGTCGAGAACCGGACGGTCGGCCCCCAGCTGGGGCGCGACTCGATAGACAAGAGCCTGCGGGCGTCAAGCGTGGCGCTGATGGCGGTGGGGCTCTTCATGGCGCTCTACTACGGCCTGTCGGGGTTTGCGGCCGTCCTTGCGCTGGCGATCTACCTCATCGTCCTGTTGGCGCTGCTGAGCGGCCTGGGCGCAACGCTCACGCTGCCCGGCATCGCCGGGATCGTTCTCTCCCTGGGCATGGCCGTGGACGCCAACGTGATCATCTTCGAGAAGGTCAAGGAGGAGCTGCGCGCCGGCAAGAGCCTGCGCGCGGCTATCGCGGGCGGGTGGAGCCGGGCGATCACAACGATCCTCGACTCCAACGTCACCACGCTGATAGCCACGGCTGTGCTGTTCCTGCTGGGCTCCGGACCGATCCGCGGCTTCGCGGTCACGCTGAGCCTTGGGGTGCTGACGAGCATGTTCACGGCGATCGTCGTGACGAGGGCCCTGGTGGACGGCGCGGCGGCGGCGGGTCTTGGGCCGCATCTGGCCCGCCTGGCCGGGAGGGTCGCGCGATGACGCCCCGGGCATGGGATATCATCGGGAAGCGCCGGCTGGCGTACGGCTTTTCCCTCCTCCTCGTCATCCCTGGCGCGATCGCGCTCATGGTCAACTCGGCGGCAGGGCGGGGGGCGCTTGACTGGGGCGTTGATTTCACGGGCGGCAGCTTCTTCCAGCTCAAGGTGGAGAAGCCGTTTGCGACCGGCCAGATCCGCAGGGTCGTGGATCGCTTCGCCACCGGACAGAGCGTGATCCAGAAGGAGGGGGAGGAGGTCCTGGTCCGCACCAGGCCGCTTAGCCCCGAGGCCAGGACCGGCATGCTCACCGCGCTCAGGGCAGAGTTCGGACAGATCACGATCCTTCGGGAGGACGAGGTCGGGCCCAAGATCGGGCGAGAGCTGCGCAACATCGCGATCATCGGTGTGCTGATAGGCCTGGCGCTCCAGGTGCTCTACATCTCGTACAGGTTCAAGTCATTCCGCTACGCCATGGCCGCCGACATCGCGCTGCTGCACGACCTGCTCGTCGTCGTGGGGATCTTCGCCCTCACTCGCAAGGAGGTCAACAGCGCCTTCGTAGCCGTGCTGCTGACCGTCGTGGGCTACTCGATCAACGATACCATCGTGGTGTTCGATCGGATTCGCGAGAACCTGGCGATGCGGACGCGCGAGGCATTTGACCGGCTTGTCAACCGCAGTCTGCTCGAGGCCATGGTGCGCTCGATCAACACGGTCCTGACCACGATCATGGCGATAGGCGCGGTTTACGTGTTCGGCGGCACGACGATTCGCGACTTCGCCTTCGGCCTGATGGTGGGAATCACGGTCGGGGCCTACTCCTCGGTGTTTACCGCCAGCGCCGTGCTCGTGGACTGGCACCTATGGGCCGAGCGCCGCGGCAGGCGGCCGCGGCCGGAGGCGGCCGTGGAGGCGCACGCGTCACCCGACGCGGCGGCGCCGCAGGGGACCGCCGTCACCGCGCGCCGCAGGCGGTCCAGGAGGAGGTAACGGGGATGTCGGGCTTCACCGTGTTCGCGTTGCTGCTGTTCGCGGCCGTCGCGGTGTTCGCGCTGGCTAACCCCTCGGCCGTCGTCCTCAACTTCGCGATCTGGGAGGTGCGGACCACGCTCGCGCTGGCGGTCATCGGCGCCGCCGTTGTCGGAGGGCTCCTCGTGCTCGTCAGCGGCTTCGCCGGGCAGCGACGGTTGCGAGCACGTGTGCGAGAACTGCAGGCACGCCTGCGCGAGCTCGAGTCGCAGGCGTCTTCGGCCGCCGAGCGGCCGCCTCAGAACCCCTGACTCTGTGGCGCGTCGCCCCGCGTGACGCGGCGGCGCAGCGCCGCCTGGCAGACACCCTCGGGGTTTCCCCCCTTACCGCGCAGGTTCTCGTCAACCGGGGGCTGTCGAACCCAACCGAGGCGGCGGCCTTCCTTGACCACAGTCCGCAGCGGCTGAGTTCGCCCCTTGATCTGGCGGAGATGGATCGCGCCGCAGAGCGCCTGGCGCAGGCCGTGCGCGGGCGTGAGCGCGTGTGCATATACGGCGACTACGACGCCGACGGCGTGACTGCCACCGCGATCCTCGTGCGGGGGCTGCGCCGCCTCGGGCTGCAGTCGGAGTACTACCTGCCCGACCGCCGCACCGAGGGATACGGACTACACGCCCAGGCAGTGGCCCACCTGGCATCCCGCGGTCCCGGGCTGCTCGTGGCAGTTGACTGCGGGATCACGGCCCCGGCCGCGGCCGATGCCGCGCGCGCGCAGGGCCTCGACCTGGTCATCCTGGATCACCACGAGCCCGCAGGTCCTCTCCCCGTCGCTGCAGCGGTGGTGCACCCGGGGAGACGCACGGCGGGGTCCGAGGCCGCAGCCGGCGCCGAGTTGTGCGCAGCAGGGCTCGCGTACCAGGCATGGCGCGCGTTGTGCGCGCGCCTTGGGGTGCGCGACGAGGACGGCGACCTCCTCGAACTTGCCGCGCTGGGCACGGTCGCCGACATGGCACCCCTGCTTGGAGACAACAGGATTCTGGTCGCGCGCGGTCTCGAGCTGATGGACCCCGGCGGCATCCTGGGGCTGCGCGCGCTGGCGCGTGTGGCCAGCCTGGGGCCTCCGTTTTCGGCTCGCGACCTGTCGTTTGCGCTGGCGCCGCGCGTGAACGCGGCCGGGCGCCTGGCCCACGCTGCGACCGCGGTTCGCCTGCTCCTGACCGAGGACCCGGCAGAAGCCGAGGCCATCGCCGTCGAGCTCGACCGGCTGAACCGGGAGCGGCGGGCGCTGTGCGAGCGCGTGCTCGCCGAGGCCGTACGGGAAGCCGAGGCCGGAGGCGCGCTCGATCAGCCTGCGCTTGTGCTTGCCGGCGAAGGATGGCACCCCGGGGTCGTGGGCATCGTCGCGTCGCAGATGGTGGAGCGGTACTATCGTCCGACGGTTCTGATCGCGCTGCAGGCAGGCCTGGGAAAGGGTTCGGCGCGCAGCATTCCCCCCTTACACCTGGTGCAGGCGCTCTCCGCGGCATCGGGCCGCCTGACCGCGTTTGGCGGTCACGCCATGGCTGCCGGGTTGACCATCGCCGCTGACTCCGTGGATGAGTTTCGATCCGCGTTCGTTGCCGCGGTCGCCGGGCGACTGCGCGCCGGGGATCTGGAGCCGTCCCTGTGTGTTGACGCCGAGATCCCCCTGGAGGCGGCCACGGTGGAGCAGGCCGCGGAGCTGGGCCGCCTGGCGCCTTTCGGCAGCGGCAACGATCCGCCAGTGCTCGCGACGCGCGGGTTGCGCGTGCTCGGCACTCGTCTGGTGGGCGAGGGAGCCCACCTGCGCCTGGTCGTGGGCGACGGTGTGAGAACCGCCGAGGCCATAGCCTTCCGCCAGGGCGAGCTGGCCGAACTGCTGGCGTTCACCCAGACGCGCGTGGATCTGGCATACACCCTGGAAGAGGACCGATGGCGTGATGCCGGTACCGTGCGGTTAGTCGTACAGGACATCCAGACCCCGGATCTCAACCCGGCCGAGGTGACATCCAGCGCGGCGCAACTACTGGAGCGGTTGTTCGATCGCGCCGACGACTACCTCGACCCAGCCCGGGGCGAGATCGAGGAAGCCGACGCCTTCCACACGAAGGTCGTG
This sequence comes from Armatimonadota bacterium, assembly GCA_037443365.1. Classification (GTDB taxonomy): domain Bacteria; phylum Sysuimicrobiota; class Sysuimicrobiia; order Sysuimicrobiales; family Humicultoraceae; genus VGFA01. The sequence goes on from JBBIOM010000008.1 coordinate 60,256, forward strand.
GGCGTCACCTTCGAGGGGCGCCAGGCGGTCGTGGCGACGGTGCGCGCCGGCGAGCCACTCCGGTTGGTGCGCGACCCCCGGAACCCGCGCGACCCGCACGCCGTCCAGGTGTGCAGGGGTGACGGCCAGCAGATCGGGTTCCTCCGGGCGGCGCTGGCGGCACGGATCGCCCCGGCCATGGATGCCGGCGCCCTGTACTCGGCCGTGGCCACCGCGGTAACCGGCGGCGGAGAGCGGGCATGGGGTCTCAATATCCGGGTCAGCCGCGAGAAGCCCGGGGGCGAAGCGACGCCGGAGGCGCGGCCTCCTGATGAGGCCGGAGCAGCCGGCCGCGGTAGCCCGCTGGGCCTTGTCGCGGCCCTAATGCGCGGGCGCCCGTTGCCCGAGCAACAGCAGGAGGTCCAGGATGCGGTTCTCACCGGAGGCCCGATCGCTGCCCGCTTCGGGCCGGGCCGCGGCCTCCTATCCGGCGTGCTCGCCGCGGCAGGGGCGCTGGTGTCACGCGGCGACGGACCTGTGCTTGTGGCACTTCCGCGATCAGGAGTCGTGGAGGCCTGGAACTGTCTGGGCGGGGCATGCCTGCGCGCTGTCGGGTTGCGCGCGGCCGGGGCGCACGGCCTGCTTCGGCCGCAGGAGGCCGCGCGTGTTGGCGCCGCGTGGAGCAGGGGCGATCTCGATGTGCTGTTTGCATCTATGCTCTGGCTGGAGGAGCGACCGCCGCAGGCCGGCGCTGTGATCGCGGTGCTCGACCCCCAGTGCCCTGCTTCTGACCTGGCCCTTCTGCGCGACAAGTACGCCGAGCGCCTGCGCCTGCTGTCCGGGACGCTGCGGCAGGGCGCGCTGGCCCAGGCAGCCGCTGCCCTGCGAATCGAGCGCGTCGCCCCTGCGGGCCGGGCCCGCGCAAACCTAAGGATCCTGGATCACCGCGCCTCACACGATGCCCACATCTCCCTGGGAGGGGAGTCCCGCGCGCGCAGGGGCAAGACCCTTGTTCTGGCAGGGGGCTCGGCGGCAAGCGTGGCCACGGCGCGCGCGCTTCGCGCCGGAAGTCCCGAGATGGCAGGCGCGATTGCCTACTACCACGCCGGCCTGCCTGCGGCGCTGCGCCGCGTGCTCGAGGACCTCCTTGCCTCTGGGCACCTCGCGGTGCTGGTGACCGGGTCCTACCTGGTATCGCCCGCGCTTCCGCTCGACGTCGCGCGGGTGGTGGTCTGCGGGCTGCTGCCGGACCCCCTGCTGGCGCTGGACTGCATGGCCTCCGCAGGGCTCGGTGGTGGGGCGGCCACGGTTGAACTTCGGTTCGGCCCCGACGCGCTTTCCGCTGCGGCGGCCGTTGTTGAGGCACGCTGCCCCTCGCGCGCGACGCTGGCGCGCTGCTACCGCGAGCTGCGGGCGCGCGCGCGCGGAGACGAAATCCCGGAAGCGGACGTGCCGAGAGATGTCTCCTCGGCCTGCCTGACGATTCTGGTGGAGGCAGGGGTGCTTGCTCTGGAAGGCGGGGAAGGTTCCGGGGCAAGGTACACGCTGCTCGCCGTCGGGACCCGAGGCGATCTAGAGAGATCGCTTCGGTACAGGGAGGGGATGCGGGAGCGCGCCGCCTGGGAGCACCTGCGCGTCTGGGCATCGGGCCCGCCCGCGCGACTCCTGGAGGACCTGGCCGGGCCCTAGGCCAGGAGGGCTCGCGGAACCGGCACCGAAGCCATGCAAGAGGGGCGGCCTTACGGTATCCCGCGATGAAGTGGCTGGACCTGCGCCGACAACAGAGCAGCTTTCAGGATCTGCCGCCCGAGGTCCAGCGTCTCATAGCGACCCTGCGCGCCAACTTCCCCAAGGCCGATCTCGATCCGGTGCGCGAGGCCTATCTTGCCGCCGCCCGGGCTCACGAGGGGCAGCGGCGCGCCTCGGGCGAACCGTACGTGATGCACGCCGTGACCGTGGCGATCATACTGGCCGACCTGCGCCTCGACCTGATCACGGTCACCGCCGCCCTGCTGCACGACGTGCTCGAGGACACCGGCGTTGAGTATTCCGAGCTGCGCGAGCGGTTCGGTCCCGAGATCGCAACGCTGGTGGACGGCGTCACCAAGCTGGGGAAGATCGAGTGGCAGAGCCGCGAGGAGCGCCAGGCCGAGAGCCTGCGCAAGATGTTCCTGGCGATGGCAAACGACATACGCATCGTGTTGATAAAGCTGGCCGATCGGCTGCACAACATGCGCACCATAGCACCACTCCCGGAATGGAGGCGCCGACGCACCTCGCAGGAGACGCTCGACATCTACGCCCCGCTGGCCGAACGACTGGGCATCGGCAGCCTGCAGAAGGAGCTCGAAGAACTGGCGTTTCAGCAACTCGAGCCCGAGACCTACACGAGCATAACGCAGGCTCTGGCCCAGGCCGAGGAGGCCCGGCAGGCGCTGGTGGACAGGGTCGTTCGGGTCCTCTACCGCGAGATCCAGCGGGCGGGCATCAAGGTAGATGCCAGGGACATTACGGGCCGGCCAAAGCACACATACAGCATCTGGAAGAAGCTCCAACGGCCCAAGTACGCGGGGCAGTCGGTGGAGCGCGTCTATGACCGGCTGGGTGTGCGGGTGCTGCTCGACGACGTCAAGGACTGCTACGCGGCGCTGGGCGTGGTTCACGCCATCTGGAAACCCATCCCGGGCGAGTTCGACGACTACATCGCCAACCCGAAGACCAGCGGCTACCAGTCGCTGCACACGGCCGTCATCCACGAGGGGGAGTCGCTCGAGATCCAGATTCGCACCCACCAGATGCACGCCGAGGCCGAGCGCGGCATAGCCGCCCACTGGAAGTACAAGGAGGGTGCACCCCACGGGCGCGAGGTGGACCAGAAGCTTGCCTGGCTGCAGAAGCTGCTCGAGTGGCAGCAGGACCTGGCGGATGCCCGGGAGTTCGTGCAGTCGGTGCGCCTCGACCTGTTCCACAACGAGGTCTTCGTCTTCACGCCCAAGGGCGATGTGATAGACCTGCCGGCCGGCTCAACCCCTGTGGACTTCGCCTATCGCATCCATACGGATGTCGGGCACCGCTGCGTTGGAGCAAAGGTCAACGGGCGGCTCGTCCCGTTGTCGCAGAAGCTCCGCACCGGCGACATAGTCGAGATTACGACCGGCAAGAGCGGTACCGGGCCCAGCCGGGACTGGCTCATGTTCGTGGCCACCAGCAATGCGCGCGCCAAGATCAAGCAGTGGTTCAAGCGCGAGCGGCACGAGGAGAACCTGGCAAACGGCCGGGTGATGCTGGAGCGTGAGCTGCGGCGCAGCGGCGGCGTGGCCGCCGCGATGAAGCCCGAGCGCCTGGCGGAGGTCTCTGGCAAGTTCGGGATGGGGTCGACCGACGAGTTGCTCGCGGCGATCGGCAACGGAGATCTCTCTCCGCTGCAGGTTGCGCAGGCTCTGCGCGGCGTCGCCCCGCCCGAAGAAGAACCGACCGCGCCTCCCCCCGTGCCGCCTGCTCCTCCTGGCGCGCCGCAGGGCGTGCGGATACGTGGCGTAGACAACGTGCTCATGCGCTTCGCCCGCTGCTGCACGCCGCTACCGGGCGACCGCATCGCGGGATACGTGACCCGCGGCCGCGGCGTGACCATACACCGGAGCGACTGCGCGAACGTCGCCTTTCTGCGCGCTCATCCCGAGCGTCTGCTCGAGGTGGAGTGGGAGTCGGTGCAGGAGAGAATCTACCAGGTCGAGATCGAGGTGGAGGCGTTCGACCGCGTGGGCCTGCTCAAGGACATCCTGGCGGCCATCGCGGAGACCCGGACGAACGTCCTCTCGATGAATGCCCGCATCAGGCGTGACAAGGTGGTGGTGACGAACATCGTGCTGGACATCCGGAATGTCGGCCAGCTCCACTCGGTCATGCAGCGCGTGGAGAAGGTGCCGGAGGTCTTCAGCGTGGCCAGGGTCGTGCCCACGTGACGAGGCGCGAGGCGTCCAGACGCGCCGATCTCCTGGTCGCATCCGCGATCCGCGAGATGTCGCATCTGGCCGGGCAGTACGGCGCGGTCAACCTGGCCCAGGGCCTTCCGGATTTCGATCCACCCTCAGAACTTGTCGAAGCGGCGGTGGCCGCGCTGCGGGCTGGCTGCAACCAGTATGCCCCTGCCTGGGGCTCGCCGCGCCTGCGGCGCGCGATCGCCGACAAGGTGGCGTGGTCGAACGGCCTGGAGGTGGACCCGGAGCGCCACGTGACCGTGACCAGCGGGGCCACCGAGGCCGTGATGGCCACCCTGCTCGCCGTCCTCGAGCCCGGTGACGAGGTCATCGTCTTTGAGCCCGTCTACGAAAGCTACGTCCCCGGCGCCATCATTGCCGGGGCGACCCCGCGCTACGTGCGCCTGGACCTGGCAGACCCGGCCATGCCGTTTGACCCCGCTGCGCTGCGCGCCGCGTTCGGACCGAGGACACGGGCCGTCATCGTGAACACGCCCCACAATCCCACGGGGAAGGTCTTCTCGCGCAGCGAACTGGAGACGATCGCCACCCTGTGCCTTGAGCGGGACGTGCTGGCGGTCGCCGATGAGGTCTACGAGCACATCCTGTACGACGGTGCGACGCACACCAGCATCGCGGCGCTGCCCGGAATGGCGGAACAGGCCGTCACGATCAGCAGCATTTCCAAGACCTACAACGCGACCGGCTGGCGGGTGGGATGGGCGCTCAGCCGCAACGCCGCCGTTGTTGATGGCATCAGGCGCGCGCACGACTACCTGGCCATCTGCGCGCCGACACCCCTGCAGGAGGCCGCGGCGACAGCGCTCGGATTCCCGCGCGGCTACTACGACGATCTCGGAGCGTTCTATCGGTCACGGCGCGACACCATGCTGGAGATCCTGACCGAGAGCCGCTTTCGCTTCAACACGCCGCGCGGCGCGTACTACGTCATGGCCGACTTCAGCAGCGTGAGCAGCGCGGACGACGTGGCGTTCTGCAGGCACATGGCCAGCGAAGTTGGGGTGGCCGTGGTTCCCGGCAGCAGCTTCTACACCAGCCCCGCCGACGGATCTAGGCACGTGCGCTTCGCTTTTCCCAAGCGGTCGGCGACCCTGGAGGAAGCGCGCCGCCGTCTTGGCGGCCTTGCCCGTGGCGGGCGTGCGTAGGCAGGTGAAGTTGCGGGTGCGGGCGTGAGGGCCGTCATCCAGAGGGTGACGGGCGCGGCCGTGCGCGTCGGCGAAGAGACGGTCGGCGCGATCGGCCCGGGGCTCGTGGTTCTGCTGGCCGTGGCCACGGACGATACACCCCGGCAGGCCGCTGCGCTGGCCGAGAAGATACTGCACCTGCGCATCTTCGACGACGAGGCAGGGAAGCTGAACCGCTCCGTGATGGAAGTAGGTGGCTCGGTGCTCGTGGTCTCGCAGTTCACGCTCTACGGCGATGCGAGCCGGGGCCGCCGGCCGTCCTTCATCCGAGCCGCGCCACCCGAGCATGCCGAGGCGCTGTGCGAGGAGTTCGTCGCGCAGGCGCGAGCGATGGGCGTCGCCGTGGCCACGGGCCGCTTCAGGGCCCGGATGACCGTGGAGATCCGCAACGACGGCCCGGTGACCCTCGTCCTGGAAGCCAATGCCTGAGGCGCACCGCCTGATGGTGGTGCGCCACGGGCACCATGACTGGCTTACCCCACCTATCAACCGCTTCGCAGGGCGGCTGCCCGGGGTGCACCTGAGTGCTTCCGGACGCGCCGCGACCGAGGCCCTCGCATGCCACCTTGAGGCATCGCCTCCTGGTCGGATCGTCTCCAGCCCTCTGGAGCGCACCATGGAGACCGCCAGCATCATCGCCGAACGCCTGGGGGTCGCAGTGCACGCCGATGATCGCCTGATCGAGACCGGGCTCGGGCCGTGGGAAGGCATGCCGGTGGCCGAGGTGATGGCCGCCTATCCCGACGACTGGAGGATCTGGAGGAGCAAGCCCTCTCAGATGGCCCTTCCAGGCTTCGAGCCGGTGGAGGCGGTCGCCGAGCGCATGGCTGCATGCGCGCGCGAGTGGATGGAAGGAGGAGGGGTGGTACTGCTCGTATCCCATCAGGACCCGATCCTGGCCCTGGTCTGCCGCCTGCTCGACCTGCCGATCGACACGATGCGGAGGATGGACGTCGCGCCTGCCTCGCTCACGGTGCTCGAGTTTGGGCACGCGCCTCCTGTGCTTCTTGCGCTGAACGCGCCTGCGCCCGCTTGCCCTGTCAAGCCAGAAAGCCGGTGAGCAGCCGCTGCTCCATCTCGCGGCTGACCTCTCGGAGATCCTTGATCGTATCCACCGACCGCCAGTAGGCCTCGGACCTGAAGGCGCCCAGGCGCCGCTGCCTGGCCAGCTCCGGGAACGTCGAGCGCTCGTGGTCTCCGACCTCGGGAAGCAACGGCATCACGTCGCGCGAAAGCGCGTAGATCCCGGCGTTGATCCAGTAGGGGAGCGTGGGCTTCTCGTGGAAGGCGACGACCCGATCGTCCTCCGTGACCTCCACCAGCCCGTATGTGCTCACGTAGCGCACGAGCACCAGGGTGGCCAGGCCATCCCTGGCGTGGTGCTGATTCACGAGTGGCTCGAGCCGCATGTTGGTGATGACGTCCCCGTTCGTTGCCAGCACGACCCCGGCCGGCTCGCGGAGCCTCTCGAACGCTGCGCGGATGGCCCCTCCGCGTCCAAGTGGCGAACTCTCTACGGAGTAGTCTATGCGCATGCCCCATCTGCCGCCGTCGCCGAAGTAGTCCACTATGACCTCGTGACGGTACCCGCACGCCACAACCACCTCAAAGACACCTTGCGACTGCAGCCAGTGCATCTGGTAGGCCAGGATCGGGACACCCAGCACCTCGACCATGGGCTTGGGCCGGTCCTCAGTGTAGGGCCTCAGCCGTTCCCCTCGCCCTCCTGCCAGGATGATCGCCTGCACCGTCAGTGCCTCCCTTCGAGATGCCGGCTCGCGCACAGACCAGTTCGCGCCGGCCGCCCCTGCCTCCTGGAGCCGTGCGGGGCTCGGCGAGGGAGCCGCACAGGGCCACCTAGGGAAAGGCCGGGGGATTGTCCCCCGGCCCTCCGACACGCCGTGTCCAGGCAGACGGCTACGGCGCGGTGAAGTTGAGGCCCACGTACCAGCCGCTCCAGGAGAGCCTCATCGTGTAGAGAACATCGTACGGGATCTCCGATATGTCCCACCGGGCGTCCCGGTATCCTCCCTCGATTCCCCAGGGCCCGAAGCTGCGGCCTATCCCCGCGTGCCAGTTCATGAGACTGCCCTTGGCGGTGCCGGTGTACTCCGGCCAGTTCTGGGATACGTCACCACGAAGCAGGTAGCCGAGACTCCCTGTCGCGTACCAGCCCCCTGTCAGGGAAACCGTGCCATCCACCCCAAACCGGAACCCAGACTGGCGGAGGTACCAGCCCCACAAGGGGTACTCAACCGCCGCTGATCCCCAGCCGGCGAACACCGAGAAGAGGCCTGCCGAAGAAACGAACTGCCGGTGGAGATTGAGGTTCCAGAACCTGTTGCTCATGTCGACGGGTGCGGGGACCGGTAGGTATTCGTTGACGAGCGCGTCGGTCCTCGACCCCGAATCGAGGTTGAAACTCAGGGCCCATGCACGGTCCGCTGACGGGCGCCGCAGCGTGAAGCCCCAGAGGTTGGAACTCGACGGGTAGCTGGAGGTCCATCCTACCCCCCCGCTGGGTATGAAGTCCGTGGATCCGGTCGTGGACCAGTACCTCAACTGGAACATCGTCTGGGCGCTCGCAGACGGGGCCGGGACAAGAACAACGGCTGCCACAACCACGATCGCCGCAAGCCGCATCCTCACTCGTCCACCTCCTGGCGTGGCCTGTCTCGCGTATTGAGGAGTGTTTCTTCGAGGCCCCGGTTTCTCCTTCTGCCGCGGGGATCTGGGGCAGGCCGGCTCCTATCCTCCGGACCGCCTCACCACCTGGAAAAAGGTCTGGAGAGTATCCGCGATTCGACGCCGGCCTGGGCCAACAGGTCACGGATGAAGAGGACGCAGGCCTCTTGTGCATCGCCGCGAGGCCTAGATCCTCAGGACGTCATCCAGCGGCCGGCAGGGTAGGGCGTGGGCCTGGGCGACCGCCTCGTAGACCACGTGGCCGCCGCAGACGTTGATCCCTCTGGCCAGGCACGGATCCTCGAACGCGGCTCTCTTCAGACCCTTGCCCGCGATGGACAGCGCATAGGGTAGGGTTGCATTCGTAAGAGCGAATGTGGAGGTGCGGGGAACGGCCCCTGGCATGTTGGCAACCGAGTAGTGGACCACCCCGTGCCTGGTGTATGTCGGCTGGGCATGGGTGGTCACGCGGTCGATTGTCTCTACGCAGCCCCCCTGGTCGATGGCCACGTCCACGATGACAGAGCCGGCCTTCATGGTCTTGACCATCTCTTCGGTCACCAGGCGGGGCGCCCGGGCCCCGGGAATCAGCACCGCCCCGATGAGCAGGTCGGCCCGCCTTGCGGCCGCGGCCACGTTGAACTCGTTGGACATCATGGTGATCAGCCGCCCGGCGAAGATGTCGTCGAGGTACCTCAGGCGGTCGGCACTGACGTCCAGGACCACCACGCTGGCGCCCATTCCCAGGGCGATCTTTGCCGCGTTCGTGCCCACCACGCCGCCGCCAATGATGGCGACCTCGGCCGGCGGGACACCCGGCACGCCGCCCAGGAGCACGCCGCGGCCACCGTAGGGAGCGCACAGCAGGTTGGCGCCTACCTGAGTAGCCATGCGTCCCGCCACCTCGCTCATGGGCGTCAGAAGGGGCAGGCTCCCATCGGGTAGCTGGACCGTCTCGTAGGCGATGGCCGCCACTTCGCGCTCCATGAGCATGCGGGTGAGGTCCGGCTCGGGAGCCAAATGGAGGTAGGTGAAGAGTACCTGCCCGGGCCGAAACCGGTGATACTCCGGCGGCAGGGGTTCCTTCACCTTGAGGATGAGCTCGGCTCCGCCAAAGACCTCGTCGGCCCCGGCCATATTCGCCCCGGCCGCCACGTACTCATCATCCGGGAAGCCGCTGCCGGCGCCCGCTCCCTTCTCCACCAGGACCCGGTGGCCAGCCTTGACCATTGCGGCGACCCCGCCCGGAGTAGCCGCGACCCTGTTCTCGTTGGCCTTGATCTCCTTCGGAATTCCCACGATCATCATGCGTCCGTGCTCCCTTCCCTGGGCATGCTCAGGACCTGCGGGCCCATTCACGTGCTTTGCCCGGCCAGGCGGAAAACCCTGCTTCCCACTGGCACCGCTGCGGACTGAAGGACTTCCCCAGCCTCAGTAGAAGGAGGCCTGATGCAGGGGATCGATCTGCCGTAGGAGGAGGGGTTGCGATGTCGCGAAAGGCGCTAGTTGCCATCGTGGCAGTTGTTGTGGTGATCGCGGCCATCGTTGTCTTCCAGACCTCGCGAACCAAGGCGCCAGTTCCCGCTCCTGCCGCTGCGAAGCTCGAGATCTTCTCGTGGTGGACCACGGGTGGTGAAGAGGCCGGACTGCTGAAGATGTTCGACATCTATCGTCAACAGAATCCTGGCGTGGAAATCGTCAACGCCACGGTGGCCGGCGGAGCCGGATTCGAGGCCAAGCCCGCGCTCAAGGCCCGGATGCTCGGCGGGGATCCACCCGATTCCTTCCAGGTGCACATGGGGCGTGAGCTGATCGATACCTGGGTCACGACGGGCTTCATGGAGCCCCTCAACGACCTCTTCGAGAAGGAAGGCTGGGGAGGCGTGTTCCCGCCCGGCGTCCTGGCGCTGTTGAAGCACGAGGGCAGCTACTACTCGGTGCCGGTCAACATCCACAGGTCCAACGTTCTCTGGTACAACACGAAGGTCTTCGCGGCGAACGGGTGGAAGCCGCCCGCCACGTTCGACGAGTTCTTCGCCCTGGCCGAGAAGATGAAGGCCAAGGGGATAGCGCCGCTGGCATTGGGCGACGTGGGAATATGGGCGTCGGTGCACCTCTTCGAGGTTGTGCTGGCGGGCTCGCTCGGCCCCGATGCTTACAACGGGCTTTGGACCGGCGCGACGAACTGGAACGGGCCCGAGGTCAAGCGGGCGCTGGAAGTCATGGCAAGGATGCTCAAGTACGTGAACCCCGATCACTCGGCGCTTTCCTGGGATCAGGCCAACGGCCTGGTGATCGAGGGCAAGGCGGGCATGACAATCATGGGCGACTGGGTTGACGCTGATAACCTGGCGCGTGGATTCAAGGACTCCGGGTGGGCGCCGCCGCCGGGAACGAAGGGAGTGTTTGTGGCTCTCTCCGACACATTCGGCCTTCCCAAGAAGTCGCCGCACCCAGCGCAGGCCACGGCGTGGCTCCGGCTCGCGGGCTCGAAGGCGGGCCAGGAGGCCTTCAACCCGGTCAAGGGCTCGATCTGCGCCCGCAGCGACTGCGACCCAGGGCTCTTCGGTCCCTACCTGAAGTCGGCGATGCAGGATTGGGCGAAGGACGCCATCGTTCCCAGTCTGGCCCACGGCGCCGCGGCCTCGGAAACATGGGTGGCGCTGATCAACGACGTGGTGACGGCGTTCGTCACTGACCGCGATGTGGCCAAGGCCCAGGCGGCGTTGGCCAAGGCGTGCGTTGACGCGAAGGTATGCAAGTAGCCGCAGGTTGACTCTCCGACCGGGGCGAGGCAATGCGGCTGAACTCTGACCGCGTCCTCGCCCTGGCATTGCTGGCCCCATCCATCGCGGCCACGGCCGTCTTTGTTTACGGCTTCATCGGCTGGACCGCATGGGTCTCCCTATCCCGGTGGCACGGGCTGCTGCCGGACTTCACCTGGGTGGGTCTGGCGAACTACGCGGAGTTGCTCCGCAACCCGCGTTTCCACATCGATATCCGCAACACGGTCGCCTTCACGGCGTTCCTGCTGGCGGCGTGCATGAGCCTGGGCCTCGGCCTGGCGCTGCTGCTCGACCGCGGGGTACGCGGCGAGAGTCTGTTCCGCAGCCTGTTCTTCTTCCCGATGGCCATCTCGTTCATCGTCACCGGGGTGGCGTGGAGATGGCTGCTCGCCCCAGGGGACGTGGCCACGGGCCGGATAACGGGCGTGAATGTGCTCCTGGCGCGGCTGGGCCTCCCACACCTGAAGTGGTACACCGACCCCGCAGTCCTCCACATCCCGCCGGATGGCCCGCTCGGGCAACTGCTCCGCAGCGTGGGGCTGGAGACCCTCACCGGCCCGCTGCTCGGGGTGCCGGTAGCGATGCTCTCGATCGTCATCGCGGCTACATGGCAGATGTCGGGTTTCGTCATGGCGCTCTACCTGGCAGGGCTGCGCGGCTTCCCCGAGGAGCTGCGGGAGGCGGCGCGGATCGACGGCGCAGGCGAATGGCAGATCTACCGCCACGTCGTCCTGCCCTTCCTGCGGCCGATCACGCTCAGCGCCCTGATCATCCTGGGGCACATCTCGCTCAAGATCTTCGACCTGGTCGCAGCCATGAGCAAGCGCGGCCCGGGCTTCGCCACCGACGTGCCCGCGTACTTCATGTTCGAGACCACGTTCCACGGCGACCGATTCGCCCAGGGAGCCGCGATAGCGATCGTCATGCTGGCCGCGGTCAGCCTGCTGATAGTCCCATACCTGGCCCACACCATGCGGGGCGAGACCGGGACATGAGGGGACTGCGGCGCGTCGGCCGCGTCCTTGTCTACGCGGCGCTTGTGGGCGCCGGGATCTTCTACCTGCTGCCCGTCTATGTCCTCGTCATTACCGGTCTGAAATCCTATGCCGAGGCCGGTCTGAGCCAGATGTGGCAGTTTCCGGCCTCACCCACGCTCGAGGGCTTTCGACAGGCGTACGCGCGGCTGGCCCCTTACTTCGCGAACAGCTTCGCGCTGACCATCCCTGCGGCGCTGCTATCATCCCTGCTGGGCTCGGTGAACGGCTACATCCTGTCCAAGTGGCGCTTTCGGGGCTCCGACCTGCTCTTCACGCTGATACTGTTCGGGATGTTCATCCCCTACCAGAGCATTCTGATACCGCTGGTCTATACACTGCAGCGCGTCAACGCGGTTGCCGCAGGGCTGGGCATCCCGGGCTGGCTCGCCTGGGCGATCCCCGGGTATGGGACGATCACAGGACTCGCCTTCGTGCACATTGTCTACGGAATCCCTATCACGACCCTGATCTTCCGGAACTACTATGCCACGGTGCCCGACGATCTCATGGACGCCGCCAAGATCGACGGCGCGAGCCTGACCAGCATCTACCGCAGGGTGCTCCTGCCCATCTCGATGCCGGCCTTCGCCGTGGTTCTGATCTGGCAGTTCACCTCGATCTGGAACGAGTTCCTCTTCGCCGTGGTCCTGACTCAGAACCCGGCGGTGCGGCCCGTCACGGTTGCCCTCTACAACCTGGCGGGCAGCTACATCGTGGAGTGGAACGTGCAAATGGCAGGGGCGCTGCTGGCCGCCACGCCAACGCTCCTCGTCTACATCTTCCTGGGGAGGTACTTCCTGCGCGGCCTGCTGGCAGGGGCGCTGAAGGGCTGAGCCACAAGCCCTGCAGGAGCGCTCTGGCGCGCACCAACGGCGGTTTGACAGGGCAGGTCGTCCGACAGTAGAATGGCGGCAAGTTTCAGGTCAT
>JBBIOM010000009.1:0-13082 GCA_037443365.1 Armatimonadota bacterium
CGGATCACCTTGACGCCGGGCTGCTGCTTAACGCTCATAGCGCACCCTCCTTAGTCACGATCCCGTGAACACTTCAGTCAACGGGCGTCCCGTAGAACTCACCGAAGAGCTCCTGCTCGGATGGCCGATCCTCGGGAATCGGGCGGCTCACCCACGTGGTGTTCATGTAGTGCTTGAGGTGGATGTTCTCCGAGGTGATGTTGCCGCCCCAGGTCCCGCACCCGAGGCTCGAGGTCATCGGCATCCCGTTGTTGAAGGCGCCGGCGTTCGCTTTCGACTGCGGCTGACGGACCATGATCCGGCTCACGGGCGCCAGGCGCGCCAGCCGGTCGACGCGGTCGTCGTTGAACGAGTAGATACCGCAGGAATGGCCCTTGCCGCCGACCTCGTAGATGGCCCTGACCATCTCGAGGGCCTCGTCGAAGCCAGAGTAGCGGAACACCGACAAGACCACGCCGAGCTTCTCGGAACTGAACGGGTTGTGCCGCCCGATCTCGGTCTGCTCGACGATGAAGAAGCGCCGGTCCGGCGCGACCTCGAAGCCGGCCTTCTCGGCCAGCGCCTGGGCCGAGATCGCGATCGTGTCCGGAGTGCGGTGGCCCTCGCCGTCCCAGAGGATCGCGCGCAGCTTCGCCGCCTCCTCGGGCGTGGCGAGGTGGCCACCTTCTGCCACGAGGCAGTCGCGCAGCGCCGCATAGATTCGGGCTTCGACGATGAGATTGCCGTCGGCCGAGCAGCCGGAGCCGAAGTCGGACATCTTGCTGATCCGGGTGTTCCGGGCCGCCTCGGCGATGTCCGCGGTCTCGTCGATGACCATCGTCGCGTTGCCGGCGCCCACGCCATAGGCCGGCGTCCCAGAGGAGTACGCGGCCCTGACCATGTCGCGCCCGCCGGTCGCCTGGACCATATCCACCCGGGTCATCAGGTACTGGGCAGCCGGGATGCTCGAGCGCTCGACGCACTGAAGGAGGTCGATCGGCGCCCCTTCGCGGGCCAGGGCGCGGCGCATGGCCTCGACCGTCTCGCGGGTGGTGTTCTTGCTGCGCGGGTGCGGCGAGAAGATGACCGCGTCCCGGCACTTGATGGCGAAGATCCCGACGCCGGGCGGCGTCAGCTCGGGGTTGGTGGTGGGGACGAGCGAGGCGATGAGACCCACCGGCTTGGCGTACTTGACGATGCCCTTCTCGGGGATCTCCTCGATGACGCCGATGCTCTTCTGCCGCAGGACGTCGCGCAGGATTCCCATGACCTTGAAGCGTTTCCCGACCCGGCTCTCGGGGTCGCCGATGCCGCTTTCCCGAACCCCCATGTGGGCCAGGCGCGTGAAGGTCTTCTCGTTCGCGACCGCCCACGCCACCGCCTGGCAGAGCCGGTCCACCTGCTCCTGGGTGGCGTCCTCGAACGCCTGGAGCGCCGCGCGCCCGCGCGCCACGAGGTCGTCGATGTGGGCGGTTTCTTCAGGGGTGATCGGTCTGGGCGACATCAGGCACCACCCTTCTTTCCCGACCCCAGCAGGCGCCGCAGCAGCCCGCGCGCGCCGCCCACCACGTACCCCGGCAGCCCGGGCGCGAACGCGGATATCAGCATGATCGTCAGGACAAGGCTGAGCGGGTTGGTGACGATCTCGCCCAGGAAGGCGGGCACGCTTCCGCGGACAGAGATCACGGCACGGCGGAAGTTGATGTCTGCCAGCGGCCCAAGGATGACCCCCAGCACCATGGGACCGACCGGGTAGTCGGCCAGCTTCATGAAGTAGCCCAGGATGCCGAACCCGATCATCCAGAATACGTCGTAGATGTTGCTCTGGATGGCGTACGTGCCCACGACCGAGACCAGCGCGATCATGGGCATGAGCACCTTCTTGTTGACGTTGACGAGCTTCACGAACGGCCTGACCGCCATCAGGCCGAAGACGAGCAGGAAGACGTTGGCCATCGCGTAGGACCCGGCGATGAACCAGAACAGGTCGGGCATCTCCACCATCAGGAGCGGCCCGGGCCGCAGCCCGTGAATGAACAGGGCGCCGATCAGCACCGCGGTCACGGCGTCACCGGGGATCCCCAGCGTGAGCATGGGGATGAGCGCCCCGCCGATCGCGGCGTTGTTGGCTGTCTCGGGCGCCACCACGCCCTCGATCGCGCCCTGTCCGAACGGCCGCGTGGGCTTGCGCACGGAACGCTTGGCGTGGTCGTAGGCCAGCAGGGCCGCGATCTCTCCTCCGGTGCCAGGCAGCGCGCCTACCATGACGCCGATCAGGGACGTGCGCACGCTCAAGGGGAGAAAGCGCAGAACGAACGCCCACGACGGCCGTATGCGGCCGACCTCCGGGATCTGGACCTGCGCGAGGACGCCGCGCCCGATCTTGCCCAACTGGAAGAACACCTCGGACAGGCCGAAGAGGCCGATGAGCACGGCGATAAAGTGCACGCCGCCGATCAGCAGGGGCAGCCCAAAGGTGAACCGGCCTTCGCCTGTCACCGGGTCCATGCCCACCAGCCCCACCAGCACGCCGACCGCCGCTGCCGCAAGCGCACGCGCCATGGACTTCGCGCCCAGTCGGCTGACGAGCGACAGCCCCATCGCGACCAGCAGGAAGTAGTCCCTGGGCGCGAACTTGAGCGCGAACTCCGAGATGATCGGTCCGGCCACCACCAGGGCGAGCAGGCCTATGACCCCTCCGACGAACGACTGCACGGTAGAAACCCCGACGGCCATCCCGGCCTCGCCGCGCTGCGCCAGGGGGTAACCGTCGAACCCTGTGGCGACGGCCGACGGCGTCCCTGGTATGTTGATGAGGACCGCCGAGCGCGAGCCACCGTACACGCCGCCGGCGTAGATCCCCAGCATCATGGCCAGCGCCGGCTTGGTGTCCCAGGCGTACGTCAACGACACCAGCAGCGCCGTGGCCATGGTCACCGACAGCCCTGGGACCGCGCCCACAATGATCCCGGACACGACGCCGATGGCGGACAGCGCGACGTTCTGCGGGGACAGGAACTCCCGGAAGACCTGCAGCGCCAGTTCGATGACCGTTCCTCCTAACTAGGGAAGCATCACTAGGAACACGTGCCGGAATAGCACAAACGTGACCCCAACGGCGGCTCCCGCCAGCAGGAGGGACTTCCACCAGGAGGTCGCGCGCAGCCAGAGGAACGTCGCGGCCAGGTACAGGAACGACGCCGTCACGAAGCCCAACCTTCGGAGCACCACCCCGTAGAGGATCGCCATGAGGATGGCGATCAGGGCGACGGACCGCACGGAGCCGCCGTCGGAGGCCCCTTCACCCGTCGCGGCTGCTCCCTGGCGCCAGATCGCCACGGCGCAGCCCACCAGGATCAGCGCCACCAGGGCCGGGAACACCCCGGGCGAGCCGGGATCATGTCCGAAGTTGGACATCCGGCTCGCCCGGTGGAACACGAATGCTGCCAGCGCGACGATGCCCGCTGCCTGCAGGCGCGCGGACAGCCCCTGGCGTTCGGCCGACATGCCGGGCTACCGGCGGGCCGGCCTTGGAATCCCGAACATCTCCGGCGACTTCTGCGTGGCCTTGGCGTCGTGGAGCAGCCAAGCGGTCACGGACTGCCACTGCTTGACCCACCGCATCGCCTCGTCGCCCGACAGGTTCATCGGGGTGGCGCCGATGAGCTCCGCGAACTCCTTGAAGTCCTCCGACGCAACGGCCGGCCTGAACGCGTCGGTGAGCCTGCGCACCGCGGGCGCCGGCGTTCCCTTCTTGGCCCACACGCCGAAGAACGGCCCCCAGGGCAGGTAGGGGCGGTACTCTGACATCATCTGGCCCAGGGCCGGGACGCCCGGGACGACGTCCGATGGGACGTTGTCGATGACCGCGATGGCGCGCATCCGCCCGGCGCGGATGTGCTCGGCCACCGCCGCAAGGACCGACACGTGGAAGTCAATATGGCCCCCGAGAAGCGCGGGGATGGCCGGCCCGTCGCCATCGAACGGAATCGGGTTGAATCTCACGCCGCTGACCGCGGTCATCATGGCCCCGACCACAAACGGCACGCCGCCGATTCCGGTGGAGCCGGCCTTCACCTGGCCGGGCTGCTGCCGGGCCAGATGGATCAGTTCCGTGAGATAGCGAATCTTGGAGTCGCTTCTCACAACCACGATGGGTATGCTGCGCGCGAACAGGTTGATCGGCTCGAACTCGTCGAAGTTGCGCGGCGAGATGTCCAGCACGCCGTAGAGGGTTGGGTTCTCGGCCGCGTAGAGCAGCGTGTAGCCGTCCGCCCGCTGATCGAAGACGTACTGCATGCCCACCGCGCCGGTGGCCCCGGTCATGTTGCTCAGCACGATGCGCTGGCCCAGCCCACGCTCGGCCAGGGGCGTAACCCTGCGCGATACCCGGTCGGTCGTGCCCCCGGCTCCCCACTGGATGATGCCGGTGATGCTGCGCTCCGGGTACACCTGCGCCCCGGACGGGGCGACCCACACGCCCCACGAAAGGGTGATCACCAACGCAAAGCCCAAGAGGGCCCTGAGAAGCCTGCTTGCCGTGGTCGAGTGCATACCGCTCCCTCCTTCTTGCCTCTCGCCGACGCCGCGAGTAGCGGGGGTGTCGCCCCCGAGGATACGCCCCTGCGTTCTGCTGCACAGAACGGCTTTCTAAATTTCACGCTCATTACACCTGCGCGGGGGGCCGGTGTCAATATGCTTCTGCGGGGCCTAGGGGCGGGGGGCCGCTGATCTGACCAGGTCGCCGAGCAGGGCGCGCAGCGCGATCCACACAAACAGCGCGGCAGAGGCCTGGCGGAAGGCCGATACGCACTCGGGGCGCGCGCCCGAGGCCTCCAACTGCGCCACGGCCAGGTGCCCGCCGTCAAGGGGGAAGAGCGGAAGCAGGTTGGAGATCCCTACGCTCAGGTTGACGGCGCCGGCCGCAGCGGCGAGCGCGCGCGGACCACCGTCGTCCGCGCCGGCCAGCAGCGCCAGAACCGAGAGCGGGCCGCCGACCTGTATGCGCCCGGGGCGCTCTCCCGGCAGCTGCGGCAGCGGCGGGGCCGGCGTGCGCGCTGCCAGGCGCAGGAGCAGCCCTGCCGCGATGTTGGCCAGCGGTCCGGCCAGCAGGACAGGGACGCGTCGCCGCGGCGCAACGCCGTCCACGTCAACGGCTGCCAACCCGCCCAGCGGGAGCGGCCGGAGCGTCACGTCAATGCCGCGGACCCGCACGCGCGCCAGGGCAGGGCCCAGGCCAAGCCCCACCTCCCGCACCGGCACCCCGCAGCGCAGTGCCGCCAGGAGGTGGGCGGCCTCGTGCAGGAGCACGGTCCCGCCGACGATGCCTGCGGCCCTGGCCCAGCGTGCCCAGCCCATCCCGGCTCTCTCCCCGGCCCTGCTACTCCGCGGCGTCCCGGGCCGCGACCCGGGCCACCGCCGCGACGCGGTCCCCGGACTCCAGGCGCATCACCGCCACGCCCTGGGCTCCACGGCCGTGCGCGGCGATCTCCTTCACGGTGATGCGGTTGACTATGCCGTTGGCAGATATCAACAGCAGCTCGTCGTCGTCGTCCACCGCGCGCACCGCGGCCACGGGGCCCTTCGCGCGGGTGACCTTGATGTTGATGACGCCCGTCCCGCCGCGGCGCTTCACGGGGTACTGCGCAAACGGCGTGCGCTTCCCGAATCCGGCCTCCGTGACGGAGAGCAGCGCGCTCCCCTCGCCGCTGTCCGCGACGCCCACGACGCTGTCCTCGCCCTTCAGGCGAATGCCTATCACGCCGCGCGCGGTGCGCCCCATCTCCCGCACCTGCCCGGCCCGAAACCGAATCGCCCTGCCCAGCCGTGTGGCCAGGGCGATCTCGGTCTCCTTCTGGATGTGCCTTACGCCGACCAGTTCGTCGTCGCCCGAAAGCGTGATGGCGAAGATGCCGGCCCGCTTGGCGTTCACGAACTCCATCAACCCGGTCTTCTTCACCATGCCGCGCCGCGTCGCCATGAAGAGCGACCCCGCCTCCTCGAAGGAACGCAGCGGGATGACCGCGTTGACGCGCTCTCCCTGCGCGACGTTGATCAGGTTGACGACCGGCAGCCCCCGCGCGGTGCGCCCCGCCTCGGGGACCTCGTGCGCCTTGACCCTGTAGACCTTGCCCCGGTTCGTGAAGAACAGGAGGAAGGCGTGGTTGGTGGTCACCGCGATCTGCTCCACCACGTCCTCCTCGCGCGTCGCCATCCCCGCGATGCCCCTTCCGCCGCGGCGTTGCACACGATAGGTCTCCAGCGGCTGGCGCTTCACGTAGGTATTGCGCGTGAGCGTGATGACCACGTCCGCGTCGGGGATCAGGTCCTCGGCCTCGAAGACCTCCGCCTCCCTGCCGGTGATCCGCGTACGGCGGGCGTCGGCGTAGCGCTCGCGCACCGCCAGCAGGTCCTCCCTGATCGTCGCCATGATCATGCGCGGGCGCGGGGAGGTGGCGTCGGCCAGCATCTCGTTGAACCGCGCGATCTGCTTGAGCAGGTCCTTGTACTCGGTCTCTATCTTGCCGCGCTCCAGCGCGGTCAGGCGCTGGAGGCGCATCTCGAGGATCGCCTCCGCCTGGGCCTGGCTCAGCGAGAACTGCGCCATCAGCCCCTCGCGGGCCGCGGCGACGTCCTTCGCCTTGCGGATCAGCGCGATGATCTCGTCCAGTCGCCGCAGCGCGACCTTCAGCCCCTCGAGGATGTGCGCGCGCTCCTCGGCGCGGCGCAGTTCGTGCTTCGTGCGACGGATCACCACGTCGCGGCGGTGCGCCAGGTAGTGGGTCAGCATGTCCCGAAGCGTCATCTGCCTGGGGGCGCCGTCCGCCAGCGCCAGCAGGATCGCCCCGAACGTGGTCTGCATCTGCGTGTGCTTGAAGAGCAGGTTCTGTACTATCTGTGGGTTGGCGTCGCGCCGCAGCTCGACCACCACGCGCAGGCCCCGGCGGTCCGACTCGTCGCGCAGGTCCGAGACGCCCTGGAGCTTCTTCTGGCGCACGAGCTCGGCGATGCGGTGGATCATCGCCGACTTGCTCACCATGAACGGGATCTCGGTCACGACGATCGCGATGCGGCCCCCGCGCAGCTCCTCCATGGCCGTCTTGGCCTGGACCGTCATGCTGCCGCGGCCCGTGGTGTAGGCGCTGCGGATGCCCTCCCTGCCCAGGATGACGCCCCCGGTCGGGAAGTCGGGCCCCTTGACGATCTTGAGCAGGTCGTCCACCGGAAGCGCGGGGTTGTCTATCATCGCCACCAGGGCATCTGTGATCTCGCCGAGGTTGTGCGGCGGGATGTTGGTGGCCATTCCCACGGCGATCCCGCTGGCGCCGTTGATCAGCAGGTTGGGCAGGCGCGCCGGGAGCACGCCCGGCTCCTGCAGGCTCTCGTCGAAGTTGGGCCGGAAGGCGACCGTCTCCTTTTCCAGGTCGGCCAGGAGATCGGACGCGACCGGCGACAGCCGCGCCTCGGTGTACCTCATGGCCGCCGGGGAGTCGCCGTCGATGCTCCCGAAGTTGCCCTGCCCGTCCACGAGCGGGTAGCGGAACGACCACTCCTGCGCCATGCGCACCAGCGCATCGTAGACCGGCACCTCGCCGTGCGGGTGCAGCTTGCCCAGCACCTCGCCCACGATGCGGGCGCTCTTGCGGTGCGGCCCGTCGGGCCGCAGCCCCAGTTCGGACATGCCGTAGAGGATGCGGCGCTGCACCGGCTTGAGGCCGTCGCGGACGTCCGGCAGCGCGCGGCTCACTATGACCGACATGGCGTAGTCGAGGTAGGAGGCCTTCATCTCCTCCTCGATGGGGCGCGGGACGATTCTGTGCTCTTCGTTCGCCATGGAATCCTGTCCGGCCGCCTACACGTCCAGGTTCCGGACGCTGCGCGCGTACTGCACTATGAACTGCCTGCGGGGCTCCACTTCCTCTCCCATCAGGGTGCGGAAGACCAGGTCGGCGGCCTCCGCGTCCTCGAGGTCCACGCGCAGCAGCGTGCGCGTGGATGGGTCCATCGTGGTCTCCCAGAGCTGCTCGGGGTTCATCTCTCCCAGCCCCTTGTAGCGCTGCACCTCGGCCTTGGCCCCCCGGCGGCCGAGCGCCCGCAGGGCGAGCTGGCGCCCCTCCTCGGAGTAGGCGTAGGTCTTCTCCTTCCCGTCCCGGATCAGGTAGAGCGGTGGCTGCGCGATGTACACCTTGCCGTGCGTTATCAGTTCCTTCATGTAGCGGTAGAAGAAGGTGAGCAGCAGGGTCCGGATGTGGTTGCCGTCCACGTCGGCGTCGCACATGATGATGACGCGGTCGTAGCGTCTCTTCTCGAGGGAGAACTCCTCCCCCACGCCGGTGCCCAGGGCGGTGATGATCGCGCGGATCTCCTCGTGGGCGAGCATCTTGACCTCGCGCGCCTTCTCGACGTTGAGTATCTTGCCCTGGATGGGGAGTATCGCCTGGAAGTTGCGGTCGCGGCCCTGCTTGGCGCTTCCCCCGGCGGATTCGCCCTCGACGATGTACACCTCGCATCGGTTGGGGTCGCGCTCAACGCAATCGGCCAGCTTGCCGGGCAGCGTGCCCACCTCGAGGGCGTTCTTGCGCCGCACCAGCTCCCGGGCGTGCCGCGCGGCCTCGCGCGCGCGGGCGGCGTTGAGCACCTTCGTCACTATCCGCCGGGCGTCGGGGGGGTGCGTAATGAGGAACTCGCCCAGCGCCTCGGAAACGACCGACTCGACGACCCCCTTGACCTCTGTGTTGCCGAGCTTCGTCTTGGTCTGGCCCTCGAACTGCGGCTCGGCCATCTTGACGCTGAGCACCGCGGTCAGGCCCTCGCGCATGTCCTCGCCGGCCAGCGAGGGGTCGCTGTCGCGCACGAGCGAGGCGCGCCGCGCGTGGTCGTTGATGGAGCGCGTCAGGGCCGAGCGGAACCCTATCAGGTGCGTCCCGCCCTCGGGGGTGGGGATCGTGTTCACGTAGGCGAGCATGTGCTCGACGTAACTGTCGGTGTACTGCAGGGCCACCTCCACCTCGACGCCGTCGCGCTCGCGCCGGGCGTGCATTACGTCCGACACCTTCGCCTTGGTCTTGTTGAGCGCGGATACGAGCTCGCGGATCCCGCCGTCGTGCTTGATCGTGGCCGCGCGGCCGGTCGTCTCGTCGGCCAGGCGGATCTCCAGGCCCGCGTTGAGATAGGCTATGTCCTCGAGGCGCTTCGCCACGACATCGAAGGAGAACTCGGTCGCGGTCATCGTCTGCGCGTCGGGCTTGAAGGTCACCCTTGTCCCGGTGGGCTGGCCAGACCCCTGCGTCCATGACAGGGCGCCTGCCGGGCGCCCGCGCACGAACCTCTGGTGGTAGGTCTTGCCTCCCTGGTAGACCTCGACCTCCAACCACTCGGAGAGCGCGTTGACCACCGAGACGCCTACGCCGTGCAGCCCTCCGGAGATCCTGTATCCGCCCCCGCCGAACTTCCCGCCCGAATGCAGGGTGGTCAGAACGACCTCCACCGCGGGCTTCCCAACCCTGGGGACCTTGTCCACTGGGATGCCGCGCCCGTTGTCCAGCACGGTGGCGGAGCCGTCGGCGTGAAGGGTCACGTCGATGCGCGTGCAGGCCCCTGCCAGGGCCTCGTCCACCGAGTTGTCCACCACCTCGTAAAGGAGGTGGTGCAACCCGTCCGGGCCGGTGCTGCCAATGTACATGGCCGGGCGCCGGCGGACGCCGTCGAGGCCTTCCAGCACCTGGATCTGCTGGGCCGTGTATTCCGGTGTCTCGGGCATTACCTCACGCTCCAGGCAAGCAAACGGGCACACGCCGTCTCGCGCATGCCCACCACTCATCTTACCATCGGGCCGCCCGGGTGTCAACGCGCGAAAGGCGCGTCCTGACTATCTCTCCGGCGTTTTCGTCCGCCTGTTTGCGCCGGCCTGACCGACGCGTGCCGCCACGGTGGACGGCGTCGCGGGGGTGGGGTAGAGGCGCCTGGTCGTCACCACGATGGCGCGGGCCCCGGGCAGCCCTCTGGGGTCGGCGAGGCGCCCCGTGGCCGCGGCCTTGGCCAGCAGCGCTCGGCCCACGGAGGACTTCCTCTGCGTCCGGGCGTCGAGGATCGCCACCACCTCCCGCGCGTCCACGACGGTCTCCCCGCCCAGGTGCACGAACGGCCCTGCGCTCACGCCGCGCCCTCCTGGCGCGGCCCGCGCCCAGGGAGCCTCTGGCGGGCCACGGGCGTCAGCTCGGTGATCGCTCCGCCCCCGACCTCGCGCGCCAGGGCCGCCAGAATCTCGGCGCGCCGGAGGCGTATCTCCTGCGCGGCGGCGGGGTGCGTCGCGGCCACCAGAAGACGCCTTCCCTTTATGTTGAGCGGAGCGCTCATTCCCGCCAGCGCCGCTCCGGCGATCCGCGGCCAGGCCGCGCGCGCCGAGGCGAGGTGCGCGGCCGGCTCGATTCCCAGAGAGCGCGCGGCCGACTTCAGGACATCTCGGATAGGGAGGACCACGCCTCTTCCTCCACCGTGCCGGCCTCCACCCGCAGGACCCGCACCCGGCGGGCGGTCCCTGGTAGGGCCGTGGAAGTAAGCAACACCTGCGCCTCGTCCGCCATCTCGAGGACGCGCCTCTGCCGGTCCTGGTCGAGCTCTGAGAGCGCGTCGTCGAGCAGCAAGAGCGGGCTCTCGCCCAGTTCGGAGGCCATCGCGCCGCGCTCGGCGAGCCGCACCGCCAGCATCGCGGTCCTCCACTGGCCCAAAGACCCGTTGGCCCGCAGCGGCGCGCCCTCCAGCGACAGCGCCACGTCGTCGCGGTGCGGGCCGGACAGCGTGGTCGCTCTCCTCGTTTCATCGGCGCGCAGGCGCGCCATTTGCGCCCTGGCCTGCTCTTGGCGCGCCTCGTCCGTGTCCCCGGGCCAGGAAGGGTTGTACTCCACGCTGAGCCGGCCCTCGCCTCCCAAACGTCCGAACCAGGCCTCGGCCTCCGGCGCCAGGCACCGCACGTACCGCTCCCGCCGGGACGCGATCCTGGCGCCCAGCGCTGTCATTTGCGCGTCCCAGGCCTCCAGGCCGCCGGGTGCGCCACGGCGCAGGTGGGCGTTGCGCTGCGCGACGACCCGGTGATACCGGTGCAGCGCGAAGAAGTAGCTCGGGCTGATCTGCGCCAGGGCCGCGTCCAGAAGGCGGCGTCTCCCCGAGGCCGGCCCCCGCACTACCTCCAGGTCCCACGGCGCGGCCAGGACCACGGGCAGGCGGCCGAGCACGCTTCCGCGCGGAGCAGGGGCGCCGTTCAGGCGCATCTGCGAGGCCGGGCGGCCGTACTCGAGCGACAGGGTGATCTCGATCTCTTCCTCGCGTCCCCGCCGCGCGACCGCCGCGCGCACGCGGGCGGCGGTTTCTCCCCGCAGGATCGCCTCTTCCTCGCGCGCGGTGCGGTGAGAGCGCCCCGTCGCCACGAGATAGACGGCCTCCAGCACGTTGGACTTGCCCTGGCCGTTGCGCCCTACAAGCGCGGTAATCCCGTCGTCGAAGGCGATCTCCGCGCGGGCGTAGTTACGGAACGATCGTATCCAGAGGCGCAGGAGTCGCGGCATCGTCTGTGGCTGCGGCCGTGGACGCAACGGCCAGCGTGGGCCCTCCCTGCACGGCCACCAGGTCGCCGGGGGCCACGCGGCGGCCGCGCCTGGTCTCAACCTGCCCGTTGACCAGCACGCGTCGCGACGCGATCAGCGTCTTGGCCTCGCCCCCGGTAGCGGCCACGCCGGCCCACTTCAGCAGCGCTCCCAGCGCGATGCCGCTCGTGTGGATCGTTACCGTCCGCTCAGGTGGCAACGCGTACCGGGGCGAGAATGTACGTGTACTCGCCCTGCCCGGTCGGGCGCAGCGCGCCCGGGCTCAGCGGCCCGGCCAGCTCCAGGGTCATCTCGTCGGACTCGAGCACCGACAGGCACTCGATCAGGTATCGGGCGTTGAAGGCGGTCGCCACCACCTCGCCCTCACAGGAGACCTGAATCCGCTCCTCGGACCGCCCGTACTCGGGCGTGTTGGACGCCAGCGTCAGCGTGTCGCCCTCGGCTTGAATCCGGACCACGTTGGCCGAGTCGCGCGCGGTCAGCGCCACGCGCCGCACCCCGGCCAGCAGCCGCTGCGTGCCGACGGTCACGCGTTGCTTGTATCCCGGAGGGATGACCTGCTGGTAGTTCGGGAACGGCCCCGGGATCAGGCGGCTGACGAGCCTGGCGCCGGGCATCGTGAACAGGATCTGGTTCTCCGCCAGCGAGATCTCCACGTCGCCGTCGGCGCTCCCAAGTGCGCGCGTGAGCTCGCGCATCGTCTTGGAGGGCACTATCACGCCTATCTTCTGGGAGGCCGGGCTGGCCAGGGCTGCCGTGCGAAGGGCGAGCCTCCCGCCGTCGGTGGCGACCAGGCGGATCTCCTTGCCGTCCAGCACCAGGTAGATTCCGGTCAGGAAGACGCGCGTGTCGTCCGTGGAGACGGCGAACTCGGTCTGGCGCACCATGCTGCGCAGCAGCGCGGCGTCCACGCTGGCCACCGGCGACGCGTCGGGTTCGGGCATGAGCGGGAAGTCCGACGCCGGCAGCCCGATGAGGTCGTAGGTCACCCTCTCGCACTGGATCTCGACTTCGGTCCCGCCCTCGGGCACCTTCACCTGCACCGGCGCTTCGGGGAGGTTCGCGACGATCTCGCCGAAGAGGCGCGCCGGCAGCGTTATCGCGCCGCCCTTCTTGACCTTCGCCGGCACCTCGGTCTGTATCCCGTGGTCGAGGTCGGTGGCGGCGACCTTGATCGCGTCCTTGCGCGTCTCTATCAGGATGTTGCCGAGGATGGGCATCGTGGCGCGCGTGGCCACCGCGCGGCCGACCAGCGCAACCGCCTTGCTCAGGTGCTCGTGCGCACAGGTGAACTGCATGCGCGTCTCCTTCTAGTTCGTATTGTAATCAAACAACAGCCGTAGTAGTAGTAGCTGTGCGCTCTGTGGACAACCGCCGCATCTTCCGCGTGGCGGGGAGTTGCGGCTCCGCGGCCACCTGGACGAGTTGGGGACATCTTCGTCGAGGAGCCCCCCGCGCCCCTGGCGCGCCGCGGTTGTCCCGATCGTCCCGAGGCCACTCACA
>JBBIOM010000009.1:13182-60057 GCA_037443365.1 Armatimonadota bacterium
CACGCACCCCTCACGCCTGACGCTGAAGGTCGTCCATCAGGCGCTTGACGCTGGCCGCGAGGTGGGCGTCGCGGTGAAGCGCCTCGCGCACGCGCTGGCAGGCGTGCATCACCGTGGTGTGATCGCGGCCGCCGAACTCCTCGCCTATGCGAGGCAGAGAGGCGTCGGTGATCTCGCGCGCCACGTACATGGCCACCTGCCGTGGGAAGGCCACGCCCTTGGTGCGGCGCTTGGCGCGCATCTCCTCTACGCGCAGGCCGAAGAACTCGGCCACCACCTGCTGGATGGAGTGGATGGTGACGACCCTGGCGCGGGCGGGGGGAAGCAGGTCGCGCAGGACGTCGGCCGCCAGCGTTACGCTGATGGGCGCCCGCGTGAGGGAGGCGTACGCGACGACGCGCACCAGCGCGCCCTCGAGCTCGCGTATGTTTGAGTGGATACGCTGGGCGATGAACTCCGCGACCTCGACGGGCACCACGATGCCCTCGCTCTCGGCCTTCTTGCTCAGGATCGCGATGCGCGTCTCCAGGTCCGGGGGCTGGATGTCGGCGATCAGGCCCCACTCGAAGCGGCTCCGCAGGCGGTCCTCCAGGGTGGGTATCTCCTTGGGCGGCCGGTCGGACGAGATGATGATCTGGTGATTGGTCTCGTGCAGCGTGTTGAACGTGTGGAAGAACTCCTCCTGCGTGCGCTCCTTGCCGGCCAGGAACTGGATGTCGTCTATCAGCAGGACATCCACGCCGCGGTAGCGCTGCCGGAACTCCAGGGTCTTGTCGTCGCGGATGGAGTTGATCAGCTCGTTCGTGAACTTCTCGCTGCTCACGTACGCGACGCGCGCGATCCCCTCTCCGCGCAGCACCCGGTGCCCGATGGCCTGGAGCAGGTGCGTCTTGCCCAGCCCCACGCCGCCGTAGATGAACAGGGGGTTGTAGGCGCGCGCGGGCGCCTCGGCCACGGCCATCGCCGCGGCGTGGGCGAAGCGGTTGCCGGCCCCCACGACGAACGTTTCGAAGGTGTACTTGGGCGAGATGTGGGTCCCCTCGAGCACGCGTGACTGGGAGGGCGCCGCCTGGTGGGCGGAAGGCGCAGGAGGCGCGGGCGCGGCCTCGACGACCGAGATGCGCACTCCCACGTCGCGCCCGACCACGCCGCGCAGCGCCCGACGGATGGGCTCTGTCAGGCGCTGCTCCACCCACTCCTTGGCGAAGCGGTTGGGCACGGCGAAGTGAAAGACGTCGCCCTGGAGACCGACGGGACGCATCACCCGCAGAAACGATTCGAGGGTGGGCTTGTTTAGCTGTCCTTCCATCCTGCGCAGCGCCTCGGCCCACAGCTCTGCGGGAGAGACTTCGATCGTCACGGCCGGCTCCTCTCTGTGCCCGATGCCCTGCTCCCAGTTCCTAGGACTTGAAGACCTCGTCGAGGAAGGCGACCCCATCCTCGGTCAGCGTGCGCTTTCCGTGTCCCTTTCCGGTGGCAAGACGCAGGCGTTCCAGGGCCTGAAGCTCGCGGTACGCGGTGCTGTGGCTGATGCCGAGCTCGTTGGCGATCGTGGTGGGGCCCACCGCCCCCAGCTCGGCGACCAGCAGCAGCACCTTCTTCTGGCGCGTCGTGATGGAAGGGGCCGGACGGGCCGGCGGCTCCGGGAGTGCTGCCGGCGCGGGATGGTCCTGCTGCACGCGCAGCGTGATAACGGTGCCGTGGTCCAGGTTGTCCTCTATGGAGAGCGTGCCGCCCAGGAACTGCATCTGCTCCTTTGCGACGGGCAGCCCGCTGCCCACGCCGCGGATGAGGCGGCGCATCTCGGCGGTGGCGGTGGAGAAGCCCGGCATCACCGCGCGCTCCTTGTCGGCGATCCCCGGCCCCTGGTCGGCGACGCGTATGGTGTTGCCGTCGTCGAGGACAGTGATCGTGGCGTTGTGGAAGTAGGCGTGTATCAAGTTCTCGACGATCTCCTTGATGACGACGAACGGGACCCGCCCTCCGCGCTCGCGCGACACGGCGTACGTGCGCGCCGCCAGTTCGCCGACGAGCGTATTGAAGTCATCTCCCCGCAGCGAGATGACCCGCGGGGTCGCGAGCGGCGAGTCGTACACCGCCAGGCGCACCTCTGGCCCGGCCTCGCCACCGGCGTGCGGCGAGTCGGAGCGCCGCTCATCGAGCAACCGCGCGATGATATCCCTGATGGACATTGAGTCCCCGCTGCGCCGGAATGGGTTAGCCACCGGTTCGCCGACTCCTACCCCCGGGCCTGTCGAGCACGGGATTTCACGCCCATCCCCCGACGGGCAGCGGAACGGCACGGGTGTGGACAACCCTGTCCGGGCTCACAAGGGATTCGCGCCTCGACACCCTGCCTCCTCTGTCCGGCGCGAGCCCGAAGACTCAGGCCAGAAGCAGGCCGCGCGCGTTATCCACAGGTGTGGAAAACCCTGTGGACAAGGCGTGGGCTTCCAGGCGCGTTTGCGCCGATTCGGGCGCCTCCCGCCTGCCCTGGCCGGCCCCACCCGGGACGCGCGCGCGCAAACATGTGGACAAGAAAGGGGGTTGCCCACAGGATACGCGCACCCGGCGTGTGCCGGCCCAGATGGATCCGAGGCACTACACGGCGTTGCCGCCCCAGGAGTGCCGTGCTATAGTTTGTCTGTTCTGCCACGGAGGATCCCGAGTGAAGAGAACCTTTCAACCGAAGAAGCGGAAGCGCGCGCGCACACACGGCTTTCGAGCACGCATGAGCACCCCGGGCGGGAGGCGGACGCTGAAGCGCCGTCGAGCAAAGGGAAGGCACCGGCTGAGCGCCTCCGGGTAGGGCGCAAGGTGCCCGCCCCGCGGCTCGGCCGTCTCTCGCGGGAGGAAGACTTTCGCCGCGTGTACCGCGAAGGCTCCCGATGTACGACCGCGCTCCTTGTGCTACACGCCCGGCCCAGCGGCACCGGATGCGTGCGCCTGGGGCTGGCCGTGAATAAGGGCTTCGGCATCGCCGTTCTGCGCAACCGGATCCGCCGGCGCCTGCGCGAGGCGGTTGGTGCCGAGCAGGGGCGCATGGAAGTCGGGGCCGACATCGTGGTGATCCCGCGGCGCCCGGCCGCAGCAGCGAAGTACGCTGATCTTCGCGCTGCCGTGGGCGCGGCCCTGGAGCGGCTTGGCATGTGCCGCACGGCGGAGGCAAGAAGCCGATGACGCGCATCCTGCTGGCGCTGATAGCCGGGTACAGGCGACTCCTCTCCCCGCTGCTCCCGCGCGTGTGCCGCTTCCACCCGTCGTGCTCCGCGTACGCGGCTGAGGCGATTGAGCGCCACGGCGCCCTGCGGGGGATTCCACTGGTCGTGCGGCGAATCGCCCGTTGCCATCCGTTCAATCCCGGGGGCTTCGACCCGGTTCCATGACGTCTGCGAGG
Organism: Armatimonadota bacterium; assembly: GCA_037443365.1. Lineage (GTDB taxonomy): Bacteria > Sysuimicrobiota > Sysuimicrobiia > Sysuimicrobiales > Humicultoraceae > VGFA01. The sequence continues at coordinate 16,580 of JBBIOM010000009.1, forward strand.
AGGAAGCCGAGTGTTTGAGGCCATCGTGACGCTGCTGCACAGCGTGCTTATGGCGTTCCACGGCGTCACCCAGAGTTACTTCGTCGCGATCGTGCTGCTGACGATAGCGATCAAGGTGGTACTGCACCCCCTGACGCGCAAGCAGCTCGGCTCGATGAAGGCGATGCAGGCGCTGGCACCGCAGATGGAGGTGCTGCGGCGCAAGTACAAGGATGACCCCAAGCAGCTGAACGCGGAGGTGATGAACCTCTATCGGGCCAACAAGGTGAACCCGCTGGGCGGATGCCTGCCCCTGCTGTTACAGCTGCCGGTGCTCTACGCCCTGTTCGCGCTGCTGCGCAAGCCCAGCCTGTTCGGCGGGGAGACGCTGGGCGGGGTCCCGCTCGAGGCCCACCCGTCGTTCCAGGTGATCGCCGAGCATCCCATCCTGGTGCTCGTGCCCCTGCTGAGCGGCCTGACCACCTACTACCAGCAGAAGATGTCGATAACAGACCCGCAGCAGGCCAAAATGTTTATTTTTATGCCGATTATGATCGCGTGGTTCTCCACGCAGTTTCCCCTCGGCCTGTCCGTCTACTGGATCGCCTCGACCGTGGTGTACATCGTGGAGTACTTCATCGTGGTCGGAGCGCCCAGGCCCGTGAAGGTGGCGCCCGCCAGGCAGCCGGCCTCCTCGGGCAAGGCCAGGCGCAAGGCCGCAGGCGGCGCGGGCGGCGACGAGAAGTGAGCAGCGCCGAGGCCTCGGGCCGCACGGTTAGCGAGGCCGTTGCCAGGGCCCTGGAACAGATGGGCGTATCGCGAGAGGACGTGGACGTCGAGATCCTGCAGGAGCCCAAGGCGGCGCTCCTGGGCTTTGGAGGAAGGGACGCGCGCGTGCGGCTCACCCCGCGTCCAGGAGCCGCCGAGACCCTCGAGTTGCTGGCCGCGGAAGTCACCCGCCTCATGGGCTTTCAGGCGGCGGTTGAGGCCGACGCGACCGCCGAGGGCCTGGCCGCCACCCTGCAGGGCCGCGGCCTAGCCCCGCTCATAGGACGCGACGGCCGCACGCTGGACGCGCTCGAGATGCTGCTGGGCCTGCTCCTGCAGCGGCGCCTCGGGCGCAAGGCCGTGGTGAGCGTGGATGTTCAGGGATACCGCACCGGCCGCGAGAAGGCGGTGCGCGAGGCCGCGCTCCGGGCCGCCGAGCGCGCGGTCAGGGAAGGCGTGCCAGTTCCCCTCGCGCCCATGAGCGCCCGCGACCGGCGGTGTGCGCACATCGCGCTGAAGGACGATGCCCGGGTCACGACGATGAGCCGCGGAGAGGACGTTGCGCGCCACGTCGTGGTGGCGCCGCGCGCAGGAGACGGCCCGCCGGCGCCCCCAACCGCCGAACACGAACCGCTGCCCGAGGAGTGAACCCCTCCCCTTCCCGACTAGAGGCAGGCGCCTCGCTGCTCGGCCTGGAACTGTCTCCGGACGCGATTGATCTGTTCGGACGATTCCTGCGGGAGCTGCTCGCCTGGGGGGCGCGCCTGAACCTGACCGGCGCCCACGACGCGGCCCAGGTGGAAGGGCTACACTTCCTGGACTCGCTCCTGCCGCTGGCGGCCTGCCCTATGCCGCGCGGGTGCAGGGTGGTGGACGTGGGCTCGGGCGCCGGGCTTCCCGGCGTACCGCTGAAGATAGCCCGGCCGGATCTCCATCTGACCCTTGTAGAGTCCTCCCGCCGGCGCGTGGCGTTCTTGGAGCACCTGCGTCTCACGCTCGGGTTGACGGACATCGCTGTCCGCTGGGCGCGGGCCGAAGACCTGGGGCACGATCCAGGGTTCCGCGAGGTCTTTGACATCGCCCTATCGCGCGCCGCGGCCCGGCTGCGGGCCGCCTGCGAACTCTGCCTCCCGCTTGTATGCATGGGTGGCGCGGCTGTTCTTCTGCGCGGCCCCAGGGTTTCCGAGGAGATCCGGGCGGCCGAACCGCTCGTGCACGACCTGGGCGGGTCCGTGGAGGCCTGCGCGCTGCGCGACCTTCCCACCACCGACCGCCGGCGCGCGGCCCTGGTGATACGCAAGGAGCGCCCGACGCCCGCACTGTACCCCCGGCGCGGCCGGCGCCTGGGCACCGCCCCTGCGCGCAGGAGGGAATGACCGGCCCGGGCGTTGAACCGTCCAGCGGAGAGCCGTGCGACGCACAATAGCGATAGTCAACCAGAAGGGCGGGGTCGGTAAGTCCACGACGGCAGTGAACCTGGGCGCCTGCCTGGCCGCCGACGGGCAGCGCACGCTGCTCGTGGACCTGGACCCGCAGTCCAACGCCACAACCGGGCTGGGCATCGAGAGGGATGCCGCAGGCGCGTCCACCTATGACGTGCTGATGAACGGCACGGCCCTGCACGACGTGGTCCTCGCCGCCGAGGTTCCCGGGCTCTACGTCGTGCCCGGCAGCATACACCTGGCCGGGGTCGAGATCGAACTTGCCGGCACCCACGAGCCGGAAAGGCGGCTTGGCAGCGCCCTGGCCGCGGCCGACTACCCACTCGTGCTGCTGGACTGCCCGCCAGCGCTGGGGCTGCTGACGGTCAACGCGCTCACCGCGGCGACCGAGGTCCTCGTCCCGATCCAGTGCGAGTACTACGCCCTAGAAGGCCTGCGGCAGCTCCTCACATCGATCGACCTGGTGCAGAAGCACCTGAACCCAGGCCTTGAGATCGGCGGGGTGTTGCTGACGATGTTCGATTCCAGGACCAACCTGTCCGACCAGGTCGCGGGCGAGGTGCGGCGGTTCTTCGGCGGGCTCGTCTTCCAGAGCGTGATCCCTCGCAGCGTGCGCCTGGCCGAAGCCCCGAGCCACGGCCGCCCGATAACCCTCTACGATCCGGGATCGCGCGGCGCCCAGGCCTATCGCGATCTCGCGCAGGAGGTGATACAGCGTGGCCGACAGCGCGGCGCCGCCACCTGAGCCGCTACGCCAGCCGAGGAAGGCGCTCGGACGGGGGCTGGGCGCCCTGATTCCAGGAGCCGGGCCCGGGAGCCAGGCCGGAGCGGTAGAGCTGCCCGTTGACAGGATCCGGCCCAACCGCCTGCAGCCTCGCACCGCGTTCGGAGGGGAGTCGCAGGCAGACCTGGAGGCCTCGATCCGTGAGCACGGCGTGCTGCAGCCGGTGCTGGTGCGGCCTGTCGCGGACGGGTACGAGCTCATCGCCGGGGAGCGCCGGTGGAGGGCCGCCGCAGGTGCCGGGCTCAGAACGGTGCCAGCCCTGGTCCGCCACCTCGACGACCGCGGCGCCCTGGAGGCATCGCTGGTAGAGAACCTGCAGCGCGAGGACCTCAACCCGATGGAGCGCGCCGCGGCCTACCGGCGCCTGATGGACGAGTTCGATCTCACCCAGGAGGCCCTGGCGCGGCGCGTGGGCCGGAGCCAGCCGTCCGTGGCCAACACCCTACGCCTCAACGGGCTCCCGGCCGAAGTGCAGGCCTCGCTCGCCGCAGGGCGAATCACCGAGGGGCACGCGCGCGCCCTGCTGGCCATAGGAGACACGCGCCGCCTGCTGTCCGTCTGGAAGGAAGTTGAGGCAAAGGGCCTTTCCGTGCGCGAGACCGAATCCAGGGCGCGCGCACGCGCTATTTCACGTGAAATACCGGGGCGAAGGCAGAAGGACGCAGGAGAGATAAGTATTATTGAACAAAGACTGCAAGACGCGCTGGGGACGCAGGTGCGGTTGCACCTGCGTCGGCAGGGCGCGGGCGAGGTCAGGATCGTCTTCTACTCGCCCGCGGATCTGGAGCGCCTCGTTGAGACGCTGGCACCGCGCCGTGCAGGGCTTCTGTGACGGGCACCTCCGGCGATAGGGGGGCGAGATGATGCATGACGATGCGCGCCTGCCAGCGCGCGAACAGGCCTGGGAACTCCTGTGCGAGTGGACTCCCACCCCAGGACTGCGCAAGCACATGCTGGCCGTGGAGGCAGCCATGCGCTCCTACGCGCGGCGCTTCGGCGAGGACGAGGCCCTATGGGGGGTGGTGGGGCTCCTGCACGACCTGGACTACGAGCGCTTTCCCTCGCAGGAGGCCGGGCACCCCATCCGCGGGGCCGAGCACCTGCGCGCCGCGGGGTACCCCGAGGTCGTCTGCAGGGCGGTGCTGTCGCACGCCGACTACACCGGCGTGCCCAGGCAGTCGCGCATGGAGCAGGCCCTTCACGCCTGCGACGATCTGACCGGGTTCCTCGTCGCGGTGGCGCTCGTGCGGCCGTCGCGGAGCATCGGCGACGTGGACGCCGCGGCCGTCAGGAGGAAGATGAAGGACAAGGCGTTCGCCCGCGCGGTGGACAGGGGCGAGATGCTCCGCGCCGCCGAGGCGCTGGGAGTGCAGTTTGACGAGCACGTCACGCAGGTGATCGAGGCGATGCGCGAAATCGCCTCGGACCTGGATCTGGCAGGAGAGCAGGGTTAGCCCGGCCGGAGCAGGTACGCGTTCCGCAGGGAGGAGCCAGGGGTGCAGGGCACGCTCGTGAACGCATTGGCCGTCACGGTGGGAGGGCTGGCGGGCGTGGCGCTGCGCCACCGGTTCCCCGAGCGGGCGCGCGAGATCGTCATGACCGGGGTCGGCCTGGCCACCCTGCTCATCGGGTTTCAGATGGCGCTGCAGACAGCCAACGTGCTGGGCGTCATAGCGAGCCTCGTGGTGGGAGGCCTCATAGGAGAGGCGCTGCACATCGAGGAAGGCATCGAGGCGCTGGGACGATGGGCAGAGCGGCTCTACGGCACAGAGGCGCAGGAGAGCACGGTGGCCGCGGCCTTCGTCACGAGCAGCCTCCTGTTTTGCGTCGGGCCCATGACCGTGCTCGGCGCGATCCAGGATGGCCTGGGACAGACGCCCGTGCTGCTCTACACCAAGTCGCTCCTGGACGGCATATCCGCCGTGGCGATCGGCGCGGCGCTGGGGGCCGGCGTGCTGCTGTCCGCGGGCACGGTGCTGATCTACCAGGGAGCGCTCACGCTGGCCGCGGGCGCGGTGCACGCCTTCATGACAGAGGAGATGACGCGCGAACTCACGTCCACCGGAGGTGTCCTGATCGTGGGGTTGGGCCTGGGGATACTGCGCATCCGCAAGATACGCGTCGGGAGCCTGCTGCCGGCGCTGGCCGTCTCGGTGCTGCTTACGGCCGCGCTGCCCTACCTGCGCCTCATGGCGCGCGCCCTGGGGTTGTAGCGCTCGGCGTGCTGGCGGGGCGGGCAACAGGAGGTGCGCCCGTGGGCGTGGAAATAGACACTCTCGATTCTGGAGGCGGAACCCCGCGATGCCGTTAGGTTCCAGTCTGTCAATCCCCGACCTGACCCTGGGCCTGCTCATCGTGACGGGCGTACTGGCGATCGCGGTCGTGGCGATGGCCCTGAGCATCAGGGGTCTCGCGCGACGGGTTGCCGCAGCCGGCGGCGACCCTGCGCTCCTGGAGCGCGTGGCGGCGCTGCAGCGCGAGGCCGGAGCATGCGCGCGGCAGGTCGAGCATGTAGGGGGCCGCCTGGACCGCCTGTCCGAGCAGGCGCAGGGAAGCCTGCAGCGCACCGGCCTGGTTAGGTACGACGCCTTTCGGGAGATGGGGGGCCACCTGAGTTTCAGCCTGGCGCTGCTCGACGCGCGCAAGGACGGGGTTGTGCTAAGCGTGCTGAACGACCGTGACGGGGCGCGCGCGTACGCCAAGCCTGTTGTCGGCGGGCGCTCCACCTACACACTATCGGAGGAAGAGCAGCGCGCCATCGACGAGGCATAGGCGCGCGGCGTATATGGTCTTCACCGACAGGAGAGACGCCGGCCGCCGCCTGGCTGCGGCCCTTGCCCATCTGCGCGAAGCGAGCCCTATTGTACTCGCGGTGCCGCGGGGTGGGGTCGTCGTAGGCCGCGAGGTTGCCGCGGCGCTGGGCGCCGAGATGGAAGTGATCGTCCCGCGCAAGCTGCGTTCGCCCTACAACCCCGAGCTGGCGATCGGCGCCGTGGCAGAGGGCGGCGCCACCGTGCTCGACGAGATGGCGCACGGCGTGGGCGCGGCGTATCTGGAGCAGGAGACAGAGGCCCAGGTCGCGGAGATCGCGAGGCGCGTAAGGGAGTATCGCGGCGGCCGGCCCATTCCCTCCCTGGCAGGCCGCACAGTAATAGTGCTTGACGACGGCATCGCCACCGGCGCCACCCTGATCGCGGCGCTGCGCGCCGTGCGCGCCGCGGCCCCTGCCCATCTAGTGGCGGCCGTGCCGGTGGCTCCGCCAGAGTCGGTCGCCCGCCTGGCCGGGGAGGCGGACGAGGTGGTGTGCCTGTGCGCCCCGGAGTTCTTCCATGCCGTCGGGCAGTTCTACAACGACTTCACCCAGGTTGAAGACGCCGAGGTGATGGCGCTTCTCGCGGAAGGGGGGCAGGGGTGACCGCGGCCGCGGCCCTGCGCCGCACGCCGCTCCACGAGGCGCACCGGGCTGCGGGCGGCAGGATGGCCCCGTTCGCGGGATGGGAACTGCCCGTGCAGTACGCGGGCCTTGTGGAAGAGCACCTGGCGGTACGCTCGCGCGTCGGGCTCTTCGACGTCTCGCACATGGGCGAGGTCGCAATCGAGGGGCCCGGCGCGCTCTCCGCGGTGCAGCGCATCATCACGAACGACGCCGGGCGCCTGCGCGAGGGGGAAGGGCTCTACAGCCCCATGTGCAACCCGGCCGGCGGCGTGGTGGACGATCTGACCCTCTTCCGCACCGGCCACGCGGAGTACCTGCTCATCGTGAACGCCGCCACCCGCGCGCACGACGTGGCGTGGATACAGGAGCACGCCTCCCCGGCGCGCGTGCGCGACCTCTCCGATGAGGTAGCGCTGCTTGCGCTGCAGGGCCCCAGGGCCGCCGCGGTGCTGGAAGCAGCGACAGGGGCATCGCTCGCCGCGCTACCGGCGTTTCACCGTTCCGGCGGCCTCATGGTTGCGGGGGTGGGCGTGGCGGTCTCGCGAACGGGCTACACCGGGGAGGACGGGTTCGAGATCGCCTCGGCCTGGGACGAGGCCCCGCGCGTCTGGGAGGCGCTTGTCGAAGCCGGCCGGGCGTACGGGCTCGCGCTGGTGGGGCTGGGCGCCCGCGACACGCTGCGCCTGGAGGCGGGCATGATGCTCTACGGTCAGGACATCGACGAGACGACCACCCCGCTGGAGGCGCCGCTGGCCTGGACCGTGAAGTTCGACAAGGGGGATTTCATCGGCAGGGCGGCGCTGGAGCGACAGCAACAAGAGGGCGTGGCGCGCCGTCTGGTCGGGTTCGAGGCGCAAGGGCGGGCCATACCCCGGCACGGCTGCGCGATCCTCGCAGGCGGGGCGAGGGTCGGCGCGGTCACCAGCGGGACATTCTCTCCCACGCTGCGCCGCCCGATCGGGATGGGTTACGTGCCCAGGGCGGCGGCGGGGCGCGGGGGCGAAATCGAAATCGAGGTCCGCGGCGCCCTGGTGCCCTCCAGGGTGGTTAGGCTGCCATTCTACAGACGCGCAAGAGAACCAGCAGGACAAGCAACCGAGGGGTGATGCATGTTCCCAAGCGATCGCAGGTACACACGTGACCATGAGTGGGCCCGGGTCGAGGACGGCAGGGCCCGGGTAGGCATTGCCGCGTTCGCCGCGGAGCGCCTGAGCGACATCGTCTTCGTCGAACTGCCCAAGGTCGGCGCAGAGGTGCAGGCAGGGCAGGCGTTTGGGGTGATCGAGTCCGTCAAGGCGGCGAGCGATCTCTACGCGCCGCTCTCGGGACGGGTCGTGGAGGTGAACCAGGCCGTGATCGAGCGCCCCGAGGCCATAAACGAGGACCCGCACGGCGCCGCCTGGATGGTGGTGATCGAGATGTCCGATCCAAAGGAGTGGGAGAGCCTACTCGACGCCGAGGCGTACGCGGCGCTGGTGGGGGAACTGCAGTCATGACGCTGGCCTCGGGGTGGCGCCCGCACAGGTACCTGCCGCAGACCGACGCCGAGATCGCCGAGATGCTTGCTGCGGCCGGGGTCGCGAGCATGGAGGAACTGTTCGCCGAGATCCCGGAGGCGGTGCGCATGCGGCGCGCCCTGGACCTTCCCCCTGCCCTCCCCGAGGGAGAGCTGCTCGAGCACCTGCGGAAGCTCGCCGACGCCAACGCCCACGCGGACCGGCTGGTCTGCTTCCTGGGCGCCGGGGCCTACGATCACGTGATCCCCAGCGTGGTGTGGCATCTGGCGGGTAGGGCCGAGTTCGTTACGGCCTACACGCCGTACCAGGCCGAGGTGATGCAGGGCGAGTTGCAGGCGGCCTACGAGTATCAGACCATGCTCTGCGAACTGACCGGCATGGACGTGGCCAACGCCTCGATGTACGACGGCGCGAGCGCGCTGGGCGAGGCGGCGGTCATGGCCCGCGACCTGACCGGGCGCAGCCGGGTCGTGGTCTCGGCCGCGGTACACCCGCACTATCGGGAGGTGCTTCGCACCTACACACGGCACCTGGGGATCGAGGTGGTCGAGGTCTCGCACAAGGATGGCTTAACGCCCACAGCCGGGATCCGCGCGGCGACTGATCCGCAAACCGCGGCGGTTGTATTGCAGTCGCCCAACGTGTTCGGGTGCATCGAGGACGGCGCCGCCCTGGCGCAGGCCGCGCACGAGGCCGGCGCGCTGCTAGTCTCATCCGTGGCCGAGCCTGTCAGCCTGGGGCTGCTGCGCCCGCCCGGCGACTACGGCGCCGACATCGTGGCCGGGGAAGGGCAGGCACTGGGCAACCACCTCAACTACGGCGGTCCCTACCTCGGCATGCTTGCCACCCGCCAGGCATACGTCCGGCGCATGCCGGGCCGCCTGGTAGGGATGACCACCGACCGCGACGGCCGCAGGGGCTTCGTGCTGACGCTACAGACGCGCGAGCAGCACATTCGGCGCGAGAAGGCCACGAGCAACATCTGCACCAACGAGGCGCTGAACGCGCTGGCGGCCGCGGTCTACATGGCGGCGCTGGGACCAGAAGGACTTCGGCGCACGGCCGAGACGAACGCCCAGCGCGCGCACTACGCGCTCGAGCGGCTGACCGCCATACCGGGGGTCAGCCGGGCGTTCGCCGCGCCGTTCTTCAACGAGTTCGTGGTCAGGACGCCCCTGCCGCCCGAGGAGATCAACGCGCGTCTGGTCGGCAAGGGGTTCTTGGGAGGCCTCCCGCTGGGCGCCTGGTACCCCGAGATGAGCGACGCCTGGCTGATCTGCGTGACCGAGGCGCGCACGCGCGCCCAGATAGACGCCTTTGCGGCGGCGGTAGGGGGGGTGATCGCGCGATGAGCATGCCGGTGATCTTCGAGCGCAGCGTGCCCGGACGCGTAGCATCAGCCCCGCCGGCCCCGGGCGTGCCCGAGAAGCCCCTGGAGGCGATCGTGGGGAAAGAGCATCTACGCGAGGCCCCGCCGGCCCTGCCCGAGGTGAGCGAGCTCGACCTAGTGCGGCACTACACGCGGCTGTCGCACCGCAACTACTCGGTGGACGCGGGCTTCTACCCGCTCGGTTCGTGCACAATGAAGTACAACCCGAAGGTGAACGAGGACGCCGCGCGCCTGGACGGTTTCGCGCGGCTCCACCCCAACACCCCCGTGCCGCTGGCGCAGGGCGCGCTCGAGATGCTGTGGCGCCTCGAGCAGATGCTCTGCGAGGTGACCGGAATGGACCGGGTTACGTTTCAGCCCTCGGCCGGCGCGCACGGAGAGCTGGCCGCGCTGATGATGATCCGGGCCTGCCTCGAGGACCGCGGCGAGCGGCGCACGCGCGTGATCGTGCCCGATTCGGCGCACGGCACGAACCCGGCGTCGGCGGCGATGTGCGGGTTCGAGGTTGTAACCGTGCGCAGCGACGACCGCGGGAACATCGACCACGCCGCGCTACGCCGCGCCGCCGATGGATCCGTTGCCGCCCTGATGCTCACCAACCCCAACACGCTGGGGCTGTTCGAGGAGGGCGTCTGCGAGGTGGCCGAGATAGTGCACGGCTGCGGCGCGCTGATGTACCTCGACGGCGCCAACCTCAACGCCATGCTGGGGATCACGCGCCCGGCCGACCAGGGCTTCGACGTGATGCACATGAACGTGCACAAGACCTTCGGGACCCCCCACGGCGGCGGTGGACCCGGTGCCGGGCCGGTGGCGGTCAGGCGCCTGCTCGAACCCTACCTGCCCTCACCGACCGTGGAGCGGGACGGCGATCGGTTCATCCTCGACGAGAACCGGCCCAAGTCCATCGGCCGCATACGCGCCTTCAACGGCAACTTCGGCATCTTCGTGCGCACCTACGCCTACCTGCTGGCGTACGGCCCGCTTCTGCGGCAGGTTTCCGAGGCCGCGGTGCTCAACGCCAACTACCTGCTCGCGCGGCTGCGGCCCCACTTCGATCTGCCCTACGACCGCAGGTGCATGCACGAGTTCGTGCTGAGCGGACGCCGGCAGAAGGAGCGGCACGGCATCCGAACCCTCGAGATCGCGAAGCGCCTGCTGGACTTTGGGTTCCATGCCCCCACGGTCTACTTCCCGCTGATTGTGGACGAGGCCATGCTGATCGAGCCCACCGAGACCGAAAGCAAGGCCACGCTAGACGAGTTCGCCGAGGCGCTGATCTTCGCGGCCCACGAGTGCGAGGCCGACCCCGAAGCGGTGAAGAACGCGCCGCGCCGCACGGTCGTGGGCCGCCTCGACGAGGTGACTGCGGCCCGCAAGCTCAACTTGCGCTGGACCCCCAGGCGGGGTGGCGGGTCGTGACCGCGCCCGGGGGCCACCTTCCCGACCTTGCCGACATCCAGGCGGCGGTGGCGCGCATCGCACCCTACACGCGTCGCACGCCGGTTCACGCGTGGGACGAGCAGGGAATCCTCCTGAAGCTGGAGAGCCTGCAGCCGACCGGGTCGTTCAAGGTGCGTGGGGCGGCGAACCACCTCTGCGCCGTGGCGGGCAAGGTAGCGGGCGTGGTCACGGCCTCCTCCGGCAACCACGGCCAGGCGGTCGCTTACGTGGCGGCGCGCCTGGGAATCCCAGCGGTGGTGGTGGTGCCAGAAACAGTGCCACAGGTCAAGGCGCGCGCGATCACCGGATACGGTGCCGAGCTCGTGCGGTGCGGGACCACGATGCCCGAGCGGTATGAGATGGCGCATCGCCTGGCCCGGGAGCGCTCCCTGCACATGGTGCCCTCGTTCGACGACGCCCTTGTGATCGCGGGCCAGGGGACCTGCGGCCTGGAGATACTGGAGCAGGTTCCGGACCTGGCTGCTGTGGCTGCGCCCGTCAGCGGCGGGGGCCTGCTCTCTGGGGTGGCGCTGGCGATCAAGGCGCTGCGGCCGCAGGTGCGCGTTGTGGGCGTGGAGCCGCGGAACGTGGCGCGGTTCGCGGCCTCGCGGGCGGCCGGGCGAAGGATGTCGGTTCCCTCGGTTGACACCGTGGCCGACGGCCTGCGCGCGCAGACGCCTGGGGAGCTGACATGGGAGGCCACCTGCCAGGCGGTGGACGAGTTCGTGTCTGTGGACGACGCCGCCATCCTGGATGCGGTCCGGCTCCTGTGCACGCAGGCGCACCTCGTGGCCGAGCCGTCCGGGGCGGTGCCTGTGGCCGCGATGCTTCAGGGCCTGATCTCGCACCGCCCAACCGTGGCCGTGGTGAGCGGCGGCAACCTGGACCCGGCGATGTTGGCCGGCCTCCTGACGCGCACGGAAGAGCAATAGCGCGCAAGGAAGAGCCAGGGCCGGCAGGCAGCCCCAGGCAGCACTACCGCACGTTTGTTCGCCATTCTCTCGCCTTGTCATACGAACAAATGTTCGCTATGCTTGGGCAGGAGGTGGCATATGTCCGAACCCCTTACCCGTCGGCAGCACGAGATCCTGCGGCATGTAGCCATGCGTATCCGCCAGACCGGTATCGTGCCGTCGGTGCGCGAGATCGGCGGGGCGCTTGGCATGCGCTCTCCCTCCACCGTTCACCAGCACCTTGCCGCACTCGCGCGCAAGGGATACCTGCGGCGCGACGGCGACCGGATGCGCGTGATCGAGATCACCGACCGCACGCCCCTGGGAAGCGAAGAAGACGCGGTCCCGATCCCGCTCATCGGGCGCGTATCCGCGGGCGTGCCGGTCCTGGCCGAACAGCACGTCGAGGAGATGATCCCGATTCCCCGGCGCTTCGTCGGGTGGAGCAACGAGAGCTTCCTGCTGACGGTGCGCGGGGACAGCATGACGGGCGCGGGCATATTCGACGGCGACCTGGTGATAGTGCGGTGCCAGGACACCGCCTGTGCCGGGGATGTGGTCGTGGCGCTGCTGCACGACGAGGCCACGGTCAAGCGCCTGGGTGTGGCGGAAGGCAGGCTCTACCTGCGTCCGGAGAACCCGGCCTACGCGCCCATCCACGGCGAGTTCGAGATACTGGGCAAGGTGGTCGGCCTCCTGCGGCGCTACCCGGGCGGGGGACCGTCATGATACTGACAACGCCGCACGAGCCCGCCTGGGCCGGCTTCTGGGACGACCGCTGCGCCGTGGGCTTGAAGATCCTGCTCCTCCTCGCGTGCATCCTGGCCTCGGCCCTGCTGGAGGCGCCGCGGTGAGGCGCGTCCTTCACGCGGCCGTCGCGGTCCTCCCGGCGCAGGAGGGTCCTGGGATCATCAAGGTGGCGCTGCGGTGGGAGGGTGGATACGCGACGCGCAACCTGGTCAGGCGCCTGCACCGGGGAGATGCCGCGCCGCCGGCCTGGCGGGCGGTCCTGCTCGCGCTCTGGGAGGCGCGCCGCATGCGTGCCCGTTCGGTCGTTCTGCACACGGACGACGCCCAGGCCGCGGCCCTCTTGGCCGGGGACGGCCCTGCGCAGGAAGGAACGCTCGGTACCTATCTTCAGGCCCGGGCGCTGCGCCACGCCTTTCGCTCGGTGGAGGTGCGCCCGACGGCGGAGTCGGGCTGCGCCGACCTGCCGCTGTGGGCCGCGGCCTCGTAGGCCGCGCCCGCAGGACGGCGTGCTCGCGCCGAAGAAGTCAAGCGGCAGGCCCCCATGTCAGAGCACCCCCGCGAGCATGAGGACCAGTTCTGGCAGCGCCCGCTGGCCGCCCTGCAGGCGGATCTTCGCGCCACAACGTCCGGCCTGAGCAGCGCCGAGGCGGCATCCCGCCTGGCGCGGTGCGGTCCCAATGTTCTCCGCCCGCCCGCCCGCCGCGCCCTGCTGGTCGAGTTCCTGCTGCGATTTCGCAACCCGCTCGTGATCGTGCTGCTGGCCGCAAGCGCGGTGTCCGCCCTGACCGGAGACGCCCCCAGCTTCCTCATCATCTGCGCGATCGTGCTCCTGAGCGTGACGCTCGACTTCGTGCAGGAGCACAGGGCCGGGCACGCCGCCGAGAAGTTGAGGAAGTCGGTGGCGGTGCGGGTCTCGGTCCTGCGCGATGGCCGGCGCGTCGAGGTTCCATCCGAGCAGGTCGCCCCCGGCGACGTCGTGCTGCTGGCCGCCGGCGACCTGGTGCCTGCCGACGGCCGCGTGCTAGAGGCCCGCGACCTGCACGTGAACCAGGCGCTCCTCACCGGCGAGCCCTACCCCGCGGGCAAGCGTCCGGGCGATCTCCCGGGAACCGTGGGGATGCCCGGGGCCACGAACGCGGTGTTCATGGGCACCTCGGTCGTCAGCGGCAGCGCGCGTGTGTTGATCTGCCGCACAGGGGGGTCTAGCGCGCTCGGCGAGATCGCCGACACCCTGGGCAGGCAGGCCCCTCCCAGCGCATTCGAGATGGGAACGCGGCAGTTCGGCTTCCTGATAATGCGCCTGACCGTGCTGCTCGTGCTGTTCGTGCTCATGGTGAACGCGCTCTTCCACCGGCCCCTCCTGGAGGCGTTCCTCTTCGCCGTCGCCCTCGCCGTAGGCCTGACCCCTGAGCTGCTGCCCATGGTGGTTTCGGTGACGCTGTCGAGGGGCGCGCTGCGCATGGCCGAGCGGAAGGTCATCGTCAAGCGGCTGGCCGCGGTCCAGGACCTGGGCAGCATGGACGTGCTTTGCACCGACAAGACCGGGACGCTGACCCAGGCGCGCATCCGACTAGAACGGCACATCGCCGCGGACGGGCGCGAGAGCCCGCGGGTGCTGGAGCTCGCCTACCTGAACAGCGCCTTCGAGACCGGCCTGCGAAGCCCACTCGACGAGGCGATCCTTGAGCACACCGGGATAGACCTGCGCGGCTGGACGCGCATAGACGAGGTGCCGTTCGACTTCGAGCGGCGGCGCGTGTCGGTGCTCGCGGAGAAGGACGGCGAGCGGCTCCTCGTGGTCAAGGGCGCCTCCGAGGAGATACTGCGTCTGTGCGCGACCTACGAGGAGAGCGGCGCCACCCACCTCGCGACGCTGGACGCCCAGGCGCGGGAGAGGATCGGAGCCCTGTTCGATTCGCTGAGCCGCGAGGGGTTCCGAGTCCTTGCGGTGGCCTGGCGGCCGGTCGCCCCTGACCATGCCCACGCCGTGGTCGGCGACGAAGCCGGCCTCGTCTTCGCGGGCTTCGCCACGTTCTTCGATCCGCCCAAGGCCAGCGCGGCGGACGCCATTCGTCGCCTGGAGGCGTGCGGGGTCTCGGTCAAGATCGTTACCGGCGACAACGAACTTGTCACCCAGCACGTCTGCGCCCAGTTGGGTCTGGGCACCACCGGGGTGCTGCTGGGCCCCGAGATCGACGGGATGCACGACGACGCGCTGGCCGCGCGCGCGCAGGGGGCCAACCTGTTCTGCCGCGTGACGCCGGCGCAGAAGAACCGCGTCGTGCGCGCGTTGCGCGCGCGCGGGCACGTTGTGGGCTTCCTGGGCGACGGCATCAACGACGCGCCATCGATGCACACCGCCGACGTGGGCATATCCGTGGAGGGCGCGGTGGATGTCGCCAGGGAGGCGGCCGAACTGATCCTCCTCGAGCAGGACCTGGGCGTTCTCCACGATGGTGTCATGGAGGGCCGGCGCACGTTCACCAACGTTATGAAGTACATCATGATGGGCACGAGTTCCAACTTCGGCAACATGCTGAGCATGGCCGGGGCCTCGCTGGTGTTGCCCTTTCTCCCCATGCGGCCGGTGCAGATCCTGCTGAACAACCTGCTGTACGACGTCTCCGAGATGCCCATCCCCATGGACAGCGTGGACCCCGAGGACCTGGTCCACCCGCGCGCCTGGGACATGGACTTCGTTCGCAGGTTCATGACGGTGGCAGGGCCGGTGAGCTCGCTCTTCGACTTCCTCACGTTCTACATTCTGCTGACGGTGTTTCGGGCGCACGAGGCCCTCTTCCACACCGGCTGGTTCATCGAATCGCTCGCCACGCAGGTGCTGGTCATCTTCGTCATTCGCACGCGCGGGAACCCCTTCCGCAGCCGCCCCCACCGGTTGCTGGCCGCCATGTCGCTGGGCGCGGTCGCGCTGGCCATCGCCCTGCCGTTCTCGCCCCTGGCAGGGCATCTGGGGTTCGTGCCGCCGCCGCCGGCGTTCTTCCCTGTCCTTGGGGGTCTTGTGCTCGCCTACCTGCTGGCCGTCGAGTGCGCTAAGCGTTGGTTCTACAGGCGCGTGGCGGCCCAGGCGACGGCGCGCAGGGCCTGACCGTACCGGCGCCGAACAACCCCCTACGACCCCCTGGGGGAAGGACCGCGTTGACGAACGAGACCACTTTCGGCTCCACGTCCATGGCGCAGGGCGAGGCCCACCTTGAGGCCGGCGAGTGGCCGGAGGCCGAGGCCGCCTTTCGAAGCGCCGCCCTGGCCGACCCGTCGTCCGCATCCGCGCTCAGCAAGATGGGCGTGGCGATCGCGCACCAGCGCCGCCTCGAGGAGGCGGAGGAGGCGTTCACCCGCGCGGTGTCGGTGGATCCGCGGCACGCGCCTGCCTGGAGCAACCTGGGCAACATATACAGGGAGACAGGACGGCTCGAGCAGGCGCTGGAGGCCTACCAGAAGGCGATCGCGCTGGATCCCGACTACTGGATCGCCCACCAGAATCTGGGAGGTCTATACAGACAGATGGGGCGCACCGGCGACGCGGTCGCCTCGCTGCGGCGCGCCACGCGTCTGTCGGCAAGCAGGGCCCTGCGCGGCGCCGCGCCCGCTGGTGGGCGCCGCTTCGGTTGCGGTGGTGCTTCGGCCGCGGCCCTGATCGTGGTTGCCGCGGCCGCGCTCTTGCTCTAGAGGCATTGCGCCGCGGGCAGGGAATATCCCGCGCGTGGGCGCGGTTATCGAACCTGGTGTCCCGCACCGCCGGGAAGCCGAAGATCTACTGGGAGGGGCAGTGAATGCCAAAGCCAGTGGCCGTGACCGAGAAGACGTTTGACGCCGAAGTACTCAAGTCGAATCTGCCTGTCCTGGTGGACTTCTGGGCCGAGTGGTGCGGCCCATGCCGCATGGTGGCGCCCGTAGTGGACGAGCTGGCCGGCGAGTATGCCGGGCGGCTCAAGGTTGCCAAGGTGGACGTGGATACGAACCAGGGCCTGGCCGTTCGCTACAACATCATGGGCATTCCCACCCTTGGCGTCTTCAAGGGCGGGGAGATGATCGAGCGGATCGTGGGCTACATGCCCAAGCCCGAGCTCAAGCGGCGCCTTGACGGGCTGCTGGAGCCTGGGCCCAAGAAGAACGCCTAGGGCCGCTGCTCCCGCAGCCAGCGATCGGCATCGATCGCGGCCATGGCGCCGAACCCCGCCGCGGTGACCGTCTGGCGGTAGGTGCCGTCGTGCGCGTCGCCCGCCGCAAACACGCCCGCGACGCTCGTCATTGACCGCTCGCGCAGCCGGATGTAGCCGGCCTCGGTGAGGTCGAGCTGCCCGGCGAAGATGCGCGTGTTGGGCGAGTGGCCGATCGCCAGGAACACGCCGTCGGTCGGCCTCTCCGTACGCTGTGAGGTCTTCAGGTTCACAAGGCGCAGCCCGGTCACCCTGTCGCCGCCCAGTATCTCCTCGACCACGCTGTCCCAAACGAAGGAGATCTTGGGATGCCTGGCGGCGCGGTTCGCCAGGATCTTGCTGGCGCGCAGTTCGTCCCTCCGGTGCACCACCGTGACCGCCTGGGCGATCTCCGCGAGGTAGAGCGCGTCCTCAAGCGCCGTGTCCCCGCCACCCACCACCACGACCGTGCGTTTCCTGAAGAAGAAGCCGTCGCACGTGGCGCAGGTGGACACGCCCAGCCCCAGCAGGCGCGACTCCCCAGGGACGCCGAGCATCTTGGGCGAGGCGCCGGCGGCCACTATCACGGAGCGGGCCTCGAAGCGCTGGCCTGATCCGGTGGTGACCGTGAACGGGCGCAGGCTGAAGTCCACCGAGGTCGCGTCCTCGCTTACGAACTCGGTCCCGAACCGCTCGGCCTGCCGCCGCATCGCACCCACCAGCTCCGGGCCCCTTATCCCGTCGGCGAACCCCGGGTAGTTTTCCACCAGGTGCGCCAGCATGGGCTGCCCGCCGGCCGCGACCCCCTCCAACACGAGCGGCGCCCGGTTGGCGCGGGCGGAGTAGATCGCCGCGGTCAGGCCAGCCGGCCCGCCCCCGATGATGAGTATGTCGCGCATCTTGCCCCCTCCCTGGTAGGCGCCCCTCTGGTGGGCGCGCGGCAGCGAGCGGCTGCCGCGCGCTTCGAGCATAGCACACCCATGCCCGGCGCCGTGCCATGCGGCCCAGGGAACAGGGGTATTGACAAGCGGAGAAGACTTGACAATAATGTTGTCAGGGTTGTTGCCATGGACGGAGGCACTGGGCCCGGAGCGATAGGGACGGGAGGGCGCGTGTTGCAGGAGAGCAGGGACAGCCGGCCCGTGTACGTGATAAGCGTCGCGGCGGAGATAACGGGATTGCACCCCCGGACGCTGCGCATCTACGAGATGAGGGGCCTGCTGTCCCCGGTCCGGCGCAACCGCATCCGGCTCTACTCCGAGCGCGACATCGAGCGGGTGCGCATGATCCGGCGGTTGATCGAGGCCCACCGGCTGAACCTGGCCGGGGTGCGGTTGATACTGGAGGTGGTGGAACGGCTGGAATACGGCGGCAGCAAGCGCACGGAGAGCACCATTCAGTGGTTGGTACAGCGCATACTAGACTACCAGGGAGGGGAAGGGTAATGAGCATTATCCGATGGGAGCCTTTTGACGAGATGATGTCTCTGCGGGAGTCAATGGACCGCCTGTTCGAGGACTTCTTCACCCGGCGACCCCGCGCCGCCGCGCCGCTAGTGTGGCAGCCGGCGATCGAGGTCTTCGACAACGACAGCGAGATAGTGGTGAAGGCCGAGCTGCCCGGGGTGGATCCCAAGGGCGTGACCGTCACCGTCACAGCCGAGGGCCTCAGCATAAAGGGCGAGGCCAAGGCCGAGCACGAGGAGAAGGGCCGCAACTACTACCGGCGCGAGCTGCGCTACGGCGCGTTCCAGCGCACCATACCGCTGCCGACCGAGGTCAAGAGCGAGGAGACCAAGGCCTCCTTCCGCCACGGCATCCTCGAGGTGAAGGTGCCGAAGGCCGAGCGGGTGAGGCCGAAGACAGTCAAGGTCGAGGTCGAAGGATAACACGAGAGGAGATCTCCTATGGGCAAAGTTGTCGGCATAGACCTGGGAACGACCAACTCGGTGATCGCCGTGGTCATCGGCGGTGAGCCGCAGGTGATCGCCAACACCGAGGGCGGCCGGCTCACGCCGTCGGCGGTCGCGTTCACGAAGACCGGCGAGCGGCTGGTCGGCCAGATGGCCAAGCGGCAGGCGATCCTCAACCCCGAGAACACGGTCTACTCGATCAAGCGCTTCGTGGGGCGCCGGTACTCCGAGGTGGACTCCGAGCGCAGGATCGTTCCGTTCAAGGTTGAGGAAGGACAGAACAGCATGGCCGTCGTGCGCATCCCCGCCGCCGGCAAGACCTTCACGCCCGAGGAGATCTCCTCGATGATCCTCCAGAAGCTGAAGACCGACGCGGAGGCCTACCTCGGCGAGAAGATAACCGAGGCGGTCATCACCGTGCCGGCTTACTTCAACGACTCCCAGCGCACCGCGACCAAGCACGCCGGCGAGATCGCCGGCCTGAAGGTCCTGCGCATCATCAACGAGCCAACCGCCTCGTGCCTGGCCTACGGCCTCGACAAGAAGGGCGCCGAGACCGTCCTGGTCTTCGACCTTGGCGGCGGCACATTCGACGTGTCCATCCTGGAGATCGGCGGCGGCGTCTTCGAGGTCAAGGCGACCTCCGGCGACATGCACCTCGGCGGCGACGACTGGGACGAGCGGATAGTGAACTGGCTGGCGGATGAGTTCCGCAAGCAGCAGGGGATAGACCTGAGGCAGGACCGCCAGGCGCTCCAGCGGCTGCGCGAGGCGGCCGAGCGCGCCAAGGTCGAGATCAGCACGGTCGTTCAGACCACGATCAACCTGCCCTTCATCACAGCGGACGCCACCGGCCCCAAGCACCTCGACTACGTTCTCACCCGCGCGAAGTTTGAGGAGCTGACCGCCGATCTCGTGGAGCGGTGCATCGGCCCGTTCCGGCAGGCCATCTCGGATGCGCGGCTCTCGGAGCGCGACATCAACGAGGTGATCCTGGTCGGCGGAGCGACCCGCATGCCCATGATCCAGGAACTGGTCCGCCGCCTGACCGGCAAGGAGCCCAACAGGGAGGTTCACCCCGACGAGGTCGTGGCCGTGGGCGCCGCGATCCAGGCCGGCGTACTGGCGGGCGAGGTGCGCGATGTGGTGCTGCTCGACGTCACCCCGCTCACGCTGGGGGTCGAGACCCTGGGGAGCGTCATGACCCCCATGGTGACGCGCAACACAACGATCCCGACCCGCAAGACCGAAAGGTACACCACCGCTGCCGACGGGCAGACGCAGGTCGAGATACACGTCCTGCAGGGAGAGCGCCAGATGGCCCGCGACAACCGCACGCTGGGCCGGTTCGTGCTGGACGGCATCCCGCCCGCGCCGCGCGGGGTGCCACAGATCGAGGTGACCTTTGATATAGACGCCAACGGCATCCTGCACGTGACCGCCAAGGACACCGCGACCAACCGCGAGCAGTCGATCAAGATCACCGGCACCTCGACGCTGGCCAAGGACGAGGTTGACAAGATGGTGAAGGAGGCGGAGCGCTTCGCCGCGGATGACAAGGCGAAGCGCGAGGCCGCGGAGACGCGCAACCGCGCGGACTCGATCGCCTATCAGGTCGAGAAGATGCTGAAGGATTCCGGGGACAAGATCTCGCCCGAGGAGCGCGCCAAGGTGGAGGAGGCGCTCCGGGAGCTGCGCGAGGCGCAGAAGGGCGAGGACCTGGCGCGCATCTCGAGGGCGATCGATGCGGTCCAGCAGGCTTCCTACAAGATGAGCGAGGAGATGTACAAGGCGACGACCACCACCCCTGGGGCCGCGGCTCCGGGAGGGGATGCGGCGGCAGGCCAGCCCCCCCAGGCGGGCGACGACGTTATTGACGCCGAGTACAAGCGGAGCGAGTAGGAAGCCGCGATGAGCAAGGAGCGTATCGTAAACGACGAGACCGACGGCGGGGCAGGCGACGAGCCGCCCCGAGGGCCCGAAACGGCGGAGACCGTTCTGGCCCTCCAGGCCGAGGTTGCGCGCCTGAGCCAGGAGGCGGAGCACAACTGGCAGCAGTTCCTGCGCGCGGCCGCCGACCTGGAGAACTACCGCAAGCAGGCCGCGCGACAGCGCGAGGAGGCCGTGGCCTCCACCCGGCGCGCCCTGCTGGCCGTGATCCTGGGTGTGGCCGACACCCTGGAGCGCGCCATTGCGCACGCCGCGGGCGGGGACGCGGCAGGGCCGCGTGAGGGCAACAAGGAGGCAGAGGGCATCGCCGATGGCATCCGGCTGGCGCACCGCCAGGTGCTCGAGGTGCTTTCCCGGATGGGCGTGGTGCCGATCGATGCCCTGGGCAGGGAGTTCGATCCGCGCCTTCACGATGCCGTCGAGGTCGCACCCGCGGGCGCGGACGCCCCCGCCGGCACCGTGGCCGCCGAGATCCAGCGCGGGTACATGCTGGGTGACGAGGTGCTTCGCCCGGCCCGGGTGAGGGTGGCGCAATAGGGTGGAGTTCAAGGACTACTACAAGGTGCTCGGCGTCGAGCCGGTGGCTGACAAGAAGACGATCAGCCGCGCCTTCCGGCGCCTGGCGCGCGAACTGCACCCTGACGTCAACAAGCGCAAGGGCGCCGAGGACCGGTTCAAGGAGGTAAACGAGGCCTACCAGGTTCTTGGCGACCCCGCGCGCAGGGTGCAGTACGATCAGATCTACCAGGCCTACAAGAGCGGCGGCGCGCGCTGGCAGGACGCGTTCGGTCGCGCCGCCGGGGGGCGCGTCCCTGGCGGTGTGACGTTCACCGTCCCTGGCGGGCTCGAGGATCTGCTCGGGCACGGAGTTTCAGCAGGGGGCTTCAGCGAGTTCTTTCAGCAGCTGTTTGGCGGGCTCGGGCAGGTGACGGGCCACCCGTTCGGCGCGGCGCAGCCGCCCCAGAGCCTCGAGGTTCACGCCGAGATCACGCTCGAGGAGGCGTTCGCCGGGACGCGCCGGCGCATAGAGACCCAGGGCGGCGGCCCGGGCGTGGAGGTGGAGATCCCGCGCGGGGTGCGCTCAGGGCAGATCCTGCGACTGCCGGGCGCTGTCGGAGGGGCCGATGTATATGTGAGGGTCAAGACCCTGCCCCACAGGCTCTTCGAGCGCAACGAGGACGACCTGACCGTGGCGCTGCCGGTCACGCCAAGCGAGGCGGCGCTCGGGGCCGAGATCCAGGTGCCGACGCTGGAAGGGGCTGTCACGATGCGCGTGCCGCCCGAGACGCAGAACGGCCGGCGGCTTCGCCTCAAGGGGCTCGGCATGCCCCATGCGCGCGGCGGCGGGCGAGGTGATCTGTACGTCAAGGTGAACGTGGTGATGCCCACCGGGCTCTCCGAACGTGAGCGCGCCCTGTTCCGCGAGCTGGGCGAGGCGCGCAGTGAGAGCCCGCGCAAGGGACTTATCTCCTAGGAGATCCGCACAACATGGCGATGCGATTCGACAAGCTGACCGAGAAGGCGCAGGAGGCCCTTCTTGGGGCGCACCAGGCCGCATTGGAGCGCGGCCACCAGGCGTCCGACCCCGAGCACCTGCTGTTGGCGCTCGTGGAACAGTCCGACGGCCTGATACCGCAGTTGATGGCGCGCCTTGGGGCCGACCCCAGGGTCCTGCGCACCCGCCTGGTTGCCGACCTGGAGCGGCGGCCGCGCGTGGAGGGCGCCCCGCCTCCAGTCGGGATCACCGTCTCGCCGCGCATGGCGCGTGTGCTGGAGGCCGCGCAGCGCGAGGCCGACCGGTTGTCCGACGAGTACGTCAGCACAGAGCACCTCCTGTTGGGCCTGCTGGCGTCGCGCGACGGCGAAGCCCCCCGGCACCTCTCCGAGATGGGCATGAACCAGGAAGCGGTCTACAAGGCCCTGGGCGAGATCCGCGGGCAGCAGCGCGTGACCGACCCCAATCCCGAGAGCAAGTACCAGGTACTCGAGAAATACGGGCGCGATCTTACGGCGCTCGCCGCGTCGGGCAAGCTCGACCCGGTGATCGGCCGCGACGAGGAGGTCCGCCGCCTGATTCACGTCCTGAGCCGCCGCACCAAGAACAACCCCGTGCTGATAGGCGATCCGGGCGTGGGCAAGACTGCCATCGTTGAGGGCCTTGCTCAGCGCATAGTGAAGGGCGATGTGCCCGAGGGGCTCAAGAGCAGGCGCCTCGTGCAGCTCGACATGGGCGCGCTGGTCGCCGGGACCAAGTTCCGGGGCGAGTTCGAGGATCGCCTCAAGGCGGTGCTGCGCGAGATCGCCTCCGCGGGGGGCCAGATCATCCTGTTCATTGACGAGCTCCACACGGTGGTCGGCGCCGGCGCCGCCGAGGGGGCCATTGACGCGGCGAATCTGCTGAAGCCGATGCTGGCGCGCGGCGAGCTGCACGCGATCGGCGCGACCACGCTCGACGAGTACCGCGAGCACATCGAGAAGGACGCTGCGCTGGAGCGGCGGTTCCAGCCGGTGCTGGTGGGAGAGCCGTCGGTGGAGGACACGATCAGCATCCTGCGCGGCCTGAAGGAGCGCTACGAGGTTCACCACGGGGTGCGCATCACCGACTCGGCGGTCATCGCGGCCGCGACGCTCTCCGACCGGTACATCAGCGCACGGTTCCTGCCCGACAAGGCGATAGACCTGATTGACGAGGCGGCCAGCCGGCTGCGCATGGAGATAGACAGCAAGCCCGCCGAGCTGGACGAGGCGGACCGGCGTGTCATGCAGCTCGAGATAGAACGCGAGGCCCTGCGCCGCGAGACCGACGCCGCGAGCCGCGACCGCCTGGCGCGTCTCGAGGAGGAACTGGCCTCGCTGCGCGAGCGCTCCGAGGCCCTGCGCGCGCAGTGGGCAGAGGAGAAGCATGCGATCACCGCGATCCGCGAGACCAAGCAGAGAGTAGAGGAGGCCCGCCGCCAGATCGAGGACGCGGAACGGCGCGCCGACCTGGAGGCCGCTGCGCGCCTGCGGTATGGGACGGTTCCGGAATTGGAGCGGCAGATGCTTGCCCAAGAGGAGGCGCTGCGCACCGTTCAGGCCTCTGGGAGGCTGCTGAACGAGGAGGTCACCGCGGACGAGGTGGCCGAGGTGGTGGCGCGCTGGACGGGCATCCCTGTCCAGCGGTTGCTGGAAGGCGAGATGGCCAAGCTTCTGAACCTCGAGGAGCGCCTGCACGAGCGCGTGGTCGGGCAGGACGAGGCGGTAAGCGCCATAGCCGATGCCATACGGCGCGCCAGGGCCGGTCTCAAGGATCCCCGCCGCCCCATCGGCACCTTCCTGTTCCTCGGGCCCACCGGTGTGGGCAAGACCGAACTGGCGCGCGCCCTGGCCG
Organism: Armatimonadota bacterium; assembly: GCA_037443365.1. Classification (GTDB taxonomy): domain Bacteria; phylum Sysuimicrobiota; class Sysuimicrobiia; order Sysuimicrobiales; family Humicultoraceae; genus VGFA01. The sequence goes on from JBBIOM010000009.1 coordinate 40,431, forward strand.
AGCAGCTCTTCGATGACGAGGACGCCATGGTGCGCCTGGACATGTCCGAGTACCAGGAGCGGCACACGACCAGCCGCCTTGTCGGCGCCCCCCCGGGATACGTGGGGTTCGAGGAGGGCGGGCAGCTCACCGAGGCGGTGCGGCGGCGGCCCTACCGCGTGATCCTCTTCGACGAGATCGAGAAGGCGCACCCCGACGTCTTCAACATCCTCCTTCAAGTGATGGAGGACGGCCGCATGACAGACGGTCACGGCCGCACCGTCGACTTCAAGAACACGGTCATCGTGATGACGAGCAACCTGGGCGGCAGGCATCTGCAGGGAATCGAGGCCCGGGACGTCTCCTCGTACGAGATGGCCAGGGTACTCGTGCTGGGCGAGCTGCGCAAGGCGGTCCGCCCCGAGTTCCTGAACCGCATAGACGAGGTAATCGTTTTCCGCCCCCTCTCCGAGGAGCAGCTCGTCGAGATAGTCGGGCTGCAGGTCAGCGCGCTGGCCCGCCGGCTGGCTGCCCAGGGCATGGAGATCGAGGTGACCGCAGCGGCGAGGCGGTATCTGGCCAGGGAGGGATACAACCCGGACTTCGGGGCCCGGCCGCTGCGCAGGCTGATCCAGCGGGAGATCGAGAACGTGGTGGCCCGCAAGATACTGTCCGGGGACCTGCGCAAGGGGGATCGTTTGCTGGTTGATTACCAGGGCGAGCAGCTGACCTTTACTGCGCTATAATTGGGCGACATCTGCTGGGAGGTGAGTGCCATCCTTGAGGTCACGGTCTTCGTCAGCGGCGGCGTCCTGCTCGCCCTGGAGATCATCGCCAGTCGGGTGCTGGCGCCCTACTTCGGCAACTCCATCTACGTCTGGGGCAGTCTGATCGGCGTCTTCCTCACGGCGCTCAGCGTGGGATACGCCGTGGGTGGCAGGATCGCCGACAGGTTCCCTTCACACGGCCTGTTCTCGGGGATCGTCTTCCTGGCCGGGCTGCTAACCGTCCCAATCCCGATTCTCGCCACCCCGGTGCTCGACGCAATCGCCCGCGCCGACCTGGGCCCTCAGCTCAACCCGCTCGTCGGATCCATGGCGCTGTTTGTGGTGCCCAGCATCGTGATGGGAATGGTATCACCGTTTGCGGTGCGGCTCCGCGCCCAGGCCGTGGCCACGGTGGGGCAGACGGCCGGCGCGCTCTACGCCATCAGCACGGTGGGCTCGATTACCGGGACGCTGGCGGCCTCGTTCGTGCTGATCAACTACTTCGGGGTACGCGCCATCATTCAGATTCTCGGGTTCGCGCTGATGGCAATGGCCGTGATCGGCTGGGTGGCCACGCGGAGACGGCCCGTCGCGGTGGCGGGCGCTGCGCTGACGGTGCTGCTGGCGGTTGGGGTCGTGGGAGCGTCGCCCGCCCAGTCGCCCACGCTGGTCTATGCCCGCGACACCGTCTACCACCGGGTTACCGTCTCCGACGAGGGCACGGTCCGTTATCTCAAGCTGGACAACTACTGGCAGAGCGCCCTGGACCGCACCGAGCCGCAGCGCACGGTCTTTGCCTACGCGGACTACATGCACCTGCCGCTCGTCTTCGTGCCCAGCCCCGGTCGCGTCTCGCTGATCGGCCTCGGGGGCGGCACGATCCCGGCCCGCTACGTCGCCGACTACCCCACGGTAACGATGGATGTGGCGGAGATAGATCCCGAGGTGGTGGCGGTCGCCCGCCGCTTCTTCGGCGTACAGGACAGCGACCGCCTGATCATGGCCGCGCGCGACGGCAGGCTGCACCTGCGCCTGGCCCAGGCGCGATATGACGTGGTGCTGACCGACGCCTACCTGATAGACACCATTCCTTTCCATCTGGCCACGCGCGAGTTCTTCGCGCTCGCCCGGGAGCGGCTTACGCCCGGCGGCGTTGTCGCCTCCAACATCATCGGCGCCCTGGAGGGACCGAAGAGCCGGCTGTTCCGCGCGATATACAAGACCATCCGGACGGTCTTCCCGACCGTCTATGTCTTTCCGGTTGATTTCGGGCGGTACGGCGCGCCGGGTTCGCTGCGCAACATCATCGTGATCGCGACCGACGCACCGGCGCTGCCGCCCGAGGAGGTCCGGCGCCGGGCGCAGGCGCTCGTGGACGCGCGCCGGGTGACGGTGGGACGGTTCCTGGACGCCGCGAACGATCTCTACCTGACGGCCGTCCCTACCGCCGATGTCCCGGTGCTCTCCGACGACTTCGCGCCCATAGACGCTCTCATCCCGACGCGATAGTCCCCGACTCGGCGGGCATGGGGTTGGGCACAATCGTAGTACGACGGTGCACCCGGGTTGCCGGACAGGAGGTCTTGGCGCCATGCCGGTGCTGAAGATCGTCCTGGGGGACGTCGTGCGCATGCGCAAGACCCATCCCTGCGGGAACGACCAGTGGGAGGTAGTGCGCCTTGGCGCGGATGTGGGCGTGCGCTGTCTGAAGTGCGGCAGGCGGGTGTTGATGCCGCGCGTGAAGTTCGAGCGCCGGGTCCGCACCTTCATCAGGCGCGGTCCTGACATGGTCGCATCCACGGGGGACGCACCCTGAGCGCGGGAGGCGTGAGGGAATCCGCAGCGTGACGCACCATGATTCGAGGACGGGGCCTCGGCTCTGGGCCGCGTACCCGTGGCTGGTCGCAGCGGCGGCCGCCGTGGCGCTGGCCGCGGCGCTCGCGGGCGCCGGTCTGCCGCCTGCGCGCGGGATTGTGCTGCTCTGTGCGGCCGGCGTACTCGCGAGTCTGGTGCGCGTGCCGATGCCCGCGGGCGGGCACCAGAGTTTGCGCGCCGCGGTGGCCGCCGCCGGGCTCGATCTCTTCGGTGCGCCGGTCGCTGCCGTGGCCATGATCGCGGGCACGGTTCTTGGGGACGGCCTGCCCAGGCGGCGAGCGCTGCCGGTCGTGCTGTTCAACGCCGGGCAGCTCGCCCTGGCCACGCTGGCTGCCGGCGGTGCCGCGGAACTGGTCCATCCCGGCGCGCTCACCTGGTCCGGTGGAGAGGCCGTCGGGCGTCAGGCAGCGGAGTACGCGCTGGGCTTTCTTGCGGCGGCGGTGGTTTTCGCCGCCGTCTCCTTTGCGCTTGTGAGCGGGTACCTCTCCGCGGCGCGGCGGCGAACACTCCTCGAAGTGATGAGCGCCAACGCCGGAAGCGAGATCGTCGTGACGCTCCTGCTGTTCGTGGTGGGAGCAACCACGGGACTGGTTATCCGTGGTGTCCTGCCGATACCCGCGCTCAGCGTCGCGGCTCCGGCGGCGATCGCCGTTGTGGCCCTGCTGGCATCCGCCGCCCGACGGCAGGCATCCGGGGACCTGCTGGCGCTCCACGAGGCGGTGCTCGACGTGAACCGTACACGGTCCGCCGGCGAGATCGTGCACGCGCTGGCGGCCGCCATGGACCGTCTGGCGCCATCGGAGTTCTCCGCGGTCTGGCTGCGCATGCCCGGGGAGGCCGCACCCGGCCCGGTCCTTCACAAGGGCCTCGCGGCCGGGGGCAGCGCCGTGTGCGATGAGTTGACGGATCTCGTGAATCAGGCCATGCGGTCCGGCAGGCCCATACGCGTCGGCGATCACGAGCGCGGTCGCAGGCACGTCCCGCATGACGGGTGTCCCTTTGGAGCGGGCGGGGCACTATCGGTGATGGTCGTTCCGATGGCCACGGCCGGGGAGGTCTGGGGCGCCCTGGCACTCGCAGAGAACACGCGCAACCACTTCAGCGGGCAGCAGGAACGAATGCTGGTGACCCTGGCCGGAAGCGCAGCGCTGGCCATGCGCAACGCGCACCTGGCCGAGGAGAGCCACGACAAGGACGAGCGCCTGACCGCGCTCCGCTTCATGGGGTTCGCCCCTGGCGAGATAGGCGATCTGGATGAGACCTGCCGGGCTGTGGTCAGGCGGTCGGCGGAGGCGCTCGGGGCGCGCTACGCCCTGCTGGTGCTGTGCGACGGGCACAGCGGCCTGCTGCGCGGGCAGGCGGCCTTCGGCACCGACGAGGAAGAGTTCAGGCGGCTGCGCACGGACCCAGACGCCGAGCCGGAACTCCTGCGCGAGGCCGCCCGCTCCCTGCGCGAACGCAGGCCGTTTGCCTGCGCCATGGTCGCCGACCCGCACATCCCGGCCTGTCGCTGTCCGGTGCTCCTGGCTCTGCCCGAGGCCTGCTACGCGCTGACCGCACCCATGTTCCACCGGTCGCAGCCGGTGGGCGCCCTGACCGTGGTGCGCAGCGAGCCAAGCCCGTTCACCGATCCCGAAACCGCCGTCCTCGAGGCGACCGCGGCCCAGGGGGCTGTGGCGATCGAGAACGCGCGCGCCTACGCCGCGCTGCAGGCGCGCAGCCGCCACCTCCATTCGGTGCTGGAGATGTCCGCGCGGATATACGGCGCCGCGGACCTGGCGGGCGTCTTCGCGCTCGTCGCAGAGGGAGCGCGCGACCTGTTCGGCGCCACGGGAGCCGCGCTCGTGGTCTGGGACGGCAGGGGTCCTGTCAAGGAAACCCTCGGGTCCGGGCTGTCCGACGAATGCATGCGCACCGTGATCGCGCGCGTTCGGAACGGGCGCAGCAGGTACACCGGCCTGGCGCCGAGGCCGCATGTTGTGACCGATCTGGCGTCCGGCCCGGACGGGAAGAACGGTCGGTCCGGCGTCTTCCTTCCGCTTCGATCCGACTCGACGCTGCACGGGCTGCTGGCGCTGCTTTACGACGACGAGGCCGGGGGAGTCCCCTCTGACCTTACGATGCCCGCGGTCCTCGCCGACCAGGTGGCCTTCTCCGTGGCAAGGATAGCGCTGCTGGCCGGCAGCGAGCGGCGCCTGGGCGAGCTCGCGTTGCTGAACCGCATAATCGGGTCGGTGAACACCTCGCTCGACCCAGGCGAGGTGTGCCGCATAGCGATCTCCGAGCTCGCCGAGGCGGCGGGGTTTGCGCGCGTCACCGTTCACCGCCTGGAAGGCGCGCGGTTGCGCCTGCTGGCGCATGTCGGTTGCCCGGACGCGCCCGCCGAGACCCCGGTCTCCTCGGGAATCAGGGGGCGGGTGGCGCGCACCGGCCGTCCCGAGTTCGTATCCAGCGCCAGCGACGATCCGGACTACGTCGCCTCCAGCCCGGAGGTGACCAGCATGGCCGTCGTGCCGGTGGTGCTGGAGGGTGTTACAACCGGCGTTCTGGCCGTTGAAGGGACCGGGGCTCGCCCGCTGGCCCCCCACTCCTGCGAGTTCCTGACCGAGTTCGCCGAGCAGGTGAGCATCGCGGTCCGGAACGCGTCGCTCTTCGAGGACCTGCGCCGGACGCACGACGAGCTGCAGGTGCTGTTCGAGGCTGCCAAGGCCGTGAGCGGCACGCTGGATCTGCGCACCGTGCTGGACAGCCTCGTATCGGTCACCTGCCGCGCCTTCGGATACGAGAACGGCGCGTTGCTCATGGTGGATTCCACCACAGGGGATCTCATCGTGGAGGCGGCATACGGGTACAACCGGCCCGTTGTCGGGGTGCGCGTGCCCGCGGGAGCAGGGATCTCCGGGTGGGTTGCGCGGTCTGGCAGTCCCCTCATCGTGGACGACGTGCGACGGGATTCCCGCTACATGGAGGTGGACGACCGGACATGCTCCGAGATGGCCGTGCCGCTCATTGCCGAGGGGAAGGTGCTGGGCGTGTTCAACGTCGAGAGCACACGCCCCGCGGCCTTCGGGCAGCGCGACCTGCGCCTGCTGGGCGCGCTGGCGAGTTACGCGATCGTTGCGATTCAGAACGCGCGGCTCTACGAGCAGGCGCAACGCCTCGCGATCACCGACGGCCTTACGGAGCTGTTCAACCACAGGTACTTCTACGAGGCGCTCGACCGGCTCCTGGAGCGGTCCCGCCGCGACGCGGTGCCGCTTTCCATCATCATGGCCGAGATAGATCACTTCAAGAAGCACAACGACACCTACGGGCACAGGAGCGGGGACGAGGTCCTGCGCACGGTCGCCGGGCTGCTCCGGCGCGGCAGCCGGCCCTCGGACGTCGTCGCGCGGTACGGGGGCGACGAGTTCATGGTGGTGCTGCCCGGGGTGGGCAAGGCCGCGGCCCACGAGACGGCCGAGCGCCTCCGCCGCACGGTCGAGGCGTACCCGTTCGCCGGAAACGGTGACGGTGCCCCAAGCATTGCCAGCGTAACCATGAGCATGGGGGTCGCGGCCTACCCGCAGGACGGCGCCACAACCAGCGCGCTCGTGGAGGCGGCCGACCGGTCCCAGTACGCCGCCAAGCGGTCCGGGGGCAACAGGGTTCACTCGGCCTCGGCACAAGAGGGCTGACGCGGCCGTGGGCCTGACACTCGGACTTGTCGGCCTCCCCAACGCCGGCAAGACCACGCTGTTCAATGCGCTGACGCGCGCTGGCGCGCCGGTGGCGCCCTATCCGTTCACCACGATAGAACCCAACCTGGGGCAGGTGGCGGTTCCCGACCCGCGCCTGCAGGCGGTGGCCGGTGTGATTCACCCCAAGCGCGTCGTGCCGGCGACCGTGCGTTTCATTGACATCGCGGGATTGGTGGCTGGCGCCTCGCGCGGCGAGGGGCTGGGCAACAGGTTCCTCGCCCACATACGCGAGGTCAACGCGATCGTGCACGTGGTCCGCTGCTTCACCGACGCCGCCGCGCCGCCAGACGAGGCCTGGGCGGAACCGGTGCGCGATGCCGAGATCGTGGAGACGGAGCTGGCGCTGGCCGACCTCGAGAGCGTTGAGCGGGCCACGGCGAAGGCAGCGTCGCGGGCCAAGGCTCAGGATGCGGCGGCACGCGAGCAGGGCGCGCTGCTCGCGCGCATGGCTGCCGCGCTGTCGGAGGGCGTGCCGGCAAGGCGGCAGAAGCTTTCGGATTCGGGGATGGCCCTTGCGCGTGAACTGCGCCTGCTGACGGCCAAGCCGGTCATCTATGTCGCGAACCTCGACGAGCGCCTCCTTCCCGATGGAGGAATCCCGGCGGCGGCGCTGCGCGCGCTCTCCGACCGCCAGGGCGCCGCGTTCATCGGCCTGGCCGCGCGCCTGGAAGCCGAGCTCAACGACCTCCCCCCGGACGAGGCACGAGAATACATGGAGGCGGTGGGCCTGGCAGAGCCCGGCGTGAGTCGCCTGATACGCCTGGGATTCGCAACGCTGGGTCTGGTGAGCTTCTTTACGGTGCTGTCAGACGAGGTGCGCGCGTGGCCGATCCCCCAGGGGACCGCGGCACTCGGAGCCGCGGGAGAGATCCACACCGACATGGCGCATGGGTTCATCCGCGCCGAGGTGATCGCCTGGGACGCTCTTGTAGCCGCCGGTGGGCTGCACTCGGCGCGCGACCACGGCGCGGTGCGCACCGAGGGGCGCGACTACCAGGTCCGTGACGGGGACGTGATCACCTTCCGTTTCGCGGTCTAGCCGCGGGCGGCGAAGGCGCAGGGCCCCCCTGCACTTGTGCCTTCCCCTGGCCGATGATACAATTGGCGTCGCTTGCAGAACGCGCGGCGCGCCCGCGTGCGGGCTGTTGACCGCGCGTTCCTCCTGCCCTTCCCAGGTGCCAACCGAAGGAGGGGCTGCGGGCATGACGCCCTCCGGGCCTGACCTTGGGGTCCGGAAGACCAGAGGAGGAGGGGCTGCGTTGCCTCAATATGATCTCGTGTACATTGTGAAGCCCGATCTCGACGCCGACGCGACGAGGTCGGCCATGGAGCGGGCGACCCAGCGCTTGATCGAGCAGGGAGCGGCGATTGAGCACACGGACGTCTGGGGGAAGCGCCGCATGGCCTACCCGATACAGCGCTACCGGGAAGGCCACTATGTGTTCGTGCGGCTCTCGGTCTCCGGCGATCGCATCCCGGAGATCCGGCACGGCCTGAAGGTCATCGAGGACATCCTGCGCACCTCGATAACGGTGGCCGTTGGATCCATCGCGCCCCCCAAGCCCGCGCAGCCTGCGGAAGCGCCCCTCGAGGCGCCGGTTGTCGTTGCCGGGCCACAGGGTGAGCCATCCCAGTCCGAGCCGCCGCAGCCCGCGTCGCCGGAGGCCTAGACCGCCCAGAGGGAGGGAGCGCTGTGCTCAACAGGATCATACTGATCGGCCGGCTCACGCGTGACCCCGAACTGCGGTACGTCCCCAGCGGACATCCGGTCGCATCGTTCTCGCTGGCGGTGGACAGGCCGTTTGCCAACCAGCAGGGCGAGCGCGAGACCGACTTCATTGACATCGTGGCCTGGCGCAAGCTCGCCGAGCAGGTCAGCCAGCACCTCAGCAAGGGGCGCCTTGTGGCCGTCGAGGGCCGGCTGCAGGTTCGGTCCTACGAGACCCAGGACGGGCAGAAGCGCAAGGTCGCCGAGGTGGTGGCGGACGCGGTCCGGTTCCTCGATAGGAAGGCGACCGGCGCCTCGGCGGCGATCGCCGAGGGCGGGGAGTTCGCCGAGGAGGGCGAGCAGGAGGTCCCATTCTAGGCATCCGGCCCCAGGGACTGCCTGCCCCAGGGACCGCCGGCGCACGAGAGTTCTGAAACGGAGGAACTGCATGGCAGACGCACCCAAGAAGCAGTGGCGCGGACGCAAGCCCAAGCGCAAGACCTGCGCGTTCTGCGCTGAGAAGGCCAAGGAGATCGACTACAAGGATGCCCTGCGCATCCGCAGATTTGTCACCGACCGCGGGAAGATCCTGCCGCGGAGGGTCTCCGGAAACTGCGCGAAGCACCAGCGGCTCCTGGCAGTGGCGATCAAGCGCGCGCGCGAGCTCGCGCTGCTCCCCTACGCCGGGGAGTAGCACGGGCGCGCCGGCGGCAGCCGGCTGGCGCGCGCCTTCAACCCGGTGATGTCGGCGCGGCGCATTCGCACGCAGGGCCTGACAGAGGGCGCCATCCTGGCGGCGCTCGTGGCCGTCTTTGCGGTCGCCACGCAGTACCTGCCCCTGGTCGGCATCGCCACAGCCCTGCTCTGCCCGCTTCCGCTGGCGGTTCTGGTAATACGTCACGGCCTGCGCGTGGCCGCGGTCGCCGGACTCGCGGCTGGCCTGGTCGGCGCGATGCTGGCCGGCCCGCTATTGGGGCTGGCCATCCTGGTCTCGTTTGCCCCAATGGGAATCGTGCTGGGTGTGGGCGCCCGCCGGGGCTGGCAGGCCACGCGCGTCGTGCTTACCGCCGGGCTGGTGGCCCTCCTCACCACGGTCCTGAACTACCTGGGGCTGATGGGCGGTGGCCGGGTGAGCATGGCCGAGATGGCCCGCACCATGGAGCGCAGCGTCGAGACCTCCGCCGCCATCTATGCGCGGCTGGGGCTCTCCCAGGCCCAGATCGAGACGGTCTCTGCGCAGATGCGCGAGTTCGCGCGCCTGATTCCATACCTGTTACCGGCGATGCTGATCTTCGGCGCGCTCTTCGCGGCATGGCTGAACTACGAGGTGGGGCGGCGCGTGCTTGCGCGAGTCGGGTACCGCCTGGCTCCGCTGCCCCCGCTGCGCACCTGGCGCATCCCGGCCGCGGGGATCTGGCTCGTGCCCATCGCCTACCTCCTGCTGGCGTTGGGATTGCGGTCCGGCGCGCCCGACATTCTGCGAAGTGCCGGCTGGAGCCTCATGCTGGCCACGCAGAGCGCGTTCACGCTGCAGGGGATTCTGGCCGGCTGGATGATCCTGGGCAACTTCGGGTTCGGCAGGGTCGCGCAGGTGCTCGCGGTCGCGATCGTCATGACGGTTCCGGCGATGGGCCTGGTGGTCTTCGTGCTTGGAATCCTGGACTCCGCGCTCCTGGTCCGCGAACGCTGGGGCCTTGCGCGCGTATCCGCCGGGGGGGAAGACGCGTGAAGGTCATACTCATCAAGGACGTCCCGGGCACCGGCAAAGCCGGGGCCACCTGCGAGGTAAAGGAGGGCTACGCGCACCACTACCTTATACCGCGCGGCCTTGCGGTGCCGGCCAGCGAGGGCGCGCTGCGCGCGCACATGCACAGGCAGCAGGCCGCCAAGAAGCGGGCCGAGCGCGATCGCGCCGAGGCCGATGGGTTGATCCAGGGACTGGAAGGACTGGTGCTCGAGGTGCGCGGCAGAGCAGGGGCCGGGGGAAAGCTGTTCGGCTCGGTTACGTCCCAGCAGATCGCCGAGGCGCTCGCAGGCCGCGGTTTTGCCGTGGACCGCAAGCAGGTCGAACTGGAAGAGCCCATTCGGGTCGAGGGTTTCTACCGCGTTCCGGTGCGCATCCGGCCGGGCCGGGTGGTGAAGATAGACCTCAACGTCATCGGCGTGCGGTAGGAGACGCCCCGCACCCAATCCACAGGTTATCCCCGGCGCATCCCGGCACATTTCCTGCTTACGCACAGGTCGTCCCAAAGGAGATGCACAGGCCCGCGGCAGAAGCAGTACGCATGGCCCGGCCGCGCCACGATACGCGAGAACCCGTGCACGGTTGACTACCGTACATATGTTCGATAGTATGGTGGCGCGATACCTCCAAGCAGGAGTCCGCAATGAGCGTGAACCAGCCAGTTGAGCGCGTTCCACCGCAGAACCAGGAGGCCGAGCAGAGCATTCTGGGTTCGATGTTGCTGGAGCGCGACGCCATTGCGCGCGTCGTGGAAGTCGTGCGCGCCGAGGACTTCTACCGCGACGCCCACCGGCGTATCTACGAGGTGATCACAGAGCTCTTCGAGCGCGGCGAGCCGGCCGACCTGATCAGCGTTACCGATCGGATGCGCGCGCTCGGCATCCTCGACGACGCGGGCGGGGCGGCATATGTGACCTCGCTGCTGCACGCCGTGCCCACCGCCGCCAACGTCGAGTACTATGCGCGGCTGGTGGTGCAGAAGGCGATGCTGCGCCAGATGATCTCCGCCGGCACGCAGATCGTCGGCATGGGGTTCCGCGAGGACCAGGACGTCGAGCTGTTGCTGGACCAGGCCGAGAAGATGGTCTTCGGGATCGCCAGCAGGAGGATGGGGCAGCACTTCCTCCCGATATCCGAGATCCTGCGCGAGAGCTTCGAGCAGATAGACCGCCGCTACCGGGACAAGGGCACGATCACCGGCGTGCCCACCGGGTTCGCCGAGATCGACAAGATAACGGCCGGGCTGCAGCCCTCGGATCTGATCATCATCGCGGCGCGGCCCTCGATGGGCAAGTGCCTGAAGTTCGACGCCGAGGTGGTGGACGCGTCCACGGGAGAGGTCCGCACGGTGCAGGAGATGGTGGCCGCCGGGGAGGCCTCGCTCCTCACGCTGGGGCACGACCACAGGTTCCGGCCCGCCGCTCCCAGCCTGTTCGTGGACGACGGCCTGAAGCCCGTCTTCCGGGTCAGTACAAGCGGTGGCCGGTCGGTCGAGACAACGCTGACCCATCCCTTCTTGACCCCGTCGGGATGGGAGCCCCTGGCCGCGCTCTCACCGGGAGCGCTCATCGCCGTTCCGCGGCGGCTCCCGGTGTACGGACGCGCCGATCTGCCTGACCACGAGGTCAAGTTGCTGGCCTATCTCTGCAGCGGCCGGCTCCCGGCGCGACCGCAGGTCGCGGAGGATTTCTCCGACGCCGCGGCGGCCGCCGAGGCGATCCTGGCCGGGGCGCGTGGCCGGCGGGCGGCGCAGTCCGGCATCGGCGGCGGCGGCGAGGGTGGGGCCGCGGTGGCCGACCTGTTCTGGCGCTACCCGGAGATGGGGCAGGCGCCGCACCTGCGCGCGCTGCCCGCCGCGGTGTTTGCGCTTCGCCGCGAGAAGCTGGCGCTCTTCCTCAACCGGCTGATGGGCGCCCTGGCCGAAGTGAGCGAGCACCAGGACGGCTACCAGGCGCAGGCGGTCTTCCCGTCCGAACGCATGGCGCGCGGCGTGGCGCATCTCCTGCTGCGATTCGGCGTGCCCGCATCGCGGCGCGACCGCACGCTCACCATGGGAATGGGGGCCACGCTGGCCCTGGTGCGCGAGATCGGCATCTTCGGCCTGGAGCGGCTGCGCAGGTGGGCGCGCAACGCCCAGCGCTCGCTGCTCGACGAGATCGACGTGATGTGGGAAGAAGTGGTCTCGATCGAGGAGGTCGGGCTGTTCCAGGTCTACGACCTGACCGTGCCGGAGACCCACAACTTCGTGGCCAACGACGTCTGCGTGCACAACACCACCCTTGCGCTGAACATCGCCCAGCACGCCGCGCTCACGCAACGGGTGCCGGTTGCCATATTCAGCCTGGAGACCAACAAGGAGCAGCTCGTCCAGAGGATGCTCTGCAGCGAGGCGCAGGTTGACTCCTCGCGCCTGCGCAGCGGCTTCCTGAGCGACGCCGACTGGCCGCGCCTGGCCGCCGCCATGGGAAGGCTGAGCGAGGCGCCGATCTTCATTGACGACTCGAGCACGCTGTCGGCGATCGAGATGCGCGCCAAGGCCCGCAAGCTGAAGGCCGAGCACGGGCTCGGGCTGATCATCATCGACTACATCCAGATGATCCAGTCGTACAAGCGGTCGGAGAACCGCACCCAGGAGGTCTCGGAGATCGCCCGCTCGATCAAGTCGCTGGCCAAAGAGCTGAACCTTCCCCTGATCGGGGTGTCGCAGCTCTCCCGGGTGGTGGAGTCAACCGGCAGCCGCGTGCCGCAGCTCTCGCACCTGAGGGAGTGCGTGACCGCGGACACGGTCGTGTGGGATGCCGATACCGGTCGTCGTCTGACGGTGGGCGACCTGGCCCGGCAGGCGTCCTGGCCCCGGTTGCTTTCGCTGGACACTACAATGCGGCTGGTTCCGGTTCAGCCGGCCGCCGTGCTAGAGAAGGGCGAGAACGAGATCTTCGAGGTGCGGACGAGCACGGGCCGGCGTCTCAAGGCGACTGCCAACCACCCGGTGCTGACCCCTGAAGGCTGGAAGGCGGTAGGAGATCTGCGCCAAGGGTCAATGATCGCCGCCACCCGGCGTCTTCCATTCTTCGGCGCCCGGTCGGCGGCACTGAGACCGGATCGATTGCGGCTTCTCGGTTATCTCATAGGTGATGGGAGCTACCAGCGGCACCGCGGGATATCGTTCATCAGCAGCGACCCAGGCACGTTTGAGGATTGCATTGCCGTTGCAGAGCGGGAGTTCGGAGTGCAATCGCGTCGGGGCCAGGCAAACGGGATCCCCGAGGTGGACTTCGTGTCTGTCTATCCCAACGGTGATGCATCCAGCCGCGCCTACGGCCGACCCCATGGAAACCCGCTCCGAGAGTGGCTTCGCGATCTCGGGGTCGAGGGTCAGTCGGCCCGCAACAAACGAATCCCTGATCGCGTGTTCACCGAGGCCGACCGTGACGGGATGAGGGCACTGCTTCGAGCCCTCTACTCGACGGACGGATGTCTGACGCGGCGGCGCTACCGCAACGGTGCCTTTCTGTGGTCGCTCCGCTACGATACCGCCAGTCGGGGTCTGGCTGAGGATGTGCGCGACCTGCTCCTGCGGTTTGGGATCGTTGCGCAGGTCAGCTCAGGCTACATGAGCAAGAAGGCCACTACTCCATTGTATCGCGTCACCGTGGAGGATTCCAGGCAGTTAGCAGCGTTCTGCCGGTTCGTCGGCATTGAGGGGCGGAAAGCGGCATTGGCGGAGCGCTGCAGTGCCGAGTTGCTCCAGCGACGATCGAAGCCCCAGTTAGATCGCTTACCCGTGGCCGCAACGGAGGCTTTGTGGGCTCGCAAGGATGAGGTTGGGCTCTGCTGGGACCATCTCGGGTTCCGGCTGCAACGTGGCAAGTCTCTCGACCGGCCGACTGGCGCCCTTCTGGCTCGCAGGCTCAGGGCGTGGGACATCTATCAAATGGCGACCGGCGACGTACTGTGGGATCGGGTCGTTGGCGTCACGCCGATGGGCAAAGCGCCCGTGTACGACCTTGTCATGCCGGGCACCCACAACTTCGTGGCGAATGGCTTGGTTGTGCACAACAGCGGGGAGCTCGAGCAGGTGGCGGACCTGGTGATATTCATATACCGCGAGGAGTACTACGACGAGGCCAGGGCGCGGGCCGAAGGCAGGCAGCACGTGGCCGAGATCCGGGTCGCCAAGCACCGCAACGGGCCCACAGGAAACGTCGAGCTGTTCTTCAACAAGGAGCACGGCCGGTTCCGCGATCTCGACCGCAAACATGCCGCCACGCCGGGCGCGTAAGCCCCTGGCGCCGTGTGTGGCTCGGGAAGGCGCTTAGAGCGACGTCAGAAAGTCGTGCACCGCGCGCGTGAACTCGTCGGGGGCCTCAAGGTTCGACATGTGCCCGGCCCCCTCGATCCGCACCAGCCGGGCGCTGGGCAGGGCCGCGGCCATCGCCTCGGCCATGGCCGGCGGGGTCAGCGCGTCCTCCTCGCCCACGAGCACCAGGGTTGGCACCGTGATCCCGCCCAGCAGAGGCCGGCTGTCGGGCCGGGCCGCCATCGCGGAGAGCGCCGCGGTCAGGCCCCGCGCCGGCGGGGTCCCGATGATCTCGCGGATGGCCGCAATCACCCCAGGCCGCTGCGTCCTGGTGGTGGGGCCCACGAGAGAGCCGATGAACTCCTCCAGATAGCCCGCCGGGCCCTCGCTCTCGATGCGCGCGATCGCAGCGCGGCGGCGCGCCACGCCCTCCTCGGTGTCGGGCTCCGCGCGCGAGTCCGCGATCAGCAGGGCACTGACGCGCCCAGGCGCCAGAGCCACCACGCGAAAGGCCACATAGCCGCCCATGGAGAGCCCGCCGAGCGCAAAGCGCCCGAAGCCCAGCACGTCCATCAGCGCCAGCACGTCCCGAGCGTAAGACTCCATGCTCATCGGGTCCCGGGGGACCGCTGAATCGCCGAATCCCCGGAAGTCGGGCGATATCACCGTGAACCGGTCGCGCAGCGCGTCTGCCTGCGGACGCCACATCGCGCTATTCAGCGGGAACCCGTGCAGCAGCACGAGCGGCGGCCCCTCGCCCGCCATCTCGTAGCCCAGCCTGATACCGCCCACCTCTGTTTGCACGCTGAACCCCTTTCGCGGTCCGGACGGGGACTCCTGGCCCTGTTCCTTCCCCAGTTGGCGCACCGGAGATAACTCCCGACGCCCCCCGGCGCATCCTCGTGGCAGCAGGACATTCCGAGCGTGCAACTGGGAGGAGCCATGGAGCAGGCCGCGCCGCGATCCGTCAGCGTAGAGCCGCACCTTCCCCTGGTGGGAGCGATCGCCAGGGCGATGGCGCGCAGGTTGCCGCCCACCGTGGAGATGGACGAACTGATCAACGACGGCGTGCTCGGGCTCATCGCGGCGCTGCGGCGGTACGATCCGGTGCGCCGCGTGGGGTTCTCGACCTACGCCGGGTGGCGCATCCGCGGCGCGATGCTGGACGGGCTGCGACGCCGCGACCCGCTGCCGCGCACATACCGGCGCCTCCAGAGGACCTACCCGGGCAACTGGGTGCAGTTCGTTCCTATCGAGGAGGCCCTCATGGTGCCCGGCGGTGAAGACGAAGATCCCGAGTCCGCCGCGGTGGAGGCCGATCTCCGGCGACGATTGTGGCTGCAGTTGGCGGCCCTTCCACCGCGCGACCGGCGGGTGCTGGTGCTGCGCATGGTCCGCGCCATGCCCCTGCGCGAGGTGGCCGCGGCGCTTGCGATCTCGATCACGCGCGTGGTCGAGATACAGACGCGCGCCCTGGCGCGCATGCGCCGCCTCCTGGCCTGCGATCTCGATGCTTCGGCGCAAGGCGCGGCGCCCGTATCTATGCGCGCACGCAGGCAGGAGGCGGCGGCGTCGCTGCCGAACGACGCCACTGCCCAAAGCCCCCCTGCCATTCCCCCTCCGCCGGTCACGGTCGGGGCGGGCTGAGCGCGGGCGGCGGGCCCCCGGTCCCGGACCGCACATATGCCTTGGGACGCCCTCCTGGGGCGTCCCCACCGCGGCACGCTGCTGGGAGACAGAATGGCGATGTCCCGTCGGCGGCCTTCACGTGTGCCAGACCAGTCTCTGAGGGGTTTCCACGCGCTGCACTCCGGCGCCCAGGCGCACATGCTGTCCAACGCGCTCAGTCAGGTCTGCGCCTTCCTGCGCCGGCGCCCTGAGGCGGCCGAGGATCTGCTGGCCTTCATCGCCGCGCACCTGCGGGATCTCGCTCTGCCGCGCCGCCCGTTGGTCTCGCTGTCCGACGAACTGCGCTCCACACTTGCCGTGATCGGGATTGAGCGGGCCCGGTTGGGTAGCCGGCTCCGCCTCGAGGTGGCGTGCACG
This sequence comes from Armatimonadota bacterium, assembly GCA_037443365.1. Taxonomy (GTDB): domain Bacteria; phylum Sysuimicrobiota; class Sysuimicrobiia; order Sysuimicrobiales; family Humicultoraceae; genus VGFA01. The sequence goes on from JBBIOM010000009.1 coordinate 56,590, forward strand.
CCCGAATCGCTGGCCGCGCAGGTGCCGTCCCTGGTGCTGCAGCCCCTGGTGGAGAACGCCGTCCGCCACGCCGTCGCCGGGCGCGCGAGTGGGGGCCGCATCCGCATCTCGGCGCGCGTGACCCGCGGGTTCCTGCACCTGGCCGTCTCAGACGACGGTCCGGGGGTAGCGCGCCCGCTCGTCTCCTGCGGGCGCGCCGGCTTCGGACTTACAGGCGCCCGTATGCGGTTGATCGCCTTGTGCGGGCCATTGGCCCGCTTCCGGCTCCTCGGGCGACCAGGGGCAGGCGCGCTTGCCGCGATAAGCATGCCCGCGTTCTTCGGCGCAGGGCAGCCCGCAGGAGACCCGGCGCGCCTGCCGTGAGCGCCCCGGGCCGCCTGCGCGCGATCATCGCCGATGACGAATCCGGCGCGAGGACCCACCTGCGCGCGCTGCTGCAGGGCGCGGGCGTGCAGATCGTGGGCGAGTGCGATTCGGGCGGAGCCGCGCTCGAGGCGGTCAGGGCGATGAACCCGGATCTCCTCTGCCTGGATGTGCGCATGCCCGGGCCGGATGGGATCGAGGTCGCCGGGCTGCTGCGGGCCGGGGCGGGGCCCGAGGTGGTCTTTGTGACCGGGTACGCCGATTACGCCGCCGCGGCGTTTGATCTGGGCGCTGCCGACTACCTGCTCAAGCCGCTGTCCGCGGCGCGCGTGGGCGAGGCGGTGCGCCGCGTGCGCGCGCGGATCGCGCACCACGCCCGGACCGGATCGCCACTCTCGGTGCCGCGCATCTTCGTGCCTGCGGACGAGCACCACGTGGCCGTGGCGCCTGAAGGCATCCTGTACGTGGAGGCGCAGGGCGGCGTCTGCCTGATCCACACCGATGCCGGCTCGCAGGAGGTGCGCATCCCGCTGTCCCGGCTCGCGAGGTTGCTTGCGCCGTGCGGCTTCATCCTTACGCACCGGGCATACCTCGTGAACCTGCACCGCGTGCGCGCGCTGGTGCCGTGGTCGCGCCATGTGCACACCGCCCTGCTCGACGGCGGGAAGGAGACCCACGTCCCTGTCGCCAAGTCACGACTTGCCGCGTTTCGATCCAGCGTCATCTGGATGGCGCGGGCAGGAGGAGGCGGGGATGGACCTGGGGCTTCAAGGAAAGGTGGCGGTCATCTCCGGCGCAAGCCGGGGGCTGGGCCGGGCGATCGCCGAGGGCCTGGCCGCTGAGGGCGCGTCGGTTGCGATCTGCGCGCGCTCCCAGGACGCGATAGCGGCCGCGGCCGAGGCCATCAACTCCAACAGCGCTGTGACCGCGTGCGGCGGGTGCGCGGTGCCGGTGGTCGCCGACATGAGCGTCGAGACGGACGTGGAGCGCTTCGTCGCCGCGGCCATTGATCGCTGGGGACGGGTGGACATCCTGGTGACGAACGCGGGCGGCCCGCCGTCAGGACCGCTTGCATCGCTGACGGATGCCCAGTGGGAGTCGGCGGTGCAGACACTCCTGATGTCGGCCGTCCGGCTCTCCCGCGCCGTGATCCCCGGTATGCAGGCGCGCCGCTGGGGACGCATACTGCACGTCGCCTCGTTTGCGGTCAAGCAGCCCGTCCCAGGCCTGGGGCTCTCGAACGCGGTGCGCCTGGCGGTCGTGGGCCTGGCCAAGACCCAGGCGATCGAACTGGCCCCGCACAACATCCTGGTGAACACCATCTGCCCGGGGCCGATCGCGACCGAACGCCTGGAGACGTTGACGCGGCAGTACGCGGAGCGCGAGGGCATTGACTTCGACGCCGCGCAGCAGCGCCTCTGGATCTCCCAGATACCACTTTGCCGCCTGGGCGAACCCCGCGAGTTCGCGAGCCTGGCGGTCTTCCTGGCCAGTGAGCGCGCAAGCTTCATCACCGGCGGCACGTTCCAGGTGGACGGCGGCGCGGTGCGGGGGCCGTTCTGAGTTCAGGCCGCCAGCGCGGCCGGGGGAGGACTTGACCATGCCAGCGCCCGACATCATGGGGTACATCGACGCACACCAGCACGAGCACATCGAACACGCACGCGCATTCATCCGGCAGCCCAGCATCAGCGCCGACGGCACCGGCATCGCCGCGATGGCCGATCTCGTCGCGCAGACCATCCGGGAGGTGGGCGGAACCTCCGAGATTGTGCCCACCGCGGGGCATCCCGTGGTGGCCGGGCGCCTGGAGGTCGGCGCGGCGCGCACGCTTCTCTTCTACGGCATGTACGATGTGCAGCCGGTTGAGGGCGAGGCGTGGACCGTGCCGCCCTTTGCGGGAGAGGTGGTGGACCTTCCCAGGTTCGGCCCTTCGATGGTGGCGCGCGGCGTGTTCAACTCCAAGGGCCCTATGGCCGGCTTCTTCAACGTGCTGCGCTCCTACCGCGCGTTGGGGGTGAGCCCGCCGGTCAACGTCGCCTTCATGGTCGAGGGAGAGGAAGAGCTGGGCAGCCGCAACCTCGGCGCGTTCGTCGAGGCGCACCGCGAGCGGCTTGGCGCCGACGCCGCCTACTTCGCGTTCTACGGGCAGGACGCCAGGGGGATACCCGCGATCTACCTGGGCGTCAAGGGCATCGCGTTCATGGAGCTCGTCTGCCGCGGGGGCTCCTGGGGCGGCCCGCAGTCGCGCATGATCCACGGGAGCAACGCGGTGTGGATCGGCAGCCCCACGTGGCGGCTGCTCGGGGCGCTGACCTCCATGATGGGGCGCGACGAGCAGATCCTGATAGAGGGCTTCTACGACGAGGTTGTTCCCCCCGATTCGGACGAGGAGCGCCTGCTGGAGCGCCTGCGCGAGATATTCGACGAGGGGGAGATCCTGGCGCAGAACGACGTGAGCAGGTTCAAGCTCGAGGGGGGAGGCGAGACGCTGCTGCGCAACTACCTGACGTTGCCCACCCTGAACATTGACGGGATTGTATCCGGATGGGTCGGCCCCGGTTCCAAGACGGTGCTGCCGCACGAAGCCAGGGCACGCGTGGATATCCGGCTGGTCCCGCGCATGGAGATCAAGCGCACGCTGGCGCGACTGCGCGACCACCTGGATTCGCTGGGATACGATGACATCGAGATAGACCTCTGGCAGGCCTACCCGTGGGCACAGACCCGCTGGCGCAGCCCGATAGTCCAGGCGATGGAAGGGGCGATTCGCGATCAGGGGATCGAGCCCTACACATGGCCGCGCATAGCCGGCAGCGCCCCGATGTACCTGTTCTCCGACGTGCTCGGGATGCCGTTCGTGATGGGCGGGCTGGGGCACGGCGGCCGCGCGCACAGCCCCAACGAGTACGCCACGATAGAAGGCATGCGCCTGTTCGAACGATCGGTGGCCGGGCTATTGGAGCGGTTCGCAGAGGCGTAGCCGGCCCGTGCTATACTGCTAGAGGTCGCCTCGCCCCCATCGTCTAGCCGGGCCCAGGACGTCGGCCTTTCAAGCCGGTAACGCGGGTTCGAATCCCGCTGGGGGCACCAAAGCCAGTCAGG
>JBBIOM010000010.1:0-54574 GCA_037443365.1 Armatimonadota bacterium
TCGGGGAGGGGGGATTTGAACCCCCGGCCTCAGCGTCCCGAACGCTGCGCGCTAACCAAGCTGCGCTACTCCCCGCCGCGCTCCCTATTGTAGTTAAGGGAGCGCCGGCGGGCAAGCCGTCACTCTGGCTGCCCCGGCTGCTCCTCGGATTCGGCCGGGCCGCCCGACGCGACCGGGGCAGCCGGGGCCTGCTCCGCGGACGGGGAGACTTCGGGGGACGGCTGATCCGCCCTGGCCTCCGCTGCCTGCCGCAGCAGCGCGCCCATGGCGTCGCCGATCGCGTCGCCGATGGTGGCCCGCCCCTCATCCTCCTGCACGCGCATGTACTCCTTCACGCGCTTGCGCTCGGTCTCCCTGGCCAGACGCCGGAGACTCAGCAACATGCGGCGCTCGTCAGGGCGTATCTCGGTGATCATTGCCTCGATCACCTGGCCGATCTCGACCACGTCCTCCACCTTGCCGACGCGCCGCTCCGCCAGCTCCGCGATCGGAAGGAAGGCGTCAATGTCGCGCAGGCGCACGAACGCCCCGGATGCAACGGTGCGCACGACCTTGCCCTTTACGACCTCGCCGGCGCGATAGCGCTCGGACACGTCGGCCCAGGGGTCGTCCAGGATCTGCTTGAGTCCCAGCGAGATCTTGCCGCCCTCCCTGTCCACGCGCAGCACCTGCACGCGCAGGTGTTGGTTGCGGCGCACCACCTCGGAGGGGTGCCGGATGTAGGTCCAGGCCATCTCGCTTATCGGCAGCAGGCCGTCCACGCCGCCCAGATCCACGAACGCGCCGAAGTCGGTGATGCGCTTCACCGTCCCCTCGACAACCGCGCCCTCCACCAGGCTGCCCAGCACCGTCTCGCGTCGCGACCTGCGGTCTTCCTCCACGGCCAGGCGGTGCGACAGGATCACCCGGCCCTTGCCGCGATCCACCTCGATCACCTTGAGCGGGATGGATTGGCCCACGAACCACTCGAAGCGCCGGCCCTTGGCCTGGGAGAGGTCCACGTGCGAGCCGGGCACGAACCCGCGCACGCCCAGATCCACCACGAGCCCGCCCTTGACCTTGTCAACGACCATGGCGTGCAGAACCGCGCCCGACTCCTTCATCTGGGCGATTCGCTCCCAGGCCTGGACGAAGTCGGCCCGCTTCTTGCTCAGGATGATGCTGCCTTCCTCGCCTTCCACGCGCATCACCATCACGTCTATCTGATCGCCCACCGAGACCGTCTCCACCTCATCGCCGCGGCGGGCCATCTCCTTCGGCGGGATCAGCCCCTCCGACTTGGCTCCCACGTCCACCAGAATGCCCTCGGTATCAACGCGGACGACCGTTCCGCGTACGATCTGCCGCTCCTGGATCCTCGGCACCGCGTTCCGCAGATCAACCGCCTCGTTCCCAGGAGCCTGATCGCCGTGAACCGTAACCTCTTCGCTCATGCTTGCCACGCCCTCTCACGCGCCCCGCGCCCCGCACTGCCGATCCTTCCGGGCACATCATGCTTTCTTCGCCGCGCCGCTTGTCTTTCCTCCCGCGCTAGATCCGCCAGTAGTTCAGCAACTGCCCCCGCGCCGCGCGCAGACGCGGGCGCAGTACCGAGGGTGGGGCTTCGGGCGGCGGCTCCTCGTGCGGGATGCCCCAGGCCGCGCGCCCGACGAGCGCCTCCAGCGTGGCCACGGCCGAGGCTCCCAGCGCCTCGAGGTCGTAGCCGCCCTCCAGCGTGACGAGCAGCGGGGCGCCCAGGGCCCGGGTCGCGTCCTCGAGAAGCCTGGAGAGGCGCCCGAACCCCCTGGCCGTCAGGACCATGCCGCCCAGCGGATCGGCGTAGTGGGCGTCGTAGCCGGCCGACACGATCACCAGGCCCGGGGAGTAGGCGCGCGCCAGGGGGAGTACCACCTCGGTGAAGGCCTCCTCGTACCCGCCGTCTCCGGTCTCGGCCGGAAGCGGCAGGTTCACGGTGAACCCCTCCCCAGGACCCTCTCCTGCCTCGTGCATGGCGCCGGTGCCCGGATACCAGTACTCCTGGTGCACCGACACGAACAGCACGTCCGGGTCGCGCCAGAAGATGCCCTGGGTCCCGTTGCCGTGATGCACGTCCCAGTCCACGATCATGATGCGCCTGCATCCGGCGCGGCGCGCCGCCTCGGCTGCCACCGCCGCGTTGTTGAAGAGGCAGAACCCCATCCCCCTGTCTGGCAGCGCATGGTGCCCGGGCGGGCGCACCGTCACGAGGGCCCGCGAGGCCTCTCCCTCGCACAGCGCCTCGGCCGCGCGCGCCGCAGCGCCCGCCGCGTGTGCGGCGGCCAGCGCCGATTCCGGGCCCACGCGCGTATCCTGGTCCAGCCAGCCGCCCCCGCTCCGGGCGATCGCCTCCAACCCCTCGACGTAGGCGCGCGAGTGCACCGCGAGCAGGAGATCCCGCTCAACCGGCGGGCACTCGTGCGCGTCGATCATCTCGGCCAGCCCGCTCTCCGCGATCGCCCGCTGGATCGCCCGGAGGCGCTCCGGCCTCTCGGGGTGGCCTGCGCCGGTGAGGTGCCGCTCGCAGGCGGGGTGGGTGAGGTGCAGAACGCTCACGTCCGGGCGGCCGCCCGCAGGGCTGCTATGGCTCCCTCGATCCCCTCCGGGGCGCCGAAGATCGCCGAGGCGGCGACGAGCACGTCGGCGCCCGCCCGGACGGCGCGGCCCGCGGTCTGCGGTGATATGCCTCCGTCAATGCCCACCCAGCCCGACCACCCGGGAAGGAGCGCGCGCAGGCGCCTGATCTTGGGCAGGGCGCCTTCCATGAAGGCCTGGCCCGCGTAGCCCGGGTTGACGCTCATGACGAGAACGAAGTCCAGAACGTCCCGCAGCTCGGCCACTGCCTCCGGCGGCGTGCCCGGGTTGAGGGCTATCCCGGCCTGCGCACCCAGGTCGCGGATCCAGGAGAGCACGCGGTGAGGGTGCAGGGTGGCCTCGGTGTGTACCGCCAGGTACGATGCACCGGCGCGCACAAACTGCTCCACGTGCCTCTCTGGCCGCCAGACCATCAGGTGGACGTCCAGGGGCAGGCTGGTGGAGCGGCGCACCGCCTCCACGACCGCGGGCCCCATCGTGATTGGGGGTACGAAGTAGCCATCCATCACGTCCACGTGGATCATGTCGGCGCCGCCCCGCTCGGATGCGGCCACGGCCTCGGCCAGACGCGCCAGGTCCGCGCTGAGAATGCTGGCGGCTATGCGCACGCGCCCCCCACCGGTGCCGGGTAGAGAGGGCGTCACGGCCGGATCTCCTGCACCAGGCGCCCGTCCACGTAGACCTGGATGATTGTGTAGCCCTGGCTCCGCACGGTCTGGTCAACCCTGTCCCCGGGTGAGTGCTGGGCCTGATACGCGGTTCGCACGCCGGTCTCGTCAATGACCACGATCCTTACCTCCTGCATTCCGCCCTCCGGGACGATAACCTGCACGCGCGTGCGGCGCGCCAGGCCCGGCGAGGGCGCGGGCGAGGGCTGCGGCGTAGGCCCGACGCGCGGGCCGGGCGCCGGCGTGGGAACCGGTTGAGGCCGGGGCGTCGGCGTGCGCACGGGCTCTGCGGGCTGCCCCTCGGCGGTGATCACCGGGGCGCGCGGCGGAGCGCTCTCTTCTCCGGGGCGAACGCTGACGGTCAGGACTATCGGGAGCGAGCCTGGACGCAGCCGGGCGGCGGCCGGAGGAGACTGCTCAAGGACCGTCCCCGGCTCGGCGGTTGCGGTCGCAAGGGTCCGGACGTGCGCGATCACAAGCCCGCGTTCCTCCAGGAGCGTGCGCGCCTCCGCCAGCGTGCGCCCCAGCAGCGAGGGCATCTCCACCAGGGCAGGGCCGCGGCTGATGACCATGAGCACGGGCGTGTCCAGGGGCACGCGCGAGCCGGCGGGCGGGTCCTGTCTGATCACCGTCCCTGCCTTTGCGATCTCGTCGTGCGCCTCCTGGAGCGTGCCTGCCTGCAGACCGGCTCCCTCCAGGGCGAGCTGCGCCTCCTGCAGCGTCCGGCGCACGAGGTCCGGCACCGTCACGAGTTGCGCTCCCAGGCTCAGCACGACGCCGACGCGCCGCCCCTGCTTGACGCGCTTCCCCGGCGGCTGGTCCTGAGAAAGCACGGCGTCGGCCGGCACAGTGGGGCTGTAGGCCCGCTCCGTGACCTCTACGCCCAGCCCGGCCTGCTGCGCGATCAACTCGGCCTGGGGCAGCGACCGACCCACGAGGTCAGGCATCTCGACCTCAGGGACGCTGAGGTAGCCGTTCACGGCCTGCCAGCCGGCCCATGCGCCTATCGCGACGAGCGCGAGCACCGCGGTCGCGACCCACATCGTCGCCCCTCGGCGGGCCGGGTTGGGCGCGGCCTGGTCGCCGAGTTCGAACTTCCGAGTGGCACCCTCGTCGGGCGGCGCGGTGTCTCTCCACAGGTCGGTCTCGCCGGTAAGGTCGCCGGCCATCTCGCGGGCCGAGGCGTACCGGTCCTGGCTCGACTTGGCCAGGGCCTTGAGGATTATCCCCTCGAGCCGCAGGGGTACCTCGGGAGCAACCGCGCGCGGGCTGGGAGCCGGCTCGTGCAGGTGCTTGAGCGCGATCGCGATGGGGCTGTCACCGGCAAAGGGCAGGCTGCCCGTCAGCATCTCGAAGAGCACCACGCCCAGGGAGTAGATGTCGGATCCACGCCCGACGCCGGCGCCGCGCGCCTGCTCGGGTGACAGGTAGTGCACCGTGCCCACGACGGTCCCGGGCTGCGTTATCGTGCTCGTGGCCAGGGCGCGGGCGATGCCGAAGTCGGCCACCTTCACGCCGCCGTCGGGGGCAAGGAGGATGTTCTGGGGCTTCACATCGCGGTGGATGATCCCCTGCCGGTGGGCGTACTCGAGCGCATCGCAGACCGCGAGGGCGATGCGCTCGGCGTCGGCTGGCTCCAGCCGGCCGACGCGCCGCAGGTAGGCCTTCAGGTCCGTGCCATCCACGTACTCCATCGCTATGAAGTAGGTGTCACCGTCCAGCCCGCTCTCCAGGACGCGTACGATGTTCGGGTGTGTCAGGGTCTCGGCGGAGCGCGCTTCGCGCGCGAACCGCTCGATGAACTCGTGGTCTGCCGCGTACTCCCCACGGGGAACCTTGAGCGCCACCACGGCGCCGTCGCCGAGCCGGCGCGCGCGGTAGACCGTGGACATGCCGCCCTCGGCTATGCGCTCCTCGATCAGGTAGCGCCCCGCGATCACCGCGCCGCGGTCCACGCTCACGCGGGCACCCCCTCCGCCCGGACGCGGCAGAGCTGGCCGCAGGCGGCCTGGATGTCCACGCCGCGGTCCGCGCGTACGGTTGCCGATGCTCCGCCCCTGCGCACCAGCGCCGCGAACCGGTGCACCGCGTGCATCGGAGGCCGCGCAAATGGAAGCCCGCGTACCGGGTTGTAGGGGATCACGTTCACGTGCGCGCCGCCCTCCGACAGCAGCGCCGCGAGCCGGCGCGCGTGATCGTTGCTGTCGTTGACCCCGCGCATGAGCACGTACTCGAACGTCACGCGGCGCCCGGTGGCGTCCGCGTAGTCGCGCGCCGCGGCCATGAGCTCATCCAGCGGCCAGCGCCGGGCCACCGGCACGAGTTGCGAGCGCAGATCGTCGGATGGGGCGTGCAGCGAGATGGCCAGGGTGATCTGGAGGCGCTCTGTCGCCAGGCGCCGGATCTGTGGCACCAACCCGACCGTCGAGATAGTCATGTGGCGCGCCCCGATGCGCGGCCCGTACGCGGCGTTGAGGATGCGCACCGCGCGCAGCGTCGCAGCGTAGTTGGCCAGGGGCTCGCCCATTCCCATGAAGACGACGTGGGTCGCGCGCTCCCCGGTCTCGCCCGAGGCCAGCAGGACCTGGTCCACGATCTCCCCGGCGGTGAGGTCGCGGATGAGGCCGGCCGCGCCCGTGGCGCAGAAGGCGCACCCCATGCCGCATCCCACCTGCGTCGACACGCAGACCGAGCGCCGGGTGGCGCCGTAGCGCATCAACACCGTCTCGATCGTCAGGCCGTCGGAGAGGCCGACGAGGAACTTGGTGGTATTGTCTCCGGGGGCGTCCGCACGCGCCAGCGCGCGCACCCGCCCAAGCGATGCCCTCTCCTCCAGATGGCAGCGCAGCGATTGGGGCAGATCGGTCATCTCGGCAAAGCTCGCGGCGCGCCGTTCGTAGACCCAGCGCGCGATCTGAAGGGCGCGGTAGCGCGGCTCGCCCAGCGGCGTGAGGGCGGACTCGATCTCACCTGGCGTGCATCCCACGAGTTCGAGCGGCATCACCGATCCACCGGCCTGCGCAGGCGGCGGCCCCATTATAGCGTCCGGGAGCGCTTCGTGTTCATCGCCTGCGCAGGCGGGCGACGTAGAAGCCGTCCGTGCCGTGCCGATGCGGAAGGAGGTGGGCCTCCCCTTCCCCTGCGCCATCCACGGGCTGGCCCTCCACCGCGCGCGGAAAGGCACCGGCGAACGGGGCGCGCACGAACTCAGGGGATCCCGAGAGGAATGCCCGGACGACCTCCGGGCCTTCCTCTGGCTCATTGCTGCAGACGCTGTAGACTAGCGCGCCGCCGCGGCGCACCGCGCCGGCCGCTCCGCGCAGGATCGCGAGCTGCCGCCCGGCGCCACGGCGCAGCGCTTCCTCCTGCACGCGCCACTTGATCTCGGGCCGGCGCCGGATTGTGCCCAGGCCTGAGCACGGCGCGTCTGCCAGGACCAGGTCCGCCCCATCCGGCCAGCGCCGCCCGATCTCCGTCGCGTCCGCCTGGCAGGCCTCGACGCAGGTGGCGCCGAAGGCGGCGGCACGGCGCGCCAGCGCACGGACCTTGTCGGGATGGATGTCCACGGCCAGCACGCGGCCGCGGTCTGACATGAGTGCGGCAAGGTGCAGGGTCTTGCCGCCAGGAGCGGCGCAGGCGTCCACCACTGTCGAGCCGGGTGCCGCCGCATCGGCGGCGGCGAGCACCACGAGCATGGCGCCCTCATCCTGCGGAGCGCACAGGCCCTGATCATACAACGGCAGCCGCCGCACAAGTGAGCCCCGGACGCGCACCGCCTCGGGCAAGGCGCCCGGTTCGGCCTGCATCCCGCGGGCGCGCAGCAACGCGACCAGTTCGGCCGGCGTCGCGCGCAGCGTATTGACGCGCAGGACCGTCGGCGCGGGGATGGTGTTGGCGACCAGCAACGCCCGTGCCTCTTCGGTCCCCCATCTGGCCGCCCACCGGGCTACCAGCCAGCGGGGATGCGAGTGCACGATCGAGAGGTGCCCGATCGGGTCCGCGTTCTCCTCGGGGGGCGGCGCCGGGCCTTCGGAAGCCAGGCGCCGCAGCACCGCGTTCACCAGCGCGGCGGTCCCGGCATGCCCCCACCTGCTGGCAAGGGTCACCGCCTCGGAGGTAGCCGCCGAGGCCGGCACGCGGTCGAGGTCCAGAATCTCGTACGCGCCCACCCGCAGGATCGTCCGGATGGCCGCCGGCAACGTATCGAGCGGGCGCGCCAGCAGCGCTCCAAGCGCGTGGTCGATGCGCGCGCGGTGACGCAGCACGCCCAGCACGATCGCGGTGGCGAGCGCCCGATCCGCATCGGAGAGCGACGAGCGGGCCAGGGTCGCGAAGAGCAGCGCGTTTGCGAACGCCCCGGTGCTCTCCGCGCGGCGCAGAACGGCGAAGGCGGCCTCGCGCGCCGATCGCGCCGGCCTGGCGGCTGGCCTAGTCGTCACGCATGTTGCGCAGCATGACCAGGCGTACGAGCTGCATGACGGCCATCGCGGCGGCGGCCACGTAGGTCAGCGCGGCCGCGCCGAGCACGGCGCGGGCCCCGTCGGCCTCGCTGGGCATCACGAAACCCTCCCCCTGCAGCACGGCCACGGCCCTGCGGCTGGCGTCGAACTCGACCGGCAGCGTGATCAACGCGAAGGCGATGTATCCCAGGAACAGGAGGATGCCCAGATCCATCAGGGGGCGCATGTTTGCGAACAGCCCTATCATGAAGAGGATCCACGCCGCGTTCGTGCCGATGCTTGCCAGGGGCACGATCGCTGAGCGCAGCGCCAGCGGGGCGTACTTCTCGCTGTGCTGCAGGGCGTGCCCGCACTCGTGCGCCGCCACGCCCACCGCGGCGACGGAGTCGCTCCCGTACACCTCGGGCGAGAGCCGCAGCGTCTGGGTTCTGGGATCGTAGTGATCGGCGAGCATGCCCTGGGTCGGCTCGATCTTCACCTGGCGCAGGCCGCGGCGCCGCAGCAGTTCGGCCGCCACCTCGGCCCCTGTGAGGCCGCGCGCGGTGCGCACCTGGCTGAACCGCGAGAAGGTGCTGCGTACCTTGAACTGCGCGTAGGCCGCCAGCAGCAGCGCGGGAATCAGGATCAGGAACGTGCCGTCACCAAAGAACATGCTACCCCTCCCGTGGCTCCCTACTCCGACTCATCACTGTATTCTATCAGTATTCTATCACACCGGGTGTACCGGAGCGGACTCCGAACGCGCCGGGTGCTCCCCCTCGCCCAGCCGGTCTCCTGCCGCGATGCGGTGCCCGCGCGCGAACGCCGCGGCGTGCATGCGCCGGCCTCCCTCGGGCTGCACCTCCAGGAGTGTGACCGCGCCTTCGCCCGCGGCCACCGTGATGCCGTCCTCGCCCACGCCCAGCACCTGTCCGGGCAATCCACCGCCCTGGGCCACGCGCGCGCGCCAGATGCGCAGCACGCCGACCTGCCACGTCGTGTGGGCGCAGGGCCAGGGGTTCATGGCGCGGATCATGTTGACGAGCGAGCGGGCCGGGCGTGCCCAGGCTATCGCGCCGTCGGCCTTCGAGAGCTTCCCGGCGTAGGTCGCGCGCGCGTGGTCCTGCGCATGGCGGGCGGCTTCCTTGCGCGCAATCTGGCCGACGGCCTCAAGGAGCAGGGCGGCGCCCTCCTCGGCCAGGCGCGCCTCGAGCTCGCCCGCGGTCTCCTCTGGCCCGATTGCGATCCGCCGCTGCAGGATCACATCGCCGGCGTCGAGCTCCTCGGTGAGGTACATCACGGTCACGCCGGTTACTTCCGCACCGTCGGCGATCGCGCGCTGGATCGGCGATGCGCCGCGGTACTGCGGGAGCAGCGACGGGTGGAGGTTCACGCAGCCGAGCGGCGGGAGCGCAAGCAGGGCGCCTGGCACAAGAAGGCCGTACGCCACCGTGACCACGAGGTCGGGTTGCAGTGCGCGTATCTGCTCAAGCGCCTGGGCCGACCTCAGGCTCCGGGGCTGGAGCAGTCGCAGCCCCATCTCCCGCGCCGCCACAGCCACCGGGGGCGGCGTCGCAACCCGTCCACGCCCAGCAGGGCGATCGGGCTGGGTGACGACACCCACCACGTTCGCGGACCGGGCAAGGACACGCAGCGAGGGGAGCGCAAAGTCGGGGGTGCCCAGGAACAACACCCGGAGCAGGGCCTCTTGCATCGCGGTTACTCGGCGGCCGGGGCGGCCTCGTCAGAGGCGATCACGCGCCCGATGGTGCTGGGATCGCGGACCCTGTCGAGGAACAGGACGCCGTCGAGGTGGTCGATCTCGTGCTGCAGGACGCGCGCCAGCAGCCCCTCGGCCTCGATCGTTATCCGGCGCCCGCGGCGGTTCTTCCCACGCACCGTGACCGCGGCGGCCCTGGGGACCTCCCCGTACATGCCCGGAACGGAGAGACAGGCCTCTACCGCGGTCTCCTCGCCGGACGAGCGGAGCACCTCAGGATCCACCAGCACAACGGTGCGGTCCTCCACCTGTACCACGATCACGCGCACGGGCTCGCCCAACTGCGGCGCTGCCAGGCCCAGCCCGTTGGCGGCGCGCAGGGTGGCAAGCATCGTCTCGACGAGACGCTGGATCTCGCGCGTCACCTTCCCGACGCCAGCCGCGCGCCTACGCAGCACCGATGCCCCCGGGTCCAAGACCGTTACGATGTCTTCGGCGGTTGCCACGTGTGCCACGCACATCACGATAACACGAGCAGACCGTGCCTTCAACGCGCCTCGGGGCTCACCTTGAGCCTCAGAGGTCTTGCGGGTCCACGTCGGCGCTGATCCTTGTCCCACGTGGCACGCCGATCCCCAATAGCAGGGGGCGAACGAGGGCGTTCGCGGCGCTCCTACTAGAGGCCTTGACGACAATCTCCCAGCGCGCCCTTCCCTCCTCTGGCGCGCCCGCCTTCGGAATCGGGCCGAGGATCTCGAGATCCATCGTGGCGTCACGAGCGAGCCGGGCGGCGACGGCCTGCGCCGCCTCCTCTGAACGGACCGTAACATCGAGCGCCACGAGCGACCGGAACGGCGGATACCCTAGCTGTGCGCGTACCTCGAGCTCATGGGCGTAGAACTGCCTGAGATTGCCTGATGCGGCGGCGCGCACAACCGGATGGCCCGGCTCGGCGGTCTCCACCAGCAGCAGCGCGCGGGTCGCCATGCCGACGGTGCGGATCAGCGACAGCGCGCGTTCCGCGGCCCGCCACTCGGGGCGGTGCAGCACGCGGTCGGCCGCCACGAAGCCTACGAGGTCGGGCCCAAGCGCGCCCAGATGGGGCAGCACGAGGGACGTGGCGACCAGCACGCCCCCGCGCTCCAGGAAGGGCGCGAGCAGGGGCCGCGGATCCGCACCCGGGGGGCAGACGTCGCTGTCGAACCTCCAGACGGCAGGGGTGACCCGACGCAGGAGAGCGACCAGGCGCTCGGAACCAGCGCCCAGGGGCACGAGGCGCGCCGCGCCGCAGCGCGCGCAGACATGGGGAGCGGGCTCGGTGCGCGCGCAGATGCGGCACCGCAGCCGGCGCCGGGTGAGGTCGTAGGGCATCGCCACGCCACAGCGGCGGCACGTCTCCACCGCGCCGCACTCCATGCACTGCAGGCCTCCGGCGTAGCCCTTGCGGTCGCACAGCAACACCACGCGTCCGCGGCGCCGCGCCGTGTTCCGGACGGCCTGGAGGAGCGGACGGCTGATCTCCGCGCGTGGATCCTGGCGGCGCCGGAGGTCTACTACGCCCAGGCGCACGCGCGGGGAAGGGAGCGCGACCAGGCGCAAATGCCCGTCGCGCACGCCGGCGTAGGCGGCGACCGACGGCGTGGTCGCGCCGATGACCAGGACGCCCTCGCGCCGCGTGCGCTCCGCGGCCACGGCGCGCGTCACGTAGCGCGGCGCGCGCTCATCCTTGTGGCCGCTCGCGTCCTCGTCGTCCACGATCGCGAGCAGGGGGCCGCCTGTCGGCGCGAAGACGGCGACGCGCGTCCCGACCACGAGCGCCCGCGGCGTGCGCGCCGCCTGGCGCCAGGCGTCCAGACGCAGGGCGGCGGGGAGGTCCCCGTGCAGGAGGATCGGCTGGAAACCCGCGTTGCGCGCGGCCTGGGCGAACTCGATCGCTGCGTCCGCGCTTGCGAACGCGGCAGCGACCGGGCAACCCGCATCGTTCGCGCGACGTACCGCGGCCAGGTATGCGGGGGTGCGGTTCCACCCGGCGAGCAGGATCTGGCGGGGCCCGCCTGCCAGGGCATCGTGCAGCGCATCGGCCAAAGCGCCGACGCCTGCAACCGGCGCCGCCGCCGCTTGCGCCGTGGCATCCGGCGGCCGACTCAGGCCTTCGTGTTGAGCCGCCCCAATCCCGCCGGCGCCGCGCGCGGCACCCGGCCAGGTCACGCGCAGGAGGCGGCCCGCGGCGATCGCGCGAAGCGCCTCCCCCATCGGCGCGAGCAGGCGCGCGGCCCGCGCCAGCGTCACCGGGCGGCGCGCCATGCCCTCGAGCGCGGCCCTGGCCTCAGGGGGCGGGTCCGCGGGGATCGGGGCGTGGCAGCGCACCCGGACGCCGGACCAGAGCGCGTCCCAGGGCAGCGCGGCCGCGAGGGCCTCTCCAACCGACGAGAGGTACTCGGCGGCGACCCATCCGGCCAGATGCACTACCTGTGGA
Organism: Armatimonadota bacterium; assembly: GCA_037443365.1. GTDB lineage: Bacteria > Sysuimicrobiota > Sysuimicrobiia > Sysuimicrobiales > Humicultoraceae > VGFA01. The sequence continues at coordinate 11,914 of JBBIOM010000010.1, forward strand.
GGAACGATCGGCTCGGGCTCGACCAGCGCCAGCACCGGACGCAGGTCATCCCGGGGCTCGCCTTCCCCTATCACCACCCCAGGGAGGAGGCGGCGGCCGAACGCCACGATGACCCCTGCCCCGCAGGAGGCGCCCTCCGCGGCGCCGGCCGAGAAGGTGAACGCGTCGTCCCCGGCACGCAGCGGGAGATCGAGCGCGACGCGAACGGGACGGTCGCCAGGCACGTCGCCCCTGGGCAAGACGCACCCCGGGGCCGCTATCTAGCCTCCGAGGCCGCGCGCAGCCCGCGCGTCAGGAGAACCAGCGCTTCCGCCATCGCCTCGGGGGGCCAGCGGCTCGTGTCCACGACCAGGTGAAAGGGCGCGCGGTCGGTGATGTCAATGCCGTAGAGCGCCCTGTAGCGCGACCACTCGCTCCGCTCCCGGGTGAGCAGCTCGTCGCGCGCGGCGTCCGGGTCGTGCCCTTCCCTTCCTGCCACGCGGGCCGCGCGCACTTCCAGCGGCGCGTCGAGCCAGACCTTCAGGTCGGCCTGCACCATCCACCCGGCGAGCCGCGACTCGACCACGCACGGCCCGGGTCGGGCCAGTTCGGCCTGCAGCTGATCGAGGTCGCGATCTATACGGGGATCGCCCTCGGCGAGGCGGTTGAGCTCCACGACCGAGATTCCGCGCCGGGCCGCCAGTTCCCGGAAGACGCCTCCGGCCGAGATGCACGGGATGCCCAGCCGTTCGGCCAGCATGCGTGCCACGGTGCTCTTCCCGACGCCGATGGGTCCGCTTATGGCTACGATCACGACACCCGCCGCCTCACTCGGCGGAGTCCTCGCCCACATCGCGCGCGGCGTAGCGGTTCGCCAGCGTCTCTGGCTGCACCGCCGAGAGCACCACGTGCCCGCTGTCGGTGATCACCACGGCGCGCGTCCGGCGGCCGTAGGTCGCGTCTATCAGGGTGCCGCGCTCCCTGGATTCCTGGACGATGCGCTTCACCGGTGCCGAGTCAGGACTGATAATGGCCACAATGCGATTAGCGGCCAGGATGTTGCCGTGACCGATGCTGATAAGGCGGGTCTCCATCGCGCGTTGCGGCTCCGTCTCCTGTTCGGTGTCGCGTCCTACTCCACGTTCTGGATCTGCTCGCGGAGGTTCTCCAGTTCGCGCTTCATCTCGATCACGGCCCGGGTGATCTCCAGGTCGTTGGCCTTGGATCCGATGGTGTTCGTCTCGCGACCCATCTCCTGAAGGATGAAGTCCATCTTGCGCCCCACCGCTCCGTCATCCGCCGTCAGCGCATGCCGGAACTGCTCCAGGTGGCTGCGCAGCCGCGTCAGCTCCTCGGTTGTGTCGCTCCGATCCGCGAAGACCGCCAGCTCGGTGGCGATCCGGGCCTCATCCAACGGCGTCTCGCCCAGGAGCTCGGCCAGGCGCGCGCGCAGCCTCTCCGCGTAGGCCCGCACGACCCCGCGGCTCCGCGCGGCGACCAGTTCGGCCATCGTCTCAACCGCGCCAACGCGCGCCAGCATGTCCGTGGCGAGGCGCGCGCCCTCGGCGGCGCGCATCGCCACAAGCGCCTCGAGCGCGGCCCGGACCGCCGACTCCAGGGCGGGCCAGAACGCCTCGGCCTCGACGCGCTCTTCTTCCAGGCGCAGCACGTCGGGCAGTCCCGCGAGCTGAGTCAGGCTGACCTCGCCGCTTGCGCCGACAGCGGCCGCCAGGTCCCGCAGCGCGCGCACGTAGGAGGCGGCCAGCTCGACATCGGCGCGGAATGTGCGCGGCCGGCGCATGCTCTCGTCGCGCGAGATAGCCACCTCGACGCGCCCGCGACGAACCCGCTCCGCAACCAGCGCACGGACGCGTTCCTCGAGGGCGCCCAGGTCGCGCGGAATGCGCACCTGCACCTCGCTGAACCTGTGGTTCACCGACCTGATCTCAACGGTGAGCCGCCCGCCCGGCGCATCGGCGGCCGCGGTACCGAACCCGGTCATGCTGCGGATCACGCGCTTCACTTCGGCCCGCCCGCAGACCGTTCCTGCCCGCCCCAGCGAGGCCACTTGCGGGCGGTCATCGGGTATCGTATGGTGGCACCGGCATGAGCGCGACAGCACCTGGGACACCCATCCCCGACTCCTCCTTCGACAGCGTGATCCTGGCCGCGGTCGTCGCGGAGTGCCAGGATCTCGTGGGTGCGCGCCTGCAGCAGGCGCTTCCGGCAGGACCGGGCGACCTGGCACTCGTGTTGCGAGCCAGCGGCCGGACGAGCAGGCTGCTCCTATCGACGCACGCCCGCCTGGGACGCGCGCACCTGGTCGAGGCAGTCGAACCCGCGCCCCCCTCCTCGTTCGCGCAACTCGTGCGCAGCCGCTTGGAGGGCGCGCGTCTCGTCGCGATCGCGGCGGTGCGGTTCGAGCGGATCCTGGTCTGCTCGTTCGAAGCCCTCGAGGGCCGCTACGACATGATCGCGGAGATCATGGGCCGGCACTCCAACCTGATCCTGTGCGCCGAAGGGACCATCGTGGGCGCCCTCAAGCAGATCGGCCCGGATCGCTCGCGCGTGCGCGAGGTCCTGCCCCAGCAGGCCTACGCGCGTCCCCCGCAGCCGCGGCCGGTGCCGACGACCGTCACCGAGGCCGACCTGGTCGGGATGGCAGGGCGGCCTGCCTGGCGCGCGGTGTTCGACGCCGTGTCCGGGATAGGCCCTGCGCTGGCGTGGGAGGCCTGCCTGCGGGCCGGGGCAGACCCCCAGGAAGCGATGAACCCGGAAGGCGCGTCGCGGGTCGCGGCGGCGCTGCATGCCATCGGCGGCGAGGTCGAAGCAGCGCGGTTCGACCCGGTGCTCTACCGCGGCGCGGACGGCGCCCCTGCCGCCTACGCCGCGTTTCCCCTGATCAGCCTGGGACACCTGCGGCCCGAGCGGGCGTCGATGAGCAGGGCGGTGGACACGGTGGTCCAAGGTGTCGCCCTCCGCGTTCGCCTCGAGGAGGAGCGTGCGGGCCTGGCCGCCGTGGTCAGGCAGGCGCTGGAGCGCGTCCGCCGAACGCTGGCCGCAGTCGCCGAGGATGCGCGGGAAGCCGCGGGCGCCGAACGCCTGAGGGAGCACGGCGAGCTCATCCTGGCCTATCTCTCGCGCATACCCCCGGGAGCAGCGGTGCTGGAGGTGCCGGGGTACGACGGCGAGCCAGTGACCATCCCGCTTGAGCCCTCGCGCTCCGGTGTCGAGAACGCGCAGGCGTGCTTCCGGCGCTACGCCAAGGCAGTCGCGGCGCGCCGGCGCCTGCCTGCGAGGCAGGCCGAGCTTGAGGCCGAGCGCGCATTCCTGGAAGCGGCCGCCACCGCGATCGCGCAGGCGGAGGGTGCGGACGACCTCTGGGAGATCGAGCAGGACCTTGTCTCGGCCGGCGTCAAGAAGCGAGGGCGGCCCGCCCGGCGCCCCGCCCGGCTGCCCCAGGGTGCGGCCAGGGGACGGGCGTTCGCCCTGCCGGGCGGGGGCCGGGCGCACGTGGGCCGCAGCGCGCGAGAGAACGATCACCTGACATTCGAGGTGGCCGGCCCTGATGATCTCTGGCTGCACGCCCGGGGCATGCCAGGGGCGCACGTGATACTGACGGGCGTGCACGGGGAGCCCGCTTCAGAAGCAGTGGTGGCTGCGGCCCGGATCGCGGCGCACTACAGCGACGGAAGGGCTTCCACGCGCGTGCCGGTGGTCGTCACAGAGCGGCGGTTCGTGCGGCGGGTCCGGGGCGGGCGTCCGGGCCAGGTGAGCTACAGCCACGAGCGCACGCTCACGGTGACGCCGGGGCTTCCGCAGCGCCGCCAGGACCCTCGCTAGGCCCCTTCGGGCTCCTCGATCACGACCTCGTCGCGCCCGTCGGTCTCCACGAGGCGCACAGCGACGTGCTCGCGCGCGCTCGTGGGCACGTTCTTCCCCACGTAGTCCGGGCGTATCGGCAACTCGCGGTGCCCGCGGTCCACCAGCACGGCCAGCTGGATGCTGGCAGGCCGCCCCAGATCAATCAGCGCGTCCATGGCGGCCCGGACTGTCCGCCCGGTATAGAGCACGTCGTCCGCCAGCACGACGTGACGCCCTGCCACGGGCAACGGGATCGCCTCGATCTTGGCCGCCGCGTCTCCCTGCGACGGCCGATCGTCCCGGTAACGCGCGACATCCAGGGCTCCGCACGGCGGTCGCACGCCCTCGATCGCCGCTATGGCCTCGGCCAGGCGCGCGGCCAGGTGCACGCCGCGCGTCCGTACCCCGAGCAGCACCAGGCCCTCGGGCGACTTGTTGCGCTCAAGGATCTCGTGGGCCATGCGCACAACGGCCCTGCGGATGCTCTCCGCGTTCAGCACGCGGGCCTTCTCACGCATCGGCGGCGTCATGTCACCCTCCTGCATCGGTGGGGCTCGCGCGCAGCAGCGCCAGGGCGGCATCCAGATCGGCAGGCAGCGGCGCCTCGAACGCCATCTCGCGCCCGTCCACCGGGTGCGGAAACGCGAGCCCGCAGGCGTGCAGCGCCTGCCTGCGCATTCCCCATGGATTGGGCCGCCTCGCGTAGACCGAATCGCCCACGACGGGGTGGCCGATGTGCGCGCAGTGAACCCGGATCTGATGCGTACGGCCGGTCCCCAGCCGAACCTCGAGAAGCGTGGCCCGAGGGAAGCGCTCCAAGACGCGGTAGTGCGTGATGGCCCGGCGGCCCGAGGCCACGACGGCCATGCGCGTGCGCTGCCTGCGGTCACGTGCGATGGGCGCGTCCACGGTCCCGGCCGGATGAGCAACGCGTCCGTGCACGAGCGCCAGGTACGTGCGCGTGACGTTGCGGGCCCCGAGGTCGGCCTGCAGGCGCCGCAGCGCCGTCTCGCTCTTGGCAACTACGAGCAGCCCGGAGGTGTCCTTGTCCAATCTGTGGACGATCCCGGGGCGGCGCTCGCCTCCGATCCCAAGCATGGCAGGACAGCGTGCCAGCACCGCGTGCACCAGGGTGCCGGTCTGACGGCCTGCGCCGGGATGAACCACCATTCCGGCCGGCTTGTCCACGACGAGGAGGTGGTCGTCCTCGAAGAGGACGACCAGCGGGATGGGCTCGGGTTCCAGTGAGGCGGGCTCAACCGGCGGGATTGCGACCTCGATGCGGTCGCCCGCGCGCACGCGGTCAGCCGGCCGGGCGCGCGCCAAGGGGGCCCGGGCCAGCGTGACATGCCCCGCGGCGATCAGCGCCTGCAGGCGTGCGCGCGACAGCTCGGGAACCCGCTCCGCCAGGTAGATGTCGAGGCGCCGGCCTGCGGCCGACGCCTCGACGAGAAACGTGTGCCGCCCGGCGGAGCCCGGGGCGGCCGGGTGCACGGGGCCTACGCCGGCGCCTCGGGTGATGGCTCCGGCGGGACGGTCGGTGCGCCGCGCTGCAGCCGCACCAGCAGCACCCCGGTTGCCAGCACAACGACGCCGCTGGCCAGATGACCGGCGGTCAGGGGACCAACAACAGCCGGCGCCTCGACGAAGAAGTCCACGGCAAACCGGGCCACCGCCTGCAGGAACACCGCGAGCACGAAGAGGGTCCCGGCCGCCAGTTGCCGCCCGCGCTGCGCGCGCAGTATGGCCAGGATCGCCGCCATCGCCAGCAGCAGGTAGATCTGCGTTGGGTGCCGCCGCTCGAGGAACATCTCAACTGCCCAGGGCACGCCTGTGGGCCTGCCGGCGAACAGGCCGTGCAGGAGCGCGCCGATCATGGCCACGCCGTAGCCGAGGATGAGCGCCGGCGCGAATGCGTCCAGCAGGCCCGCGCACGATACCTGCTGCCCCCGGGCGAATGAGCGCACCAGCAGCAGCGCGGCAACCAGGGCCCCGTAGTAGACGAGCCCGCCGTCGCGCCAGATCGTGACCATCTTGACGGGTTCGGCCGCGAACTGCCCGAGGTTCGCGAGTATGTACCCGACGCGGCCGCCCGCAATCCCGACGATGATCGCGTAGAGGGCAAGGTCCAGCGTCCAGTTCGGATCGGCACCGAGCCGCCGGGCGTTGCCGCGGGCGGCGCCTATCGCCACCAGGAACGCCAGCAGCAGGAAGACGCCAAACGCCGAGATCGGGATGCCCCACAGGTCGTACAGGATTGGCCGCACTCGCTCACCTCCGGGATTGCGCCTGCCGGCCCTCGCGCGCCGTCACCAGCACGAGCAGCCCGGCACCCACTACGATCGCCACATCGGCCAGATTGAATACGGGCCAGAAGTGCAGGTCAAGGTAGTCCACCACGTAGCCCAGCCGCGCGCGGTCGAGCAGGTTGCCGCAGGCGCCGCCTGACATCAACGCAATGCCGCCGGCTGCCGCGCGCGTAGCCAGATGGCGGCCTCTATTGTAGAGAACCAGCAAGAACAGGGTCAAGGCGACGAGCGCCGCCACGACCGGGTTGATTCCGCTCAGCAGGCCGAACGCCACGCCCGGATTCTGCACGTGCGTGAGGCTGAGCACGCCTGGGACGATCGAAACGCTTGCCGAAGGAGGCAGGGCACGCACCACGATCGCCTTGACGGCCTGGTCGGATGCGGCCACAAGCAGGGCCGCGCCTGAGAGCACGACCCAAGATCGCCCCCTGGCGAGCGCCCGGGGCGGGCCCGTGGGCTCTACCGCAGGAGCGCCCGTTCCTCGCGCTCCTTGCACCGGATGCACAGGCGGGCGTAGGGCAGGGCGCGCAGGCGATCAGGATGGATGTTCTGCTCGCACACCTTGCAGACCCCGAAAGATCCTTCCTCGATGCGGGCCAGGGCCTCCTCGACCTCGTGGAGCAGCCCGTGCACGCTGTTCTCTATGGCGAGCCCCTTCTCACGTTCGAAGGTGTCGCTCGCGACGTCAACCAGGTCCTCGTCGTAGCTGCCGCCGGTGTCCATTCCCACCTGCTCAACCTCGGGCAGGCGCTCCTCGATCGCCTCCAGCTCAGCGTTGAGGCGAACCCGCTCGGCCTCGAGCAAGCGGCGCAGTTCCTCCACCTCTCGCCTTGTGAGGGATCGTGGCGGCTTCTGCGGGGCCGCGCGCGATGCGGCGGGCCGCGCGCTTCTCTTGCGCCTAGCCGTCTTTGCAGTCCGCCCAGGGCTCTTCCTGGGCCGGCGGGCAGGCTTGGTGGCCATCAGCCATCTCCCCTCTGTGCGCGCGGATGAAAACCGGGCCTATCTTACCCGACCGCCCGGGCACTGGCAAGGGCGCGAATCACCCTTTACCCGGCGCGCTCCAGGGCCACCCTGAGGCGCATACCGTCCAGCAGGATCTCCCTGGCGGAAGAGCCCTCCGGCACCGCGCGGGAGATCTCCGGCGCCAGGGTCTCGGCCTGGACGTAAGACCCGTACGCCGCCAGCAGATCCCCGACCTCCACGCCCCCCTCGATGTGCAGGATGATCCGGTCGCTGACTTCGAGGCCCGCGTCCTTGCGGAGTTGCTGGACGTGGTGCACGAGCTCGCGCGCCCGGCCTTCCAACGCCAGTTGCGGGCTCACGGCGGTCTCGAGGATGACGACCTGGCTGCCGGCCGCCTCGGCCGCGTACCCCGGCGCCACCTGCAGCCTGACCTCCACCTCGTCCGGCTCCACTGCCAGGGGCTCGCCCCCGACCTGCACCTCCAGGCCTCCCCCCGCGCCCAGCGCGGCGGCCGCTGCGTCGGGAGGCAGGGCCCGCAGGGCCGCGGCCACGGCCTGCACCCGTCCGCCGTACTTGGGACCCAGGCGGTCGAAGCGCGGCTTGACCTCGTGCCGGACGTAGGCCGACGCGTCCTCCACGAAGCGAACAGCCTTGACGTTGAGCTCCTCGGCCAGCAGATCGACAAGCTCGGGCCGCTCAATGAGGTTCCGGTCGCTGGTCGCGATCAGAACCGCGGCAAGCGGCTGGCGCACGCGGATCTTCGCGCTGCCGCGCGCGGCCCTCCCCAGGCTGACAAGCCCTCGCACGCCCTGCATGGCCGTCTCCAGATCCTCGTCTGTGGCCCCCGGATCGCTCTCGGGGTAGGCGCACAGGTGCACGCTGGCGGGCGCGCCCTCCTCCACGCCGCGCACGAGGTTCTGGTACATGGCCTCGGTGACGAACGGAACGAACGGTGCCAGCGCCAGCGCCAGCGTGCGCAGCACCCGGTAGAGCGTGTAGTAGGCCGCGCGCTTGTCCGCGTCGTCCTCGCTCTTCCAGAACCTCCGCCGGCTGCGGCGCACGTACCACGTGGACAGCTCGTCCACGAACGCCTCGGCGGCGCGGCAGGCACTTGCGGTATCGTAGTCGTCCAGGCGATCGCGCAGCACGCCCACCAGACGGGCCAGGCGCGAGAGGATCCAGCGGTCGAGCAGGCCCAGCGGAGGGGGCGCCTCCTGCATCGCGCTGATATCTAGGGTCTCCAGGGAAGCATAGGTCACGAAGAAGGCGTAGACATTCCACCAGGGCAGCACAAATCGGCGGCGGGCCTCGCCCGCGGGACCGTACCCGAAGTTGACGTTCGCCGCGGGGTTCTGAGCCGCGAAGACCCACCGCGCGACGTCGGCGCCGATCAGGTCCGCGGCTTCCTCGAACTCGATGGCATTGCCCCAGGACTTGTGCATCTCGCGCCCGTCCTCGCCGCGGACCATGGCGTGCCCCAGGCAGACCTCGAAGGGCGGGCGACCCTCGAGCACGGTACTCATGACCAGGAGAGAGTAGAACCAGTTGCGGTACTGGCCGGGAAAGGCCTCCGTTATGAAGTGGGCAGGGAACCACTCGCGCCAGTACTGCCGGTCGCCCACGTAGGAGACCGTACCGGTGCGAGGATCGACGAGCGTACTGAACGGCACTATGCCGGCGTCCAGCCAGGGGTTGCCCACATCGGAGATTCGAGAGACGGTCGCCCCGCACGAGGCGCACGCGATCCGCACCGCGTCCACCCACGGCCTGTGAGGCGAGTGGCCCTCGAACTCCTCCCATCCCTCCACCGCGCGCGCGCGCAGCTCCTCGCGCGACCCGATGACCTCGAACCCGTGGCAGGAGCCGCACTCGTAGATGGGCAGGGCCAGTCCGTAGTACCGCTTCTTGCTGATCATCCAGTCGCGCATGTTGCGCAGCCAGTCAATCTCGCGGTCCATCCCGAAGGACGGAACCCAGCGGATCTGACGGGTTACGTCCATCATGGCCTCGCGCACGGGATCCATGGCGATGAGCCATTCGTCCACCAGCCGGAAGATCAGCTCGCTCCCGCAGCGCCAGCAGACCGGGTACCGGTGGGTGTAGGGCTCCGCCCGGTAGAGCAGGCCCGAAGCGCGCAGATGGTCCTCGATGGGTCCGGCCACCTCGTAGACGGACCTCCCCTCGAGCCAGCCGTAGGCGCCGGAGAAGACGCCGAACTCGTCGAGGGGGGCCAGGACGGCCAGGTCGTGCTCCTTGCCCAGCGCGAAGTCCTCGGCTCCGCATCCAGGCGCGATGTGCACTATGCCGGTGCCCTCCTCGGCGCTGACCTCGCGCCAGGCGATCACCCGGTGCTCCACTCCTTCCTGCGCCGGGAGGTCGTCGAATGGGCCGCGGTAGCGCCGGCCCACCAGGGCGGCGCCCTGCATCGTCTCGGCCGTCTCGTACGGGCCCGCGAGGATGCCAAGCGCGCCCTCGCACAGGTAGTACTCCTGATCACCCTGCCGGACGCGCGCGTACGTGAGGTCGGGATGAACCGCCGCGGCAACGTTGCTCGTCAGCGTCCAGGGCGTGGTCGTCCACGCCAGCAGCGATCTCCCGGGCTCGTCAACCAGCGGGAACCTCACGGTCAGGCCGGGGTGCGTGAGCTCGCGGTAGCCCTCCGTGACGATCTCGTGCTCTGAGATCCCCGTGCTGCAGCGTGGGCACCAAGGCATCACGTCGTGCCCCTTGTAGACCATCCCCCGCTCCCAGCACTTCTTGAGGAAGTGCCAGATCGTGTAGTTGTTGTCGTCGGACAGCGTGTGGTACGAGTTGTCCCAGTTCATCCAGTAACCCAGACGCAGGGACTGCTGCGTGATCAGGTCGGCGAACCGGCGCACGCGCGCCTTGCACTGCTCGACGAAGCGTGCGATCCCGTAGACCTCGATGTCGCGCTTCGTGCGAAATCCCAGCTCGCGCTCGACCTCCACCTCGACCCACAGGCCCTGGCCGTCAAAGCCGTTCTGGTAGCGCTGCCTGAACCCCAGCATCGTCTTGTAGCGAGCGAACAGGTCCTTGTAGGTCCTGCCCCAGGCGTGGTGAATGCCCATGGGGTTGTTGGCGGTGATCGGGCCATCCAGGAAGGAGAAGCGGTGCGGCGAGTTCGCGTTGCGCTCGAGATACCTCTCGAGGATGCCTTTCTCGCGCCACCAATCCAGGATCTCCCGCTCCAGCGCGGGAAAGTCGACCTTCGAAGATACAGCGGCGAAGCGTGGCATCCCTACCCTCTCCCTGATCAAAATGAAGCATCCCGCCCTCAAGGACGGGATGCGCCCGTGGTACCACCCTGATTCCGGCCGGCACGAACCGCGCCGCCGGCCGGCGCTCAATCTCCTGATCTCGGCGGAGTCCCCGGCGGCGCCTACGCGGACAGGCCGTTCGGGCCGCGGCTCGGAGGTGATGAAAGGCGGCGTCCGTGCGCCGGGCTCGCACCGTCTCCCGGCTCGCTCGCGCGCGGGGTCGCCGTCCCGTCCCCGTCATCGCCAAGTGTGGCGGTAGTGTAGCACGCGGCGCGCGCGCGCGTCCAGCCTCGGGCCGCCTGTGAAGGGAGATGGGGAGTCGCAGCGAACACCCATGTAGGAGCTGCCATGCGCGGGTGGGGAGACTCGTGAAGGTCTGCCTCTACCTCGAGCACAGTCAGGATTCCTCTTGGAGCGGCGGAATCCGCCGGGCCTACGAGAATCACCTCCGGGCGCTGCGGACCGCCGGGGTTTCGGTTACGAGCGACCCCTCCGAGCCGTTTGACATCCTGGACCTCCACACGATCGGGCCACGGTCCCTATACCTGGCCGAGAAGCACAGCGGCCAGCGGCCGGTGGTGATCCACGGGCATACCACGGCCGAGGATTTCGCCAACTCGTTCGTGATGAGCGACGCGTTCGCCCCGATGCTGGGGCGGTTGCTCACGCACTTCTACAACAAGGCCGACGTCCTGATCGCGCCGTCGCCCTACACGAAGCGGGTGCTGCGCTCTCACATGGTGGAGCGCCCCATAGAGGTCGTGAGCAACGGTGTCGACCTGCGGCGCTTCGAGTCGCTGCGCCGTGCGCGGTCGTTGGGGCGGGGCCGCTACGGGCTGCGGGGCGTCGTGCCCTTCTCGGTGGGGCTCGTGCTGCTGCGCAAGGGGGTAGACCTGTTCTGCGAGGCCGCGCGCCTCCTCCCCCACCTCACGTTCGCGTGGTTCGGTCGCATCCACAAGGCCGTCAAGCCCGAGACGCTGCGCGTGGTGGAAGGGGCGCCGGGGAATGTTAGGTTCACGGGGTACGTGGAGAACGTGGAGGAGGCACACGCGGCCGGAGACGTCTTCTTCTTCCCCAGCGCCGTCGAGAACGAGGGGATAGCGATCCTGGAGGCCGCGGCTTGCGCCCGCCCGCTGGTGCTGCGCGATTCAGAGTGCTTCGCCGGCCGCTTCAGAAGCGGCGTCAACTGCCTGATGGCCAGCGAGCCAGAGGAGTTCGCCTTGCACCTGCGGCGGCTGGCAGACGACCCCGATCTGCGGGCGCACCTGGGCGAGGAAGCACGGAAGTTCGCCGCGGCGCACTCACTGGAGCAGGTCGGACAGCGGCTCCGAGAGATCTACGCCCGGCTCTCGTAGGCGCGGGCGCCCTCGTGGCTGGTCTTGCGCCAGTCACGGGCGCCCGTCAGCGCGCCGTACACGTACCGGCGGATGGCCAGCGGCACGATCACCAGCGTGTGGAACGAGAACAGCGTCCAACGCGCCAGGACGCCACCCAGACGCCACGGCGACAATCCTACCTCGGCGGTGATCGCGCCGAGCATGCCCGCGGTCAGCAGGCATGAGGCGGTCGTCAGCGCGGCGCGCGGGAGCTGGATGTAGACGACGGCATCGTGCGCGAGGCCGATCATCGCGTAGAGATAGCCGGTCATGGCCGCCAGCGTGCTAACGAGAGCCCCCGAGAGGAAGAACATCATGTCCACGCGCCGCAGGAGCGGGACCCTGCCCGTGAGTATGCGCGGCAGGTAGTCGCCGAGGCAGAGCAGTGCGCCTTCGAACCACCGCTCGCGCTGGCGTATCAGGTCGCGAAGCGCAACGACCCCCTCCTCCCACACCTCCGCTTCGTAGCAGTACCGGATCTCCCATCCGCGCAGCGCCAGCCGCACGCTGAGGTCGATGTCCTCCGTCAGGGCCTCGTCGTTCCACCCGCCCACGTCGTCCAGGGCCTCCCGCTTCACGATCAGGCCGTTGCCCGCCAGGCAGACGAAGGCGCCCACGGCCTGCCGCGCCCGCTGCAAAAGCGTCTGGAACACGCGGTACTCGTCGGCCTGGACGCGCGTCAGCCAGTTGCGCCCCGGGTTGTGAACGAGCCGACGGCCCTGCACCCCGCCCGTGCGGTGGTCGGCCAGGTGCGGGACCATCTGCGCGATCAACCCCGCCTGGAACCGCGCGTCGGAATCGAAGACCGCCAGGAGCGCGCCACGGCTGTGCGCAATGCCGACCCGTAGCGCCGCGGCTTTGCCGATGCTGCCCGGGGCTGTCCGTACTACCTTGAGGGGCAACTCGGCCTGAAGGCGCCCGAGCAGCTCGAAGGTGCCGTCGGTCGAGTGATCGTCCACGACGACCACCTCGATCTCGCCTTCGTAGACCTGCGCGCAGGCGCAGCGCACCGAACCCTCTATGACGGCGACCTCGTTCTTGGCGGGTATGATGACGGTGACCGATGGAGGAGCCGGCCACCTCCCAGGAGCCGCGCGCCGCGTCGCCACCCCGAGCAACAGCACGGCGCCTCCGAAGGCGGCCAACGCCAGGAACAGGTACTGCAGCCATGCGAGGTTCACGACGTAGTAACGGAACCAGAGGGCGTCCCGGTACGTGATGCTTGCCACAACCGCCGCGCTCCAGCCCAGGGCAAGGGTGGCGAGCACCAGGTGGCGGGCGGTGGACGGCCGCATGCGCCCTACCGCCTCCGGGCGGCCGCGCCGGCGAGCGCGGGGAGGCTATCCGCGTACGGTTCAACCGCCACGCCGGCCTCGGTGACGATCGCGGTGATCAAGCCGTGCGGGGTGACGTCGAAGGCCGGGTTCCGGACCGCTATCCCCTCTGGCGCGATTCGCCGACCGGCGATGTGCGTGACCTCGGCCGGGGCCCGCTCCTCGATCGGGATCGCCCCACCGTCAGGGCAGGCGAGATCCACGGTCGTCGTGGGCGCGGCCACGACGAACGGCAGGGCGTGGGCGCGCGCCAGCACCGCCAGCGCGTAGGTCCCCACCTTGTTGGCCACGTCGCCGTTGGCCGCGATCCTGTCGGCGCCCACGATAACGCGGTCCAGGGCGCCGGCGGCCATCAGCGCGCCGGCGGCGTTGTCGGTGATCAGGGTCGCCGGGATGCCGTGCTCCAGCAGCTCCCAGGCGGTCAGGCGAGCGCCCTGCAGGACCGGGCGTGTCTCGCAGGCGTACACCCGAATCCCCCGGCCGGCCTCGTGGGCGGCGCGCAGGATGCCGAAGGCCGTCCCGTACCCGGCCGTGGCCAGGGAACCTGTGTGGCAGTAGGTCAGGATGCGCTCGCCGTGGCGGATCAGCTCCGCTCCCCGACGGCCTATCGCCTGGTTGGCCGCCCGGTCCTCCTCGCAGATCGCGTCGGCCTCCTGCCCCAGGCGCGCGGCGAAGCCCTCGGCCTCGTCCGCCTGGGCTGCTCGGGCCGCGGCCAGCATGCGCTCGATGCTCCAGCGCAGGTTCACCGCGGTCGGGCGCGCCGCTGCCAGGACCTCCCCGGCGGCCTGGACGGAGGCAAGCCGATCTTGGGCGGGCAGCAAGGCGGCGCGCCGGGCCGCCAGCGCCATCCCGTAGGCCGCGGCCACCCCGATCGCCGGGGCGCCGCGCACCCGCAGACCACGGATGGCCTGCGCCACGTCCTCGGGCGTGGCGCAGGCGACCACACGCACCTCGTGGGGGAGCAGCGTCTGGTCCACCAGACGCACGAACCCGTCTTCCAGCCACACGGTACGAAGCATGCCGCGCGCGGCGGCGAGGCGCGTGCCGGCGCGATCTCAGGTCATGGGGAACAGGGTTCGCGGCGCGTCGCGCGCGCCCTCGGCCGTGACGGCAACCGTGTTGGGAGCGAACAGGAAGATCTCCTCTCCCACGCGCTGCATCTGCCCTTCCACGGCATAGGTCACGCCGCAGATGAAGTCCACGATCCGCCTGGCGAGGTCGCGCTCGGCATCCCGAAGATTGACGATGACCGGCCGACGGGCCTTGAGGCACTCCGCCGCGGCCAGGGCGTCGTCGAGACTGCGTGGTTCCAGCACCACGATCTCCATCTGCCGGTTCGCGTGCAGGCCCGGCACGGGCGCCGGCGCTCGCCCGGGCTCCGCCCCCTCGCCCGGCGCGGCGGACGCGTCGTCTTCACTGAAGCCCAGAAACGCCCACAACCTGTGCATCGCGCCCATCTCGCACCTCCCGCTCTCTCCTCCCTCCCCGGATCCGGCCCTCCCGTGCCGCCTTGCTAGCGCTCCTCGAACAGGGCGCGCCCGATGCGAACCATGGTCGCACCCTCTTCGATCGCCACCTCGAAATCGTCCGTCATGCCCATCGAGAGCTCGCCAAACGCCGCGCCCGCCACCCTGGCACGCAGGCGGTCCCGCAGCTCCCGCAGTTCCCGAAAGACCGGCCGAACCGCCTCAGGGTCGTCGGCCAGCGGCGCCACGGTCATCAGTCCGATCGCGTCGAGATGCGGCATCGCGCACACCCGGCCGATGAGGTCCTCCGCCTCCCCTGGAGCGATCCCGTGCTTGGTTGTCTCGCCGGCGACGTTCACCTCGATTAGGACCGGGATCCGCCGGCCGGCTTCGCCCGCCGCCCGATCGACCGCCTGCGCGATACGAAGGCCGTCGATGGAGTGGATCACCTGGAACCGTCCCGCGGCCAACCGCGCCTTGTTCCGTTGCAGGTGGCCGATCAGGTGCCAGCGCGGCCCTGGTCCGACCGCATCGATCTTGGAGACCGCCTCCTGGACGCGGTTCTCGCCCAGGTCGCGCAGCCCTGCGGAGAGGGCCTCGCGCACGATGGCCAGGCCGCGCCCCTTAGTCACGCCCACGAGCGTCACCGACTCCGGGTCACGCCCGACCCGCAACGCGGCCCGCGCAATGCGCTCACGAACCCGGCGAATCCGCTCCGCAATGCCGGACATGCCAGTTCGGGTGTTCGTCGGGGAGGACGTGATACCTGCGCCCGGAGGGCTAGACGACCTTCTCGCGCACGACCGCGCTGAAGTAGTCCATCGCGGCCACGACGAGCGTGATCGCCCAAACCGCGGTCGCCGCCTGCTTCCACTGCAGCAGGTTGATGTACTGCATCAGCAGGAAGCCGATCCCGCCGCCGCCCACGAACCCGATCACAGTGGACATACGCACGTTTATGTCCCACCGGTAGATCGTGAACGCGATGAAGGGCGGCACTATCTGGGGCACGACCGCGTAGCGCACGACCTGCAGCATGGTCGCGCCCGTCGCGGTGATCGCCTCGATCGGCCCGGGGTCTATCGACTCGATCTGCTCCGAGTACAACTTGCCCAGCGACGCTATGGAGTGAATGCCCAGGGCCAGCACCCCCGCAAACGGCCCTATCCCGACCCATACCGCAAACACCGTCGCCAGTATCAGGGGCTCAATCGAGCGGGCGATGTTGAAGACGGTTCGGACCACGTAGTAGACCAGCGTGCCCAGGGGGTTGCGCGCCATCAGGTTCTTGGCGCCCAGAAACGACAGGGGCACGGCCAGGACCACCGCCATCGTGGTGCCCATCAGCGCCAGGAAGACGGTCTCGACCATCCGGAATCCGGTCAGGCGCAGCGCGTTGCTCGGACCCAGCGTCGCGCCCTCCAGAACGACCTGGACGACTATGTGGTGCTGCGTGCCGATGACCGAAGGGACCGTTGTTGTCGCCTGGAACCGCCCCGCGGCGTCGGTGTTGGACTTCGCGAGCGACACCCTCACGCCGGACTGGTCGAGCCATACGATCTGCACCGGGCGCGAGGCCGCGAATCCCTCGCCGGCAACGGTCAGCGCATCACCAGCCCTGGCGGTGGTTGGGCTTAGGGCGATGCGGCCCGGGCCGCCCTTCTGGATAGGGGCCGGCGCGGCCGCGCCGTCGAGGCCGATGCCGGCGTCCGCGACCTGCAGGCGGGGCCGGCGCTCGAGCAGATCCGGCCGGATGAGATCGGCGAGCAGGGGCTTGATCAGGTAGGCCTTGCGTCCCAGCTCGCCCAGGTTGATCTGAGTCACCTGCCAGCCGTAGGCGTAGATCGCGCCCAGGAAGATCAGCCACAGCACAACACGCAGGGCCCCGGCTCCGGGCCTGGGCACCTCCGGGGCCTGGGGCGGGGCGGCGTTCCCGTTCAGTGCCATCTCGCTCCCTCTCGGGCGTGGGCCGATGCCGGCCTACGCTATCTCGACCTCTACGGCCTCTTCGCCGAAGATCTCCTTGAATCGCTGCTCGTCAATCTCCGAGGGCAGGCCCTCGAAGGCTATCTCGCCGGCCTTGAGGGCGATCAGGCGTGTGCCGTAGCGCCGGGCCAGGCTCAGGAAGTGCAGGCTGCACATCACCGTAATGCCGTCCCTGCGGTTGAGCTCCTCGACGTAGCGGAGCACCGAGTGCGAGGTCGCCGGATCGAGGCTGGCGACCGGCTCGTCGGCCAGGATCAACTTGGGATCCTGCATCAGCGCCCGGGCTATCCCCACGCGCTGCTGCTGCCCTCCGGAGAGCTGGTCGGCGCGCGCGTGGGCCTTCTCCGGGATGCCTACGGTGGCCAGGTGCGCGGCTGCCTGCCCGCGCAGATCGCGCGGGAAGTAGTTGTAGAGCGACCAGGACGGCGGCACGTAGCCCAGCCGTCCGGACAGCACGTTCGTGAGAACCGAGGAACGCTTGACCAGGTTGAACTGCTGGAAGATCATCCCGATCTGGCGGCGCATGCGGCGCAGCTCCTCCGGTGCCAGCGCCGTTATCTCGACGTTGTCCACAAAGACCTTGCCCGAGGTCGGCTCCACGAGCCGGTTGATGCACCGCATGAGCGTGGACTTCCCGGACCCGGAGAGCCCTATGATGATGAGGAACTCGCCCGGAGCCACCGAGAAGCTCACGTCGCGAAGCGCCCGCGTTCCATCGGGGTATACCTTGGTGAGGTGCTCGATCCTAACCTCTGCTCCGGGCATCACGTCACCCCACAGAACGGAGGAGAGCCAGGCACTCTCCTCCGCCCGTTGCCATTGGCTGAATGACTCGAACGGCTACCTGGGGCGCACCATCTGCTCGAGGTCGAGACCCAGAAGCTTCGCCGCGTCCCTAACGGAGTTGAACAGCTCGTCAATGGTCTTCAGCTTCGGCATCTTGTGAGTGGTCTGGAGCGCGGCCAGGTCGGCGTACCCTTCGTGCTGGTACAGGGCGAAGATGGTCTCACGCCCGGGCGCGGTCGCCGCGATGCGAAACATCGCCTTGGTGACCTTCTCCTTGACCTCGTCGGGGAGTTCGCGGCGGAACGAAACGGTGTCGTTGGGGATCGGGTCGGTGTACATCAGGACCTTCACCTTGTCCCTCACGTCCGGGTACTGCCCTACGACGCGCTCGCGCGCCTCGAAGACCGGGTTGTCGGGGTCACCGAACGTCGCGCCGGCGTCCACCGATCCGGTATAGATCGCCAGCACGACCTTGTCGTGCGCACCGGCGAATATGACCTGGCTGAAGAACCGGTCCGGGTCCACCCCGTTCTTCTTGAGCAGCGCGGCCGGGAACAGGTAGCCCGACGCCGAGGCCGGGTCCACGAAGGCGAACTTCTTACCGCGCAGATCTGCCAGCGTCTTGGCGTTGAGGTCGGCTCGATAGAGAATCTGCGCCACGTAGAACGGCTTGTTCTGCCGGAGACTGACCAAGCGGACCTCTGCCCCGCACCGGCGGTTGGCCAGGACGTAGGCAAACGTGGCGAAGATGGCGATATCCACCCTGCCCGCGCACATCGCCTCGATCACCGCGGCGTAACTGGTGGGCACCTCGGCCCGGACCCGGTAGCCCGTGGCAACCTCCAGCATCCTGGCCAGCGTGCTGCCTGTCGCCAGCACCCTTCCTGCGTCCACCGACGGCATGAAGGCCACGACCAGACTGGTCTGGCCGGCGGCGGGCGCTGGACGCCATGCACCCGCGCCCAGGGCCACCGCCGCGATTAGAACAACGCTGATGACTCGCACAGATCTCGTCACCGTCCTTCCTCCTTCCAGGGGAGGCCCCTGTGACTGCCTCGTCTGTCCCGCTCGATGGTGTCAGATCTTCTTCAACGCCCGCGCCAGCATACCTGCGGGGCACCGGTTACCTCAGCACTTGGCGTACCCGCACTGCCGGCAGGTTGCGCAGCCGTTCTCGCGGATCAGGGACGCCCCACAGTCAGGGCAGACGCCGGCGAAACCCGGCGCGGCGGATCGCACGAGCGGCCGGTCACCCTCATGACGGGCGTGCTCTCCTCCGCCGTTGCCCGCCAGCACCGGGGCCAGCACCGGGTGCACCGGGGGCTCGGGCACGACCGGCGGGGGGGCAAACCGAAGCATCTCCTGCCTGACCCGGGGGCCCGGCTCCGGCAGCACGTCGGCCCGCGGGAAGACCTTGTCCGGCCGGAACCCGTCGCCGTAGAGCGCCCTGCCCAGCGCAAGCGCCACGGCCTGCGCTATCGTCGAGACGCGCACCACGGTGCCGTCCGCGGACCGGTCAAACGCCACCTCGGTGCTCTGCACCCGCCAGAGCTGCTCGATCACCTCCCTGGCGTCGATCCCTCCGCGCAGCGCGAGCGAGGCCATGCGGCCTATCCCCTCTGCCTCGACATCGAGCGAGTGCACGAACACCTCGCAGACGCCAAGTTCGTCCTCGTTGATCACGACGTAGATGCGACCCCGCGGGGTCTCGATGCGCTCGGTCCGCCCCGAGGTCACCTTGGGCCTTGCGCGGGGCGCGGGGCGCGGCGTCGAGGCCGGAGCCGCCGCTGCCGCGGGCGCTCCCTGCGCGGCGGGCGCTCCTTGCGCGGCTACCTCTCCTTCCGCGGGCTGGCCCTTGGCCTGGCTCTCGGTCATCAGGATGCCGTCACGGCTTCCCTCGCGGTATACCGTGATGCCCTTACAGCCCGCCTTCCAGGCCAGGAAGTAGATCCTCTCGACATCCTCGTGCGTCGCGTCGGACGGCAGGTTGACCGTGGATGATATCGCGTGGTCGATGTGGCGCTGAATTGTCGCCTGCATGCGGACGCGCATCTCGGGCCGGATCTGGTGCGCGGTAACGAAGTACTCGGGCAGGTCGCTCTGATGCTCGAGCCCGAAGCGGAGCATGAACTCCCGGACCAGCGGGTGGTAGACGGTGAAGTACTCCTGTGAGAGCGACTCGGAGCGCCGAACGTACGACAGGTCGAACATGGGCTCGATGCCGCTGGTCACGCCCGCCAGCACGGCCCCGCTGCCCACCGGGGGAACGGTCAGCAGCGCCACGTTGCGCAGGCCGTGTCGGTGGATTCGCTCCTGCACCTTGGGACACAGT
The DNA here is from genome assembly GCA_037443365.1 of Armatimonadota bacterium. Taxonomy (GTDB): domain Bacteria; phylum Sysuimicrobiota; class Sysuimicrobiia; order Sysuimicrobiales; family Humicultoraceae; genus VGFA01. The sequence continues at coordinate 31,587 of JBBIOM010000010.1, forward strand.
GTCTGGATGAACGCCTGGCCCAAGTGCGACCGCGCGTCGTACCCGGGAAACTGGCCCTTCTCGATCGCCAGGTTGACCGACTCGTCGTAGACGATGTTCTTGATGCGGTCGAAGAGCCCGTCCGCGAAGGCGATGGCGGGATCGGAGTCATACCTCAAACGCATCATGGCGAGCATGTCGCCCAGCCCGGTGAAGCCGACGCCGATGCGGCGCGAGAAGAGACTGGCTTCGCGGTGCTCGGGCAAAGGGTGCTTGTCGGCGTTGTAATCGAGCACATCGTCCAGGAAGCGCACGGCGTACCGCAGCGCCCGCTCCAGGTTCTCCCAGTCCACGCGCGCCGACGAGGCGAACTCGTCGCGCACGAAGCGCGCGAGGTTCAGGTTGCCCAGGCAGCAGTTGCCGTACGGCTCCAGGGGGATCTCGGAGCACGGGTTCGTCGTGATCACGCCCATGCCGTTGTACTCGGACGTACTCCAGCGCTTGATCGCGTCCCAGAAGATCACGCCCGGCTCCGCGAAATCGCGGGCGCCGCTGACGAGGTCCTGCCACGCCTCGCGGGCCTTGACGGTCCGCCGCATCGTGGCGCGCTCGTTCTCGAACACCAAATCGTAGGTACCGTCCTCCTCTACCGCGCGCATGAACGCGTCCGAGATCCTGACGCTGAGGTTGGCGTACCTGATCTTGTCCAGGTTGCGCTTCACCCTGATGAAGTCCAGCACGTCGGGGTGGTTGTCGGCGACGGTGATCATCAGCGCCCCGCGCCTTCCCGACTGCCCGATCGTGCCGGTCGTCAGCGAGAAGAGTTCCATGAACGACACGGATCCGGTGCTGCTGCGGGCCGCGTTGTTCACCGGTGCCCCGCGGGGCCGCAGCACGGATATGTCGGTCCCCACGCCTCCGCCCAGGCTGTAGGTACGGGCCGCCTGCTTCATCCAGTCAAAGATGGACTCGATCGAGTCCTCCTTCACGGGGATGACGTAGCAGTTCAGCGCGGTGACCCGCCGTGAGTTGCCCGCCGCGTGCATGATCCGGCCCCCGGGCACGAAGCGGAACTCGCCCAGCAGCCAGCAGAAGTTCTCCGTCCACTCCGCCCTGCGATCCGCCAGTTCGGCCGATGCTATCTCGCGCGCGACGCGGCACCACATCTGGTCAGGGGTGCGCTCCACGACTCCTCCATCGGCGTCCCGCAGGGCGTACTTGTCGTGGAACACGCGGGCGCGGAGATCGTCACCCCCAAAGGCGGCGAGCGTATCGGTCGGGATTTCGGGAGAAGACGTACATGGGACGTCGCCGGGCCTGGCCAGGGGCTGGGTCGAAGAGGACGATGCGTCTTCCATGCAGGTCACCCCCGGAGGGTCGTGGTGTCATCGAGTGGAATGTGTGTCGGTGAGCGATATCAGGGGAACCTGATCGCGTAGGGCGTCTTCCCGGCGCTTGCGTTCCTTGAGGGTCTCTATCTCCTCGGCAATCGAGTCCACGTCGCGAAACCGCCGGTACTCGGAGGCGAACCGGACGTAGGCGACGTCGTCGAGCCGGCGCAGGCGTTCCATCACCAGATCACCTATGGCCGCGGAGGTCACCTCGGCACCCCCGGACTGACGGACCTCGCGCTCCACGTCATCCGAGAGCGCTTCCATGGCTTCCACAGAGACGGGCCGTTTCCCGCAGGCGCGCACGATGCCCCCGAGCACCTTGGACCTGTCAAAGGGCTCGCGCCGGCCGTCGCGTTTCACAACCATGAGCAGGGACAAGTCGGCGCGCTCGTACGTCGTGAACCTCCTGCCGCAGCCCAGACACTCCCGCCTCCGGCGTATGGATCTCCCCTCCTGCATCGGGCGGGAGTCCAGGACCTTGCTGTCTTCGTGGCCGCAGAGCGGGCAGCGCATTACGGCACCACCAGTAGAGGCAGCGTGATTCTAGAATCCCACATCTAGCGTGTCAATACCCGGGGCAGCCGCCTTGCTCACGCGCACTCTGCCAGGCGCGTTCGCACTCGCTCGGGGTTGTTCGCTCTTCAAATCCGCCTTCCCGGAGCGGCCAGGGCAAGGGTCCCCAGCCAGAGGACCGGCAGGCTCAGGGCGGCCAGCGAGACGGCCGTCCAGGCCAGGTCAGAGGCGGACGCGGCGCCGGCCAGGATGCCCCTGGAGACCACCACGGCGTTCACCACGGGCACGCACACCACCCAGGGGTCGGCGACCCACTCTCCGGCGAAGGGAATCAGCATGGTGGGCAGCGCAACGGCCATGTAGAGCGCTGTAAACCCCTGCTGGGCCTCGCGCAGCGACCTCGCGCGCAGGCTGAGCCAGAGCTGGCACGCCGACAGGAACCCCCCCAGCGCGACTGCCACGAGCAGGAGCCGAAGGGCGGTCCCGGGCGAGAGGGAGACGTCAACCGGGCCGGCTGCGAGCAGGCCGGCGCCGTACCTGAGCGCGGCTACGCCCGCCGCCAGCATGAGGCCCACCGCCAGGACAGCGGGCGCCAGCACGGCCAGGAACTTGCCGGCGACAATCGCCGACCGCGGTGCCGGCGCGGTCAGGAGCGCGTCCAGGCTGCCTCGCTCCCGCTCCCCGGCGCCCACGTCGAGGGCGGCGTACTGCCCGCCGAGCAGCAACCACACGGCCAGGAAGAACGGCAGGGCCGCGGCCAGCAGCGCGCCTCCCATCCGCTGCGGCGAGGCCGCGTTTCGCGGTTCGACCACAAGCGGCGCCGCCGGGTGGACATCCCCGGCGCGCGCGGCCCCCCCTGGATTGCGCAGCACGAGCAGCGCCGCTATCTGGGTGACGCGCTGGAGTGCGGCGCGCGAAGCGGGTCTGGACTCGTCGTACAGCGCGATCACGACCCGGGGGCCGGCAGGGGCCTGCGCGCTGTCTGCCAGGACCACCTCTATCTCACCCCGGAGCAGCGCGGCCTCGGGTTCGGACGCAGCGACCAGGCGGAAGGCGCCCTCGCCGGAGCCCATCACGGCCAGGCCGGTGGCGTGCTCACCCTTCACGGCGACGCGCACCGGCCGCACGCGCAGGGCCTCCTGCTGGCGCGCCGCCAGAACCGGCATCACCAGCACCACGAGGGGCATGGTCAGCACCGGCAGCAGGACGGCGGCAACCACGGTCCGCCGGTCGCGCAGCGTCTCGGCCGCCTCCTTCCGGAAGACGGACAGCGCCGCGCGCCGCCAGGCGCCGGGGCGTGCGGCCGAAGGTCGAGTGGGCGGATCGGCGCGTAGGTCCACGCGAGCACTAGAAGGGTGGCGGGAAGACGACGGCGCACAGCAGGAAGACGACGACGAGGGTCGCTCCCACCAGCCGGCGCGAGGGGCCAAGCGGGGACAGGTCGTCGAGCGGTCCGACGTGTCCCCTGCGCATCAGAAGCGCTATGAGTATCGCCATGGGGTAGAAGCCCATGAGCACGGCGATGCCCACGCCCGCGTACGAGAGCAGGGCGTGAGCGCGCGCGCCAAACGCCGCACGCACCGCGTGTCCTCCGTCGAGCATCCCGGCTGGAAGCAGGTTGATGCTGGTCACGACAAGCCCTATCCAGCCAGCGAACAGCACGGGGTGCCCCAGCACCGTGTGCCCGGCCGGTGGATCGAGCACGAGGCGGATCATGCCCTTGATCAGCAGCGGGTCGGGAATGGAGACGGCCGGACCGAGATGCTCCGGGAGCACGACGAACGATCGGCTGACGCCGTAGAGCAGCACAGGGATGGCGACCAGGAACCCGGCTATTGGGCCCGAGGCACCCAGGTCCATCAGGCTGTCCCTGTTCGGGGCCGGGGTGCGCGTCACGATCACGGCACCCATCGTGCCTATCGGGGGAGCCATGGGCAGGAAGTAGGGCATGCTGGCGTCAATGCCGCGCCGGATCGCCACGAGTTTGTGCCCCATCTCGTGGGCTCCCAGGATCGCCAGGACGGATAGCGAGAACGCGGCCCCTCCTGCCACCGCGCTGTCAAGGAAGCCGGCCTTGACGAGGGCTTCCGACTGCAGGTAGCCGGCGTAGAAGGTCGCGGCGACGGTGGCGAGCAGAAGCAGGAGGTTCGTCTGCCAGCCCCACCGCCCGGGCGGAGGAGTGGGCACAAGCACCAGGACCGGGCGGCCGGCCTGCGCGCGCAGCATGGGGGTCAGCCCCAGCGGCGCCAGACGGCTTCGCAGCGCCATGAACGATTCAGCGAGTCCTGCTGCGCCTGGGAGCTGGTATAGCGGCTGCGGTCCCTCGACAGGGGCTGCCCCGGGCAGGAGCGCCTCTATGTGCGGCCGGGCGGCATCGAGCCGCGCCGCCAGATCGGCTGGCTCCTGCGGCAGCGCCCCCGGCGGGCGGTCTCGTCCCACGCGGGGGCTGTCCTACCGTTTCCGAAGGAACGCCGGGATGTCGAGGTCGTCAATCAGGCGGACCGGCTCCCTGCTCCGGTCGTCCTGCGCTGACTCCATCACCTCGCTCCGGCGCGCCGCCTCGAACCCGGTGGCTATTACCGTAATGCGGACCTCGTCGCGCGCCTTCTCGTCTATCACCGCGCCGAAGAAGATGTTGGCGTCCGCATCGGCCGCGTCGCGCACGATCTGGGCGGCCTCGCTCACCTCGAGCAGGCCCAGGTCCAGGCCGCCGGTGACGTTGATGAGCACCCCGCGCGCGCCGTCCATCGAGGTCTCAAGAAGTGGGCTGTTGATCGCGGCCTGCGCCGCGCGGGTGGCCCGATCCTCGCCCGTTGCGACCCCGATCCCGATGAGCGCGCTTCCGGCCTCGGTCATGACTGTGCGAACGTCCGCGAAGTCGAGGTTGATAAGTCCGGGGATCGTGATGAGATCGGCGATCCCCTGCACACCCTGGCGCAGCACGTCGTCGGCCGTCCGAAACGCCTCCACAACCGTGGCCTGCCGGTCGATGATCTGGAGGAGCCGGTCGTTGGGTATGGTTATCAGGGTGTTGACCTTCTGCTTGAGCGTGCGGACCCCTTCGTCGGCCGTGGCCGCGCGCCTCTTGCCCTCGAACCCGAACGGGCGCGTCACGACGCCCACGGTGAGCGACCCCAGGTCGCGCGCCACCTCGGCGATCACCGGCGCGCCCCCGGTCCCGGTGCCGCCGCCCATGCCCGCGGTTATGAACACCATGTCGGCCCCGGATAGGGCCTCGCGCAGATCCTCCCTGCTCTCCTCGGCGGCCTGGCGGCCTATCGCGGGGTCGCCGCCTGCTCCCAGGCCCTTCGTGGTCTTCGCTCCGACGTGTATCTTCTTGTCCGCGGAGGACAGGGCCAGCGCCTGGACATCGGTGTTGACCGCGATGAACTCCACCCCGCGCAGCCCTGCGGAGACCATGCGGTTCACGGCGTTGTTGCCCCCGCCTCCCATCCCGATGACCTTTATCGCAGCATACCGTCGAAGGTCGCGCTCCGTCTTGGCCATTACCGTTCCCCCCTGCGTCCGTGGTATGCCCGGCTCCTGCCTCATCCGCCCTGCAGCAGATCTCGAATCCATGCGCGCGCCCGATCCCAGAACGAGCCCGCGCCGTCGCGGCGGGTGGCGCCCGCCCGCGTGCGACTGCGCGCGCCGAACAGCGCGAGTCCGACGCCCGTGCTGAACGAAGGGGTGCGGACCGGCTCCACGAGACCGGCGATCTGGTCGGGCGCCCCCAGGCGGGCAGGAAGCCCGAGGCGTAGCTCGGCGTGCTGCACAAGCCCGTCGAGTTGGGCGGTCCCGCCGGTCAGCACGACGCCCGCCGGCACGCGGTGCGTGTAGCCGCTGCGGCGGACCTGCACCTGAACGAGGGCGAAGATCTCGTCCAGCCGCGGCTCTATGAACTCGGTCAGTATCCGGCGCGGCATGACGCGAGGCTCACGCCCTCCCACGTTGAAGACCTCGATCATCTCGCCTTCCGACACGGCCGCGGGCGAGGCGGCGCCCCATCGAACCTTCAGCTTCTCGGCCTCGGCCATCGGCGTCCGCATTCCCACCGCGATGTCGTTGGTGATGTGGGCCCCGGCCACCGGGAGGATCGTCACGTGGCATAGGCCGCCGTTGGCGAACACCCCCATGCTCGTAGTGCCCCCGCCAATGTCCACCAGGACCGCTCCTATGTCGCGCTCCGAGGGCGTGAGCACGGCCTCGGCCGAGGCCAGCGGCTCCAGCACCATCTCCGCGACCTCCACGCGCGCCAGCTGCGCGGCCTTGGCCACGTTGGCCAGCGCCGTCGCGACGCCGGTGACGATGTGGGCCTCGACCTCCAGACGCGTGCCGTACATCCCGACCGGACGCTTGACGCCTTCCTGTCCGTCCACGATGAAATCGCGCGGCAGAAGATGGATGATCTCGCGGTCGGACCCCGGTAGGGCCGCCATTCGAGCGGCGTCAATGACCCGCGCCACGTCCGCCTCGGAGATCTCGTGATCCCCGCGCGCCACGGCAACCACGCCCCGGCTGTCGGACGACGCGATGTGCTCGCCGGATACGGCCACATAAGCCGCCGTGATGCGCTCCCCGGCCATGCGCTCGGCGCGATCGGTTGCTTCCTCGATCGCGCGCGCCGTGCTCTCGAGATCCACCACGACCCCGCGGCGCATGCCTGAACAGGGCACACTGCCGGCGCCGGCGATGTGGACATCGCCGTCCTCGTCCACCTCGCCGACAACGGCGCACACCTTGGTCGAGCCAATATCCAGGCCCGCTACCGAGCCTCGGCGCGCCATACGCTACCCGTAGTGGTTCTTTCGTTTGTCTCGTCTATATCTTGTCCTGGCATTCCACAACTATCGGGCATCTCCTGCTCCGAACGGCTTCACCACAACAGACCCGCCGTACCTCAGATCAAGCGACGCCGGCCTGATGCCCTTGGCCCGCAGGGCGGCCAGAACCTGGGGAACTTGGTTCAGGCGTTCCGATAGCCCTGCTGGGCCCCCGGCGCGGATCTCCACCCCGGCTCGCGTGACGAAGGTCAGGTCCAGGCCGTGCGCCACGACGATCCGCTTCAGGTCTCCTCCAAGTTGAGTCGAGGCGATGCCCAGGGCCGCCAGCGCGGCACGCAGTCCTTCCGAGGACACAACTTGACCCGGACGCGGCGGCGCGCCTGCCACCGTGCGATCCTCGATCTCGGGCAGGCCACTCGAATCCGGCGTGACCTCTACCACCACGTGGTCGTCGGCCACCCTCGCGAACATGCCACCGGCGACCAGGGCTGCCACCGGACGGCGCTCCCTGATGCCAAGCACAACGGTCCCGGGCGGCCGCACGAGCACCTGCGCCTCCCTGATGCGGGGATCGGCGCAGAGGTCCTGGCGGACGGCGGCCGCGTCCACCGCGAAGAGGCGCTGCGCACGCGCGAGGCCGGAGAGCGCGACGACCTCGGCTGCGGAGAGCGTCTCGGCCCCGCGCACCTCGATGCGCCCAACCGTGAAGAGCGCCGACTGCGGAAACGCGGCCAAGGCCAGCAGCGCCGCCATCACCATCGCAAAGCGCGGCAGGGTTTCCCAGGAAGGTGGGTTCGCAGGCGTCGTGCGCTCGGTCGGCCTCACGACGGTGGGCCGGGCCTAGAACTCGCCCAGCATCTTGACCTCCGATTCCAGGGTCACTCCGAACCTCTCCTGCACGCGGGCGCGCACCTGCGCCGCGAGCGCCAGCACGTCGGCGGCGGTGGCCCCTCCCTCGTTGACGATGAAGTTGGCGTGGATCTCTGACACGCGGGCGCCGCCCACGGAGAGACCCTTTGCGCCCACGGCCTCTAGCAGCCGCCCCGCGTGGCCGCCGGGAGGATTCCGGAAGAAGCAGCCCGCGCACATGCGGCCGATCGGCTGCGTCTTGCTCCGCCGCTCCAGCCACCGCTCGAGGCGTGCCTGCGCGAGGGCCGGGGAATCCGGGCGCAGCGCCAGCGTGACCGAGGCCACGACCCACGGTTGCGCCTGGGCCGCCGTGCTCCGGTAGGCGAGGGCCATGGCCTCGGGCCCCACGCTTGCCGGGCCGTCGGGGGTCAGCAGATGGACCTGCGCCAGCACGTCCGCCATTGAGTGGCCGAAGGCGCCCGCGTTCATCACGACGGCGCCGCCGACCGATCCTGGAATGCCGGCCGCGAACTCGAGCCCGGCGAGGCCGCGGCGCGCCGTGCGCAGAGCCAGGGCAGGGAGCCCGACCCCGGCCTGTGCGCTGACGATTGCGTCCTTGATGCGGACGCGGGACAAGCCCTTCCCGATCTTGACCACGACCCCGCGGATGCCCCGATCCCCGATCAGCACGTTGGAACCGTTGCCCAGGATCACGGGCCGGCATCCCTCCTCGAACAGCGCGCCGATGCCCGAGTGGAGCTCCTCTGGGCTCTTCGGGATCACCAGCAGGTCCGCCGGACCACCTATGCGGAACAACACGTGCCGCGACATAGGCTCGTCCCGGCGCACATCGCCGACGACCTCGCGCAGCCGGCGCTCCAAGCGGGAGAGCGAGGCAGGCGGGGTGCTCATCGGGAGCGCGCCTCCAGCCTGCGCAGCAGGGCGTCGGCGGCATCGCCGATGTCGCCCGCCCCCAGCGTGAGCACGATCGCGCCTGGAGCGGCGATCTGCTCCAGCAAGTTCAGGGCCTCCTCCCTGCTCGCGGCGAACCGCACGGGCCGGCGCCGGGCAACCGCGTCCACCACGAGCCGAGCCGTGACGCCCGGCTCCGCCGGCTCGTCGGCCGGGTAGATCTCTGTCAACACCACCTCGTCCGCGGCGTCGAAAGCGCAGGCGAACTCGGCGTGCGTGGTGCGCGTGCGCGAGTACCGGTGCGGCTGGAACAGCGCGATCACGCGGCGGTCGGGCCACCCCTCGCGCGCCGCGCGAAGCACCGCGTCTATCTTCACGGGATTGTGCGCGTAGTCGTCCACGACAAGCACGCCGTCGGCCTCGCCGCGGATGGCGAAGCGTCGCGCCGGGCCACGGAAGCCCTCCAGCGCCTCCAGGACCGCGCCGATTGGGACGCCGATCTGCGCCGCGGCGGCGATCGCGCCCAGCGCGTTGCTGACGTTGTGCCTCCCGGGCACGCGTAGCACCAGCTCGCCGGAGGGCTCGTCCGCGATCCACAGGTCGGTTCGGGTCTCCTCCCCGCGCACGACGCGCACCTGGCCCCGGACCAGGGCGGCAGCATCGAATCCGTAGGTCGCAAGCGGCCGCCGCAGGCGTCGGCCCAGCGCGATCGCGCCGGCATGGTCCAGGCAGACCGCTATGAAGCCCTCCCCTGGAACCGCACCAAGGAACCGCTCGAATGTCTCCTCGAGGTGCCCGGGCGCGGCGTAGTGGTCGCGGTGGTCGGTTGAGTCCAGGCTTGTCAGCACCGCGGCGTCGGGCCGCACGTGCAGGAGCGATCCATCGGACTCGTCCACCTCGGCCACGATCCAGGCGCCGTCCCCGGGGCGTGCGCCGCCCCCGTACTCCTCGACGTCGGCGCCGATCAGCCCGGTCGGATCGAGGCCCGCGTGCGCGAGCACGCGCACGAGCATCGCGGTCGTGGTCGTCTTGCCGTGTGTCCCGACCACCGCCACCCCGCGGCCCGACGCCATCACCTGCGCCAGCATCTCGGCGCGGTGCAGGACCGGCAGGCCTAGACCGTGCGCGGCGCGGATCTCCGGGTTGTCCTCGGTGATCGCCCTCGAGTAGACCACCGCGTCCGCGGCGGCCAGGTGATCGGGGCTGTGTCCGATGCGGATCTCCCCGCCGAGCGCGCGTATCCTCCTGAGGGCCTCGCAGTCGCGCAGATCGCACCCCGACACCCGCACTCCCCGGTGCAGCAGCACCTCGGCCAGCGCGCTCATTCCCGCGCCTCCTATCCCCACGAGGTGCACCCGCATCAAGGGTGCTATCATGAGCGACCCTCCTGCCCGCGCCTCGTCGGGCCGCTGCGCGAGGCCAGGCCGAGCACCAGATCAGCCACGGCGCCGGATGCGCCCGGGCGCCCCAGCGCGCGGCTGGCTTCGGCCATGCGTCCCCGCCGGGTGGGGTCGGCGATGATGGCTTGAACCGTCTCGACGAGCACCGTGCCCGCGAGGTCGGCATCGGACAAGCAGACCGCGGCGCCATCTCGCGCCAGGATCCGGGCGTTGTCTTCCTGGTGCGCCTCGGCGGCGCCGGGATAGGGAATCAAGATCGCCGGCAGTCCCCATGCAGTCAGTTCGGCCAAGGTTGCGGCGCCTGCCCGGCTGATGACCAGATCGGCGCAGGCATAGGCGTCGGCGATGTCGTCGAGAAACGCCACGGCGACGTGCCGCAGCGCGGGCGGACCTACGTGCTCGCGGTGCCCGATCTCGCGCCGGACCCAATGCAGGTGCTCAGGGCCGGTCTGGTGCAGGATCTGCAAACCGGCCTCGAACATGAGGAGATCGCCCATCCCGCATGTAGCCCGGTTCAGGCTCATCGCACCTAGGCTGCCGCCCAGCACCAACAGCGTGGTCCTGCCCGAATCGAGGCCCCACCTCTCCAGGCCCCTTCTGCGATCGCCCTGCACCGCGCGGCGACGGAGCGGTATGCCCGTCACCTCGGTGCGGCGTGCCCTCAAGTGCCCTGCGGCCTCGGGATGCGGGATCGAGACCCACTCTGCCCAGCGCGCGATCAGGCGGGTCGCCAGACCCGGACGCAGGTTCTGCTCCTGCACTCCCAGGGGAACATGAAGCAGCGCCGCAGCGCAGCCCACGGGCACACAAACGTACCCGCCGGTGGCCACAACCGCGTCAGGCCGCCACCCGCGCAACAGCCGCAGCGCCTGGAACGTGCCACGCGCGGTGGTCGCCAGCGACCAGGCCGCGGCCAGCCCCAGGCGGCGCGGCAAGCCCCGGGCCCGCACCTGCGCAAACGCCCATCCCTCCTCCGGCACGACGCGCGCCTCGATGCGGTCGCCGCCCACGAACAGGATCTCTGCATCGGGCCGCCGCTCACGGAGCGCCTCGGCGATCGCCAGGGCTGGAAAGAGATGGCCGCCGGTGCCGCCTCCGGTGATGACGATCCTCACGTCCCTTCCCCTGTCGCGTACTGCGAGATGTTGAGCAAGATCCCGACCTGGATCATGGTCATCACCAGCGACGAGCCCCCGAAACTGACGAGCGGCAGCGGCACGCCCTTGACGGGCAGCAACCCTGTTGCAACGCCCATGTTCACGAGGGCCTGGCCCACGATGGCGGCGGTGAGCCCGGCGGCCAGGAGCGAGCCGAACCGATCGGGCGCCGCCCTGCTGATGCGGTAGCCGCGGTACGCCAGGAATGCGAAGAGAAGCAGCAGGCTCATCGTCCCCAACAGGCCCGTTTCCTCTCCCACAATGGCGTATATGAAATCGGTGTGCCGCTCAGGCAGATAGAAGAACTTCTGACGGCTCTCCCCAAGGCCGACCCCGAGGAGGCCTCCGGATCCAAACGCCAGCAGCGACTGGATGATGTGAAACCCGCTTCCCTGCGGATCGCTCCAGGGATCCAGGAAGGCCGAGAAGCGCCGCAGCCTGTACGGCGCCGTGGCCGCGGCCAGGACCACGGCCGGAAGCGCGGCGAGAGCCGCCAGTCCGAGGTGCGCGATACGGGCGCCGGCCAGAAACAGCACGGTCAGCGTGATCAGGCCCAGCACAACCGCAGATCCCATGTCGGGCTGCAGAAGGACGAGGCCCGCGAGAATCCCGGTCGTGACAAGCGGGGGCACCACGCCCAGACGCAGGTTGCGCACCTCGGCGCCGCGCCGAACCGCGAACTGCGCAACGAACAGCGGCAGCGCCAGCTTGGCTACCTCAACGGGCTGGAAACCGAAAGGCCCCAGGGCGATCCATCGCCGGGCGCCGCCTGCGACCCTGCCGATGCCGGGCACGAGCACCGCGACGAGCAGGACCAGGGTGACGAGCAACAGCGGCACGGCGTACGCGCGCAGCCGCCGGTAGTGGACGCTCTGAGCGATCCACATTGCCAGCAGGCCCAGCGTGATCCAGATCGCCTGCCGGCGGAGGAAGTAGGCGCTGTCAGCGAGGCGGTCCATCGCGACGATGCTGCTCGCGCTGTACACCATGACCAGCCCTACCCCCAGCAGCGCCAGCACGGCGACGAACAGGAGCAGATCGCCGGACCGGCGGTGCAGCGCGGGCGGGTGCGCGCTCACGCCCGCCCCTCGCCCGCAGCGCGCGCGGGCAGCGTTTCAACCAGCCGGCAGAACCGATCGCCGCGCTGCCGGTAGTCGTCGAACTGGTCGAAGCTCTCGCACCCTGGGGACAGCAGTACGGCTTCTCCGGACGCCGCGGCGTCCCAGGCCGACGCGATGGCGGCCTCCAGGGTCCCTGCATGCGCGATGCGCGGGGGCGCGGGCATCCCGCTGATCGCATCGGCCAGGACACCCGCGGTCGCACCGATCAGGTAGACCGCCCTGACGGGCGCGCCCTCCAGCGCGCGCAACATGGGCCGGAAGTCGTCCGCGCGGGCGTTGGCCCTGTGCCCGCCGGCAATGAGGTGAAACGGCCTGTCCATGCTCCCTATGGCCGCGGCCGCGGCCGCGGGGTTCGTCGCCAGCGAGTCCTCGTAGAACGCGACGCCCTCGCGCTCCCCGACCAGGCGGAACCGGTAGGGCAGGCCGCGGAACGCGCGCAGCGCCCGGGCAATCGCCCCGGGCTCGACCCCAACGACCTCGGCCGCGGCTGCGGCCGCCAGGGCGTTCTCCCGCGTGTGGGCGCCGGGGACGGCGAGATCGCTCACCTCCAGCACCGGGCGCGGAGGCGTGCCGGCCAGCACGATCCAACCGGCGTCGAGATACGCGCCGGATGCGACGGGCCGGCGCCGGCTGAACCATCGCACCGAGGACGCCGTGCCCTCGGCCATGCGCGTCACGTGGGGATCGTCGGCATTGAGTACCGCAACATCCCCCGGACCCTGGTGTCGAACGACGGTGCGCTTCGCCTCAACGTAGGCGTCCAGCGATCCGTGGTCGTCGAGGTGATGCGGCGCTATGTTTGTCACCACGGCCACGTGCGGGCTGTAGGGCAGGCCCAAGAGCTGGCGGTTGCTGATCTCCAGCACCAGCCAGGTCGCGGCGTGCGCTCGCTCGAGGGCGCGCGTCGCGGGCACGTGTGTCCGGTCATTCCCCGATACCACGTGGGGGAGCCCGGCGGCCTCCATCATGGCGGCGATCAGCGTGACGACCGTGAACTTCCCGTTTGTGCCGGTAACGCCCAAGATCGGCCCGGGCCACAGCTCGAAGAACAGGTGCGTAAGGCTTGAGAGACGCGCGCCGCGCGCAGCCGCTCGGCGCACGCGCTCGTTCTCGGGATGCCGGAACCACGATTGGGGAACGAAGATGATCTGGGCGTCCTCGATCCCCTCAAGGTATCGTTCGCCCTGCCGCCAGGCGATGGGCGCATCCCGCAGCCGGGCAGCCAGCCGGTCCTGCCCCCCTGGATCCAGCCAGCAGTGCGTGCGCCGCAGGGTCTCCTCGAAGCGATCCGGCGGCCCCAGGTCGTGCACCGTGAAGTCGCGAAGCCCCCAGTCCAGGAGGAACTCGGTGACGGCGGAGCCCTCGGTGCCCGACGGTCCCAGGACGTGGATCTGCCTGCCCCGGAGCTGTTCCAGGACGGCGCCGGTCCGCGCGGGCGGTTCCGCTGGCATCATCCGGCGACCAGCAGGCCGAGGGCGAGACAGATCCAACCGGCCAGGTAGAAGCGGCGCACGATGGTCGGCTCCGGCCAGCCCACGAGCTCGAAGTGATGGTGCAGGGGGCTCATGCGGAAGATGCGCCGGCCGCCCGTGATCTTGAAGTACGCGACCTGAAGCAACACCGAGGCGGCCTCGGCCACGAACACGCCGCCTATGAACAGGAGCGCGATCTCGGACTTGGTGATGATGGCAATTGCGGCCAGCGCTCCGCCCAGGGCGTTGCTCCCGACGTCGCCCATGAACACCCGCGCCGGATAGGCGTTGAACCTCAGGAAACCGGCGCAGGCCCCGGCCACGGCAGCGGCCAGCACCGCGGCAGAGGGCAGCAGCGCGGTCAGCGCCACCACGACGCAGCCGAACGCGGCCACGGCCACCAGCCCCGCGGCCAGGCCGTCCAGGCCGTCGGCGAGGTTGACCGCGTTGGCAAACCCGACGTAGAGCAGCGCCGCGAAGATCACGTATCCCCATCCCAGGTCGAGCGGGCCCACTCCGGGGATTGCGATCACGGTTCCGAGCCAGGGCTGCCGGGCGGCCAGGTATCCCAGGGCCAGACCCAGGATGATCTGCATGCCCAGGCGCTCGCGCGCGCGAAACCCGAGGTTGCGACCGTGCTGGATGGCCAGGAGATCGTCCAGCAGCCCCACGGCGCCGAAGGCGCCCGTCACGGCCAACCCAAACAGCACGCGGCGGTCGAAGCCGGCTGCAATCAGCGCAGAGGCGGCGATGGCGAACAGCAGCAGCAGCCCGCCCATGGTCGGGGTCCCGGTCTTGGCCTGGTGCCGGGCCGGGGCGTCCTCGCGGATGCGCTGACGCTGGCCCAACGCGGCGAGCGCGGCTATCGTGCGGGGGCCCGCGAGCACGACGATGCCTGCCGCCAGGGCGCCTGCGACGACCGCCTGGATCAGGCCCGGAATCGCAACGATCTCGTTCATCGGGATTCCACCTCCACGCCGGCCCGCAGGCCGTCCAGGACTCGCTCCATCTCAATCCCACGCGAACCCTTGATCAGCACCACGTCGCCCGGCCGCACCGCCTGTAGGAGCAGCGGGATCGCCTCCGCCGCGGTCTCTGCCCAGGCGCCGGCGCCCGGTGCCAGACCTGCCTCTGCCGCTCCCTCCAGATACCAGCGCGCGTTGGGTCCTACGGCGAGCAGCAGCGCTAGCCCAAGATCAGCCGCCTGCCTTCCCACCTCGCGGTGGAACTCCGGCGAGTCGGGTCCGAGCTCGAGCATCTCTCCCAGGGCGAGCACGCGCCGCCGCGCCTGCCCCGCGAGGACGACCACATCGAAGGCGGCCCGCATCGACTGCGGGCTGGCGTTGTAGGTGTCGTTCACAACGAGCATCTCGCCCAGGAGGATGATCTCCTGCCGCATCTTGGCCTGGCGCGCGCCCGCCAGCCCTCGGGCGATCTCGCGCACGTCCAGCCCGAACGCGTGTCCTACGGCCGCCGCGACCAGGGCGTTGCGCACCTGGTGGACGCCCGCGAGCGGCAGGGCCACGTCGGACCGCTGCCCGCGCACGTCGAGCGTGAAGAAGCAGCCTTCCGGAGCGCACCTTGTCTCGACGGCGCGCACGTCCGCCTCTGCGGCGAACCCGAACCGTAGGATGGGGCATCTTGTGAACTGAACCAGCCGCGCGGTCAGAACCTCGTCGGCGTTCACGATCGCAACCCCGTCCGGCGGCAGACCCTCCAGGAGTTCGGCCTTGGCCGCGGCGATGTTCTCTCGCGTCCCGAGCAGCTCGAGGTGGGCGTCGCCTATCGTGGTGACCGCGCCGACCTGGGGGAGCGCCATGCCGACGAGGTCCCTGATCTGTCCCGGGCCGCGCATCGCCATCTCGACGACCGCTACCTCCACTCTCCTGTCCAGACTCAGCAGCGAGAGGGCCAGGCCCAGCTCCGCGTTCCACGACTCGGCGGAACGCGCCACGTTGAAGCGCGCGCCCAGGACCTGTGCGCACAGGCCTACCGTCGTGGTCTTGCCCACGCTGCCGGTGATGCCGACTACCTTCGCGGGCAGCGTCCGCCGGTACAGCGCGGCGATCGCACCGAGCGCGCGCAGCGTATCCTCCACGACCAGCGCCGGTATGGGTGCTTCCGGCGCGCTCGCCACGACGCAGAGCGCGGCGCCCCGCGCCACCGCGTCCTGCACGAACGCGTGCCCGTCGGCGCGCGGGCCCCGAAGCGCTACGAAGAGGTGCCCGGGGGCCGCGGCGCGGCTGTCGGTCGTCACGCCGCTTGCCACCGTGGGGGCCGACGCCCCGGGCGGCAGGATCAGGCGACCTCCGGTCGCCGACACGATGTCGCTAACGGCCAGACGCACCCAAGACCTCCCGTACGACCTCGCGGTCGTCGAACGGGTGCTTCACGCCTGCGATCTCCTGGTAGGTCTCGTGGCCCTTGCCGGCAATCAGAACGAGATCGCCCGGGCGCGCCTCGGCCACGGCCGCGGCTATCGCGCGGCGCCGGTCGGGCTCGATCTGCACGCGCACGCCCCGCGCCGCGGCCCCGGACTCGGCGCCCGGCCGTATCTCCTCGATTATCGCCCCTGGATCCTCGGTGCGCGGGTTGTCGGATGTCACGATCACGTGATCGGCCCAACCCGCCGCGATGCCACCCATGACCGGCCGCTTGGTGCGGTCGCGATCCCCGCCGCACCCGAAGACCACGATCAGGCGACCGTCGGTCACCTCGCGGGCCGTGCGCAGCACGTTGTCCAGCCCGTCGGGCGTGTGCGCGTAGTCCACGATCACCGCGAAGGGCTGTCCCTCCTCGACGCTCTCAAAGCGCCCGGGGATGCCGGGCATGGCGGCCAGGGCCTCGGCCATCACGGGCAGAGGGAGTTCCTGCGTGATTCCTGTGGCCAGAGCCGCGAGCGCGTTTGCGACGTTGAAGGCGCCGGCCAGTCGCAATTCCACGGGAACGCTTCCCGCGGGCGTCTCGGCGACGAACGACGACCCGCGCAGGTGCAGCCTCAGGTCGCGTCCGCGCACGTCGGCGGGCGCGCGCACGCCGTAGGTCAGCGCTCTTGCCGGGCTGACCGATGCCATGATGCGCGACGCCGGATCGTCGGCGTTGAGGACTGCCCACCCGTCGCCCGGCAGCATCGCGAACAGCCGCGCCTTGGCCGCGCGGTAGGCCTCCATGCTTCCGTGGAAGTCGAGGTGGTCCCGGGTGAGGTTGGTGAACACGCCCACTGCAAACAGGCACCCGGCGACCCGCTCCTGCGCAAGCGCGTGGGAGGCGACCTCCACCGCGGCGTACGCGTGACCGGCCTCCGCCATGATCCGCAGCGCCCGTTGAAGGTCGGGGGCCTCGGGCGTCGTGCGCGCCGACGGCAACACGCGTCCATCTACGACGATCCCCATCGTCCCGATGATGCCGCACGCCCGCCCCGCGCCGCGCAGGACCGCTTCTATCAGATAGGTGGTAGCGCCCTTTCCGTTTGTTCCGGTGACGCCGATCACACACAGGCGCCGCGACGGGTGCCCGTGGTAGGCGGCGCTGATCTGCGCGAGCGCGCGGCGCGTGTCGGAGACCCTCACCACCGCAACGTCAGGCGGGAGGGCGACCTCGCGGTCAACGACGACCGCCGCCGCGCCGCGCGCGACGGCCTCGCCAATGAAGGCGTGCCCGTCGTGGACCGCGCCGCGCAGCGCAGCAAACACAAACCCGGGACCAGTCTCCCGGGAGTCGTAAGCGAGCCCGCGAATCTCCACGCCGGGGTCGCCCACCACCGACGGCGCGTCGAGCTCCGTCAGCAGCGCGCGCAGATGCATTCACCCACCTCCGCTGAATCCCGGCTCATTATAGCAGGCGCCCGCCCTCTGCACGCCGCGGCGGTCAGCGACCCAGGGCCGCGGGATCCGAGGGAGGCAGGCGCAGGTGCCACAGGGCCTGTGTGGCAACGGCCTGGAAGACCGGCGCGGCCACTACGCCGCCGTAGTGATCGCCCCTGGCCACGTCGAGAACCACGAGCACCGCAAGACGCGGAGCCTGTGCGGGAACCAGGCCCACGAACGAGGCCACGTGCTGGTCGGGCATGTACCCGCCGCCGGGCGACGGCTTCTGGGCCGTGCCGGTCTTGCCGGCGATCCGGTATCCCTCGACCTGCGCCGACGTCCCGGTGCCGTTCTGCACCACGCCCTCCATCATGCCCAGGACCGTGCGGACAACCTCGGGCGAAGCCGCCTGGCGCCCGATCTCAGGCCCCGCCACCATGACCATGCGGCCCTGTGGATCGCGCACCGCGCGCATCACGTGCGGGCGAACCAGGCGCCCTTCGTTGCCCAGGGCCGATGCGGCCACGAGCAGCTGCAGGGGTGTCACCGAGATCCCCTGGCCGAAGCCGATGGTCTCAAGACCGGGACCCAGCCACTGCGCCGGCAGCGGCACCAGGCCGGCGATCTCCCCGGGCAGATCCACTCCGGTCGGAGCACCGAATCCGAAGCGGCGGATCGCCTCGTGGTAGCGCTCCTTGCCCAGGCGCCGAGCCACCATGGCCGCGCCCACGTTCGACGATTGGCGTATGATGTCGCCCAGCGTCTGCCTGGGAAACTTGCGCCCGCGGGCCTCCCTGATCACGTGGCCGCCGGCCACCCTCAGCTCGCCGTTGCTCGTGAACGCCTCCTGGGTGGTCACCGCGCCTGCTTCGAGCGCGGCCGCCGCCAGGAAGATCTTGAACGTAGACCCCGGCTCATAGGCGGCCGAGATGGCGCGGTTCGCCAGCACGGACCTCTCGGCGAGGCCCACGGAGTTGGGGTCGTAGCGCGGATGCGTGGCCAGGGCCAGTAGTTCGCCGGACCTGGGATCCATGACGAGGACGACGCCTGAAGCCGCGCGCGCGGAGGTCACTGCCCGGTCGAGCTCGCGTTCGGCGATGTGTTGGATCACCTGGTCTATCGTGAGCATCACGTCGGCGCCCGGAGCCGGCTCGCGCACGACGACGCGCGTGTCGAAGCGCGGGCGGCCGATGGCGTCACGCTCGATGCGGGCGGACCCGGGCCGCCCCCGCAGCGTGCCCTCAAACGCCAGCTCCGCGCCCTCCAGGCCCTGGTTGTCAACGCCGGCGAAGCCGATCACGTGCGCGGCAAGCGTGCCGTTTGGGTAGCTACGCTTGGGCTCGGTGAGGAAGCCTATCTGGTCGCCGAGCCCCAGGGCGCGCAGTGACGCGGTCACCTCGGGGGAAGCCCTACGGGCCAGCCAAGCGAAGTGCCGGTCGGGAGCCATCCTTCCGGCTAGATCGGCGGGCTGCTGTCCCACCACCGGCGCAACGGCGCGCACGAACGCCTTTCTGTCGGGTATCTTGGACGGAATGGCGAAGGCCGAGTCTGCGGCGACGTTTGTGGCCAGCGGTCGGCCGATGCGGTCAAGCAGGCGGCCGCGGTTGGCCTCTATCGTCACAACGCCGAGCTGCTGGCGCTGTGCGATCGCCTCCAGCGCGGAGGCCTGCACCACGTGCAGCAGGACCAGACGCGCGCCGAGCCCGGCCAGCGCGATCCACAGCAGTGCGAACAGCAGCGTCGTGCGCAGGCGGATCAGGCGGGAGTGCTCAAGCTCGGCCTCGGCCGCCCGGATAGGCGACCGCCGCCCGGGTGGGGAGCCCCGCCCGGGCGGGCGGCGACGGCGCGAAGAGGTCATCGCCCTCGCTCTCGGGCCTCGGCCTCGCTCCTCCCAAGCCACGCCGTGAGCTGACGAAGGGCTCCACGGCGCTCGGCGGGCACCTCAACTTGCGCGATGGCCGGCCCGGCGGTGATGGCGGCGAGCTGGTGATGGCGGGGCGGCGCCATTCCCAGCTCCGTCGTGGCGTAGTGCTCGATGCGCTGCGGCGATTTCAGGGCCGATGCGAGCGAGGACAGGCGCGCGTTCTCCGCGCGCAGGTGGGTGAGATCGCGCTGCAGCCGCAGGATCGTGTAGCCCGCCTCTGCGCGGTGAGTGCGCTGCGAGACATAGAGCAGGGCGGGCAGGGTGAGTAGGACCGCCACCACCATCGCGCCGGCCATCGGGTGCAACCGAGAGCGGCGATGGGCCACGGGCTCCCCGCGCGCGAGCCGCTCGGGGAGCCACACCGGGAAGAATCTCGTGCGTCGGTCCGCGGCGATCATGAGCAGGGCCTCGCCCGCGAACTCGCGGAAGATCGGCGCCGGAAGCCGGGTGCCGGAGGGAGGACGTCAGGCACGACGGAGGGGAGGGTGGTGTCAGCGCTGTAATGCCCGGCTTCCGACGCACGCTCTGTCATGTCGGTCACGCGCTCTGCCACGCGCAGCTTGGCGCTGCGCGCCCGGGGATTTGCCGCGATCTCGCCCGGCGATGGGTTGATGGGCCGCCGCGTCAGTACGCGCAGGAGGCGACGGCCGTTGCAGACGCACTGGGGGCTCCCGGGAGGACAGGTGCAATCACGGGAGAGGCGGAGGAAGGCGTGCTTCACGATGCGGTCTTCCAGGGAGTGGAAGGTGATAACGCAGAGTCGCCCACCCCCCCGGAGAGCCCCCACTGCCTCTGGGAGCGCCTGCTCGAGCGCTTCCAGCTCGCGGTTGGTGGCGATGCGCAGGGCCTGGAAGGTGCGCGTCGCCGGATGCAATCCCCGAGGCCAGGCGCGGCGCGGGATGGCCGCGCCGACCACGGATGCCAGTTCTTCGGTCGTGCCAAGTGGTCGGCGCGCCGCGATCGCGCGCGCGATCCGACGCGCCCACCGCTCCTCGCCGTACGCCCAGATGATCCTGCGCAGCTCGTCCTCGGGCGCCGAGTTGACCAGGTCGGCGGCGCGAAGCGGCTGCGTCCGGTCCATCCGCATGTCGAGCGGTCCGGGCCGGGCGAAGCTGAACCCGCGGCTTGGATCTTCCAGTTGCAGCGACGACGCTCCCAGGTCCATGACGATGCCGTCCACCGCTTCGAGTTCGGCTTCCGCCACAACTGCGCGTATCGCCGAGTAGTTCGCGTGCCGCAGTGCTACTGCCGCTCCGTAGCGAGCCAGCCGCCGTCGCGCAACCGCCAGCGCCTCGGCGTCGCGGTCTATCCCTATCAGCCGCCCGGTCGGCGCGATCCGCTCCAGGATCGCCTCCGCGTGCCCGCCGGCGCCCACCGTGGCATCCACGTACGCGCCGCCTGGCCGCGGCCGCAGCCAGGAGAGAACCTCGTCGAGCATCACCGGGACGTGCCCGGCCGCTCCCGCCTCGACCCCGGCTATATTCGCAACTCCTCGATCTGCTCCGCGATCTGCGGAGCCGACAGCTTCGCCTTCTCGATGTAGGACTGCCAGGCGGCGTAGTTCCAGATCTCGAGCCGGCTGATCAGCCCCACAACAACGACCTCGCGCTCGATCCCCGCGTGCTGCCGCAGGTGCAGGGGGAGGGTTATCCTTCCCTGGCGATCGAGATCGATGTCCACTGCCCCGGCGAGCAGGAAGCGCATGACGTCGCGTTCCTTCCTGGGGAGCGACAGCAGCGCGTCGGCGACCTTCGCCCACTCGTCGGGCGAGTAGACGCATACGCAGGGATCCAATCCGCGCGTGGCCACGACCTGATCGCCCAGGGCGCGCCTGAACCTGGGGGGGATCACCACTCGCCCCTTGTCGTCCAGCGCGTATTGGAACTCACCCTTGAGCATCCCCACATCTCCCCACTCTTCCCCCCGCTATTCTCCATGTTCCCACAAACTCCTTCTGCTAGACCAAGATTCTTGAAAGAAATCCCAGAAGGCCAGCGGCCAGAAGCCCGATTGGATGCGGCCTCCCGCCCACGCCTCCGGCAGGGCGCACAGATGTGGTGGCAGCAAGCCGCCGGCCTCCCACATCTTGTGGGAGTCCGGCTCATGCAGAGGGGGCAGTACTACGCCCGCCGGTTAGTGGGTCGTCGCCTCACGCGCGGCGACGTCGGCGCAAGGGCGTCATGATCACGCGCCCGCTCGCCCAGGACGCTGCCCAGGCAATCGCGCAGCTCCAGCGCATCTTCGATCTGCTGGCGCAGCGACTGCGCCCCGGGCTCAGCCGCGATGTCAGGCGACGGGTGCGTCACAAGCAAGATGCCGCCGTCCGGCAGGATCTCAACCATGAAGGCCATGGACGTGAGCAAACGGGCAGGGCCGAGCCGTGCCACGATCTCAGGCCCGAAGAAACTGGCCCAGCCCAGGTGCACCAGAGCGGGCGCGCCCCGCGCGCGGGACGGCGCCGCAGAATCGTCAAGCCCCACCGTGCCCCACGGCGCTTCCAGGAACAGATAGAGCCCTTTGCAGACTCCCAGCACCTGCTCGATTTCCTTGCTCGTCGCCAACGCCTCGCGCGGTATGGTCAGCGTGACCGTGGTGGGACGAGACCTGGGAACCTCGCTGACGGAAAGGGCCAGCACCGGCCGCGCGATGCCTTCGCAGACACGCAGGAACGTGCTCTGCGTGCCCCCCTCCTCCGCGTCGTCCACAAGCCGTACCGGCCGCGCGGGCACGATCCGCCGCAGGCTGTCTTCCGGCATGCGGCGCACAAGGTGAGGCTCATAGGCCCCTCCCTGAGCCACAAGCGTGTCCAGAATCGCCCTCACGGTGCCTGGCCGGAAAGGATGGTCCACCAGGAAGCGCGCAACAACCTGCCCTCCCATCTTCCTCACCCCTGTGATTGAACCGCTGCTGCTCAGGATGAGTCGGATGGTACGAGGGGTCTCTCTCGCCGGGCTCTCACGAAGCGCGCGTGGGGGCAGCCAGTTCTCGCGCACGCCCGTGACGTTCCCATGCCGCCAGAATCTCTCGGTTGAGCGGGACGTCCTTCCTGAGGCGCACCTGCTGGGCCCGCGACAGCGTCGCGGCCTGGGCATCGATGAACTCGACTGCCCGCCCCAGGAATGCCAGACAGGGCTCGAGACCAGATTTCTCCAGTATCAGGAAGTGATGCCAGAACAAGCGCTGGGGCTGCAGGTTGGCATGGCCGATATCGGCCAGGAGCCGCAGCGCCTCGTTTGAGATGTCAAGCGCGCGGCCAGTATCTCCCATCCCGAAGTATGCCGTAGCAAGGTGGCTCAGGGTGTCCGGAAGCATGAGGCGTTCGCCAAGCCGGACCTGGATGTCCCGCGCCCGCTCCAGATCTGCAACGGCCTGTTGGTAGTCTTTCCGCAGAAGCGCTATTACGCCACGCTTGGTGAAGGATTCGAGAAAGGGGCCGTAGGGATCCCCCTGGCGGCCCTCGAGCTCGAAGAGCCGGAGGACGTCATCTACCAGGCCCTCGGCCGCATCGGCGTTGTAGTGGTCCAGGTGCAGTTGGGCCTGAGAGTCCTTGCAGACCGCAATCAGAATGCGGCTGCCCTGAGTGATGGGCATCTCCAGCGCCCTCCTGGACGCATCCCACGCCCAGCGGTAGTTGCCTATCTGGCGCCCGACGCTGTTGGCTATCTCGTTGAGGCAGG
>JBBIOM010000011.1:0-52462 GCA_037443365.1 Armatimonadota bacterium
TCGTAGGAGATGCCCAACTCATCCAGGATTCGGGTCGCGCGCGTGCGCATGCTGGCTTGGGAGTTCGGCGGGGAGCCCTGCGGCGTCCTGCGCCGCACCGGCTGCGCTATACTGACCTGGTGAGACCCGTCACACTACACCCGGGCATACGCCCCATCCTGGCAGAGGTGGGCGAGGCAGGGCCGGGCGAGTTTGTCCCTGCCCGGTTCCAGCAGGAGGCGCTTGCGGCGCTTGCTTCGCACGACGTCCTGGTCTGCGCGCCTACCGGCAGCGGCAAGACGTGGATCGCGCAGGAGGCGATACGCGCGGCCCTGGCGGCCGAGGGCCAGAGCTGGTACACGACACCCCTGAAGGCGCTCTCGAACCAGAAGTTCCGGCAGTTCCAGCGGCTCTTCGGGGACGCGGCGGTCGGGTTGGTCACAGGGGAGCGGCGAGTCAACCCGCGCGCGCCGGTCATCGTGGGCACCACCGAGATCCTGCGCAACATCCTCTACGCGGCCGGGGGCGGCATCGCGCTCATTGTCCTCGACGAGGCGCACTACCTGGGAGATGTGGAGCGCGGCACGGCCTGGGAGGAGATCTTGCTGCTGGCGCCTCCGGGCGCGCGGCTCCTGCTGCTCTCGGCCTCGATGCCCAACGTGGACGAGATGGCCGGATGGATGGGTGAGATTCGCGCCCGGCGGCCGGTCGTAGTGCTGGAGGATCAGCGTCCAGTTCCGCTTCGGCTGCTCCTGGCCGGCGGAGGCGGCGCCCTGCTTCCTACTGCGCTGGCCGCGAAGGTGCGGCGCGAGGAGCGGCGCCGGGGATGGCTCGTCGAGCTGGTGCGCCAGCTCGAGACCGGAGGTCTGCTGCCCGCGATCCTCTTCTTCCCGTCGCGCCGCGAGTGCGATGCGGCGGTGCGCGAACTGTCGGCGCTGCGTCTGCCCGGCGCCGAGGAGCGCGCCCGGGCGCTTGGCGTGTGGGAGTCGGAGTACCCCACGCTGCTCGGCCACGCCTACCGGCACACGCTGATCCAGTGCGGGATAGCGCCCCACCACGCGGGCCACCTGATGGCCTGGCGCCTGGCTGTTGAGGACCTGCTGTCGCAGGGCCTCGTGCGGGGCGTGGCGGCCACGACCACGCTTGCGAGCGGGCTGGACGTGCCGGCGCGCACGGTGGTGCTCTCCACCCTGGTGCGGAACAGCCCACAGGGACCGGTCTCGCTCTCGGCAACGGAGTTCCAGCAGATGTCGGGCCGGGCCGGACGGCGCGGACGCGACCGCATCGGCGTGGTGGTCATCCCGGCATCCGACCGCGCCGAGGCGCAGATGGGCCTGGCCCTGGCCGGGGCAGAGGCCGAGCCGGTGACCTCCGCGTTCACCCCCTCCTACTCGCAGGTGCTGAACCTGCTGTCACGCCGGGACCTGCAGACCGCGCTGGCCGAGATAGGCCGATCGTTCGCCGCCTACCAGGGCCTGCTGGGCCGCCGGATGAGGCTCCCGCGCCGGCTGCCCGACGGAGCGGTCGCGCAGGCCGCCGCCCGAGCACGCGACGGCTTGAGCACCGAGTTCCTGCTGCGGGCCGGGGTGCTGCAGAGCCTGGGATACCTCGACCGCGAGGCCTGCCTGACCGAGGACGGACGGTGGGCGATGCGCCTGCGGCACGCGCGGCTGCTGGTGCTCGCGGAACTCGTGCGGCGCGGCCAGATTCCCTCTGCGGGCCCGCGCCTGGCCGCGGTGGCCGCCGCCTTGGGCACGGAGCGGCCGCCCCGAGGCGGCGGGGGCAAGGCGCGCCTGGCCGCGCTCGCGCACATCGTGGAAGATGTCGCGCGCCTGGAGCGGCAGTTCGGGCTAGAACCCGATCCTGTGGCCGGGGAGTTCAAGGCACAGTGGCACCGCGTGCGCCGGCGCCTGGTCCCCTCGCCGGCCGAGCGCCGGGCCGACGCCCTGGAGGCGTGGGCGCGGGGCGCGGAGTGGACCCGGCTGGTGGCCGCGGTCGAGTCCGAGGAGGGCGACCTGCAGCGCACGATCCTGCAGGCGGCGGAGGTGCTGATGCAAATCGAGAACCTCCCGATGCCGGGGCTGCGGGCCCTTGCCAGGGCGACGCGCGAGACGCTGCTGCGGCCCCCGGTGGTCTAGCGGGAAGGCGTGTTGGGCATAGGACCTCTACCAGGGGTCTGGAGCGCCGCAGGCCACTCCCCACGCCGGATGGGTCTGGAGGCGTAGTGTTGAAGCGCATTGGGTCTTCAAGCGGCTTCACGCTGATCGAGCTCGTCGTGGTCGGCGCGATCGCCGCTGTGCTCGTTACGGCCACGGTGGGCCAGTACCGGGACTTCATCAGCAACCAGCGTCTCCACGCCTGGTCGGAGACGATCGCCTCCGACCTGCGGGCCGGACAGCAGGTCGGCGTCTCACAGCGCCGCACGGTCGTGGCCGTATTCGACGGCAACTCCTACACCATCATGGCCGACAACACCGTGATCAAGGCCGACCAGTTCCCCCCCGACATCACCAGCACGCCCGAGACGGTCACGTTCTCCGCGCTCGGCACGACCTCGACCGCGGGCACCATCACTCTCCGCAGTCTGCTGACGAACCGCACGCGCGTGATCTCGGTTGCGGCCTCTACCGGCCGCGTGAGGATTGACTGATGACCAGGCCCGCAGCAGGCCTGCTGCGCCTCGGTCGAAGGGGCCAGGGCGGGTTCACCCTGCTCGAGGTCATGATCGGCATGCTGCTCCTCTCGGCGGTAGTGATAATGCTGAGCCAGGGATACATGGCCGCGATCAGCCGGGCCGGGGAGATCGGTGATCACTCAACCGGGGCCGCATGGATGCAGGCGATGGTGGATCACCTGCGCAATGTCGGCTACGCCGGGGTCAGCGGCTCATGGACCGAGACGGCGGCGACCTGCACATCGCCCGAGCCCTGCCTGCCCCTTGCGTTTGATCGGGCCGAGATACAGGTGACGGGCACGGGCGTGCCACTCCTCAAGCAGGTCAACATCACGCTCTACCGGAGGGGTGGGGCGGCGCCGTTCCTCGCCCTGTCCACACACTTCACCGACATCAGGCTTCCGTGATGAGACGCCGCCTGCGGCATCCGGATGTGCGAGCCGGCGGCGGCGAGCGCGGGATGACGCTTGTCGAGGTGCTGGCGGCGCTGGCAGTCGGGACGCTAGTGCTGGCCACGATCTACCTGGCCATGGGCACCGCGATCCGCGCCCGGCTGCTGGTGGAAAGCAGGGTCCACGGCCAGCAGCATGGGCGCCTGGTCATCCAGTGGGTGGCCGACCGCCTGAGGCAGGCCGGCTACGCGGTCAGCCCCGCCAGCACGATTCCCAGGTGCCGGGATGCCCTCGTTGTCGAGGACGGAGCGCTGACGCCGACGGCCACGCGCCTCTTCTTCAACACCGATCTGGACGGTGCGGGCGCAGGCAACCCCACGCAGACGATCGGGTTTCTCCTGGGGGTAGAGACCGTGGGAGGAGCCGCGGTGAGCGTCGTGCAGGAATCGGTCACGGACTGCACAAGCGGCGCGATCGAGCGTCGGGCCAGTATCTCCGATCCCACCTCGGTAGAGATCGCCTCTATTGCCTTTGAGTACTACGATGCGAACGGCGCGGTTGTCTCCAATCCAACAACCCCTGCTGCCATCCGCTCTATCCGGATGGTGCGCGTCACGATGGTCGAGCGGGCGGCGGCAGGCGCACTGGGAACAAGGGAGCAGACATGGACGGTTCTGGTCAATCTCAGGAACCCAGATCCGCGTACGCTCTAGTTCCGCTCGCGGCGCCGGGGGTGCGGCCAGGGCAACGGCGGGCCGCTGTCCGCGGAGGCGAACGCGGCAACATCCTGCTGATGATCCTTCTGTTCATCGTGGCGGCCGGCGTGCTCACGGTGGGCCTGCTGGGCAGCCTGATGGGCGAGATCCAGGGCGGGTTCTCCTATCGCCACGGCGTGAAGGCGCTGGCGGTTGCCGAGGCAGGCATCCACTACGCGGTGGCCAGGATCAACGAGAGCGGGGGAAGCGCCTACCCAGGGGAGAACGGCCGGCAGATGACGCATCCGATCCAGGGGGCCCTGGGGGTCTTCGACGTGGCGGTGCGCTGCTCAAACGGCACGGTGCCAGGGAGTCCCAATCCCTGCGCGGTAGCGCCCCAGCCCAACGTGCGCGTGATCACCTCGACCGGGTTCGTCCCGAACAGCGCGCGGGCGCTGGGACGGCGCACAGTCGTGGCCGTGGTGCGCCAGGCCATGCTGACGTCGCTGGATTTCGCGGTGTGCGGCCGTGATGGGGTCACCCTCGACCGGGACACGAGCCTGTACGGCAACACCGGCAGCAACGGGAACATCGCGCTCTACGGGCCTCCGGCCACGCCGGGCTCGCTGGCCCGCACATATGCCTACGGCGGGCAGCCGGGCAATGCCGTCGCCGGAGGTGCCGTCACCTGCTCCGGCTCCTGCGGGCCGCCATACAACCAGGTGGCCGGGACGGCCACCAGCAACTACCCGGGCGGTGAGGTCTGTCCGGTGCTGCCGGCCTTCACCTGCAGCCCGGCGACCGCGGCCTCGGGCGACCGCCTCAACCAGGCGAACCTCACCATCAGCGCCGCCAACGCCAACACCGTGCTGCGCAACGTGACGATGGGAGCGAACTCAACCCTGACCTTCGCCACCACCAGCGCCAGCGAGATCCTCACGGTGCACCTGAACACGCTGATCGTCGGGCGGGACAGCCGGGTGCGCGTCACCGGACCTGGGAAGGTCGTCCTTCACCTGGCCGGGCGCATGGAGATCGGCCAGAGAACGCTCTTCGGGGTGGATGGCGCGAACGCCAACATTGACCCCGGACGCTTCGTGCTCCAGAGCTGCGCAAGCGACGTTGGCAACGACTACGCGGTGGAGTTCAACCAGACCGGCGCGATCAATGCCATTATCTTGGCGCCCAACGGCAGAGTGCAGCTCGACCAGGCGAACCTCTCGAACGGCGCGATTCAGGCGCAGAGAGTCCAGTTTGACCGGGGCACCGACTTCCGATACAACGACACCGGCTTCGCCATCAGCGGCGGCGCCTTCAACACGCTGACCTCCTGGCGCGAGCAGCCGTAGCAGGTTGACAACCGACGGCGCATCCCCGACGATAGGGGCGAGCCGGAGGTATGGAACGCTTCCACGCATGCCCAGGTCCAACACCGTCACCGAGATAGAGATCAAGGTATTCGACCGCCCGCGCGCGTTCGCGTTTCGCGGCCGGTCGCTGCGCGCGCTGTCCGCGGCGCTCCGGCGTGAGGTCGCGGGCGCCGGGGGATACCTGGGCCGGATAGCCGGCGTGCTCGACGCCCTTGCCGCCGCGGGGTGGCGCTACGCCATCTTCCGGGGACAGAGCGTCACCCTGACGCACAGCCATGCACCGGACAGGGTGCTGATCGAGGCGTTTCTCGCCGAGCGGTTTGGCCCCGACCTGCTGGAGCGGATCACCATTCGCGAGCGCACAAACCGACCGACGCCCAGGCCCCCGCGCCTGCCCAAGGCCGACGATGAGATGAGCCGCGAGCTGCGGCGCCTGATCGGCGCCGACAGCCACAAGAAGGACCTGTATCTGGGGCACCCGACCGAGGAGCTGGCCGAGCTGCTGCTGGACATGAGCTTCCTGGCGCAGGAGGCCCTCGACGACCCGGAGGTGTCGCGGCTGCTCGACCGGACCCAGTCCGAGCACGAGGAGGACGCGCAGTACCGCGATCTGCACAGCCGCTATCTCTCGCTGACGGAGCGCACCGGCATGGGGCACCCGGCCGCCGAGGAAGCGTACTGGGACCTGTTCTCCTACACGTCGCGCAAGCTTTCTAGACTGATCCCGGCGCTCCGGTCGTTCCTGGAGCGCCGGGGTTTTGACGATCTGTGCGAGCACGAGGCCACGGCCTTCTTCACCGCGGCCCTATCGCTGGCACTCTCCGCCATCGAGGCGGACGAGCCCTAGCCCGGCGCGCGCAGCGTCCGGACCGCCTCCCCGACTACCACCTGCAGCGCAGCCGCCACCGGTACGGCCAGCAGCGCGCCGAGAATGCCCATTAGCTTGGCGCCGACCATGATCGCCACGATCGTCAGCAGCGGCGAGAGCCCCACGGTCTGCCTCATCACGCGCGGCACCAGGATGTGCCCCTCGGCCTGCTGGATCACGGTGAAGAATACGACCACGGCCACGACCTGCCAGACCGACCCGAAGAGCGATACGATCACTGCGGGGATGGCGCCCAGCACCGGTCCTATCATGGGGATCAGCTCGGTTATGCCAGCGGCCAGGCCCAGCAGGAGCGGATAGGGAAGCCCGATCGCCCATGTTCCCAGGCCGGCGGCTACGCCGATGATGAGGCCGAGCAGCAACTGCCCGCGCAGCCAGCCGCCGAACTTCTCACCGATGTTCCCCAGCACGACCTCGATGCGCGGCCGGTGAGGCGGGGCGAAGAGCCCGAGGAATCCCTGCTTGATGCCCGGTCCCTCCAGCAGCATGTAGATGCTAAGAACCAGGGCCGTGATTGCCGACACAACGACGCCGAAGACGCGAAACGCCACACCGGTGGCCGCGCCCACATACTCGGTGAGGCGGCCGGCCTCGTACGGAAGGCGATCCAGCAGGGCGGCCAGGTCCGGCAGCCAGGCGTAGCGCTGCTGCAGGCCCGCCAGCATTCCCAGCAGGCCCCTGTGGATCTCAGGGGCCTTGGCCGCAAACTGTCGCGACTCGGCCACTATCGGCGCCACCAGCAGGCCGCCCGCGAGCACGAGTGCTGCGACCAGGCCCAGATAGACCACGGCGATCGCACCCGAACGCGGCAGACGCCACCGCCGTCGCGTCCATTCGCGCCCCGCCAGCCGCTCGACCGCGGGCTCCAGGCCGGTCGCCAGGATCGCGGCGACCAGGATCACGACCAGGATCTCGCCCACCGCGATCAGCAGACGAACGGCGCCCACAACGGCGATCGCCACAAGCACGACGATGGAAGTCCCGACCACCATATCGAATCGCGAGACCAGCGCGGTCACCCCCTCGGCGGTTGGTGATGCTGCTTCTCGGACGGACCGCCTCAAGGAGGATTCGCGACTGCCCCTGCCTGTGCCTGGAGCGGAAGCCGCCTTGACGCTCCCCCCGGCTCTTCCTAGAATGAGTCTGCCGGTCAGGCTTCTCTCGCGTTCCGCGGTAGCTCAACGGTAGAGCGTCCGGCTGTTAACCGGAGGGTTGTAGGTTCGAATCCTACCCGCGGAGCCACGCTCACTGGGTGGCCGCGCGCCAGGCGCGGCGTCGGCCCTGACGCGGCTGATCGCCCACCGTCCAGGTCAATGGTCCTGAATTGGGGAGGATGAAGGTGAAGGCCACACCCGAAGGCGGGTTGCCCGCGGGTCAATCCGTCGCGCTGCCAGAGCTCGTTGCCTATCAGGAAGGGGCGGTTGTCAGCCGGACCCTTCTCAAGACGAGCGGCGGCACGGTGACCCTGTTCGCCTTCGATCGAGGACAATCGCTCTCGGAGCACACCGCGCCCTTCCACGCCATCGTGCAGGTGCTCGATGGAGAAGCAGAACTCCTGATCGGCGGGAAGTCGGTCATCGCGGGCGCAGGGGAGACAGTACTCATGCCAGCCGACATCCCGCACGCTGTGAGCGCCATCCAGCGGTTCAAGATGCTGCTCACGATGGTTCGGGAGGTCCAGGCCAGCACGTGACCAAGGTCAACAGGGGACGAGGTGCCATGCCTGAGCACAGAATCCTCTACCTTTCGCAGTCGGAGGTCGCCTCCGCCGGCGTCACGATGCGCGAGATCATCGACGCGCTGGAGGTGGCGTTTCGCGAGCACGGCGAGGGTCGCGTGGAGATGCCGCCCAAGCCGGGTGTGCACACGCGGCCCGACGCCTTCATCCACGCCATGCCGGCGTACGTCGCGGCGCTGCGCGCGGTAGGGATGAAGTGGGTCGGCGGGTACCCGCAGAACCAGAGCCGGGGGCTGCCCTACATCAGCGGCCTGTTCATCCTCAACGACGATGACACGGGGCTGCCGCTCGCGGTGATGGATTGCGCGTGGATCACCGCGATGCGCACCGGCGCGGCCACCGCGGTCGCGGCGAAGCACCTAGCCCGGCCGGACTCAAGCACCGTCGGAATCCTCGGCTGCGGTGTTCAGGGCCGCAGCAACCTCGAAGCCCTCAAGACGCTCTTCCCGATCGAGCGCGTGGTCGCATACGACATCGTGCCCGAGCAGACGGACCGGTTCGCCTCCGAGGTCGAGGCGCGCTGGGGGTTGCGGGTCGTCCGGGCGGAGCAGCCCAGGGAGGCCGTTAGCGGCTGCGACATGGTCGTCACCGCCGGGCCGATCCTGCGCAAGCCACATGCGACGATCAAGGCCGGCTGGCTGAACAAGGGAGCGTTCGCGTCGCTGGTGGACTTCGACTCCTACTGGGACGGCCCGGCCATGAAGGAAGCGGACAAGTTCTGCACCGACGACGTGCCGCAGCTCGAGCACTACCGCTCGGTCGGCTACTTCCAGGACATCCCGCCGGTGCATGCCACGGTGGGTGAGCTGGTGGCCGGGAAGAAGCCCGGGCGCACCGACCCCAGGGAGCGCACCATGACCTGCAACCTGGGGCTCGCCCTGGACGATGTGGCCACCGCGCCGATCATCTACCGCCGGGCGATCGAGCGCGGGATCGGGACCTGGCTGGAGCCCTGATGCTGGCGGGGCCTGCCATGGCTCCGCCAGCGCGCGCTGCCTCGCCAGACGAACCCCTACGGGTTCAGCCACAACAACAGGTTCTTGATCGCCACGAAGAGCAACGTCAGCGCCAGCACGCGCCGCACCTGCTCGGGCAGCAGCCGATGCGCGCCGATGCGCGAACCGACGAGCCCTCCCAGGAGCGCCGCCACCACGAGCGGCCCCATGTCTCCTACCACGAAGGTACCGCGCGCCACGCGCCCGGCCAGCGCCGCGATCGAGTTGACCACGATGAACACGGCCGAGGCCGCCGCGGTCTGCTTCGCGCCGGCCCATCCCGCGAGGATCATGAGGGGGCTCAGGAATATGCCCCCTCCGATCCCGACGATGCCCGAGAGGATCCCGATGCCGGCGCCGGACGCAAGCGCCACCGGAAGGGCAACAGGCCTCGGCGCCCGTTCAGAGGGAGTCCACCAGAGCCGCACGGCAGCCGCCAGCAGCGCAGCGCCCAGCAGCAGCGTGTAGGCGCGCGGGGAGACGCGCAGCCATCCGCCCAGGTACGCCGACGGGATCGATGTGATCGCGAACGGCCAGACCAGCCGGGGCGAGAGATGCCCGGCGCGCGCGTAGGTGACCGTGGCTACCCCCGCAACGAGCACGTTGAGCAGCAGCGCGCTGGTGGACATCTCGGCAGGGGGAACGCCGAAGAGGCTCAGGATGGCCAGGTAGGCGGAGGCCCCGCCGTGGCCCACGGACGAGTACACGGCCGCGGCCAGGGCGACAAGCAGAAACAATAGCATGCCTGTATGGTTCGCAACGCTCGCGCGGACTCCTACTGAAGGAAGGACCGGCGCGCGCACCGAAAGTCGCTGGTTGTGGCCGACGGGCAGCCGATAATCGTCCTTGAGGACGTGCACAAGTGGTTCGGGAACCTGCACGTCCTGCGCGGCATCAACCTGGCCGTGAGCGCTGGCGAGGTGGTCGTCGTGGCCGGGCCGTCCGGGTCGGGCAAGTCCACGATGATCCGCTGCATCAACCGCCTCGAGGCGCACGACCGGGGGCGCATCGTCGTGGACGGGACCGAACTCACGGACGACCTGCGCAACGTGGACGCCGTGCGCAGCGAGGTGGGCATGGTCTTCCAGTCGTTCAACCTGTTCCCCCACCTGACGGCGCTGCAGAACGTCACGCTGGCGCCGATCCAAGTGCGCCGCCAGACCCGCGAGCGGGCCGAAGGGAGCGCCCGCGACCTGCTGGCGCGCGTCGGCATCCCTGAGAAGGCCGATACATACCCATCGCAGCTCTCGGGCGGCCAGCAGCAGCGGGTCGCGATCGCGCGGGCGCTGGCGATGCAGCCCAGGATCATGCTCTTCGACGAGCCCACCTCGGCGCTCGATCCGGAGATGATACAGGAAGTGCTCGACGTCATGCGCGACCTGGCGCGGGGCGGGATGACAATGATAGTCGTCAGCCACGAGATGGGGTTCGCCCGCGAGGTGGCGGACCGGCTGGTCTTCATGGACGAGGGCGCGATAGTCGAGGAAGGGACGCCCGAGCATTTCTTCACCAACCCGAAGGAGGAGCGCACCCGGATCTTCCTGTCCAAGATCCTGCATCAGTAGACATGAGACGGAATCAGAGAGAGATCATTGACGCCCACCTGCACCTGAGCACGGCCACGATGCTCCGGCGTCAGCGCGATCGGGCATCGGCTGTACGCGCCGCGGCACGGGAGCGCGCCCGAATGCGCGGCCTCTCCTTCCAGGAGCGGATCGCGCATCTCGAGGGAATCACGCTGGCCGAGCAGGCGCAGATGTGGCTGGACGGCTTCGATGCAGCGGGGGTCTCCTGCGGGGTCTTCATCGCCATGGGCGAGGCGCACGACGACCTGGCCGAGTTCATCGCGCTGCGGCCCGACCGGCTCTACGGCTGCGGCTCGCTGCTGGACCCCACCCACCCGGACGCGGCGCGGATGGTGCGGGGGTTCCCCGCGAAGGGGTTCCGGGCACTCAAGCTCTACGCGCCTGCCTACCGGGTGGCGCTCAACGACCGGCTGGTCTATCCGGTATACGAGGCCGCTGCCGAGTGCAACCTGCCGATAATCATCCACTTCGGCATCACCGTGGGGGCGTTCTACGATCTGACCTTCGCCAACCCGCTGGCGCTCTCGGCCCCGGGCAGGGAGTTCCCCGACGTCACGTTCATCGTGGCCCACTTCGGCGCCGGCTTCCTGCGTGAGACCATGCTGCTGGCCTATCACACCGAGAACATAGCCGTGGACACCTCGGGCACGAACAACTGGCGCGCCTACACCCCGGGCGAGCCCTCCCTCGAGCAGGTCTTCAGGGACGCGGTGCGAGCCTTTGGCCCGTCGCGCATCCTGTTCGGCACCGACTCCACCTACTTCAGCGGATATCGTGGCGAGCTCGTGGCCGAACAGACGGGGATCGTGGAGAGGCTCGGCCTGAGCGACGACGAACAGGCCTTGATCCTGGCCGGAAACGCGCGGCGGATCTTCGGCATCGCCGCCGGGCGCGCGTCTGTCCCGCCCGGGCGGCCTGAAGCCGGCCGAAAACGGGAAGAATAACTCTAGAGACCATGGCCGTCATCGAGCCGGCAGAGACCCAGACCGCAGCCGGGCCAGCCATCTACCACGTGGCCGACGTGCGCCTGGGAGGCGCGTTCCCGTTTCTGGGGGACGCAGGGGCCGCGCATCGTGTTGCTGTGCGCGAGGCCTTCGTGCGGTCCGTGGATCAGGGCCTGCTCCTCGCCCCTGACCTGGTGCTGATCACCGGAAACCTGTTTGGAACACCGCAGCCCCCGCGGGATCTGGGCGAGTTCGCGCGGGCGCAGATCGAGCGCTTCAGTGGGCGCGGCATACCGGTGCTGGTGGCGGCCGGGCCGCTCGACGCCTGCTGCGAGAAGACCTACGCCATGGGGGCGCTCTCCGACATGGAGCGGGTAGCGGTCTTCCCGGAAACGCCCAAGGCGGTGGAGCTGCGCGATCTTGACATGACGGCTGTCGGCGTGTCCTGGGGCGCGGCGCCGGCGCAGGCCGAGGCGCTGGCGGCCATCGCCGCCTACCGGCACGTGCGCCGGCTCGTGGGCGCGCTGCACATAGAGGTTCCCGATTCCGAGGAGGGCCTCCGGGCGCTGCGCCGACAGATCGCGGCATCGGGCGCCGCCTACCTGGCACTGGGAGGTTCGCCGGTGCGGCGCGATCTCTCAGCCGGAACGGTGACGGCCTGGTGCCCGGGAGCCCCTGAGGTGGTGGCCCCAAAGGAGGGTGAGGGCTCGCCCCTGCTGGTCCGGTTCGGGAACGGAGCCGCGGCCCAGCCCGAGATGGTGGTGCGGCCGGTTCCAGTGGCGCAGAGGAGATTCGTGCGGCACACACTGGAGCCCGCGGCGTTCATCTCGATCGGGGACCTGGCCGGCGCGATCCAGGCGTTGGCCGATCCCAATCACGCCGCCGTCGTGCACCTGCGCGGGGGCTCCCGCATCAACCAGTTCATTGACACAGACGAGTTGCGCCAGCGCATGGCCGGGGAGTTCCTTGCGCTGGAGATAGTGGATGACTCCGCGCCGTCGGCGTCCGAACTGGAAGCAGCGGCATACCCCGATCTCTCGGTGGCGGGCAGGTTCGTAGCGGTGGCGCGATCAGAGATGGCGAAGGCGCCGGATCCGGAGGCCGCGCGCCGCGTGGGGTCCGCGCTGCGGCTGGGGCTCTGGCTGCTCGAAGGAAGGCACCATTCATGACGATCACGCAGATCCGGCTGCGCCGGTTCAAGCGCTTCGCCGAGTGGCAGGCAGATCTGGACCCCGGGCTGACGGTCATCCGCGGACCCAACGAGGCCGGCAAGACCACGCTCATGGAAGCGGTCTTGGAGGGGCTCTTCGGCAACCCGGCGCGGGGCGCGGGCGTCGCGCGGCTGCGTTCGTGGGGAGAGTCGCGCCTGGGCGAGATCACGATCGGGATGCGAACAGGCGAGGGCTGCTTCGTGCTCCGAAAGGATCTGGAGGCCGGCACGATCCTCCTGCAGCGCGAGGGCGGCGGGGACCGCGTCGAGACCCTGCGCGAGGTCCAGAAGCGTCTGCTGGAGTGGATCGGGCTGGCCACCGAGGACGCCTATCGGGCCACGGCCTTCGTCGCGCAAGGCGACATAGCGCGCGTCGGCGAGGACCGTCACCTGCTCGGTGCCCACCTCTCGCGCGTCCTCGCCGGCGCCGGGACCGAGGGCGTCGGGGGCGCGCTGCGGTGGCTCGCCGAGCAGCGAAACCGGCTGGCCGCGGACCTGCCCGGTGGCGGTGGCGCGGCCGACCGCGCCACTGAGCTGTCGGGAAGGCAGGGCGCGGCGCGGCAGCGCGAGGAGCGTGGGCGGCGCCACCGCCTGGAGTTGCGCGAGGTCGCGGCAAAGCTGGAAGCGATGGAGCGCGAGGCGGGCGAGAGGGCCGAGCTCGCGCGCGTCGCGCGGTGGGTGGCCGATCTCCAGCGCCGGGAGCAGGCGTTGGTAGAGGAAGAGGCCGCGACCAGGGAGCACCTCAAGCGCGCCGAGGGGCTGCTGGGGCGCCTGACCAGGATCGAGGCAGGTCTCGCGGAGTTCTCGTCGCAGCAGGAAGCGCTGATCGCCGAGCTGTTTCAGGCGCGCCGTCAGTACCTCGGTGTGGAATCGGACCTCCGCGAAGGACGCGAGCAGGCCATACGGGAAGAGCGCCTCCTGGAGCACCTGGCCACGCGCCACCAGGCCGCGGCAAGGGTGGCCGGCGCGGCGTGGACGCTGGCCGGCAGCGGCGTGATACTCATCGCCGGGGGCGCGCTCATCGCGGCCCTCCTGCGCCACTGGATCGGATGGGTGCTGCTGGCCGCGGGCGGAGTGGCGGCGGTCGTGGCACTGCGCTACCGGGATCGCATCGGCCAGGCCGGGGCGATCTACCGGGCGCAGGAGCAGCGGGTGTTGGACCTGCGCCGCCGAGTCGCCTCGTTGCAGGATCAGATAGCCCAGGCCGGTGAGTTGGTGGCGACGCGCCTCCGCGCCGCCGGGGGCACGGAGATCGAGGAGGTCGAGCGTCGGTTCTCGGGCTACATGGAACTGCTGCGCGAGCGCGAG
This sequence comes from Armatimonadota bacterium, assembly GCA_037443365.1. Classification (GTDB taxonomy): domain Bacteria; phylum Sysuimicrobiota; class Sysuimicrobiia; order Sysuimicrobiales; family Humicultoraceae; genus VGFA01. Next base: position 13,781 of record JBBIOM010000011.1, read on the forward strand.
GAGGTACGGGCGGCGCTGCGGCAGATCCGCGGCACCGATCCCAAGGCGGCGCTGGAAGGCCGGTTGCGCGAGATCGCGGACGAGCTCGCGTGCGTGCGAGCGACGATCGGCGCGCAGCCCAGGGGAACCAGGCGGCTGCCGCCCGGCGGCGTAGAGCAGATGGAGCGCGAGGGTCGAGAAGCCGCGGGCATGCTCGAGGATCTGCGGGCCAGGCGCGCGCGCCTGGAAGGGGTCCTGGAGGAGCTGTGTAAGCAGGGCGAGGACGGTCCTCGCCTGAGCGAGGAGATCGCCGTCCTGCAGGCCAGGGCCGTCCGAGCGGCGCAGTTCACAGAGGTAATCACGCTGGCCGCGCGCATGCTGGAAGAGGCCAGGGCCAAGAGCGTCTACCCCGCAAGGGAGCTGCTGGAGCGGCGGGCCGGGCAGTACCTCTCGCTGGCCACCGCTGGGGCGTACGGCAGGGTGTCGGTGGACGAGCGCACGCTCAGGGCGCAGGTGTGGATGCCGGCTGCCGGCGGCTGGAAGGAGGCGGGCGACCTCAGCCAGGGAACCAGCGACCAGCTCTACCTCTGCCTGCGCCTGGCGCTGCTCGACGTGATCACCGGCGATCGCCGGCCCCCGCTGTACCTCGACGAGCCGTTCGCGCACCTCGACGCGGGACGGCGCAGCGCGATGCTCGCGCTTCTCGCCGGTGCGGCGCGGGACCGTCAGGTGGTGCTGTTCACCTGCTCGCCCGAGTGCGACGCCGCCGCGGATCGCGTCATCGTGCTGGAACCCGCATAGCAGTCCGTCGAGGCGCTGGTAGGGGGCCTCTGAAGTGAGAGTGCACACGCGGCTCCACCGTAAGGCCGACGGTCGCCGTCTGCTGCTCTACGGCACCACCCCCCACACCCTCTCGCCGCTCGAGGAAGGCCCAGGCGCGTCCGAGGGTCAGGTGCATCTCCGCTGGCACCCGCTGCGCGAGGAGTGGGTGGCTTACGCGGCCGGCCGCCAGGAGCGGACACACCTGCCGCCCGCGGAGTTCTGCCCGCTGTGCCCCACGCGGCCGGGCAGACCGCCCACCGAGATCCCGTACGAGGATTTCGAGATCGCCGTATTCGAGAATCGGTTCCCTGCTCTCGTGGCCGAGCCGCCCGATCCGCCCGGGGTCGCGGCGCAGACCTCGCCGGCCGCCGGGGCCTGCGAGGTGGTTGTCTACACCGCGGCGCACAGCGGCAGCCTGGCCACGTTGTCGCAGGAGAGGCGCGAGCTGCTCGTGCGCACCTGGGTCGAGCGGTACCGCGAGCTGTACGCGCGCGAGGACGTCCGGTTCGTGATGCCGTTCGAGAACCGCGGCGAGGCCACAGGCGTCACGCTCCACCATCCTCACGGGCAGATCTATGCCTACCCTTTCATCCCTCCGGTGCTCCAGGCGGAGGTCGCGGCGTTCCGCCGGGAGACGGTGTTGAGTGATCTCCTGACCAGGGCCGGCGGCGAGTATATGGTTGAGGAGGATGACGCCACAGCGGTGATGGTGCCGCCGTTCGCGCGCTTCCCCTACGAGGTCTGGGTGTTCCCGAAGCGCGTCCAGCCCGGGCCGTGGGCTCTGGAGGATGTCGAGGTAGCTGCCCTGGCTCGCGCGTTGGGGAGAGTCGTGGCGCGCTACGACGCCCTCTTCGCGCGGCCCTTCCCCTACGTGATGGCGCTGCACGCCGCGCCCAGAGGCGAGGAGGAGCACTTCCACTTCCACGTGGAGTTCTATCCTGTCATGCGCGGGCCGGACCGGCAGAAACACCTGGCCGGCACCGAGCTCGGGGCCGGCATGTTCACTGCCGACATCCTCCCTGAAGACGCGGCGCGTGCACTGCGGCGCACCGAGCCATGAGCGAGGCCGCAAGCGAGCCGTCCGGGCCCACCGAACCGTGGGAGGTCTGCGCGCAGGCCCCGGGAAGGGTCAACCTGCTGGGCGAGCACACCGACTACAACGAGGGCTTCGTCCTGCCGATGCCGCTCCGGCAGGAGACGCGCGTGCATGCGGCGCGGGCCGATGGCGTGGTGGAAGCATACGCCGAGATCTTCGATGAGCGGCATTCACGCAAACCCGGCGCCCCGCGCGGGGGCGGTTGGATGGACTACGTCTCGGGTTGCGTGTGGGCCCTCAAACAGGAGGGCATCGCGCTTCCCGGCGCGAGGTTCCGCGTTGAGCGCGGGGTGCCGCTCGGCTCAGGGCTGGCCAGCTCGGCCGCGCTTGAGGTCGCGGTCCTGCGCGCGCTGCGGACGCTGTACGAGATCCCCCTGGACGACCTGCGTCTTGCGCTGATCGCCCACCGGGCCGAGGTCGAGTACGTGGGCGTGCGCTGCGGCGTGATGGACCAGATCGTCGCGTCGCTGGGAAGGCACAACCAGGCCCTGTTCCTGGACACGCGCGATCTGCGGTACGAGTGGGTTCCCATACCCGCGGGTTATCGGTTCGAGGTCGCCGACTCGGGCGTCCCCCGGCGGCTGGCCGAGGCCGGCTACAACCGCCGCCGCGCCGAGTGCGAGGAGGCAGCGGCGCGCCTGGGCGTGCGCTCCTTGCGCGATCTCGCCTTCGGCGACCTGGAGCGCATTGCCCGGCTGCCCGAACCGCTCGGGCGCCGGGTGAGGCACGTGGTCGGCGAGAACGCGCGCGTCCTGGCAGGCGTCGGGGCGCTGCGCTCGGGGGATCTGCGGACGTTTGGACGGCTGATGCTGGAGTCGCACCGATCCCTGCGCGACGACTACGAGGTCTCGACGCCTGAGCTCGACCGCCTCGTGACCCAGGCGATGGAGCAGGGTGCCCTGGGCGCGCGCCTGACCGGGGCCGGCTTCGGCGGAAGCATTGTGGCGCTGGTGGCAGTCAGCGCGGAAGCGCCACCGTAAACCTGCTCCCCTCCCCTGCTCGGCTCTCCACCCACACGCGCCCGCCATGCGCCTCGACCAGCGACTTCACGATGGCGAGCCCGAGCCCGGAGCCGCCGCTTGCGCGTGAGCGCGAGGCATCCAGCCGGTGGAAGCGGTCGAAGATCCGATCCCTTTCCTCCGGAGGGACGCCTGGCCCGGTATCGGCCACCCAGAGCCGCAGCTCGGATGGGTCGGCTTCCAGGCCTACCGTGACGTCTCCGCCCGCGGGAGTGTGCCGGATCGCGTTCTCGAGCAGGTTGTGCACAACCTGCATCATGCGCTCGCGGTCCACGCTGAGCACGGGCAGCCCAGACGCCATCCTGCTCTGCACGGTGACGCTCTTGTCTGCAGCGTGCGGGGCCACCGCCGCCGCGGCGTCGGCCACGAGCGCGGCCAGATCCGTGGGCGCACGGTGCAGCGGCAGCCGGCCTGCCTGCGCCAGCGAAAGGTCGCGCAGGTCCTCGACGAGCCGCGCCAGCAGACGCACCTGTGTGTGAAGCGCGGCCAGCCGTTCGGGCGCAGGCTCCACGACGCCATCCAGCATGCCTTCCAGGTTGGCCTGCAGCACAGACAGGGGTGTGCCGAGCTCGTGCGCGATGTCGGCGACCAGGTTGTGGCGGAGCTCTTCAAGCCGCCTGAGATCAGCGGCCATGGTGTTGAAGGCGCGCGCCAGGTTGCCCAGGTCGTCATCCGAGGGCACCGGCACTTCCTGGGCCAGGTCACCCTGACCTATGCGGCCGGCGGCGACCGACATGCGGCGCAGCGGGGTCGCAAGATACCGGGCCATGAGGACACCCAGCAGCACCGCGGCCAGGCCCCCGGCAACGGCGGCCAGCCAGGTCGTGCGGCGCATCTGCGCCAGGAACCGCAGCTCCTCGGGTCCCATCATGCGCTGCATCATGCGGCGCATCTCCTCGGGGCTTGCCACGTGCGGCATTCGGCGCCGCAAGATGCCCTCGGGAGCGGACGGGCCGGGTGGGGGCAGCATCATCGGGCCGCGCAGGAAGTAGTGATCGAACTCGGCACGGATCGTGGCGCTCGAGATGACGCCCACCGCGGCAACGGAGACCAGGGCCACGGCCACGAAGGCCAGGATCAGCCGCCCCTGGAGGCTAGTCACGGGCGGGCTCTGCCAGGCGGTACCCGGCGCCGTGCACGGTGAGCACGTACCTGGGCCGGCGGGGATCGGGCTCGAGCTTGTGCCGCAGGTTCTTGACGTGCGCGTCGATCGTGCGCTCGTAGCCCTCGAAGGCGTGGCCCTGGACGATGTCAATCAGCTGGAGACGCGTGTAGACGCGTCCGGGTGAGCGGGCGAGCGCTGCCAGCAGCCTGAACTCGGTCGGTGTAAGGGCAACCGTGGTGCCGCCCCGGCGGACCTGCATGCGGGCATGGTCAATCTCAAGATCCCCAACGGTTGTGGCCTCGATCGGCGCCTCGCCGCCGGTGCGTCGCAGCACGGCCCGCACCCGGGCAACTACCTCGCGGGGGCTGAAGGGCTTCGTGATGTAGTCGTCGGCGCCGAGCCCCAGGCCGAGCAGGCGATCCACCTCTTCCCCTCGCGCGGTGAGCATGATGATCGGCGTGCGCCCATCTGCGCGGATCTGACGCGCGACCTCCCAGCCGTCCACCTCCGGCAGCATCAGATCCAGGATCACGAGATCGGGCCTCTCGCGCCTGAAGGCCGCCAGCGCCGCCCGTCCGTCGGCGGCGCTGGCAACGCGATAGCCGTCCCGCTCGAGGTACTTGCGGACAACGTCCGTGATCTCGGGCTCGTCGTCCACCACCAGGACTGTGCGCCGGCTCACCTTCGCTTCGACCCCCCGCGCTTCGACCTCCCGGCCCTGCGGCGCGCTACGGGGCCACGACGATCCGTCCGGCCATGCCGGACTCGCGGTGCCCCGTGATGCTGCAGAAGAAGGCATACGTGCCCGGCCGGACGGCCCGAATCGCGCCCGCAGCCGTCTGCCCTGGTGGGGCAACGAGCCGGAAGCGCAGTCCCGGCACGGTGATGTCGTGCACGACATTCCCCTTGTTCACCAGGCTGATGTTGACCACCTCGCCGGTCCTGATCTGCACCTCTACCGGATTGAACGAGAAGTCCGCCGCGACGACCTCAACGGTCCGGGCGCCGGGGGCAGGCGGGAGCGCCCATGCGCCCATCCCAGGCCGGGCCCAGGGCCCGCGCACGTGATGCCGCCACATGCCGCCTGGCACGGGCCAGCGGTCCGGGCCCCACCCGCTTCCAGGGGCTCCATCCCATGCGGCCCTGCCCACGCAGAAGAGCCCGATGACACCGACTACGATCAGCGCAACACCCAGCAACACTAGGTTTCGCATCGCCCTGTTCATCCGCCTTCACCTAGGAGAGTTCCTTCTTGATAGCGTCATACTCCTCGCGCGTGACCTCGCCCCTGGCAAGGCGGCGCTTCAAGATCTCCAGCGGCGTCTCATCGCGCCCGGCAGGCGTACCCGCCCCATCGCGCCGAACGAGCGACGCGATCACGAGTCCGATTCCCGCGAGTATCAACAGCCAGAAGAACATACCGAGAAACGGCATCCACCAACCTCCCCCCACACCCTCTGTGGCCCACGGCGCGCCGAACCACCCTCCGCCCATCATGCCTGGGCCCATCATGCCTGTCCTGCCCATCATCCCGATGCCGCCGAGCAGCGGCAGCAGGATGAGCACACCGACTACCACGAGCGCGACAATCCCAACATCGCGACCGCTCATCTTCCGCACCTCCCCTTATCGCCTCGGGCAGGAAACCGAGCGTCCGGTGCGCTGCCCGGATTCACGCCCGCCGAGTATACTGACGATGGCGAGGCCCAGAGTCTTCCCGCCACCACCCGGCGGCTCTCAATCGCATCTCCCAGACTACGGGGTGGCGGTGCAGAAGACGTGAATCAGATGCGAATGTTTGGTGAAGATGGGTCGGGTGACGCGCCGTGAAGACCAGGGGCGCGGGTGACGCCTCGTTCCTCGCCGCGCTTCTCGACGCCAGGACTGCCGAAGGCGTCCTCTGCGAGCACCTGCAGGACGGCAAGGTGCGCTGTGTCGCCTGCGGGCACCGGTGCGTGGTCCTGCCGGGCCGCCGCGGCATCTGCCAGGTGCGCTTCAACGCCGACGGAACGCTGCGTGTCCCCTGGGGATACGTCGTCGGGCTGCAGTGCGATCCGACCGAGAAGAAGCCCTTCCACCACGTGCTGCCGGGCTCGATGACGCTAACCTTCGGGATGCTGGGCTGCAGCCTGCACTGCCCGGGATGCCAGAACTGGGTGACCTCTCAGGCGCTGCGCGATCCCGCGGCAGGGATCGCGCCCGAGGAGATCTCGCCCGAAGATCTCGTGGCGTCGGGGCTGCGGTACGGCGCGCGCCTGGTAGCCAGTTCCTACAATGAGCCGCTGATCACGTCCGAGTGGGCGGTGTCGGTCTTCGCGGAGGCGCGCCGGGCGGGGCTGCGCACCGCCTTCGTGAGCAACGGCAACGCCACGCCCGAGGTCCTGAGCTACCTGCGCCCATGGTGCGACTGCTTCAAGATTGACCTGAAGTCCATGAATCCCAGGAACTACCGCGCGCTGGGGGGTGTGCTCGAGCGCGTGCTCGCGGCGATCCGGATGGTCCATGCCATGGGCTTCTGGCTGGAGATCGTCACGCTGGTCATCCCCGGGTGGAACGACTCGGACGCGGAGCTGGCAGAGGCTGCCCGCTTCATCGTCTCGGTCTCGCCGGACATCCCGTGGCACGTCACCGCGTTCCATGCCGACTACAGGATGCTGGACCGGCCGAGCACCCGGCCCGCGACGCTGCTGAGGGCGGCGCGGATCGGCCAGGCCGAGGGGTTGCGGTACGTGTACGCCGGCAACCTGCCCGGGCAGGTGGGAAACTACGAGAACACTTGCTGTCCCTTCTGCCGGGTGGTGCTGGTGGAGCGCAGCGGGTACCACATCCGGCGGAATCGCATGCACTCATCCGGTGGGCGCTGTCCGGACTGCGGGCAGGCAGTCGCCGGGATATGGGTGTAGCCGTGCGCCGCGGGCCGCCTCTTCGCGGTCCGCCTCCATAAACGCCGGGCTACTCTTGGGTGTCCAACGCAGTGACATGTCAAGGCGCGCGCATTCACCGTGCCTGCCGCTCGCCCTGGTAGCGCTGCTGGCGGCCGTTGCCGCTTCGCCGGCCCTGTGCCCTGGCGGCGTCGCTGCTGCTCAGGGCCGCGGACCCGCAAGCCGCACAGGTTCGATTCACCACGCCGGCATCGAACGCACCTACCGCATCCACGTGCCCTCGTCGGCGGGCAGGGCCGGCCCGGTGCCTCTGGTCCTCGCCCTGCACGGCGGCGGAGGGAACGGCGCCGGCATGGAGGCGCTCACGCTGGGAGGGCTTAACCGGCTGTCGGAGACAGCCGGCTTCGTGGTGGTCTATCCGGACGGCGTGGACCGGCACTGGAACGACGGCAGGGGAGTCCCGGAATATCGCGCGCACAGGGAGAACGTGGACGACGTCGGGTTCATGGCGGCCCTCATAGAGCACCTGGCGCGGACGCAGGGCGTTGACCGCCTCCGCGTGTACGCGACAGGAATCAGCAACGGCGGGCTGCTGTCAATGCGGTTGGCCCACGAACTCTCGCAGGGCATCGCGGCAATCGCGCCCGTGGCCATCTCCATAACCGACAAGATCGCCGCGATGCGCCAGCCAGCCAGGCCGGTTCCGATCGTGCTGATCCCGGGGGTCAACGATCCCCTGGTCCCGTGGGAGGGCGGGAACCTGGGGTTCCCGGGCGGCCGCGCCGTTGGCAGGGTGCTGTCGGTGACCGACACAGTGCGGTACTGGGTCACGCACAACCGCTGCGCGCCCTCGCCCGGCGTCACCCTGGAGCCCGACCGGGATCCGCGCGACGGCACGCGCGTGCGCCGTGAGTCCTACTCAGGGTGCCAGGACGGCGCCGATGTGATCGTGTACGCGGTCGAGGGCGGCGGGCATACCTGGCCCGGGGGGCTCCAGTATCTCCCGGAGCGCGTGATCGGCAGGACAAGCCGGGACATCTACGCCAACGAGGTCATCTGGGAGTTCTTCAGGCGGCACTCCATCAGGTGATGATTCGGGCCACGCCTACGGCAGGGCGCCGCTCCGGCTGATCTGTGCGTACAGCGCCGCGCTGGGGCGTGGCGTGCGCACCTGGGTCGCGGGGTCCAGGGCGAACAGGCCGAAGCGCAGGCTCCACCCGTCGGCCCATTCGAAGTTGTCCACCAGCGCCCAGTGGTAGTAGCCGCGCACAGGGCATCCTTCCTCGATCGCCTGGGCCACGCGGCGCAGGTGTTCGACGATGAAACCGGGCCGGAGGTCGTCGTCGGCGTCGGGCAGGCCGTTCTCGGTGATGTAAAGGGGCAATCCGTACCGCCGAACGGCCCGAAGCACGGCCAGCAGCCCGTCGGGATAGATCTCGCCGTAGCCGCCGTCGCTGATCAATGCGCCAGGAGGCGGCTCGTCGCGCACGAACAGGTGCGCGGGCCGGCGCAGATCGAACGCCACGCGGCTGCGCGTGTAGTAGTTGACGCCCAGGAAGTCGAGCGTGCCGGCCGCCTGTGGAATCCGAAAGCGAACTCCGGCAGGTCCTATCAGTCTTCCCGTTTCAAGCGCGTCGAGATACATCCAGTTGACGATCTGGTCGAGCCGTCGCGCTACCCACCGGTCGAGAGGCGAGCGCGGGCCGGCCGGCTCGGCCGGCCGCAGGTACGCGGCCAGGCCCACGCGGGCCCGCGGCTGCACCGCGTGCACGGCATGATAGGCGGCCGCGTGGGCCTGCACCGAACGCACCAGCGCACGCGTGAACGCGACGAGACCCTGCCTTCCCGGCGCAAAGCGTCCCAGAACGTAGGCGCTGACGAGATGCCCGACCGGCTCGTTCAACGTGATCCAGAAGTCAACCAGCGGCACCCCATTGCGTGCCTCCCGGCCCGCGGTCCCGGCGAACCGGCCCGCGAACGCGCCGAACGCCGGCACGATCCCGTCCCAAAGCCACCCGCCACGCTCGGCTACCCACCGCGGCAGCGTGAAGTGGTTCAGGGTGACCAGCGGCTCGATTCCCCGGTCGCGCAGGCCGCGCAGCATCTCGACGTAGCGCTCCTCCGCGGCGTGGTCCCACCGGCCCTCCTGGGGTTCGAGCCGCGCCCACTCGACCGACAGGCGCAGGGCGTTCTGGTGCAGGGCGACCATCCGGTCGAAGTCGGCCTCGGCGTTCTGCCACCAGTCGCAGGCCAGGCCTGACCGGTCGCCGCCCAGGATGCGCCCGGGCTGCTGCTCCCAGGCCCACCAGTCGCTGGCCGTGCCGTTGCCCTCGAACTGGTAGGCGCTCGCAGCGGTGCCCCACCGGAACCCACTTGGAAAGCGCGTGCGCAAAGGGGTCGTCCTCTGCATGTGGAACTCCGCGTGCAGAACCCGGCTCCAGGGTGGCTTCACGGCAGGCCGTGCCGCTTCCTTCCGGCGAGCCGGCTCGAAAGGGGGGACGACGATGGAGATCGCGGGGCTGCAGGGAGAGAAGGTGCGGTTGGTCCCCGTGGACCGCGCACTGCACTTCGATAACGCGCTGCGGTGGATGAACGACCCGGAGGTCACCCGGCATCTGAACTTGTCCACCGGTGTAACCCCGGGCATGGAGGAAGAGTGGTTCCAGAGAGCGCAGAAGCGGGAGGGGGACTACGTCTGGGCGATCCACGACGAGCGCAACCGGCATATCGGCTTCACCGGCCTCCACGCCATTGACTGGAGGCAGCGGCGCGCCACAAGCGGCATCGTCATCGGGGACAAGGATTCGTGGGGACGCGGATACGCCACCGATACGATGCGGGTGCGCACGAAGTTCGCCTTCGAGACCCTCAACCTGCACCGGGTCGAGTCCGAGGCACTCGCCGAGAACCAGGCCAGCCAGCAGGCATTGGAGAAGGCAGGCTACAGGCGCGAGGGCGTCTTCCGCAAGCGGATCTGGGCCGAGGGCCGGTGGCACGACACCGTGCGGTACGCGATCCTGGACGAGGACTACTTCGCGGCCAGGGGTGAGGGCTAGAACCCGTGTCCCGCCCCCTTGTGGCATGCGAAGCAGAACCTTGAGGGTGCCGTGCTGCGCGGCTCGATCATCGCCACCATGCGCGTGTGGCAGGCCTGGCAGTTCGCCGTCAGAACCCGCTGGTTCGACGGCCTGATCCGGACCGTCTGGACATCCTTGAAGGTGAAGGCGTACGCGTGCAGGAAGCCGTTCCTGGCCTTGGATAGGTACTTGGCCGCCCCAGAGGCGGGCACGTGGCACTGGTTGCAGCTGACCGTGCGGTGCGTCGCCACCGCCCAGGTGTCGTAGTTGTCGCGCATGATGTGGCAGTTGACGCAGGCCGCGGGATCGTCCAGCAGGTACGAGTAGCCCTTGCCGTAGACGAACGTGTAAGCGCCCAGGCCGAGCACGGTGCCGGCCAGAAAGGCCAGCGCCAGGCCTGCACCGGTCCAGGGGCGCACAGGTAGTTCCCCTACCGCCGCGGCCGCGGCGCCCGAAGCGCGGCGATCTCGGCCTGCCTGGCACGATCAATCGCGTCGCCCAGAACCCGGACCGCCTCCTGCGGGCTGTGGAAGCCCATGCTGTTCTCGGCGCTGATGAAGTCCCACCGGATCTGCGCCCGACGGTGCAGCGCGCGCGCCTCGGCGAGCGCCTGGTCGGTTGCGCCCTCGGATGCCGCCTTCTCTATCGCCGCCACGGCGTCTGTGATCGCCCGCTCCGCCTGCGACAGCAACTGATAGGTCCGGTCCTGGGCCTCCAGGATGCGCGCGCGCAGCTCGGCCTCGGACTGGCGATGGCAGGTGGCGCAGACGTTCTGCACGTTCATCAGGGGCGAGCGGATCCAGTGGTCGGTGACCTTGACCGAGCCCACCCGCCTGTAGGGCATGTGGCAGTCCGCGCAGCCCACACCGGAGCGGGCGTGGTTTCCGCTGGACCACAGCTCGAACTCGGGATGCTGAATCTTGATCATCGGGGCCTTTGTGATCGCGTGCTCCCAGTCCTTGAACTTGATCTCGTCGTAGTAGGCCTCGATGTTCTCGATCCGGAGTCCCTTGGACCACGGGAACACGAGGTACTTCTCGGTGGCCCCGCGGAAGTAGTACTCCACGTGGCACTGCGCGCACACATACGTCCGCATCTCCTGCCTGCTGGCGGCGCCGACGTCGATCCCCCTGGCCCTCATCGCCTCGGCGAACGCCGGCCGGGACAGGCGCAGGGCCATTGTCTTGGAATCGTGGCAATCGGCGCAGGAGATGGCGTGCTTGATGTTGTTCTGTGCGATCAGTTCCTTCATGGGGGTGGCGTAGAACCGGGCTGCGCCCAACCTCTTCATCAAGCGGGGCACATCGCTGGACTTGCAGGTCATGCATGTTCCCGGCTTGGCGTCGCCCAGCCGCTTGGTCTCCTGCACGGCGCGGAGCGCCTGGAGGTGCCCCTGCTCCTCCCGGTAGTCCACGCCAAAGGGGTTCCCCGCGAAGACCTTGACGAGATCAGGGTGCCGGTCGAGCTTCGAGAACGCCTCTGATCCGCCGTAGCGCCCGAACTCGCTGTACCTGACAAGCTCGGAGGTGCGCACCGTCTTGATGTACGCCTCGTACTGGTCTGGGAAGTTGCGCCCCCACACCGCGGGATCCGGCTCGTCCTCGGCCACGTCCACGATCCGGAAGTAGGTCAGGCGGGATTCCTGCTGCCGGATGACAATCGTCACCAGCAGCGCCGCGAGACCCACTGCAAGGGCGATCCCAAGCACCACGACCACAAGGTGGCGGCTGCGCATGGCTTGTGGGCCCCCTTTGGTTCCGACGATCCAGACGAGCAGTTCCCGAGCGATCATGAAGGGAGTTCAACCGTGGCGGCAGTTTCCCTCCCCGCCGGATTGCCTCGCCTGAAGGAATAGGGCGGCGCTGCGGGAACGAATCCGGCGGGACCATGTCCAGCCACTTCACCGCCATAGGCTTCCCGGTGCGCGACGTGCGCGAGTACTGGGCGCTTGCCCGACGGGCTGCGCAGACCGGCAGCCGCGTCGCGGGCGAGGGCGGGCACCTTCTGGTGCGTTGGGCCCCGGGCGGGGGACCGGAGATCTGGGTGCAGACCGACGAGGCGGGCGAGGCCCTGATCGCCACGCCGTTCTTCGCCACCGACGACGTGTGCCGCATCGCGCTGACCGGCGCAGGCCCGTCCGACGACGGCGGCTTTGAAGGATGGGCTGACGGGTGGCTCAACCCCACCGACGACGACGAGCCCTACTCAGGGGTCTTCCCCCTGCGCGTTGACCTGGTGAACTACCTGGCCGTCAGGGAACGGCTGCGCCCGGGACGCGTGATCACGGTGCGCCTGGCGTTGATCCTGCACGAGGCCACCCTGTACCCGGACGCGCGCGCCTACGAGGCGGTCAGGGAGTTCTCGTACCTGCCGCTGGTCCAATCGTTCGCATCGAGCATCCACCACGGGGCGGACGAGCCGTCCGGCGACGCCGACGCCACGGCGCTGGTCACCGGGTACATCGCTGAGGCGCACGATCTGGCCAACGCTGCCAGCGGCGAGCGCTTCTGGTGGATGCGCATCGCCACGGCCGGGGTCACCCTCTCGCTGGCCGCCGACCGCGGAGTGCTGCCGGCGGATCCCCGCCCCGGGCAGGTGCTCTCGGGCAGCGGGTGGGTGCTGGGCGAGGCGTTACCCTAGGATGAGGTCCTCGTCCACCCGACGGTAGTCGTGCATCTCCTGGGGGGAGAACCACAGCGCCATCTCAGAGGCTGCCTCTTCGAGCGTCCCCGAGGCATGAACCAGGTTGCGCACCGGGCGCTTCTGCAGGTTGGCGACCGCCGGGGAGTCAGCGGACAGGTCGCCCCTTATCGTTCCGGGCGCGGCGCGGTAGGGCAGCGTGTCGCCCACGATCTTGCGGGCCACCGAGACGGCGTGCGTGCCTTCCAGCACGAACGCGACCACCGGCCCTGACGCGACGAACTCGATCAGCCACTGCCGTACCTGCCGCCCGATGGCCAGGGGATCGTCGGTGCCCGCCTCGCGCCGGACGTCCAGGCCGGCTGCCTCGAACGCCTCGCGCGTCTTGCCGCCGATCGTGCGCAGGAATCCTTCGTCCGCCGGGTAGTGACGCTCGAGCAGTTCAGGCGCCGCGCGCATCATCTTCAGGCCGATCACCTTCAATCCCGCGCCCTCAAACCGTCCCAGGATCTTCCCGATCAACCCGCGCTGGACGCCGTCCGGCTTCAGGAAGACGAGGGTGCGCTCACGTCGCGCATCGGGCATGCTGCACCTCCATGTGGTCACGTCGGACTCGACGCCGGTATAATGTTACCCGCACATGAGCCCCAAGCAAAGAGCGGTTATCTGGGCGGCAACAATCGCGGTGGTGCTCGCCGCCGGGCTGTTCGCGTGGCGTAGCACGCCCCAACGGGGCGGGCAACCCGCCCCCGCGCCTCCGGAGCAGCCCGAGATGGAGCGCGCGCTCATCCCAGGAGCCGACGGTGAGATTCCGCTGCTGATCGTGATCGAGAACGCGCCGCAGGCCCGGCCGCAGTCAGGCCTGGCCGAGGCGTGCCTGGTCTTCGCGGTTCCAACCGAGGCGCGCATCACGCGCTTTCTCGCCTCCTACTGTGGGGATACGACCACGGCGATCGGCCCGGTGCGCAGCGCCCGGGCGTACATGCTCGAGATCGCCGGGGACTTGGGCGCGGTCTTGGTGCACGCCGGGCACAGCGCGGAGGCCCTGGCGTCAATCAGGACGCGCAACCTCCCGGTCATCAACGAGTTCTGGGCCTCGGGGCCGTTCTGGCGCGATTCGTCGCGTAAGATGCCCCACAACCTCTACACGCGACTCGATCGCCTTCGCGCCGAACTGCGCAGGAAGCCCCTCAAGGTGCGCGCGGGCGAGGTGCCGTACTCCATGGAGGGCGCGTCGCAGGCGGCGCTGCCCGAGGCGGCGTTGCCCGAGGCGGCGTCCGCCAACATGGTCGTGCTCGACTACGGGCCGCTGTACTCGGTGCGTTACAGGTACGATGCCGCCAGGCACGCATATCTCCGTGATCAGGACGGCCGGCCCCACCTGGACGCGGATGGCAGGCAGATCGCTCCGGCATCGGTGCTGGTGATGTTCGTGCAGTGGCGCGACGTGATGGAGAGCGGGACCCCCAGCAGCAAGATCAACCTGATCGGTGGAGGGCGCCTCGCGGTCATCACCGGAGGACACATCATCGAGGGGACCTGGCGAAGATCAAGGGACAAGCCCCTGGCGCTTCAGACCGCAAGCGGCAATCAGGTTGTGCTTCCCAGGGGGCCGGTGTGGATCGAGCTGCTTCCCTCGGACCGTCCCTTCACGGCAGGAGCAGAAGTCCCGCCACAGGGAGGGCGCTAGAGACCGATCGCGCACCCGTCCACGCGCGGGTCCGAGGCGCCCAGGTACGTCCCGCGCGCGTGGTCCACCAGGATCGCCTGGGCCCCGCCGCCGCCCTCGGGCGAGGGGGCCGGCACGACGCGGTGCCCCCTGCGCGCCAGTTCGGCGAGGGTCTCCGGCGGGAACCCCTCCTCGACGCGCAGCTCGAGCCGCGATCCGAGCGTGGCCGGATCGGTGCCTGGGAAGCTGTGCCAGCGCGGGGCCTCCACCGCCTGTTGCGGGCTCATGGAGGACTCGAGCAGGTTCTGTAGGACCTGCATGCTCCACTGCGGCTGCGCGTCGCCTCCGGGCGTGCCCCACACCAGCCAGGGCGCGCCGTCACGGAAGGCCATGTATGGGGTCAGCGTGTGCATGGTCCGCTTGCCGGGCGCAATGCAGTTGGGGTGACCGGCTTCCAGGGTGAACCCCCGGCCCGCGCGGTTGTTGAGCAGGATACCGGTGCCCTCGGCGATCTCGCAGCAGCCAAACGCGGCCGACAGGCTCGTGATGTAGGAGACGAGATTCCCCTCGCAGTCGGCCACGCAGAAGTAGGTCGTGTCTCCTGTCGCTTCGGGCGGAAGGCCGCCGGAGGTGGCGCCGGCGACCCGATCTTGGTCTATCTCCTGCCTCCGACGGGCCGCGTAGTCCTTGGCGAGCAACGCGCGGATTGGATTGCGCACGAAGACCGGATCACCCAGGTACGCGAGCCGGTCGGCGTAGGCGATGCGCTTGGCCTCAACGGCCCGGTGAATGGCATCGGGTGAGTCCCAGCGTGCGGGCTCGAAGCCCTCGAGGATGTTCAGCATCTCGAGCAGCAGGATTCCCTGGGACGGCGGCGCGGTGGCGTAGACAGTCAGGTCGCG
Source organism: Armatimonadota bacterium (assembly GCA_037443365.1). Taxonomy (GTDB): domain Bacteria; phylum Sysuimicrobiota; class Sysuimicrobiia; order Sysuimicrobiales; family Humicultoraceae; genus VGFA01. Next base: position 28,972 of record JBBIOM010000011.1, read on the forward strand.
AAACGTGGTCGCGAGCGGCTCGTGCACGTCCACGGCGTACCCGGCGAAGTCCTCCGGCGAAAGCAGCCCTCCGTGGGCGCGGCTGTGCGCGCCTATCGCCGCGGCGATCGGGCCTTCGTAGAAGGCCTGGGAACCCCCCGCGGCCACGACGCGCAGCGCCTCTCCGAGATCGCGCTGGACCAGTATCTCACCTTCTTGCAGAGGCCTGCCGCGCGGGAGGAACACGGCCGCGCAGGAAGGGTGCCGGGCTATTGTCTGCGCGGCCTCACCGATCCACTGGGCGACCTTCCGCGCCACCGGCACGCCTTCTTCGGCGTAGCGGATCGCGGGCTCGAGCAGCCGCCGCAGCGAGAACCGGCCGCTTCCCCACCGGCTGAGGGACTCGTCCATCGCGCGCACCGCGCCGGGCACCGAGGCGGCCAGCATCCCGCGCAGCGGCATTGCCGCGCAACCTGCCTCGGCGAAGTACTCACGTGTCGCGCCCGCGGGTGCTGGGCCGCTGCCGTTCAGCCCGAAGACGCGGTCTTCCTTCTTGTGGTAGACAAGCATGAAGGTATCGCCACCGAGCCCGCTCATCATCGGCTGCACCACGCCCAGCACCGCGGCGGTGGCCACGGCCGCGTCCGTGGCGTTGCCGCCGTCCGCCAGGACCTTGAGGCCGGCCGCGGTGGCGAGCGGGTGGCCGGTGGCGATCATTCCACGGCGCGCGATGACTGTCGAACGTCCGGTGCGCATTGACACCATCACCTCACCGGGCGATTCACCCTGCCCTGCGCGCACTCCTGCGGAGGTATGCGGCACTGCCGGGACGAACTGGAATGAAGCATCTTCTACGAGGAACACGGTGACGCGTCTCTACTGCCTGACCTCCGGCATCGCCCTCCTGCTGTTGGGACTCCTTGCCCAGAGCCTGACGGCGCTGCATGCGGCCCCTGGAGCCCGGCTGGCCCACCTGGCGAGCGGGGCCGTACTGGTCTGCCTGGGAGCCGCGGGCTGGGGTGCGCGATTCGGGGCGCAGGCCTCGGGCCTGGCCTACACACTCGCGGCCCTCCTTGGGATTCTGAGCGTGCTGCTCAGCGGGGGCTGGATTCCGGTGCTGGGTATCCAGGCGCGCGATCTCTACATCTTCGCGCACCTGGTCATCGGGTGGACCGGCCTCTGGATCGGATTCCGCGCGCCGGGGAGCCAGGCCTCATCCAGGGCGGCCGGCCGTCATGCCGGGCCGAAGGACACAGGCGCCGCAGGAGGCAGGCAGGGCAGGCCGGGCGCTGCGCCCGACACACCTCCCGCCCCAGGTAGATGACCCGCAGGGAGAAGTCCGACCACTCCCGGCGGTCCAGAACCCGCATGAGGCTCGCCTCGATCTTGGCCGGATCGTCGTGTGCTGCAAGGCCCAGGCGCCGGCTTACGCGTCGCACGTGCGTGTCAACCACGACGCCGGGCACACCAAAGATGCCCCCGAGGACCACATTGGCGGTCTTGCGCCCCACGCCCGGGAGGCGCAGCAGTTCCTCCATCGTGCGCGGCACTACGCCCCCAAACTCGGCCTGAAGGGTCCTGGCCATGCGCACGATCGCGCGCGCCTTCTGCCGGAAGTAGCCGGTGGGCCGGATGATCGCTTCCACCTCGAGAGGGTCGGCGGCGGCGAACTCGTCCGGCGTCCTGTAGCGGGCGAAAAGCGGCGGCGTGACCCGGTTCACCTGGGCGTCGGTGCACTGCGCCGACAACATGGTGGCCACCAGCAGCTGCAGCGGGTCCCGGTGACGAAGCGGCAGCCGGGTGACGGGGTAGCGCCCGCGCAGGAGCGCCGCGATCCTTGCGGCGCGGCGCCCAAGGACGCTCAGGGATTCACCTGTCGGGGACGGCGAAGCGGGCGGTGACGGCATGACCGCGTGCGGATTCGCCAGCACCCTGAATCGTTCCTGCCGCGGCACGCGAAGGCGGGAGGTCCGCCCAAGCCGGGCGGTGTATTGAATGCATCGGGGTGTCCTCCCGCCCGCAGGGAGCGGCCCCGGGAGGAGCTCCAGATGCCCGCCTCAGATCGCCTCGGTCGCACGCGCACCCGGATGCGGCTGGCGCAGGTTGATCTCGTCAGCCTGCCGCCGGGCGACGACATGTACTACCTGCTCGGCTACACCCCGCATGCCGACGAGCGGCCGTGCTACCTGTTCCTGACAGAAGAGGACGCGCTCTTCCTCGTGCCCGAGCTCAACGCCGGGGAGGCGCGCGGCCGCATCGCCCTGCCCTTCCTCACCTACACGGACGCCGAGGGGCCCGGGGATGCGCTGCGCCAGGCGCACGGCCGGCTAGGTCCTCGCGAACGCATCTGCGTTGGCGACACGATGCGGGCCGACTTCCTGCTGCTCCTGCAGCAGCAGTGGGCGAGGAGCGTCTTCGCTCCTGGCGCCGAGGTGATGGCGCCCGTGCGCATGATAAAGACCCCTGAGGAGATCGCGTTGTTGCGGCGTTCCGCCGCAACGGCCGATGTCGCCGTGGACGCGGCGTTTGCTGCCTGCCGCCCCGGCGCGACCGAGAGCGCGGTGGCCCGCGCGGCCGCCGAGGCGTTCGCGGAACAGGAGGTGGCCCAGCTCGGGGCGGCAATCGTCGGGAGCGGCCCGAACTCGGCCTACCCGCACCACCGATCGGGCGGCCGCGCCCTGCAGGCCAGCGAGCCGGTCCTGGTGGATCTCGGCGGCCGTCTCGAGGGATACATGTCGGACATCACCCGCATGGGCTTCCTGGGCGAACCCACGGCGCGCTATCGCGAGATCCACACGATAGTCGAACACGCGGTGCGCGCCGCCATGGAAGCGGTCAGGCCCGGCGATCCGATCTCATCGGTCGATAAGGCCGCGCGCGCCGTGATCGAGAACGCCGGCTACGGCAGGTACTTCACGCACCGCACCGGGCACGGCATCGGCCTCACCGGGCACGAACCCCCATCTGTCACGCACACCAACGACCTGCCGATGCAAGAAGGAATGGTGTTCAGCGTAGAGCCCGGCATCTACTTGGAAGGCGAGTTCGGGGTCCGTCTGGAGGAAATAGTCGTCGTCACCGCGCGCGGCGCCGAGCGGCTGAGCATGCTGGCACGCGAGGTGCGGGGGCTGCCGGCTTGATATTGCGCCTCGTGGCTGCCGGCGTGCTGGTAGGCGCCCTCTCTTCGACGGCCCCCCTCGCCGGCACGCTCGCCCAACAGCAGGAGGCCTTCTACCCCACATACGAGCAGGTGGCGACCCGCCTCGCGCGGCTGCAGGAGGCCTTCCCCGGCATTGTGCACGTGCGCGAGATCGGCCGCAGCTCGCACGGCAAAGCGATCCTGGCGGTGAAGGTCTCGGACAACGCGCCGCAGGAAGAGGACGAGCCGGCATGGCTGTTCCTGGGCATCATCCACGGCCGGGAGCCGCTGGGGCTTCGCATCACGCTCGGGCTCATCCACGATCTCGCGCGCGGCTACGGCACCGACCCCGACATCACCGATTGGGTAGACGCCTACGAGATCTGGTTCGTGCCGATCCAGAACATCTGGGGCTACGAGACGAACCAGCGCAAGAACGGGGACCGGCCGGGCGTGGATCTCAACCGCAACTACGACTTCCGCTGGGATCGCTGCGCCGTCTACCAGCCGGAGTGCGTTGACCCGAACGCGCCATACTACCGCGGTACCGCGCCCTTCTCGGAGCCCGAGACCCGGGCGCTGCGCGACCTGGCGACCGAGCAGCGCCCGCTTTTCGGGATCGACTTCCATCACGGCAACCCGTTTCCGCAGAGCCAGATCATGCTGCCGTGGTCGGGCGGGCGCGCCGAGGATCCGGCCCCTCCGCCCGCGGATCGGGCGCGCCTGGCGACGATGGCGCGCGAGCTGGCCTCCTGGATAATGGTGTCCCGGCAGACAGGGGGGTTCTGCGTGCCGGGATCGCCGATAGCCGACCCGGCGATCTGCCAGGTGCCCGCGAACACCCTGCTGGCTCCGCACGGCCAGGCGTCGAACTGGCACCACGCGGCGACAGGAACGTTCCACTTCACCCTCGAGATCGCCCGACGCCTCTACAACGACCGGTACTTCTACACGCCCGACCCGAGCGACGACGATCCACCTTCGGTCCGCCAGGCAGACGAGTACGTGCGCAACCTCTCGGACGGGATCAGGCAGTGGCTGCGCTGGTTCCGCCACGGCAGGGAGGGGGACGCGTTCACCTTCCGCGGGCCTGGGATCACGGGAAGGGCAACGGACGCGAAGACCGGCCAGCCCCTGGAGGCGCAGATCGAGGTGGAGGGATTCGCCGGCGGCGCGGCCAGGGATCGCACCAGCGATCCGGTCTCCGGGCGGTTCTACCGCCTGCTGCCCGCGGGAACTCACATCGTGCGGATCTCCAGGGAAGGCTACCAGCCCGAGACGAGGAGGGTCCTGGTTGCGGAAGGGCCGCTTGTCGTCCTGGACGTGGCGCTGGCGCCGACGCGGTAGACCGCAGAGGAGGTGCTCCCGCCATCCGCGACCAGTTCCTGCTGCGCGACGACGTGATCTTCCTAAACCACGGATCGTTCGGCGCGTGTCCGAGGCCGGTCTTTGAGGCGTACCAGCGCTGGCAGCGCGCTCTCGAGGAGCAACCCGTCGAGTTCCTGGCGCGGCGCGCCGCCGACCTGCTGGCGCGGGCGCGCCTCGACCTGGGGGAGTACCTGGACGCCGACGCACAGGATCTCGTATACGTGCCCAACACAACCACCGCGCTCAACATCGTGGCCCGCTCGTTGCGCCTGGCCCCGGGCGACGAGGTGCTCGCCACCGACCACGAGTACGGGGCGCTGGACCGCACCTGGACGTTCGTCTGCGAGAAGGCCGGCGCGGCCTACGTGCGGGCGCACATCCCTGTCCCGGTCGGAACGCGTCAGCAGGTGGTCGAGGCTGTCTGGTCGGGCGTAACGCCCAGGACCCGGGTGCTGTTCATCAGCCACATCACCCCGCCCACCGCTCTGATCCTTCCGGTGGAGGAGCTGATCGCGCGCGCCCGATCCGCCGGTATTCTGGCCGTGGTGGACGGCGCGCACGCGCCGGGCCAGATCCCGCTCTCCCTGCGGGAGCTGGGCGCCGACTTCTACGCCGGCAACTGCCACAAGTGGATGTGCGCGCCAAAGGGCTCGGCCTTCCTGTACGCGCGGCGCGAGGTCCAGCCGCTGCTCGATCCGCTGATCACGAGCTGGGGGTGGCGGTCCGAGAAGCCGGGACCGTCGCGTTTCATTGACGAGCACGAGTATCAGGGAACGCGCGACCTGGCGGCCTTCCTGGCCGTGCCCTCGGCGATCGAGTTCATGCGCCGGCACAACTGGGATGCGGTGCGGCAGGCGTGCCACGCGCTCGCCGGATACGCGCGCGGGGCGATCGGCTCGCTCACAGGACTGCCCCCGATCTGTCCGGATACGCAGCCCGACGGTCGCGCCTGGTATTCCCAGATGGCCAGCATCCCCCTGCCGCCCTGCGATCCGGAGGAGTTCCAGCGGCGCCTGCGCGAGGAGTTCCGGATCGAGGTTCCGGTGTGGAACTGGAACGGCCGCCCGATCCTCCGGGTCTCTATCCAGGCATACAACGCGCGTGGGGAGGTGGACGCGCTCGCCGAAGCGATCGGCGCCCTGATCAGTTAGGCCGGATCAGGTATCGCGCTGCGCCAGCGCGCGTAGCGCTCGGCGGATCAGCTTGCCCGAATGGGAGCGCGGGAGGTCCTCCACAAACCAGATGCGCTTCGGCACCTTGTACCGGGCCAGGTGCGCGGCGCAGAAGGCGCGCGCCCCTTCCACGTCGAGGGTCAAGCCGGGGCGCAACACGATCGCGGCTGCCACGGCCTGCCCCCACTCGGGATCGGTGAATCCGAACACGCCAGCATCCAGGACGGCAGGATGACCGCGCAGCACGTCTTCCACCTCTGCCGGATAGACGTTCTCGCCGCCACAGACCACCAGGTCGTCCCTGCGGTCCGCGACATAGAGGTAGCCGTCGTCGTCCACGTGGCCCACATCACCCGTGTGCAGCCAGCCGCCTCGCAGCACAGGCGCGGTCTCCTCGGGTCGGTCGGCGTAGCCCGGGGTGACCGTGGGGCCGCGCACCAGGATCTCGCCGGCGCGCGCAGACGCCGCTTCACGTGGGGCCTCGTCGCCCAGGCGCCCTATGCGCACCTCGACGGGAAACAGCGGCCGCCCGGATGAACCCGGCCTGGCCGCCACCTCATCGGGGAGCAGCGTCGCGACCTGAGAGGCGGCCTCTGTCAGCCCGTAGGACGGAGCGACCGGCACCCCCTGCTCCAGGCATGCCTCGATCAGGCCCGGCGGCGGGGGCCCGCCTCCCAGCAGCACGACCCTGAGCGATGGGGGAAACGGGCGGCCCCGCCGCTCCTCCAGCATGCGCTGGAGCATTGTGCCTACAACCGAGACCACGGTGACGCTCCCCGAGTCTATCTCGCGGTTGACAGCGCCGGGATCGAAGGCCGAGTGCACAATCGCGGGAATGCCGTAGATGACGCTGCGCCAGAGTATTGCCAGGCCGCCGATGTGGTAGAGCGGCAGCGGGGCCAGCCAGCAGTCGTCCGCGCGAAGCCCGAGGTTGAGCGCCGAGCCGACCGCGTTCCACCAGTGGTTGCCGAAGGTCAGCATGACGCCCTTGGGGCGCCCCGTCGTCGCCGAGGTGTAGATGATCCCCTGCACCTGCGCCAGCGACACGCGCCGGCGCAGGGAAGCGTCTGCCTCGGGCAGCGCGGCGAGCTCCTCGAGCGTGAGGATCCGGATGCCGCCTCCCAGGACGCCGGCTGCTGCCGCCTCGCAGACGACCAGCGCCGGCGCGACATCCCGCAGGCACCAGACCATCTCGGGCGGGGCCAGACGCGTGTTGATCGGCACCATGACCGCGCGCAGCCGCGCCAGCGCGTGCGTGAGAACCACGAACGGGGCGCCGCCCCCAAGCACGAGGGCCACGCGCGCGCCCTCCCTGACGCCCAGGCCCGCCAGCTTGCGCGCCGCGCCGTCCGCGCGCCGGTCCAGCTCGCCAAACGCCAGGCGCTCCGATCCCGCTGCAAGCGCCAGCCGGTGTGGAAAGAGGCGCGCCCGTGCATGGAGCCAGTCGGGCAAACTCTCAGCCGGCGACTTCATAACAGGGCCGCCGCCAGCAGCACCGCGTAGGCCAGGAGGAGCCCTGCGGTGCGCTTCAGCGCTGCGACGAGGGCCTCGGCGGCGTCGTGCCGCAGCACCGTGCGCGCCAGCGAGAGCATTGCGGGTGCTGCCAGCCAGGGCAGCCAGAACCACGCTCCGAGCAGCCCGGCCAGGCGCATCGCCGCGGGCGCTGCCAACGCCCCCCCCAAGCAGCACAGGTACAGAGCGCGCGTCGCGCGCGCGCCCATTCGCACGGCAAGCGTGCGCTTCCCGGCAGCGCGGTCGCTCGCCATGTCGCGCAGGTTGTTGAGCACGAGAATCGCGGCGGCCAGCAGCCCCACAGGCACCGAGGCGGCCAGCGCCACGGCGCGGACGCTCCCGCTCTGCACGTAGTCGCTGCCGACGACGGCCACCACCCCGAAGAAGAGGAAGACGAAGAGCTCGCCCAGCCCTCGGTATCCCAGGCGCAGCGGACCCGCCGTGTACGCCAGGGCGGCCGCGATGGAGGCCGCACCCGCCACCAGCACGGGCCAGCCCCGCAGCGCCACCAGGTAGAGGCCGGCCGCGGAGGCGATTCCCAGACACAGGTAGGCGCCCGCGAGCACCTGCCGCGGCGACAGCAGCCCGGTCTGGGTCACGCGCACCGGCCCAGCGCGCCGCGGGGTGTCGGCCCCGTGCAGGAAATCGAGGGCGTCATTGTGCAGGTTGGTGCCGATCTGGATGGCCAGGGCGACGACAAGCGCGGCAAGCGCGGCAGGGGGACTGAACATCCCATCGCCGGCGGCCGCGGCGGTGCCGACCACGACCGGCGCGACGGCCGCTGGAAGCGTGGGCACACGTGCGGCGAGTACCCAGGGACGCATCGCCGTCTACGGGTACCGGGGGAACTTCTTGAAGTTGGGCCTGCGCTTTTCCAGGTAGGCGTTCCGGCCTTCCTGCGCCTCCTCCGACATGTAGTAGAGCAGCGTGGCGTCGCCGCCCAGTTGCACCAGCCCTGCCAGGCCGTCGGTGTCGGCGTTGAACGCTGCCTTGAGCAGGCGCAGGGCGAGCGGGCTCTTCTCGAGCAGTTCCCTGGCCCAGGCCACGGCCTCCTCCTCGAGGCGCGCAAGGGGAACCACGGCGTTCGCCAGACCCATCTCCAGGGCCTCTTGCGCGCTGTACTGCCTGCAGAGGTACCACATCTCGCGGGCCTTCTTGTGACCAACGATGCGCGCGAGGTACGTCGAGCCGTAGCCGGCGTCGAAGCTGCCGACCTTCGGGCCGGTCTGCCCGAAGATCGCGTTGTCGGCGGCGATCGTCAGATCGCAGACCGTGGCGAGCACGTTCCCGCCGCCGATGGCGTATCCGGCCACCACCGCTATCACCGGCTTGGGCAGGGTGCGGATCTGACGCTGCAGGTCGAGCACGTTCAACCGGGGGATCTTGTCCCCACCGACGTAGCCCGCGTCGCCCCGCACGCGCTGGTCGCCCCCGGAGCAGAACGCCTGGTCGCCGGCGCCGGTCAGGAGCACCACGCCGATCGTGGAGTCGTCGCGCGCGTCCGCGAAGGCATGCATCAACTCCACAACTGTCTCCGGCCGGAAGGCGTTGCGCACCTCGGGACGGTTGATTGTGATCCTGGCGATGCCCTCGGAGTGCTCGTAGATGATGTCGTTGTAGTCCCTGACCTTCGTCCACTTCACGGACATGGCATCCTCACCCCATTCTCCCAGCAAGGAAATCGAGCACGAGACTGCAGAACCGCTCTGGCTGCTCCAGGTGCACCGCGTGCCCGGCGTCGGGAACGATCTCCAGACGCGCGCGCGGTATCATGGCGCGCATCTCCTCTCCCAGCGCGCAGTAGGCGGGGTCGAGCGCGCCCGCTATCAGCAGCGTGGCTGCGCGGACCGCCGGGAGATGCTCGCGCATGTCGGGCTGCGCGCCCTGCCCCAGCCCGCGCAGGCTGTTGGCCAGCCCTGCGGGGTTGTTCTGAAGCCGGCGGGCGCGCAGTTCCCGGCGCGCCTGTTCGGGCAGCGCTGCCTGGCTTGCGAAGAGCGGCAGGCGCTCCCACCGATCCACGAACGCCCCGACTCCATCCTGCTCGATCGCCGCGGCCAGCGCGGCATCCGTGGCGGTGCGCTCGCGCCGGGAGGAGGCGTCACGGATCCCGGGCGAGGCGCTCTCCAGGACGAGCGCGTCCAGCCGCTCGGGCGCGACGATCGCCAGCGCGATCGCAACGCGTCCGCCCATCGAGTAGCCAAGAAGGCTCGCACGCCCGATCCCCAGGGCGTCCAGCACCCCCAGCACGTCCTCGGCGGCGTGGCCGATCCCGTAGCGCGAGGGATCGTCAGGCGCATCGGATCGCCCGTGGCCCAGCAGGTCCACCGCTACCGTGGTGTGGCGCGCCGCGAAAGCGGCGGCGTGCTCGGCCCAGCCCGCTGCGCTGCCGGTGAAGCCGTGCAGCAGCACGAGCGGCGGCCCCTCGCCGGACTGCTCGACGTTGAGATGCACGCCGTTTGCAGGGATCCGCGGCATCAGAGGGTACCCCCAGTGGTCGCGGCCGGCGAGGAGGCGCGCAGGGCGGCCTCGACCGCCTGCCACACCTCGCGGTGGCGCACGACGTTGCGATCCCGCGCGGTGCGCACCTCCACTATGGCCAGCCCCGGCGAGGAGATGCCTTCCCGCACCTGTGACCTGAAGCCGGCCCACGAATCCGCGCGTGAATACGACGCGCCGTAGAGAGTGGCGACGTGCCTGAAGTCAAGGCCGTGGGGCGTGCCGAAGAGCGCCTCGAAGTGCTCGGGGTACTCGGCCTGCGGAAGGAACGAGAATATCCCGCCGCCGTCGTTGTTGACCAGCACGATGGTGGCGTCGAGCGCGTACAGCTTCGCCGCCAGCAGGCCGTTCTGGTCGTGGTAGAAGGACAGGTCCCCGAGCACCAGGACCACCGGCCCGCAGGACGCGGCCACACCCAGCGCGCTCGAGACCAGCCCGTCGATTCCGCTGGCACCGCGGTTCCCCAGGAACCGGATCCTGCGCGACACCCCCGGGAAGAAGGTGTCGAGGTCGCGCACCGGCATGCTGTTGCCCACGTAGAGCACCGCGCCGTCGGGCAGCAGATCGGACAGCTCGGCGAAGACCTTGCCCTCGAAGGGCTCCTCCAGCGCGTCCAGATGTCGCCTGATGGCCAGCCGGGCCCGCGCACCCAGGTCCTGCCAGAGGGGCAGCCAGGCGCGCCGCGCCCGCTCGACGGAATCCGGCCCGCGCCCCTCGGGCGTTCGATCTCCCAGCGCGTCGAGCAAGGCCCGGCAGAGCAAGACAGGATCGGCGTGCGCGAACTCCGCGGCCAGGCGCGAGGGGTCGTTCCACTCGGCGCCCGGATCCACGACGATCTGCCGGGCGGCACCGTGCGATTCGAGATAGCGCACGAGCGGCTTCGAGGCGGGAGCGGCTCCGAAGCGCAGGACGACCTCCGGGGACGGGATCTCCTCCGCGCACGCGGTGCGCAGCAGCGCGTCGTAGGCATCAACAACCGGCCCGCGTGTGTGAGATCCGCAGCGCACCTGCGAGAGGGGATCGGCCAGCACCGGGTAGCCCAGCGCCATGCCCAGACGGCAGACGGCCTCGGGCAGCAAGGGATCGTCCTGTGGCCCGCAGACAATCAGGCCGCGCCGCGCCGCCAGCTCTTGGGCGAGGGCAGCGGCGAGCGCGGGCTCGAGAGCCCTCTGCGCCGGGCTTGCCGTGGCCCAGCGGCGTCCTGCATCGCGCCCGCTCCAGGCGGCACGGTCGCGCTTCTCCTCCGGAGGGATCTCGTGGGGAGCGGGAACCGGCACCAGCGGCTCTCTCAGCGGGAAGTTGAGGTGGACCGCGCCCGCGGGCGCGCCTGCGGCCGCCGCCACCGCGCGCGCGGCCGTGCCGCGGGCGTAGCGCAGCATCAGGTCGGTGGCCTCCGGCATCGCCACATCCGCGAACCACTTGGCGTGCGTTCCGTAGAGGCGCACCTGGTCAATCGTTTGGGACGCCCCGATATCGCGCAGCTCGTGCGGGCGGTCGGCGGTAAGCACCACCAGCGGCACGCGGCCGTATCGCGCCTCGATCACCGCGGGCAGGAAGTTGCCCGCCGCGGTGCCGGAGGTCGAGAGCAGGGCCACTGGGCCGCGGCGACCCTTCGCCAGCCCCAGGGCGAAGAACCCGGCAGACCGCTCGTCAATCAGCGTCCAGACCCTTATGCCGGGATGGCGCGCCGCGCACAACGCGATGGGCGTCGAGCGCGATCCCGGGCACAGGACCAGGTCCGTCACGCCGCAGCGTGTGAGCTCGTCCACCACGGCGCCGATATAGGCGTAGGTCGCGTTCTCGGGAGCGCTCACGCAGGTTCCTCCTTGATTCCAAGCGCCGACATCATGGGCGCCAGCTTCAGGCGGGATTCGGCGTACTCCGCGTCGGGGTCGGAACCCGCGACGATCCCGCACCCCGCGTAGAGCACGGCCAGATCGGCGCGCAGGAGCGCCGATCGGATGCCGACCGCGAACTCGCCCTCGCCCCTCTGGTCCAGCCAGCCGACCGGCCCGGCATACCAGCCCCGCTCGAAGCCCTCGTGCCCGCGTATCCACGCAAGTGCCTCGGCGCGCGGAACCCCTCCCACAGCCGGGGTGGGGTGCAGGCGGGCGACCAGATCAAGCAGCGCCGTGCCGGGCTCCATCCTCGCGCGGAGCATGGTGCACAAGTGCTGCGCGTTCGCCAGCCTAACAAGCCCGGGGCCGTCTTCGACCGAGACATCGTGGCACGCGCCAGCGAGATCCTCGCGCAGGAGGTCCACCACGGCGGCGTGTTCGAGCCGGTCCTTTCCGCTGGCCAGCAGCATCGCGCCGAGACGCCGGTCTTCGTCCTCATCGCTCCCCCTGGGCGCGGTCCCGGCCAGGGCCATGGCGCTTACCTCGCCGCCCCGCGCGCGCACGAGGCGTTCGGGCGTCGCGCCCAGGAAGCAGCGATCTGCGTTTGCCATCGCGAACAGCGTGCAGCCAGGGTAGCCGACATCCAATCTACGGAGCGCCGCGACGGGATCGAAGGGACCGCCGCGCACGCGGACCGAGCGCGCAAGCACGACCTTGCGCAGGAGTCCTTCCCCGACTGCCCGCGAAGCGGCCGCGACCCCGGTCTTCCAGGCGCCGGGCGATGGACGCTCCTCGATCGCTATCGCGCGCGCAGGAGCCGCGGCGCCTGCGCGTCCGCATGCCGGTGGCTGATCGCGCAGGCCTTCGAGGAACCGCAGCCCTTCGCCCGTGACCTGATCCGCCTGGTGCTTAGACGGGCCGTCGGGCGCAACCATCGTGGCGAGGACAGCCCAGTTCTCGCCTTCTGCGCCGGTCACGCAGATTCTGGGCAGGATCATGCACCCTGCCCCGAAGCCCTCCCACTCAGGACCGGCTGGCTCCTCGGGCGCGAACGCGAATCCTCCGAGCAGCACAGGTCCGGCCTGCGCAGGCTCATCCGGAGCCAGGCATCCCTCGCCAGCGGCGTCGCGCACCACCCCCTGCCATGCCGCGCCCACCCCCGCGAAGCGCCCCTCCCCCCTGGTGGAGACCGTCCATGCGCTTCCGATGCCGACCAGCCAGTGGGTCCTCCCCGGTGATGCCAGGAGCATCCGCTCGCGCGCACCGGCGCCGTGCGCAAAGGCAGCGATAGGGTCAACGGGCGGGACGCGCGCGCAAGCCCAGGCCAGCACAGGCCTCCCGGCCTCGCGCGCCCTGCCGCGTGCCGCGCGGACCGCTGCGCGCAGCCGCTCCTCGAGCCGGGCAGCCAGCGCGCTAGGGCTCATCGCCAGCCCTCGCGCCGACGCTGCGCAACAGCACGGTCCGCAGGGCCGGCAGCACTTCCAGCAGGTCCGCGCTCGCGGCCATCCGTTGCGTCAGCACCTCGTTGATCGCGCCGATCCACGCCGCGGATGCGGTCTGCGTATCCTGCGCGGGGATAGAGCCGTCGGCGGATGCGCGATCGAGGTGCCGCTGGATGAGCGCGGCGAACCTCCTGTGGATCCCCAGGCGGCTCTGCTCGAACTCGGGACCAAGCGCCGCCGACTCAACAAGCAGTATCCTGGCCAGGTCGCGGTGCGAGGCAGCGACCTCCAGCACGACCCGCAGCGCGGCCTCGACCTTGGGTAGGGCCCCGTCCTCGCTCTCGATGGCGCGGTCCACGCCCGCCTCGACCATGCCGGCAAGCTGGTCGAGCAGCGCCAGAAAGATGCCCTGCTTGCTGCGGAAGTAGTGGTAGAAGGCCCCCTTGGAGGAGACGGACGCGGCCACGATGTCATCCACGGTGGTGCCGTGGTATCCGCGCGCGGCAAAGACCTCCAGGGCCGCCTGGACCAGCCGGTCGCGGGTTGCGGAGTGCGTGTTGGCACGGCGGGCCATCGCGCGGGGGACCTCCTGCTATGGCGGCCGGGCGCTGCCCGCCGACATAGACCGACGCGTCGGTCTATGTCGAGGGTACGCGGGACGGATGCCTGTGTCAACACTTCGAAGCAGCGCCGGCGTGCAGGCGAGAAGCCCGGGCACGGGGAACCATGTCAAGACAGCCAGGCTGCAGGAGGTGCGCCGTGCCAGAGCCGTCTGACCGCGAACGTGCGATCAGCGCCTACGCTGGTGAGGTTCGAGCCTTTCACGCTCTGTTCGCAGGCGTGCTCGTGCTGATCGCGGTGCTGCACGCGGGCGTGGTAGTCCCCCACCTTCAAAGTCGCAGGGCGGCATCCCAGATTGCCGAAACGCTTGCACTCGTCGAAGGGGAAGCGGCATCGAACGAGGCGGTGGCGAAAATAGCGGAGGCGGCCGCAGGCGCGCTCACGGAGTTCCGGGACGCGCTGGATTCGGGACCGGCGGCGCTGCGGCGCGACATCGCTGAACTGATGGCGCGATCCCGCGCGGACGCGCAGGCGTCGGAGAGCATCGGGGAGGCGATCCGGCAACTGATCGGCCAGCGGGTCGAGGCACTGAGCACCGCTCTGGACGGAGTGCTGGGTCCCCTGCGGGTGCTGCAGAACCCGCCGTCCGGGATCGCTGAGGCGCTCCGCGCCGGAGAGCAAGACCTTGCGCGCCACGTCCTTGCCCTCAACGAGGTGCTGCGCGAGGCGTATGCGGCCGATACAGGCTTCTGGCAGCGCTTGGGCAGCCCTGGATCCTCGTTTGGCCCGGCCTCACAGCGCGCGGAGGAGACCGTGCGAGAGGTCGAACGGGCACGGAGATCGCTGGAGGGCCTGCTCAGGGCGGCATCGGCCGCGGCGAAGAACCGACAACCGGTGCTGCAGGCGCGCTCCGCCGAACTGGCAGCCAGGCAGCGCCATCTCAACGCGCGCTTGGCCGGGGTGAACTCGCCGCCCTGGTCCTTTCCACCGAGCCCTGACGATCTCGCACGCCTCTTCCCGATCCTGGCGGGTGCCCTCACCCTGACGGTGTTCTTCCGGCTTCGGCGCATCCTCGCGCTGCGCCGCGCTCAGGAGGGAATCAGTCTCGACCTGCTGGCACCGTCGTGGGTTGTGGGAACACGCAGCACGCCAGGAGCATGGTGGGCGTTGATACTGGTCTGCGCGCCGCTTGTGGCTACAATCCACGCTTCGGTGATCGCGTTGGGGGACCCAGGGTTGTTCGTAACGGTCATGGGAGACCCTAGCGCCAGCTCCGCGGTCGCCTTCGGGGCGGCCTACGCGGTGCTCGTGCTGGTGGGCATGTGCCAGCTGCCCGCGGTCACGCGAGGGCTCGTGGGCACGCCGCAGCGGCGGGCACAGGGAAAGCCCGGACGTGGGGCCTCGGGCTAGCCGGCCTCGTGCGCGCGCGCCTGTCCGGCGAGCAACTGCACCATGACAGGATGCAGCAGGCCGTTGGACGCCAGCAGTTCGGTCCGGAGCGAGCGTAGCGGCCGTCCTGCCCAGTCGCTGATCCGACCGCCGGCCTCCTCTACCATCAGGATCCCAGCGGCCACGTCCCAGGGTTGCAGCCCGGGCTCCCAGAACGCGTCGAGGCGACCCGCGGCCAGGTACGCCAGGTGGATAGCGGCCGCGCCCATGATCCGCACCTCGAGCGAGCGCAGGATGAGCGGGCCGATGGTGGGCAGGTGCCGGCTGCGCTCGGGCTCGCTCGGGAGCCCGGTCGCCACCAAGGCCTGGCCCAACTCCGCCGCGCCGGAGACCGCCAGCCTGATCGGCGCGGCGCCATCGCACAGCAGGTAGGCCCCCCGGCCGCGCTCGCTCACGAAGTACTCGCCAAGAGGCGGGATCGCGATCACGCCGCACCGCACGACCCCGCGGTCCTCCAGCGCGATCGAGACCGCAAACCAGGGGATACCGTGCGCGAAGTTGGCGGTCCCGTCTATGGGATCCACGATCCAGCACGGCCCCTCCCCCCTGGCCGCGATGCCCTCCTCGCCCAGCAGCCCGTGCTCCGGAAAGCGTGCGCGGATGCGCGCCGCTATCAGCCGCTCGGCTTCATGATCAGCCCTTGTGACGAGGTCGGTGGGGGTCTTGAGGTGAACCTGCTTATCTGTTGGGGATTCGGGCAGGATGCCCATGACCAGAGCCGCGGCCTGGCGCGCGGTCTCCAGGGCAAACGCGGCCGTCTCGGAGAGACCCAGCCGGGCGAGCGCGCTCATGCGGCAGGGGCGCCCGGCAGGAGGGAGACGGGAGTCGCCGGCGCCCGCTTGCCCCACAGCGCAAGCCCAACCGCGCCGACCCCGAGCGCGACCGCCAGCAGCCGGAGGAGGACCCCCACCACGGGCAGGTTCGTGGCGACGGCGATCACCCCGACACCCACGGCCGCCGCCGCGTAACGCGAATCGAGCCGAGGGGCAATGCGCTGACCGATTGCCAGCGCCACCGCGGCGTGGCTCGCGAACAGCGCCAGTATGTGGATCAGCACGAGCACGGCAGCCACCGGGATGCCGATCAGCATGATCACGAGCACCAGGACGGCGGCCGGAACCGCAACCAGCATGAGGAATCCCCATCCAAGGGACGCCCAGGGACGCCGGCGCAGCGCGTCCGAGGTGGCCTGCACGCCTCCCGGCGCAACACCCACCAGCACCAGCGCCAGGACGAGCATCCAGAGGAAGTCGAAGACCCCGAACGCCACCCTGGCCCCCTGCACCGCCGCGCGGGAGGGCATGGGCCGGGTCGGGTACGGCTCCTTCACCACGCTGCCGGTCACGCGCGCCTCCTGCACGATCAGCGCCGGACGTTCGCTGCTGTACGTCAGGTTGCCGCCTATCGCGGCCTGGGGGGTCACGAGCAGTTCCCCTGCGCGCGCCACCACGTTCCCTCCGACGGTCCCTGCGATCTCCACGCGTGCCGCACCGGCCCGCAAGTCGCGCCCGGTGGCACCCCTGTGGATGAGCGTGGTCGCGGCCACCGCCAGGTCACGCCTGATGCGGGCCTGCTGCTCGATCTCAACGGTTCCGCCGGCGGCTACGACGTCACCTCCAACCGTGCCCTCGATCAGCACAGACCCTCCCAGCACCCGCACGCTGGCGCCGATCGGACCGGAGATCTCGACCGCGCCGGCCAGCACCCACACGTCCCCATCCACCTGGCCGCGCAGCCGCACCTGCCCTCCCACCACCACCAGATCCCCGCGCACCCTTCCGTCAATCACCACACGGCCCGAGGCCACGTAAAGGTCATCGTCAACGGTCTGACCCGCGGCTACACGCGTGAGCGGGCCCGTGCGCGTCTCCATGCCTGCGACTGGAGATGCGGTCGCGAGCACCAGGATTCCGATCAGCGCAATCATCAGGGAGCGCACAGGCAGACACCGCCTTCCTTCGCACACTGACTAGAGGATAGCACGCCCACGGGCGAAGCGGGCAGCGCCTCACCCCGGAGGAGTCCTGCTCTGCCGGACGAACAACCGAGGCGATGGCGGCCATCCAGTTCCGGCAGGCATCCGCCCGCGACATGGACGAGATCGTCGCGATGTGGGGTGAGCTGGCGGCACATCACGCGCGGCTCGACGAGAACTTCCGGCCGTCGCGCCGCTGGCAGGAGGAGTACCGCGCGTTCGTCCTGAACCTGCTCGATCGCCAGGACGCCCGCGTCGTCGTTGCCGCAGAGTCCGGTCGGGTGATCGGATACGGGGTTGGACGCATCTCGACGCTGCCGGCGTTCTTCGCGCTGCGGCGGCGCGGCTACATCCACGACGTGTTCACGCGCGAGCCCTACCGGCGGCGGGGGGCCGGGCGCGGCATCGTCGAGGCCCTGCTGGCCTGGATGCAGGAATGCGGTGCCCTGACCGCAGAACTCACCGTGGCGGTCCCGAACGAGGAGGCGGTGGCGTTCTGGACAAGCCTGGGATTCGTTCCCTACATGCACCACTTCAAGCGAGGGTTGCGTTCGTAGAACCGCCGTGAGCTCCATGCCCGCAGAGCCGCTCAGGACCCGCCTTCTGCTGCTGGGGCACGGCGCTGTGGACTGGGCCAGGGCCGTCGAGGGTGAGCCACCGCTGGCTGAAGAGGGGGTGCGCGACGTGGAGATCACCGCGGCCACCCTGGCGCACTTCGACGCTGTCGCGGCCAGCCCAGGGCGTCCGGCGCGCGAGACGGCCGAGATCATAGGCCAGGTCCGGGGCCTTCCGATAGCATGGCGAGAAGGGTTGAACGAGATCGCGACCGCCGCCCCGCTGACCGACGGGCAGGCCTGG
The DNA here is from genome assembly GCA_037443365.1 of Armatimonadota bacterium. GTDB lineage: Bacteria > Sysuimicrobiota > Sysuimicrobiia > Sysuimicrobiales > Humicultoraceae > VGFA01. The sequence continues at coordinate 46,761 of JBBIOM010000011.1, forward strand.
GCGGACTGGGTGGACCGGCTCTTCGAGGACTACAGGGTCTCGGCCGACGGCGAGTCCCTGGCCGACGGCACCGCCCGCATCATGGCCGAGCTGCGCGCGCTGGCCGACCAGCGCTGCGGCCGTACCACCCTCGTGGTCAGCCATCCCATCGTCCTGCTGGCAGCCAGGGCCCACGTGGCTCAGACCGCGGTGCTTCCCGAGCAGGTCCACAGCCTTCCCGAGCTGGGTCTGGCCGTGGTTGATTGCCTGGAAGGCCGGTTCTACCTGGTCCAGGACTTCCCGGTGCGGAGGCCGGAAGCCCATGGGGCGTGACATCCGCCCCGGATTCGCGGACGTGCTGGCCGCCCGGCGCGTGATCGCGGCCTTCCTGCGCCCCACTCCGGTGGTCAGGTCGCACGCGCTGGACCGGCTGCTTGGATGCTCTGCCTTTGTGAAGTGCGAGAACGCCAACCCCACGCGTGCCTTCAAGATCCGCGGCGGCATCAATCTTGTCTCGCGGCTGACCCCCGACGAGCGCAGGCGCGGCGTCATCGCCGCCTCCACAGGAAACCACGGGCAGTCGGTGGCCCTGGCGTCGCAGATGTTTGGGGTGCGCGCGATCATCGGTGTGCCCGAGCGGGCGAACCCTGACAAGATCGCTGCCATGCGCGAGTTCGGCGCCGAGATCGTCGAGGTGGGACGCGACTTCGACGAGGCCCGCGAGTGGGTGGAGCGCACCGCGGCGGCCGAGGGGTACCGGTACGTGCACTCGGGCAACGAGCCGCTGCTCATCGCCGGGGTCGGGACGGCGAGCCTCGAGCTGATCGAGGAGGTCCCTGACCTCGACTGCATCATCGTGCCGGTCGGCGGCGGCTCCGGGGCCAGCGGGTGCTCGATCGCGGCCAAGGCGGTCAACCCGCGGATCGAACTGGTGGGCGTGCAGGCCGAGGGCGCCCCGTCCGTGGCGCGCTCCTGGCGGGAGCGGCGCATCGTCACGACGGATGAGATGACCACCAGGGCCGAGGGGCTGGCCACCCGCTCCCCGTTCACGCTTCCCCTGGCCATGCTCTGGGACGGGCTGGACGAGATGGTCCTCGTGAGCGACGAGGAAATGGAGGACGGAATCCGAATCCTCCTCGATACAACCCGGCAGGTCGCAGAGCATGCTGGCGCGGCCCCGGTGGCAGCGGCGAGGCGCGTGCGGGATCGCATGGCCGGTCGTAAGGTCGGGCTGATCCTCAGCGGCGGGAACATCACGCTGGAGGCGCTGCGCGGCTGCATCCAGGCAGGACCGGGTGGCTAGATGCCGGGCCAGGCACCCGAGGCCGGGCCAGAACAACGAAGGCGAAGGGAGAGGTGAGGGGTGACGAAGCGCGAGCGGGTCTATGCCGCTGTTGACGGCAATCCGGTCGACCGTCCGCCGGTAGCGCTGTGGCGGCACTTCCCGCAGGAGGACCAGCGGGCCGAGACGCTGGCCCAGGCCCACGTGGCCTTCTACAACAAGTTCGATTGGGACCTGCTCAAGGTCACGCCGGCCAGCGCCTTCTACGGCGACGACTGGGGACTGCGCTCTACCTACAGGCCCAACCGCGAGGGTGTGCGGCACTACACCGAGCGGCCGATCAAGCGGGAGAGCGACTGGCCCAAGCTCAAGCACCTGGACGTAACCACCGGGGCGCACGGGCGCGAGCTCAAGGCGCTGCGGTCCCTGCGGAAGGCGCTGCCGGACGCGGTTATCCTGGCCTCGGTCTTCAGCCCGCTCTCGATCGCACGTGCCCTGGCCGGCGAGACAGCGCTGCTGCGCTACCTGCGGGACTCGGTGGACGAGATGCACGAGGGTCTCGATATCATCACCGAGGCCACCGGGCAGTTCGCGGCCGAGTGCGTCGGCGCAGGAGCCGACGGCCTGTTCTTCGCCACGCAGTGCGCATCCACCGGATACATGACCATCGAGGAGTACGAGGAGTTCGGACGGCCCTACGACCTGCGCGTGCTCGACGCGGCGCGCAAGGCCGAGATCGTCATGCTGCACATCCACGGCGAGCGCATCATGTTCGAGCAGCTCACCGACTACCCGGTCCAGATCGTCCACTGGCACGACCGGCGCACCGACCCCAGTCTCAAGGAAGCCCGGGAGCAGTTCTCGGGCACGATCTCAGGCGGCTTGGACTCAATGGACACGATAGGAAAGGGTACGCCCGAGCAGGTGGCCGCCGAGGTCCGGGACGCCATCGCCCAGGTCGCGGGCAAGCGTCTCATCGTCTCAGCGGGATGCGTGATCCCGATAGATGCGCCCGAGGAGAACGTCCGGGCGGTCAGGCAGGCGGTTGAGCAGGCGGTTGAGCAGGAAGCCCCGCCAGTCCCCCGGGAATCTCCCGGCGACGGCACGTGAACGGTACGCACCCGTGTGCGAGGGGGGATCTCTCTTGAGGAGACGTACGCTCACCAGTGTCGTTGCGGTACTGGCCACGATCGTCCTGTTGGGCACGCTGTGGCCGGCCTGGGCCGGCCCGGCGGTCCGCATCTCTATCGCCACCGGCGGTGTTGGTGGCGTCTACTTCCCGATGGGCGGCGGATTGGCGTCGCTGATCTCGAAGCACATAGCCGGCGTCACGGCCACCGCCGAGGTCACGCCGGCCTCGGTTGACAACATGCGCCTCCTCCAGGCCAAGCGCGCTGACGTGGCGTTCACGCTGGCCGACACCGCGCATGACGCCTTCAAGGGCGAGGAGGCATTCCGCGGCTCCCCGGTCCCGATCCGCACGCTGTCGCCGCTGTACGACAACTTCAACCACCTGGTCACCGTGGAGGGCACCGGCATCGCCGCGATCGGCGACCTGCGCGGCAAGAGGGTGTCGGTCGGCGCTCCGGGCAGTGGCACCGAGGTCACGGCCCTGCGCATCCTCGAGGCGGCGGGCATCCACCCGGACCGCGACATCCGCCGCGAGCGGCTGGGCGCTGCGCCGTCGGTGGACGCGCTCAAGGACAGGAAGATTGATGCCTTCTTCTGGAGCGGGGGCCTGCCCACCGCGGCCGTGCTCGATCTTGCCGTCTCCCCGGGAGTACGCATAAGGCTCGTCGCTCTCGACGGGCTGGTGCCTGCCCTGCAGCGCAAGTACGGCAACCTCTACTTCCGCTCGGTAATCCTGAAGGAGTTCTACCCCGGCATGCCCGCCAACGCGCCGACGATCGGTGTGGCCAACCTGCTGGTGGTCCATCAGGACTTCGACGCCGAACTGGCCTACCAGATAACGAAGCTGCTCTTCGAGCGCCGCGCCGATCTGGCCCAGATCCACAAGGAGGCGGCCAACATCACGACCATAGGCGCGGCCGGGCGCTCTCCGCTGCCGTTCCATCCCGGCGCGATTCGGTACTTCAGGGAGCGCGGCGTCGAGGGGTTCTGAGTCGAAAGGCCCTGGATCTACGAGCCCCAGTCGGGCTCTCCTGAGGGCGGCCGCGGCCGTCACCCTGGCGGTGACGGTGGCTGTCGCGGCCGCCGTCTTGCTTGTGCCGGTTCACTCCCTGGAGATCACCGAGGCCGGCACCAACCGCCTCCTCTGGCGCGTTCCGGCGAAAGACGGGGAAACGGTGGACCTCGAGTACACCCACTCCATCACCGGAGCGCCGGTGACCGAGCGGTTCCGCGTCACAGGCGGCGGCCTGCGCCTCGTGGAGATTGCCAGTACGGGTGAGGCCGCCCTCCAGTACCTGGCGCAGGACCCCCCGTACGAGTCCCGGGGCGCGCGCCTGGTGTCCGCAAGAGACGGACCCACCGTCGGCGAACTTACGATCCGCATCGGGCAGACCGGCCGGCAGACCCTGGCGGTCGGCGGCAGGACGATCCCGCTGTACAGGGCAGGTGAAGGCGAGGCGGTACGCCTGGCCGTCACAAGAAGACCGCTGGCGCTCGTCCTGACGAAACGACCTCGTCCCCCATAGGAGCAGGCCATGGAGCGGCCCCAAGAGGCGGCAACGAGCAGGCCCGAAGACGAACTCAAGGAGATCGTCGAGGAGTACGAGGGGAAGACGCGACGGCTGGCGGGCCGGTGGGGGATGTTCGTGGCAGTCCTCGCCGTTGCGATGTCCCTCTACCACCTGCACGCCGCCACGGCCACCTTCATCAGGCACGTCCACCTGACCCGGCACCTGCTCTTCGTGCTCGTTCTCGCCTTCCTGCTGTACCCGGGGACGCGCCGGTCGCTGCGGCGCGCCTCTCCCACGGTGTGGGACGTGATCCTTGCCGCGCTGGCCGTGGCGGCATTGGGATACGTCCTGGTGGACTTCGAGGCCTTCGTGTACCGCTCGTACATCCCCACACCGAGCGATCTGGCCTTCGGCATCATGACGATACTGCTGATACTGGAGGCCACCCGCCGCACCGTCGGCGTCGCGCTCATGCTCCTGGTCGTCGCCTTCCTGGCCTACGCGTTCGCCGGGCCGCTCTTGCCCGAGCCCTGGACGCACCGCGGGTACGATCTGGTGCGCCTGGTGGGGCAGCTCTACATCACGCTCGAGGGGATCTTCGGCGTGCCTCTCGAGGTCTCGGCCACGTTCATAGTCCTGTTCACGATCTACGGCGCCGTGCTGGAGACCTCGGGAGCCGGGAGGTTCTTCGTGGACCTGGCGCTGGCGCTGACCAAGGGCCGGCGTACGGCTCCGGGCCAGGCCACGACCATTGCCTCGTTCCTGCTGGGCGGTCCCTCGGGCAGCGGCGTCGCCACCACGGTGACCGTGGGCGCCATCACCTACCCGATGCTCAAGCGCGCGGGCTACGATCGTGAGTCGGCCGGAGGGCTGCTGGCGGCCGGAGGGATCGGCGCGGTCATCTCGCCCCCGATCCTGGGTGCGGCGGCGTTTATCATCGCCGAGATGCTGAAGATCTCCTACCTGACCGTCGTGATAATGGCCACCATCCCAACGGTGCTGTACTACTACTCGATAATGCTGATGATCGAGCTCGACGCCCGCCAGATGTCGCTCGCCAGGGTGGAGATCGCGGCCGGGGACGCGTGGCAGCTCGTGGCGCGCTACTGGTATCTGCTCACCTCGCTCGTCCTGGTCCCGGTGCTCATGATCATGGGGTTCACGGCGATCAGGGCGGTCTTCTGGGCGATCGTCGTGGCAGCGGCCAGCAGCCTGCTGCGGCGGGAGACCGCGCTGGTGACCGCGCGCCGAGCCTCCCACGCCGATGGGAGACTCCGAGCGGCGGATGGAGGCCTGCGCCTGGGCCCGATCGTGCTGAATCCGGCGGGCCTGGTCACCGCGCTCGACAACGGCAGCCGGCAGGTGCTCAACGTGGCGGTCACGTGCGCTGCCGCCGGGATCGTGGTCGGGGTGGTCAACCTGACAGGACTGGGGCTGAAGATCTCGGACGTCATCATCACCTACGCGGGCGGACAACTGCTGCCCACCCTCATCTTCGCCGCCATCGCGCTGTGGGTGCTGGGGCTGGCGCTGCCGATCACGGCCACCTACATAATCGCCGCGGTAATCGTGGCGCCGGCGATCACGAAGCTTGGCGTCTCTGAACTGGCCAGTCACATGTTCATCTTCTACTACGCGATCCTCTCGGAGGTCTCGCCCCCGGTCGGACTGGCACCGCTGGCCGCGGCCGCGCTCACCGGCGGCAGGCCCTTCCGCACCATGATCATGGCCTGGAAGTACACGCTGCCGGCGTTCGTGGTGCCGTTCATGTTCACCCTGCACAAGGACGGCATGGGCCT
>JBBIOM010000012.1:0-1149 GCA_037443365.1 Armatimonadota bacterium
ACCCCTGGGCGGCCGGGAGCGCCCGGAAAGGGAGAGCCGGGGTCGCCGCGAACAGAAGAAGGCAACAATCCCAGAGGGGGATCGCTATGAAACGCCTGCTCGCGCTCGTAGTCGCGGCGGTGATCGTGGCTGCCGCCGTACCTGTACTTGCCCAGGCGCCGGCCAAGCCGGGGCGCGTCGTGCCGCTGAAGTTCACGATTGACTGGGTGTTTGATGGGTCGTACGCGCCGTTTCTGCTTGCTCTCGAGAAGGGTTACTACGCCCAGGAGGGCCTGAACGTCACCATAGACCGCGGCTTCGGTTCGGCGGACGCCGTGAGCAAGATCGCGGCCGGCGCGTACGGCCTGGGCTTCGCCGACATCAACACCATGATCGAGTTCAACGCCCGCAACCCGGGGCGGGAGCTCGTCTCGGTCGCGATGGTGTTCGACGCCATCCCTTCGAGCATCGTCACGCTGCGGCGCGAGGGCATAACGCGCCCGATCGAGCTCTACGGGAGGAAGATCGGCGCGCCGGCCGGCTCTGCTCCGCGCGTGCTCTGGCCGCTCTTCGCGCGGGCGGTCGGCATGCACCCGGCCTCGGTGGAGTGGGTGACGATGTCCCCGCCGCTGCGCGAGCCGATGCTGCTGCGGGGTGAGGTGAACGCCGTGGCCGCGTTCTCGTTCAACGCCTTCATAACGCTCAAGACCGCCCGGGTCGATCCGGCCGACATCATCATCTTCCAGTACAACGAGCACGGCCTGCCGCTGTACGGCAACGCCATCCTCGCCCACCCGTCCCTGCTGCAGAGCGAGCCCGATGCGGTGCGCGGGTTTGTACGGGCCATGACGCGGGCATGGAAGGACACGGTGGCGAACCCCTCCGAGGCCATCAGCGCGCTGAAGCGCCGCGACCCGATGATCAGCGAGGAAGTGGAGCGCGAGCGCCTGGTGCTGGCCCTGCAGCACGTCGTCCTGACCAGGGACGTGCGGGCGGGCGGCCTGGGCGGCGTCAAGGGCGAGCGCCTGAGCCGGTCGATTGACCTGGTGACCGAGGCCTTCGGCCTCCCGACGAAGCCTGCCTGGCAGCGCGTGTTCACCGACAAGTTCCTGCCGCCGCGGGCCGAGCGGATGCTCGTGGCCAGGTAGCCGCCGGCGCGGCGGTTCGCGC
>JBBIOM010000012.1:1249-50004 GCA_037443365.1 Armatimonadota bacterium
CCGCGGGCCGAGCGGATGCTCGTGGCCAGGTAGCCGCCGGCGCGGCGGTTCGCGCCCGCGCGCGGTTCGCGCGCAGGCCTGGAAGGGGGGCGCTTGCCCGACCGCGAAGACTGTAAATTACACCGGGATTCAAGCATACGCTCTGGCATCCGGAGAATCCCTATCCTGCTAAGGAGGGACAAGCTGTGAGAACCTTTGTCGCCGTGCTGGCCGCGACGATGGCCGTCGTGGTGCTCGCCACCGGACTGGGCCTTGCCCAGCCGGCCAGGCAGACCACCTGGAAGTTCACCCTGGACTTCATCGTGCAGGGACCGCAGGCGCCCTTCCTGGTCGCCCTGGAGAAGGGCTACTACGCCAAGGAAGGCTTGAACATCACCATAGACCGCGGCTTCGGATCGGCCGACGCCGTGAGCAAGATCGCCGGCGGCGCGTACAACCTGGGCTACGCCGACATCAACTCGATGATCGAGTTCAACGCCAGGAACCCAGGCCGGGAACTGGTGGCCATCGCGGTCCTGCTGAACGAGCCGCCCTTCTCGATCATCACGCTGCGCCGGGAAGGCATCACGCGCCCGATCGAGCTCTACGGGAAGAAGCTTGGCGCGCCGGCCGGCGACGCCCCGCGCCGCCTCTGGCCGCTCTTCGCCCGCGCGGTGGGCATGCACCCCGCCTCGGTGGAGTGGATCACCATGGACGTGCCCCTGCGCGAGCCGATGCTGGTGCGGGGTGACGTCAACGCCATCTCCGGCTTCTACTTCACCTCGTTCATCAACCTGAAGGCGGCGCGCGTGGATCCGGCCGAGATCATCGCGTTCATGTACAACGACCAGGGCCTCCCCCTGTATGGCAACGCCATCATGGCACCGCCCTCCCTGCTCGAGCGGGAGCCCGAGGCGGTCCGTGGGTTCCTGAGGGCGTTCATACTCGCGCTGAAGGACACGATCACCAACCCCGCGGAGGCCATCGCCGTGGTCAAGCGGCGCGACCCGCTGCTGCGCGAGGACGTCGAGCTCGAGCGGCTGCAGCTAGCGCTGCGGCACAACATCCTGACAAGGGACGTCCGGGCCAACGGCTTCGGCGTGATCAAGGGCGAGCGCCTGAGCCGCTCCATTGACCTGGTGGCCGACGCGTTCGGCCTGCCGACGAAGCCCGCCTGGCAGCGTGTGTTCACGGACAAGTTCCTTCCTCCAAAGGCCGAGAGGATGCTTCCAGAGAGGTAGAACAGCGCTGGCCGGACTGGCCAGCCAGACGCACGGGGAGTCAACCTAGAGGAGTCAATCCATGAGAAGACTGGGGCTCGAACGGGAGCTCGTAGATAAGAACGTTTATGCGCGCGCGGTAGGACGCTTCCGCGACGCCGGGATCGTGTTGCCCACCTTCGCGGAGCTGACGGATCCGGCCCGGATACCCGCGCGCATCCAGAAGGCCCTCTCCGGCGCAGACCCCGATGCTCCGCATCCGCTGAACCTCTTCAGGGTGCACTGGTTCAACGGCGCCGGCCGCGCCGCTCGCGTCGGGGTGCCCGAACACGTGGTGCTCCCCAAGGCGCTCACCGGCGTGGACGCGCGCATAGTGGTGGCGCTCGGCGACCGTTTCCCGATGATCGGCGCCCACAAGGTGCTGGCCGCCTACGGGTGCCTGGCCCCGCGGATAGTCACCGGGCAGTTCGATCCCACCGCCCACCGCGCGGTCTGGCCGTCCACCGGCAACTACGCCCGGGGCGGCGTGGCCATCTCGCGCATCATGGGATGCCGGGGAATCGCCGTGCTGCCCCAGGGCATGAGCCGGGAACGTTTCGAGTGGCTCGAGCGCTGGATAGCCGATCCCGCGGACATCATCCGGACGCCCGGCACCGAGAGCAACGTCAAGGAGATCTATGACAAGTGCGCGGAGCTGGAGCGCGATCCGGCCAGCATCATCTTCAACCAGTTCTGCGAGTTTGGGAACCACCTGGTGCACTACCTGTGCACGGGCAGGGCGCTCGGGGTCGTCTTCGAGTCGCTTCAAACCGGCGAGCCGGGTCTGCGGCTGCGCGCCTTCGTGTCGGCCTCGGGCTCGGCCGGCACGCTGGGCGCCGGTGACTACCTCAAGGAGCGCTACGGCGCGAAGATCGTGGCCATGGAGGCCCTCGAGTGCCCGACGATGCTCTACAACGGCTTCGGCGAGCACAACATCCAGGGCATCGGTGACAAGCACATCCCCTTGATCCACAACGTGACGAACACCGACGTCGTGACCGCGGTCTCGGATCAGAGCACCGACCGCCTCGACGTGCTGTTCAACACCCCGGCAGGACGTGAGTATCTGGTAAGCCGGCAGGGCGTGCCGCCCTCGGTGGTGGATCTGCTGCCGGCGCTGGGGCTCTCCAGCATCTGCAACGTGCTGGGCGCGATCAAGACCGCTAAGTACTTCGGGATGGGGCCCGAAGACGTGGTCGTCACCGTGGCCACCGACGGCGCGGCGATGTATGCCACCGAGAGGGAGAAGACGCTCCGGAAGCACTTCCCGGCGGGGTTCGACGCGGTCGCAGCCGGCGCGACGTTCGCCGCGCACCTCGGCGGCGTCACCTGCGATCACCTGCTGGAGACGACGCGCGTGGACAGGGACCGCATCTTCAACCTGGGCTACTTCACCTGGGTGGAGCAGCAGGGGGTCTCGCTCGAGGAGTTTGCGGCCAGGCGCGATCAGCGGTTCTGGACCGAGATGCGCTCGATCATCCCTGTCTGGGACGCGATGATCGAGGAGTTCAACGCCCAGACAGGAACGGCCCGCGCCCTGTGAGCGTCCCGCCATCCACGGTCGTCTGCGCCGGGTGCGGCGCCGCGGCGGCGCCCGGCGATCCCTATCCCTTCCGGTGCCCGAACGCCGGCAGGGGCGACGACACCGACCACGTGATGACCGTTGTGCTCGACCTGGAGCGCCTTCGGTTCCCCGCGGAAGGCGCGGCCAATCCCTTCGTCCGATACCGCACGCTGTCCAATGCGTACCACGTGGGCCTGGGGCACGGCCTCTCCGACGCGGATCACGTAGGCCTGGTCGAGGGGCTTGACCGCGCCGTGGCACAGGTGGATGGGCGCGGGTTCGTGGCCACGCCTTTCTTCCGGAGCGATGCGCTGAGCGGGCGCCTTGGGTTCGCCGGCGCCGGCGGGGTGTGGGTGAAGAACGAGACCGGCAACGTCTCGGGATCACACAAGGCGCGCCATCTGATGGGGCTGCTGATCCATCTCGAGATCGCCGAGCGCACCGGCCTTGTCCCCGGAGGGGCCGGGCGGCGGCCCGACCTGGCGATCGCGAGCTGCGGAAACGCGGCGCTGGCAGCGGCGGTGGTTGCCCGGGCCGGCGGACGGCGGCTGCGCGTGTTCGTGCCCACGAGCGCCGACCCGGTCGTGGTGGCGCGGTTGGAGGCGCTGGGCGCGCACCTGACGATCTGCCCCCGCGAGGAAGGCCAGCGCGGCGATCCCACCTACCACCGGCTGCAGCAGGCCGTGCGCGAGGGCGCCCTTCCGTTCACGTGCCAGGGCCCTGACAACGGGCTCACGATAGACGGCGGCAAGACCCTGGGATACGAGATCGCCGCCGATCTGGCCGCGAGCGGGACGACCCTGGACCGCCTGTTCATCCAGGTCGGAGGCGGGGCGCTGGCCAGCGCGGTGATCCAGGCGCTCGGGGACGCGGTGCGCCTGGGGGCGCTACTGCACATGCCGCGCATCCACGCGGTGCAGACCCTGGGCGGGCATCCCCTGGAGCGGGCCTACGCCCGGCTGATGCAGCGGGCAGGCGATGCCACCGATCCGGACCGCGTCGAGGAGGCGCTGCGCTACGCCGCGGGGCACCGGGCGCAGTTCATGTGGCCGTGGGAGGAAGAGCCGCGAAGCATCGCGCACGGCATCCTCGACGACGAGACCTACGACTGGCTGGCGTCGCTCCGCGGGATGGCCACCACCGGGGGATCTGTGGTCCTGGTCTCGGAGGAGACGCTCGAGGAAGCCAACGCGCTGGCGCACGCCGCCACGGGAATCGACGTGGACCACACGGGCTCAGCCGGATTGGCCGGGCTGCTGCGCCTGCGGAACGACGCCGGCATCGGGCCGAATGAGCGCGTGGCGGTACTGTTCACCGGCGCCCGGCGATGAGAGAATACATGGGCCGAACGGCTAGACCAATAGGGAGGGGAAGTTAATGAGAAGCTTTCTCGGTAGGGATATCCTGTCGCTCAAGGAGTTCGAGCGCAACGAGTTCTTCCGGGTCTTCCAGGTGGCGGACGACCTGAAGCCCTACGCGCGGGACCGGAGCAACGGCGATCTGCTCAAGAGGAAGACCCTGGTCACCGCCTTCTACCAGCCCAGCACGCGCACGCGCCTGGCCACCGAGGCGGCCATGCTGCGGCTGGGGGGCAGCGTGCTCGGGTTCTCGGACGCCAAGATGACCCGCGCCGGCGACTTCTATCAGGAGTCCATCAAGGACACGGTGCACATGCTCGAGTACTACGGCGACGTCATCGCCATGCGCCACTTCCAGCAGGGCGCCCCGCACGAGGCCGCGCGCTGGGCCTCGGTGCCGGTCATCAACTGCGGCGACGGCTGGGGAGAGCACCCTACCCAGGTGCTGATTGACCTCTACACGATCTACAAGGAGCTGGGCACGCTGGACGGGCTCAAGGTGCTGTGCGTGGGCGACATGCGCATGCGCACCATGCACTCCATCCTCTACGCGATGTCGCAGTTCGACATGGAGGCGTTCGTGGTCTCGCCGCCCGAAATGTCGCTGCTGCCCGAGTTCAAAGCCGAGCTGGACCTGCTCAACGTGCGCTACCGCGAGGTCGCCACGGCCGAGGAGGTCGTCGGCCAGGCGGACGTCATCTACATGGAACCCGTGGTCCAGCCCGACTACACGAAGTCGCGCGACGAACGAACGGGCGATTTGGGGCTCACCCCGGCCGCCTACAAGATCACGCGCCAGATGCTGCGCGAGCGGGGGAAGAGCGGCTCGATCGTGCTGCACTCCCTGCCGCGCATGGACGAGCTTCCCCCGGACGTTGACGTCACGCGGCATGCCCGGTACTGGACCGAGGCGTTCAACGGCGTGGTGGTCCGCATGGCGCTGCTGGCCCTGGTATTGGGCGCGGCGGAATAGGAGGGACCAGGATGCAGACACATCTACGCGGACGCGACCTCATCACGCTGCAGGAGTGGACCAAGGAGGAGATCGAGACCGCGCTGGACGTGGCCCTCGACCTCAAGCGCAGCCGGGCCCTCGGCCAGCCGCACGCCATCCTGCGCGACAAGGTGCTCGCGATGTTGTTCTTCTTCTCGAGCACGCGCACGCGCGCCTCGTTCGAGGCCGGCATGGCGCAACTCGGCGGGCACGCGCAGTTCATCGAGAGCCGCACCACACAGATCGCCCACGGCGACACCGCCAAGGAGATAGGCGAGATCCTGGGGCGCTACAACGACGGCATCGCGATCAGGCACGTGGACTGGCGGGCGGGCAACAAGTACATCCGCGAGGTGGCCCAGGCCAGCCGGGTCCCGGTGCTCAACATGCAGTGCGACATCTATCACCCCTTCCAGGCGCTCGCGGATCTGCTGACCATCATCGAGAAGAAGGGCGACCCGCGCGGGAAGACCATCACCGTGAGCTGGGCGTACGCCGCCAGCTACCAGAAGCCGATCAGCGTGCCGCAGAGCCTGATCCTGCTGATGCCCCGCTTCGGCATGAACGTGCGCCTGGTGCACCCGCCCGGATTCGAGCTCATGCCCGAGATCCTCGAGCAGGCCAGGGAGAACGCCCGCCGCGCCAAGGTGGGGTTCGAGATCATGGACGACTTCGAGGCCGGCTTCCGCGGCACGGACGTCGTCTACGCGAAGAGCTGGGGCGCCCTGCTGACCGTCAAGAACGACGAGGAGGGCGCGAAGCTGTCCGCCAGGTACAAGGACTGGATCGCCGACGAGCGCCGCATGGCCATGGCCGGTGAGGACGCGATCTACATGCATCCCCTGCCCGCCGACCGCAACATCGAGGTCAGCGACGGCGTGATTGACGGCGCGCAGTCGGTCGTCTACGACGAGGCAGAGAACCGGCTGCACGGTCAGAAGGCCGTGATGGCCCTGACCATGAGCTAGCGCGCGGCGCGGCAGCAAAGGGGGATTGAACATGGCCAGACGCACCGCCGTGGTCGCGATAGGCGGGAACTCACTGATCAAGGACTCAAAACGCCAGACGGTACAGGACCAGTACGAGGCCGCGGGCGAGACCTGCCGGCATGTAGCATCCATGATCAAGGACGGCTGGGATGTGACGATCGGGCACGGCAACGGCCCCCAGGTCGGCTTCATCCTGCGCCGCTCGGAACTGGCGGCCCACGAGCTGCACGAGGTGCCGCTCGACGTCTGCGGCGCCGACAGCCAGGGCGCCATCGGCTACGCGCTCCAGCAGAACCTGTACAACGAGTTCCGCCGGCTCGGCCTGAACAAGAGCGCCGTCACCGTGGTGACCCAGGTCGAGGTGAGCGCGGACGACCCCGCGTTCCGAAACCCCACCAAGCCGATCGGCTCGTTCATGGACGCCGAGCGCGCCCGGCGCCGGCGTGAAGAGGAAGGATGGACCGTGGTCGAGGACGCCGGACGGGGCTGGCGGCGGGTGGTGCCTTCACCTGCACCGATCCGCATCGTCGAGGAAGAGGCGGTCCGGCGCCTCATAGGCGAGGGCTTTGTCGTGATCACCGTCGGCGGGGGCGGCATCCCCGTGGTGTCCGATGCAAGTGGCAACCTGCGAGGCGTGGCCGCGGTCATAGACAAGGACCTGGCGTCGTCGCTGCTGGCCACGGTCATAGGCGCCGACCTCTTCGTGATAACCACCGCGGTCGAGCAGGTCGCGCTCAACTTCGGCAAGCCCAACCAGCAGGCGATACGGCAGATGACGCTGTCGCAGGCCAGGGAGTACCTGGCCGAGGGCGTGCACTTCGCGAAGGGCAGCATGGCCCCCAAGATGGAGGCGGTCATAGGATACCTGGAGCGGGGCGGGGGCGAGGCGCTGATAACCAACCCCGAGAACCTCGAGCGGGCGTTGCGCGGCGAGACCGGCACGCGCATCACCGCGGGTTGAAAGCGGCGGCGGGTTGAAGGCACTGGAGTTCGAGCTCAACGGGCATAGGGTCTCGCTGGAGGTCCGCGAGGACGCGAGCCTGCTGGAAGTGCTCCGCGAGCAGTGCGGCCTGACCTCGATGAAGAACGGGTGCGCGCCGGAGGGCTCGTGCGGCGCGTGCACGGTACTGCTCGATGGCAGGGCAGTGGTGTCGTGCGCCCAGCCGGCCACCCGGGCCGCGGGCCGGCGCGTCACCACCCTGGAGGGGCTCCCAGAGGAGCACCGCGCCCAGTGGGCGGACTGCTTCGTCGCCACGGGCGCGTCGCAGTGCGGGTTCTGCACCCCTGGCATCGTGATGAAGGCCGAGTCGCTCCTCGCGCGCAATCCCGATCCGTCGCGCGAGGAGATCACCCGGGCCCTGGCCGGCAACCTCTGCCGGTGCACCGGCTACGTCAAGATCATTGACGCCATAGGGCACGCGGCCGCGGCGCGGCGAGGGAAGCCGGTTCCATTGCCCGATCGCGGCGGCCGGGTGGGGACGCGCGCCGCGCGCTACCAGGGCCGCGACCTCGCGCTGGGGCAGAAGCAGTTCGTGGCCGACATGCGCGTCCCGGGCATGCTCCACGCCGCGGTGCGGTGGTCCGATCACCCCAGGGCCAGGGTGCTGCGGATCGACGCCTCGAAGGCGCGCGCCGCTCCCGGCGTCGTCGCCGTGGCCACGTGGCGCGACGTTCCCGGAGAGCGCCGGGTGGGGTTGATCTTCAACGACTGGCGGCAGTTCGTGGCCGAGGGCGAGACCACGAGCTACGTCGGGGACGTCCTGGCGGTCGTGGCGGCCGAGAGCCAGCACGAGGCCCGCGCGGCCGCGGCCCAGGTCGAGGTGGAGTACGAGGTGCTTCCTCCGGTCACCGATCCCTTCGAGGCGCTGGCAGAGGGCTCTCCCCAGATACACGCGATGGGCAACCTGCTCTCCACAACGAAGGTGCAGCAGGGCGACGTGGAGGCGGCGCTGGCGGGCGCGGCGTGCGTGGCCACCGAGACCTTCCGCACCCAGGCGATAGAGCATGCCTTCCTTGAGCCCGAGGCCTGCCTGGCGGTGCCCTCGGGCGACGGCGGAGTGCACTTCTTCTCGCAGGGGCAGGGCATCTGGGAGGATCGCCGTCAGGTGGCGTCGGTGCTGGGCCTCCCCCTGGAGAGGGTCCGGGTCACGCTTCACTCGAGCGGCGGCGGCTTCGGCGGCAAGGAGGACCTGAGCATCCAGGCGCACGCCGCGTTGCTGGCGGTCGCAACCGACCGGCCCGTGATGCTGGCGCTGTCGCGGAGGGAGAGCATACGCTTCCATCCCAAGCGCCATCCCATGACCATGGAGTACACCGTGGGCGCCGACGCCGAGGGTCGCCTGCTGGCGGTGCGCGCGCGCATCACGGGCGACACCGGCGCCTACGCCAGCGTCGGGGACAAGGTCCTGGAGCGGGCCGCCGGGCATGCCTGCGGTCCCTACCGCGTGCCGAACGTGGACGTCGAGAGTAGGGCGGTCTTCACCAACAACCCGCCCTCGGGTGCCATGCGCGGGTTCGGGGTGAACCAGGTCTGCTTCGCCATGGAAGCGATGATGGACATCCTGGCCGCGCGGACCGGGCTGGACCGCTGGGAGATCCGCTGGCGCAACGCGCTGGATGTGGGCGATACCTTCGCCACAGGGCAGCGGCTGGGTCAGGGCGTGGGCCTCAAGAAGACGCTCCTTGCCGTGCGCGACGCGTTTCGGTCGGCGCGCTACGCCGGGATCGCCTGCGCGGTGAAGAACACCGGCATCGGCAACGGCCTGACCGAGTACGGCAGGGCGATACTGCGCGTCGAGGAGGATGGTGCGGTCACGCTGTTCCACTCGTGGACCGAGATGGGGCAGGGCGTCAACACCGTCCTGGCGCAGGTGGCCTGCGAGGAGCTGGGCCTCGAACTGGGTCGCGTGCGCGTCGTGGTGGACACGGTGCGCGATCTGGATACCGGTGAGACCACGGCGTCGCGCGCCACGGTCCTGGGCGGGTTGGCGGTCATCGAGGCCGCTAAGCGCCTGCGCGCCGCGCTCGGGGAGGATCTGCCCGCAGACGCCGCAGGCGTCCATGCGCGCCTTGGGACGCTGGCCGGGCAGGAGTTCCGCGGGGAGGTCGTGATAGACTGGACGTCCAAGCCGACCCCGGGCGCAGCCGACCAGGTCACGCACTTCGCGTACGGCTGGGCCACCCAGGTCGCGATCCTCGACGACGAAGGCCGCCTGGCCAGGGTGGTCGCATGCCATGACGTCGGCCGCGTCATGAATCCGACCCTGCTCGAAGGGCAGATAGAGGGGTCCATCCACATGGGGATGGGCTATGCGCTTTCCGAGGAGCTGGTGCTGGAAGGCGGCGTGCCCATTACCGACACCCTCAAGTCGCTGGGCATCGTGCCCCCGAGCGCGATGCCCAAGGTCGAGTGCATCTTCGTCGAGGAGTTCCAGCCCGAGGGTCCGTACGGCGCCAAGGGGGTCGGCGAGATCGGCAACATCCCCACGGCCGCGGCGATCGCAGGAGCGCTGTGGGCCTACGATGGCATCCGGCGGACCCGGCTGCCCATGAAGGATTCCCCTGCGGCGCAGGGGCTCGCGCCCGCGAAGGCGCGGCCTGGGCGCCCCGACAGGCCGGGCTGAGGAGGCACGCGATGCACCTTGCCCTGACCGGCGGCACCGTGCTCGTCTCCCTGGAGGAGCCCGCGCTGGTCCGGGCCGACGTGCTGATCGAGGGGGGCAGGGTGCGAGCGCTCGGGCAGGCCCCGGAGGGTGTCCCCCGCCGTGACTGCTCGGGCTGCCTGCTCATCCCCGGAAATGTCTGCGCGCACACGCACCTGTACTCGGCCCTGGCGCGTGGGATGCCCTATCGCCTGGATCCGCCTTCCAACTTCACTCAGAACCTCCAACGCATCTGGTGGCGGCTGGATCGCGCCCTGGACGAGGAGACGGTGCGCACGTCGGCCCTGGCCGGCGCCATGGGCGCGCTGCTGTCCGGCACGACCACGGTGGTGGACCACCACGCTTCGCCGAATGCCATCTCGGGCTCGCTTGACGTCATCGCCGACGCCCTCGAGGAGATCGGGCTGCGCTCGGTCCTGTGCTACGAGACGACTGACCGCGACGGCCCCGAGCGGGCACGCGCTGGGATCGAGGAGAACCGGAGGTTCTTGAGGACGCACCGCCCCTTGGCTGCGGGGCTGGTGGGCGCGCACGCGTCGTTCACTCTCTCGGAAGACACGCTGGCCGCCTGCGTCGAGGTCGCGCGCGCGGCGCGAGCGGGCGTGCACATCCACGTGGCCGAGGACCGCGCCGACCAGCGCGACTCCCTGGCGCGCTTCGGCCAGCGCGTGGTGGCGCGGCTGTCCCTGGCCGGCGCTCTCGACGAGCGGGCGGTCCTGGTCCACTGCGTTCACGTGGACGATACCGAGATCGGGTTGATTCGCCAGTCGGGCGCCGCGGTGGCGCACAACGCGCGCTCCAACATGAACAACTCGGTCGGGCGCGCGCGCGTGGGTCTGCTCGGGGACCGTGTGGTGCTCGGCACCGATGGCATCGGCGCCGACATGTTCGCCGAGTCAGCGGTCGCATACTGGCGAGGGCGCGAGGACGATCTCTCGCTGGGCTTCACCTGGCCGCTGCAGCGCATGGCCGCGGGCGCGCGCATGGCCGGGCGGATCCTAGGCGAAGAGACGCTGGGACGCATACAGGCCGGTGCGCCGGCGGATGTCGCGGTGCTGGACTACGCGACCCCAACGCCGCTGCACGCGGGCAACCTGGCCGGTCACTGGCTCTTTGGCCTATCGGCGCTGCACGTGCGCGACGTGCTGGTGCGCGGCGAACTCGTGGTGGCCGACCGACGGCTGACGCGGGTGGATCAAGACGGGCTCGCCGCGCAGGCCAGGGCGCAGACGGAGCGGCTGTGGCGCCGCCTCGAGGAGATTGGGCCTCACGAGTTCGAACCAGCGGGAGGAAGGTAGCCATGGCTTCCGGCAGCGGGCGCGTCGCCCTGTACCTGCAGGACAAGCATCCCATCCGTGAGGGAATGGAGTACGTGCGCTACGCCGAGGAGCGCGGGTTCGAGGCGGTGTGGCAGGCCGAGAGCCGGCTGGTGCGCGAGGCCACGATACCGCTGGCCGCGTTCGCCGCGGTCACCCGGCGGATCAAGGTCGGGACCGGGGTCATCAGCCTCTGGACGCGCAACGTGGGGCTGATGGCGGCCACGTTCTCCACCCTCGACGACCTGGCGCCGGGCCGGGTGATGCTGGGGATCGGCGCCTGGTGGGAGCCGCTGGCCACCAAGGTGGGCGTGGACCGGCGCAGGCCTCTAGAGGCGATGCGCGAGGTGGTCCTGGTCACGCGCCGGCTGCTGGCGATGGAGCGGGTGACGTTTCACGGCGAGTTCGTGCACGTCACCGACATCGAGCTCGACATCGTGCACGGCGATCGCTCGCCCAAGAAGGTGCCGATCTACATCGGCGCCACCGGGATGAAGATGATGGCCCTCGCCGGCGAGATCGCCGACGGGGTGCTGCTCAACTACCTGGTAAGCCCTGCCTACAACGCGGCCGCGATGGAGGCCCTTGCCGCGGGCGCGGCCCGGGCCGGGCGGCGCGTCGAGGACATCGACCGGCCCCAGCTCGTGGTCTGCTCGCTGGACAGGGACCGCTCGGTGGCGCTCGACCGCGCGCGCGAGCTGGTGACGCAGTACCTGGGCCAGCAGCCGCACATCATGAAGGCCAGCGGGGTGGACCCGTCGCTGCTGGACGAGATCGGCAGGGTGCTCACCTGGCCGGCCGGGCCAGAAGAGATCCGCCGGGCGATGCGCCTCGTGCCCGACGAGGTGGTGCAGATGATCACAGCATCGGGCACCCCTGAGGAGTGCCGCGCCAAGGTGCGCGAGTACGCGGCCGCCGGGTGCACCTGCCCCATACTCTATCCCCTGGGAGACGATGTGCGCGCCATGATTGACGCCTTCGCGGAGGGACGGCTTTGATCGAGCCCGCAGCCACGGAGGCCTTTGTCCGTCTCGACGGCGTCACGCTCGACTACCAGCACGAGGGCCAACCCGTCCGCGCCGTCGAGGACGTCAGCCTCAACGTGCGGCAGGGCGAGTTCGTGGTGGTGGCCGGGCCCAGCGGCTGTGGAAAGACCACGCTGCTCAAGGTCCTGGCCGGCCTGGTCGTACCCGGCAAGGGCAGCGCCAGCGTGGGGAGCGTGCAGGTGCGCGGACCCCAAAAGAACGTGGGCATGGCGTTTCAGAACCCGATCCTGCTGCCCTGGCGCAAGGTCATTGACAACGTCCTGCTCCCGATGGAGGTCGTCGCCCCGCACAAGGCGCGGTTCCGTCGGCACCGCGCGGAGTACGTCGCGCAGGCGCGGGAACTGCTCGCCTCGGTCGGCCTGGAGGGGTTCGGCGACCGCCATCCCTGGCAGATCTCAGGCGGGCAGCAGCAGCGGGCCAGCCTGTGCCGCGCCCTGATCCACAACCCTCAGATCCTGCTGCTGGACGAGCCCTTCGGCGCGCTGGACGCCTTCACGCGGGAGGAGCTCTGGCAGGTCCTGCAGGCCCTGTGGATGCAGCGACGGTTCACGGTGCTGCTGGTGACCCACGACCTGCGTGAGGCGGTGTTCCTGGCGGATACGGTGTACGTCATGAGCACGCGTCCCGGGCGGATCGTCTCGCGCACGCCCGTGGACATCCCCCGTCCGCGCACGCTGGAGGACACCTTCGGCGCGCAGTTCACCGATACGTATCACGAGATCAGGCGTCAGATAGGCGAGGTGCTGGGACGATGAGGCGCGCTGGCCTGCTGGCCGAGTGGCTTCCTCCGCTGGTCGTGATCGTGCTCGCCTTCGCAATCTGGGAGGCCGGGGTCGCCCTGCTGCGCGTGCCCGATTTCATACTGCCCGCGCCCAGCAAGGTGTGGATGGCCCTGCTCAGATGGCGCGAGGCCATCTGGTTCAACGCGTCGCAGACGCTCTACACGACCCTTGTGGGATTCGCCATGGCGCTTGTCGGGGGAATGGGGCTCGGACTGGCCATCGGGTACTCCACCCTGGTTTACCGCGCGCTCTACCCACTGCTTGTGGGGTTCAACAGCGTGCCCAAGGCCGCGATCGTGCCCGTGCTCGTCATCTGGTTTGGAATCGGCACGGTGCCGGCGATCCTCACGGCGTTTCTCATCTCGTTCTTCCCCATAGTTGTGAACGTGGCGACCGGCCTGGCCACGCTCGAGCCCGAACTGCAAGACGTGCTCCTCTCGCTGGGCGCATCCAAGCGTGAGATCTTCACCAAGGTCGGCATCCCGCGGTCGCTTCCCTACTTCTTCGCGTCGCTGAAGGTGTCGGTCACGCTGGCGTTCGTGGGCGCCGTGATATCGGAGACCGTGGCCTCGAACAAGGGCATCGGGTACCTGATGATCGCGGCCAGCTCGCGCTTCGAGGTGCCGCTCGTGTTCGCCGGCCTGATCGTGGTCGCCGCCATGGGCGTGGCGCTGTTTGCGTGCTTCGCGGTCATCGAGCACCGGCTCACGGGTTGGGCCTATCGGGGACCGGCGCTGACCGCCTGATACTAACGCCGAAGGGGTGCAGCCGTGGGAAAGCCGGCGCTGGTCATCGTTGACGCGCAGAACGACTCCTGCCTGCCGGGAGCGCCTTTCGAGGTGCGCGGCGCCTCGGGCGTGCTTCCCAACATCCGGAGGCTGCTCGACGCCTTCCGCAAGCACGGCCTGCCGGTCGTCCACGCGCTGAGGGAGTACCGGGCAGACGGCGCGGACATCGAGATAACGCGGCGCGACCGGTTCGTGCGGGCCGGCGGCGCGTTCGTCCCGGGCACGCGCGGGCACGCGCCTGCGGACGGGCTCGAGCCGGCCCCCGGCGAGACCGTGGTGCCCAGGCAGCGCTGGAGCGCCTTCCACAAGACCGACCTGGAAGGCGCGCTTCTGGCGGCCGAGGTCGAGATCGTGGTGCTGGCCGGGATGGATACCGTGGGCAGCATACGGTGCACCGCGTTCGATGCGCTGGCCTGTGACTTCGAGGTCGTGGTGGCCTCCGATGCGACCGCCTCCGGCGACGCCGAGGCGCACAAGGCCAACCTGCGCGACATGGAGGCGTACGGCATCGAGGTCTCCTCGGCCGATCACATCACGTGGGCCCTGCCCAAGCGGTTGGGCCGGCGGCTCAAGGCGCGGCGCGACGAGGCGAAGTCCGGCCAGTCCTGACCTGGGTCATCCCTCAGGAGCAGGGGCGTATCCAGGGTAACCTCCTTCCGGCGGCGTTGACCAACCGCACGTCCGCGGTCCACAGCTCGCATCCCAGCAGTTCGGCAGAGGCCAGGAGACAATTCGATACGGTGACAGGCAAGATGTGACGTCGTCAAGCACATGCCCGCCGACCGCCTGATCGAGTATTCCATTGCTGCCGGTCTTGGTCGTGTGGCGCGTCTTTGGTTGAAGGGCACGCTGTTTCACCCGGCATCTGATGCTGGCTGTTAGGCACACAGCGACCCGAAGATCCTCGGGGGTACGCCTGTGTTGGTAGGCGACCGCGTCCCCGTTCGGATTCTGTTCGACTGCCTGGAAGCTGGCGACCCGCTGGAGTGCTTCCTCGATCAATATCCGACCGTCAGCCGCGAGCAGGCGCTCGCCTCCCTCGGGACGCCTACAGGGTCAGTGGGACCGCTCGAACCTCCTGAGCGCCTCTAGAATCGCCCGCGCGCCGAACTCGACCGCCTCGACCGGAATGCGTTCGTCGGCCGCGTGCACTAATCGCGAGAAGTTCATCCCCTCGGGCAGGCGCATCGGCAGGAAGCCGTAGGTCTGGATTCCCAGCCGGGCGAAGAACCGCCCATCGGTGGCGCCGGGCATCAGATACGGCACCGGGATGCCGTCAGGATCCTCGTCGCGCAGAATCCCGGACAGCAGATCGAACATCCCCATGTCGGGTGACGCCGGACCGGGGTCGTGGCGGACCACGCCCATCTCGACGACCTCAATCAGAGCAACGCCGGCGCCCAGGATTGATCGCAGCTCGGCGATCAGGTCATCCGGACCGCACCCCGGCAGCAGCCGGCCGTCCATATCGAGTGTGATCTCGCTGGGGATCACGTTGAGCTTCTCGCCGCCGCGCACGATCGTGGCGTTGACGGTGTTGCGCAGCAGCGGGGAGAACGTCCGGCCGCGCTCGCCCATCAGCGCGAGCGCGCCGTCCGCGCGACGCGGGTCCAGCAGCGAGCGCAGGATCCAACTGGACGGCGGCCGCAGCGCGCCTGCAATCGCCTCTATCATCTGCCGGACCACCGGGGTCACGCGCACGGGCAGGTAGCGCCGGTCCATTGTCCTCAGTATGCGTCCGAGCCCTGCCATGGCGCCGCCGCGCATCGGCAGCGCGCCGTGCCCGCCGGGCCCGCGTATGGTCGCTCTCACCCAGCAGATCTCCTTCTCGGCGACCTGGATGGGATAGAAAGTACGGCCGCCGACCGGCATCGTGAACCCGCCGAACTCGCCGATGGCGTAGCGGATCCCGTCGAACAGCCCAGCGTGGCGCTCCACCAGGAACCTGGCGCCATCGTCGCCATTGGCTTCCTCGTCGCTCAGGATCGCCAGTACGATGTCTCCGGCTGGCCGCAGGCCCTCGGCCCGGGCGCGCAGGAAAGCAGAAAGCAGCATTGCCACGCCGCCCTTCATGTCCAGGGCGCCGCGGCCCCAGACGAACCCGTCCACAAGCCGGCCCTCGAACGGCGGGTGCTGCCAGACCTGTCCCGCGGTGGTTACGACGTCCACGTGCCCGTAGAGCAGTAGCGGCGGCGCGGTGCCTTCCCCGGCCAGGCGCGCAATCAGGTTGGGACGCTCCGGGTCGTGGGCGAGCAGCGTGGTCTCGAACCCGGCAGCGGTCAGCAGGTCGTTGATGTAGCCGACGCAGGCGGCTTCGCGGCCCGGGGGGTTGGTGGTGTCGAACTGGATCAGCCGCCGCAGCAGCTCGGCGGGGTGCTCGTGAACGGACACGGAATCCTCCTGGGAATGTGGCCTACTCGGGCTCCATCAGCGTCCCCTGCCCGTGGGTCAGCCCCCAGTAGTGCGGGACCGCCTTGGGGCCGGGCACGTCGGGGAGGGGAGGCTCCCCGGCTGAGGCGGCCGGAGGCGAGAGGCCGATCAGATCGTCGGGCCGCACCGGCACGCGGTTGAGCACGCGCCCGGTGGCGTTGCGCAGCGCGGCCACGATGGCCGCGGTTGAGACCACGGTGGGCGGCTCGCCCACGCCCTTGACGCCGTAGGGCGATCCCGGCTCGGGCTCCTCGACCAGCACCGCCTCCACGCGCGGCGCATCCAGGATCGTGGGGATCAGGTAGTCGGTGAACGACGGGTTCAGGATGCGGCCTTCCCTCACCTGGACCTCCTCCATCAGGGCGAACCCCAGCCCCATGGCAATACCGCCCTCTATCTGCCCGCGGACGGCCTGGGGATTGATGGCGCGCCCTACGTCCTGCGCCGTGGCGATCTGCACGACCCGGGCCAGCCCCAGCTCCTCGTCCACCTCAACCACCGCCCGCTGCGCGGCGAAGGCGAAGCAGACGTGCGGGTCGCCCTGCCCACGCGCGTCCATCGCGCGGGTGGGGCGGTGATGATAGGCGCGCGTGCGCTCGATCGGCTCGTCCAGATATGCCTCGATATGCCCCACCGGGACGCCGCCTGATGTCACCATACCGCCTTCCAGCCCCAGGGCTTCGACAGGCGTCCCGGTGGCACCATCCCTGCGCGCACGCCGGCGCACGCGCTCGAACAACTCCTCCCGGATCGCCTGGCAGGCAAGTTGCACGGCCCCGCCCGACATCATGGTCTGGCGCGAGGCCGAGGTGGAGCCGGCCGAGCCCACGAGCGTGTCCGCCGGATGCAGCACGACGTGCTCGACGCCCAGCTCGGTGCGCGCGATCTGCGCCAGCACGGTGTGCACGCCCTGCCCCACCTCGGCCGCGGCGGAGTGCACCTCGGCGATCGGCCCGCCCGGCCCGGCAAAGAGGTGGACGCGTGCCTCTGCGTAGTCGTCGAAGCCGTCGCTGTAGGCGATGTTCTTGTAGCCGACGGCGAATCCCACCCCGCGGCGCAGCGCCTCCCCGCGCGAGACGCCCCCGGCACCGCCCGGGTAGGAGAGCCGATCGCGGCGCGCTTCCTCCTGCGGCATGGGGATCGCGGCGCAGCGTTCGATCACCTCTCGCACCGGCGCGCTGCCCTGGATGACCTGCCCGGTGGGCAGGACCGAGCCCGTCCCAAGCGCGTTGCGCAGGCGCAGCGCGACCGGATCCACGCCCAGCGCAGCAGCCAGTTTGTCCATCTGCGCCTCGTACGCGAAGCAGACCTGCACCGCCCCGAAGCCGCGCATCGCCCCGCAGGGCGGGTTGTTGGTGAAGACGCGCGTGCCCTCGATCAACGCGTTGGGTACCTCGTAGGGCCCGGCCGCGAAGGTCGAGGCGTTACCGATCACCGCCGACCCCGACGAGGAGTACGCCCCGCCGTCCAGCAGCAGGCGTGCGCGCACGCAGACGAGCCGGCCGTCGCGCGTGGCGCCGTGGCGCATCCAGATGCGCGACGGGTGCCTGTGCACGTGCCCGAAGAACGACTCCTCCCGGCTGTAGACCATCTTCACCGGCGCGCCGGCGCGCAGCGCCAGCATACAGGCGTGGATCTGCATGCTGACGTCCTCGCGCGCTCCGAACGCGCCGCCCACGCCTGCCAGATGCAGGCGCACCTTGTCGGCCGGCAGGCCGAGGCAGGGGGCCACCTGCTCGCGGTCAACGTGCAGCCACTGCGTGGCGACGTAGAGTTCCACCCCTCCATCGGATGCGGGTATCGCCAGGCCCGACTCCGGACCCAGGAACGCCTGGTCCTGCATGCCGGTCTCGTAGTAGCCTTCGACCCACACGTCGGCGGGCGCATCGGGGTCACCGTGCACGATGCGGACATGCCGCAGCACGTTGCCATACTCGTGGATGCGCGGCGCGTCCGGGTAGAGCGCCGCCGCCATGTCCGTGACCGCGGGCAGGATCTCGTAGTCCACCACGATCCGCGCGGCCGCCCGCTCAGCCGTCTCGAGATCCACCGCGGCCAGAACGGCCACGGGCTCGCCGATGTACCTGACGCGCTCCCATGCCAGCACCGGCTGATCGGCAAACTCCAGCCCAAAGCACTTCTTCCCGGGGACGTCCGCGGCCAGCAGCACCGCGCGCACGCCCGGTACGGCCAGCGCGCCGGTGACGTTGATCGAGCGGATGCGCGCGTGCGCGTGCGGGCTGCGCAGCGTGTGTCCCCACAGCATGCCCTCGGCCCAGAGATCGCTCCCGAACTGGAACGCGCCCTTGACCTTGGGCACGCCGTCCACCCGCCGGACGCTCTCGCCCACGCCGCCGCGCGTCCTGGTCAGGGTTCCGATGGTCATGCCAGAGCGCTCCCTGCCCGGCGTCCGGCGATGCGCAGGGCAACGCGCCGGCCCTCCCAGGCTATCGCGGCCTCATCGGCGCCGACCAGGCGCGCGTCGCGCACCACCGCCCGTCCTTCCACGAACAGGTGCCGCACGCGCCCCGGCGAGCAGTGCACGAGCGCGGCTACGGGATCGGCCTGGGCGCCGGCGTGCTCCAGCCCATCCACCCCGAATATGGCCACATCGGCCCGACACCCAGGCCGCAGCGACCCGATGTCGTCGCGCCCCAGGCAGTCGGCGCCGCCCCGCGTGGCCACGCGCAGCGCCTCGCGCGCGCTCAGGGCCCGGGCGCCGCCGGCGCGCGCGACCAGCAGGCCTGTGCGCGCCTCCTCCAGCAGGTGCCCGCCGTCGTTGGAGGCGGATCCGTCCACGCCCAGGCCCACGCGCGCGCCCGCATCCAGCAGCAGCCGCACCGGTGCTATGCCTGATCCCAGGCGCAGGTTTGAGGTCGGGCACCAGGCCACGCCGGTCGCGCTCGACGCGATCTGGGCGACGTTCCCATCCGAGAGGTGCACGCAGTGGGCCAGCCAGACATCAGGCCCCAGCCAGCCGAGATCGGCGAGCAGGTCCACGGGCCGCTTGCCGTACGTGGCGCGGCAGTAGGCGTCCTCGTCCTGGGTCTCGGCGATGTGCGTGTGCAGCCGCACGCCGAGGCGCCGGGCCAGCGCCGCGGAGTCCCGCATCAGGCGGCCGGTGACCGAGAACGGCGAGCAGGGCGCCACCGCGATGCGCAGCATGGCGCCGGGCGCGGGATCGTGGAAGCGCCTGACGGCATCCTCTGTCTGCGCCAGGATCGCGTCCGCGTCCTGCACGATCGCATCCGGCGGCAGCCCGCCCGCGGACTCGCCCAGGTCCATCGATCCCCTGCAGGGATGGAAGCGGAGCCCTATCGCGCGGGCGGCCCCGATCTCGGCTTCCAGCAGGTCCAACCCGTTGCTCTTCCTTGGAAAGACGTAGTGGTGGTCGGTGCTGGTCGAGCAGCCAGAGAGCGCCAGCTCGGCCAGCCCCACGCGCGCGGCCGCGAACACCCACTCCTCATCCACCCCGGCCCAGATCGGGTAGAGCGCGCGCAGCCATCCGAAGAGCCCCTGGTCCTGGGCGCGTGCGCGCGTCAGCGTCTGGTACAGGTGATGGTGCGCGTTGACGAGGCCGGGCAACGCAACCGTACCGCGCCCGTCCACGCGCTCGAGGCCGCCGGGGGCAGCGCCGGGCGCCGCCTCAGGCGGAGACCCTTGTCCGACCCATGTGATCACCCCGTTCTCGATCAGGAGCGAACCGCCGGGAATCTCGGTCCCCGCGTCGTCCATCGTGACGACGACGTCGCACGCCTCGATCAGGATCCTGCTCATGCAGTCCGCCCGCGCAGGCGCTCGGCGGCCAGTCGCACCGCGTCGAGGATCTTCACGTAGCCGGTGCACCGGCACAGGTTGCCCGAGAGCGCCTCGCGCACCTCTGCCTCGTCGGGCGACGGATTGCGCGCGAGCAGGTCGGCCGCGGCCACCACCAGCCCGGGCGTGCAGAAGCCGCACTGCACCGCGCCTGCCTCCAGGAACGCCTCCTGCACCGGGTGCAGGCCCTCGGGTGATGCCAGGGCTTCCACGGTGCGCACCTCGCGCTCGTGCGCCTGCGCGGCCAGCACCAGGCAGGAGCACACCAGGTCGCCGTCCAGCCACACCGAGCACGCGCCGCACTCGCCCTGCTCGCACCCGTTCTTGGAGCCGAGCAGCCCCAGGTGCTCGCGCAGGACGTGCAGCAGGCTGGCTTCGGGTGCCGGCCTGGCCTCGCGCCACTGGCCGTTGACCTTGAGGCGAATCAGCATCGCGCTCCCCGGCCTTCGGGGCCTGCTCTCCGGTCCTGGAGCGCCCAGTGCAACGCGCGGCGCGCCAGCACCGCGCAGGCATGCCGCCGGTAGGCAGCGGTTCCGCGCACATCGTCGATCGGCCTGGCAGAGGCGGCCACACGCGCGCCGAACTCCTCGAGCACCCCCGGGGGCAGCGGCGCGAATGCGTCGTCCCACGCGCCTGCCTCGGCCAGCTCGCGCGCGGCGAAGGCCTCGGCCTCGTGCGCGCGCAGCACCACAGGGCCCACCGATCCGAGCGCGACCCGCACGGCGCGCCGGTCCTCGTCCAGCACCAGGCAGAGACTGGCGATCGCGATCACCATGGCGCTGCGCCGTCCTACCTTGGAGAACGAGGAGGGCCCGCGCGCCACCCGCCACCGGGCACCCAGGATCAGCTCGTCGGGTGCGATCGCGGTCTTCTTGGGGCCGATCAGGAACCGGTCCCAGGGCAGCGTCCGGGTGCGCCCGCCGGATGAGGCGAGCACCACCTCGGCATCCGAGGCGGCCAGCACAGGCAGCGCATCGCCCGCCGGCGAGGCGGTGCCCAGGTTGCCTCCGAGGGTGCCCCGGTTGCGGATCTGGGGCGAGCCCACCGAGCGCGCCGCCTGCGCCAGCGCCGCGATGTCGGGCAGTTCCCTGAAGATCCGGGCGTACGTCATGCCGGCCCCGAGGAAGAGCGCGTCGCCTTCGCGGCCCCACAGCTGCAGCTCGGGCAGGCGCGAGATGTCCAGGGCGACCTCCATCCGGCGGCGTCCCAGGTTCATCTCGACCATCAGGTCGGTCCCGCCGGCAAAGGGGGTGGCCTCGGGCTGGTCGGACTTCATCCCGAGCGCCTCGTCGAGCGTGCGCGGGCGCAGCATCTCCATCTCTCGTCAACGTTTCAACAGGCGGTCGGCTGCTTTCCTGCCGCGGCGTGCCGCCCGTGCGCCCCGGATGCGCTGCGCAGGAACCGGCGACGGCCCGCAGAAATCCAGTCCAATGGACCTCGCACGGCTCATCCAGGTCGCACGGGGCAAGGAGCCCGCCGACCTCCTGCTCGCCAACGCGCGCGTCGTAGACCTCTTCGACCACGATGTGCTCTGCGCCGACGTGGCCATCCTGGGCGAGCGGATCGCCGGGATCGCAACGGACGCGGATCGAGGGGCGTACCAGGCGCGCCAGGTCTGCGACC
Source organism: Armatimonadota bacterium (assembly GCA_037443365.1). Lineage (GTDB taxonomy): Bacteria > Sysuimicrobiota > Sysuimicrobiia > Sysuimicrobiales > Humicultoraceae > VGFA01. Next base: position 22,856 of record JBBIOM010000012.1, read on the forward strand.
TGGGGGGATCGTACCTGGCCCCCGGGCTCGTTGACGCGCACGTGCACATCGAGAGCGCGATGGTGAGCGTGCCGGAGTTCGCGCGCGCGGTGGTGCCCAGGGGAACCACCACGGTGGTAGCCGATCCGCACGAGATCGCCAACGTGCTGGGCATGAGCGGCATCCGCTACATGCTCCAGGCGGCCAAGTACAACCCCCTCAGCGTCTACCTGATGGCTCCCTCCTGCGTCCCGGCCAGCCCGATGGAGAGTTCGGGCGCCGAGCTTTCGGCCTACGACGTTGAGACGCTGATGCAGGACAAGTGGGTGCTCGGGCTGGGCGAGATGATGAACACGCCGGGCCTGCTGGGCTCTGCCGAGGAGGTGGTGGCCAAGATCCGTTCGGCCGGGCGGCGCCCGGTTGACGGGCACGCGCCGGGGATCAGGGGAATGGACCTGAACGCCGAGGCCGCCTCAGGAATCGGCTCGGACCACGAGTGCACGACCGCGGACGAGGCGCGGGAGAAGATGCAGCGGGGAATGGTCATCATGCTGCGCGAGGCCACGGCCGCGCGAAACCTGGCCGACCTGCTGCCGCTGGTTACGCCCGGGAACGCGTGGCGCTGCCTCTTCGCGACCGACGACCGCAACCCGCGACACCTGGTCTCTGAGGGGCACATCGACTCGATGGTGCGGCAGGCGATCGGGTTGGGGCTGGATCCCCTGCTGGCCCTGCAGATCGCCAGCCTGAACGCGGCCGAGTACTTCGGGCTGCGCGACCGTGGCGCGGTCGCGCCCGGAAGGCTCGCCGATCTGATCGTCTTCGACGACCTTCGCGCGCCGCGCCCACGCCTGGTGTACCGTCACGGACGCCTGGCGGCCCAGGACGGCGAGATGCTCCCCTACCAGCGGCCCGAGAAGTTGCCCACGCTTCGCGGCTCGGTCAACGTGCTGCGCAGCAGCCTGCGCTTCGAGATACCCGCGCGCGGGCGCCGCGTGCGCGTGATCGAGGTGATCCCTAACCAGATCACGACAGGCGCAGGCGAGGCAGAGATCACCACGAGCGGCGGCCAGGCGGTCGCCGACCCCGGCAGGGATCTGCTCAAGTTGGCCGTGATCGAGCGGCACACCGGAAGCGGACGGATCGGCCTGGGATTCGTGCGCGGCTTCGGGTTGAGGCGCGGCGCGCTGGCCTCGACCATCGCCCACGACGCGCACAACCTGATCGTGCTGGGCGCCTCGGACGAGGCCATGCACGCGGCGGTGGAGCGCGTGCTCGACATGCAGGGCGGGCTGGTGGTCACCGACGGCGAGGAGATGATGTCGCTGCCGCTTCCAATCGCCGGCCTCATGTCGGACGAGCCGCTCGGCAGCGTGGCCGACAGGCAGCGGACGCTGCTTGCGACCGCCCACGGCCTGGGCGTTCCGCTGGCCGATCCGTTCATGACGCTGTCGTTCATGTCGCTCTCGGTGATCCCGGCCTTGAAGCTCACCGATCGAGGGCTGCTGGACGTGAACAGGTTCGAGCTGGTCCCCCTGTTCCTCGACTGATGCCACCGCTGGCCGCCGTCATCTTCGACATCGGAGGCACGCTCATCTACCCATCCGCGGCGGCGCATGACAGCACCGCGCATCTGACCGCGTGGCTGCGGGCCACGGGCGGACCTGTGGAGCTCGGCGAGGCGGTCCGCGAAGCCCGCAACTGGATGTGGGAGATGACCTGGGCCACCGGCCGGCAGTACACCACGGCCGAGGCGATCCGCCGGGCGGTGGCTCAGATGGGCCTTGAGACGCCTGACGATGGGTTTGTCGAGGAGGCAGAGCGCGTCTTCTTTGGCCCCGAACTGAGCGGGTACCGGGCATTCCCGGGCGCAGTGGAGATGCTTGAGCGGTTGAGCAAGGCCGGCATCAGGCTGGGAGTAATTTCGAATGCCTCTTCCCACTGGCTGATCGAGGAGATCGTCGAGCGGATGGGTTTCCGCCGGTACCTCGACCCGATCGTAACGTCCGCGGGGTTCGGACGCGTGAAACCCGACCCCGCGATCTTCCACTCCGTGCTCAACCGATGGGGCGTGGAGCCGGCGCGCGCCGCGATGGTCGGCGACACGCTGGAGGCCGACATCGGCGGCGGGCAGGCGGTGGGCATGCGCACGCTCTACGTGACCATGGCGCCCAATCCCGACAACATCAACCACAGCCACATCAGGCCCGATGCGGAGGCGGCGACGCTGGAGGAAGCGACAAGGATCCTGCTGGCCTGGCAGGGAGCCTAGGCCGCGGCCTACGCGGCGCGCAGGGCCTGATCGAAATCCGCGATCAGGTCTTCCGCATCTTCCAACCCCACCGAGACGCGGATCAGGCCGTCGGTGATGCCGGACCGCTCCCGATCTTCCCTGGGAATCCCCACGCTGCTCGTTGAAGCGGGGTGCGTCACCAGGGTCTCGTGTCCGCCCAGGCTCACGGCCATGCTGGCGATCCGCAGGCCCTCAACCGTGCGCACGCCGGCAGAGAAGCCGCCGCGCGCCTCGAACGAGAGCATCCCACCGAACCCGCGCATCTGCCGGACGGCCAGGGCGTGGTGCGTGGACGAAGGCAGTCCCGGGTAGTGCACCCACTCCACTCGCGGGTGGTCCGCCAGGAAGGCGGCCAGGCGCGCCGCGTTGTGGTTGTGCCGCTCCATCCGCAGTCCCAGCGTGCGCAGCCCCCTCACCAGCAGCCACGCAGCGAACGGATCGAGCACCGGGCCCAGCGTCCGGAGCATGCGCGTGGCCCGCTTGATCAGGTCGCGCCGGCCCACGATCACCCCGGCGGTCACATCGTGGTGGCCGCCCAGGTATTTGGTCGCGCTGTGCACGACCAGGTCCACGCCCAGGGCAAGCGGCATCTGGTTGAACGGCGACGCGAACGTGTTGTCGGCGATGACAACAGCGCCGATGCGTCGCGCCAGGGACACCACGGCCGCGATGTCGGTGACCTGCATGAGGGGGTTGTTGGGAGTCTCGATGTAGAGCAGCCGGGTGTTGGGGCGGAGGGCCTGCTCGTACGCCAGGGTGTCAACGGAGTCAACAAACGTCGCCTCGACCCCGTGGCCTGGCATCACGTCGCGCAGCAGCGTGAACGTGGCCTGGTACACGGCGCGCGGGCAGACGACGTGCATGCCGGGGGCAAGCACCGCCAGCACCGCCGTGGAGATCGCGCCCATGCCCGAGGATGCGGCCAGCGCGTCCTCGCCGCCTTCGAGCTCGGCCATGATCTCCTCGAAGAGGCGCGTCGTGGGATTGCCCCAGCGCGTGTAGTACCAGCCGCTGCCCTCATCTGCCCCCAGCCGGGCGCCCTCGTCCACCGAGTCGAACTGGAAGGTCGTGGTCTGGTAGATCGGAGGGCTCACCGCCTTGAGCGGATCGCGCACGGCTCCGCCGTGTATGGCACGCGTCTGAAAGCCCAAGGGTCCACTCATCGCCTGACCTCCACCGGGATCTCCGCCCGGTCCTGATTGATCTCAGCCATCACGATTCCAACGAAGATCAGTGCCGCGCCCCAGGCCTGGCGGCCGGCCAGGACCTCGCCCAGGATGAAGAAGGCCGCGATCGCCGCGGCAACCGGCTCGAAGGTGAACATCAACCCGGTGTGCGCCGGGCTGGTGAAGCGCTGGGCCCATGCCTGGATCAGCAAGGCCGCAAGCGTGCCGGTGACGACCATGAAGAGGATCATGCCCCACACCCGGGGAGTCGCGGCGGCCACCCCGGGCAGCGATCCCTCCGCCAGCGCGGCGATTGCGCTCAGCGCGGCCGCCACCACGACCTGCGCCGCGGTCAGCGTGATCGCGTCGAGCACCGGCGCCAGGCGACCCATGATGACGATGTGCATCGCGAAGCAGACCGCGCACGCCAGCACCAGCAGGTCACCGAGATTGACGCCGACCGCGCCGTTCAGGGTCAGCAGGGCGAGCCCCACCGTGGCCGTAGCGATGCCCGCGGTCACGCGCTGGTGCGGCACCCTGCGCATCCATGCAGCCGAGATCACCGGCACCATCGCCACCGACAGCCCGGTGATGAAGCCGGCCTTCGACGCCGTGGTCATGCGCAGCCCTATCGTCTGGAGGGCGAACCCAAGGAACAGCACGGCGCCCAGCAACGCCGCCGAACCCAGGTCACGCCGGGTTGTGCGCCCCGAGCGCATCAACACCGCGGGCACGAGCACCGCGGCGGCAATCGAGAACCGCACCGTCATGTACGCGAACGGTGTGAGCGTCTCCAGCACTATCTTGCCGAACGGGAATGTCACGCCCCAGGCCGCCGCGACGCCCAGCAGCGCAAGGTCGGCGGCGAGCCGGCGCGGAGAGTACACCCCAGCGGCATCCGTGGCGTTCATAACCCCTACATCATAGGAAACACGCAGCCGGAATGCCAGTTGCACTCCGCGGCAGGCATCGCGGCTCCCCTGATGGAAGCAATCCACGTCGTCGATGACCCACGAAGCCTGGATCGTGCTCGGTATCCTGGCCGCGGCCCTGGTGGCCTTTGCCTGGGGACGCCTGCGGCCCGAGATAGTCTCCATGCTGGTCGTCCTGGCCCTGGGCACATCAGGGGTTCTCTCTCCCGCAGCGGTGTTCGCCGGATTCGGCGACCCGGTGGTTGTTACCATTGCATGTCTCCTGATCGTCAGCGCGGCGCTCGAGCGCACGGGCGTGGCGGCGCTGGCCGCGCGCCTGCTCCTGCGCGCCGCAGGACCGCGTGAGGTGTGGCTCGTCGTGGCGTTGATGGCAGTCGCCGGCGCGCTGTCGGGGTTTGTCAACCTGGTGGGCGCCACGGCGATGCTCCTGCCGGTGGCGCTCGCGGTCTGCCGCCAGACCGGGATAAGCCCCTCCCGGCTCCTTATGCCGCTGTCGATCGCCACCCGGCAGGGAGGCTCGCTTACGCTCATAGGCAAGGCCTCGAACCTGATCGTCAGCGGGCTGCTCGTGCAGGCGGGATTTGCACCGCTGGGGTTCTTCGCGTTCTTTCCGATCGGTTTCGCGATGCTGGCCGTGGCCGTCGTCTTTGCGGCCACGCTGGGACGCCGGCTCCTCCCGACGCGGACCCCCGCCGGGGCGATACCGCCCGCGGGTCCCCGCCGGGATCTGCTGGAGACCTACCGGCTCCCCGAGCGTCTCTTCCGGATCCGCGTCGAGCGCGGCGACGCGCTCGAGGGCAAGACCATCGCGGCGGCCTCGCTGGGCGCGGAGTTCGGGATGACCGTGCTGGCCATCACGCGCGGCGCCAGCACAATCTGGGCGCCCGCTCCGGACGAGCCGCTGCTGCCCGGAGACGCTGTGCTGGCCGGCGCGCGCCCCGAGGAGGTGGAGCGCCTCGGCAGCCTCGGGCCGCTGGCCGTTGAGCCCGAACCCGCCCAGGAACGCGGCGCGCTGGAGAACGATGTCGTGGGGCTCGCCGAGGTGGTTGTTTCCCCGCGCTCCGACCTGGCCGGCAAGAGCCTGCGGGAAATTGAGTTCCGCCAGAGGTACGGGCTGAACGTCCTGGCCGTGTGGCACGCCGGGGCGCCGCGCCGGACCTGGCTGGCAGACCTGGAGCTCCACCACGGCGACGCCCTGCTGCTCCAGGGGCCGCACGAGCGGCTCAGGTTGCTGGAGCAGGACCCGGACCTGGTGCCCCTCGACGCGTCGCCGCCGCTCCGCACCGCGCAGGTTCCCTACGCTCTCGGCGCGCTGGGCGTGGTGATCCTCTCCGGGGCCACGGGCGTGCTGCACGTGAGTCTGGCCGCGCTGCTGGCCGCTGGGATCGTGGTGATCGGGGGATGCGTGAAGGCCACCGAGGCGCCCCGCGTGGTGGACTGGCCCACGATAGTGGTGGTCGGAAGCCTTCTTCCGCTGGGAGCCGCGCTGCATGAGACCGGCGCCGCCGCGGCGGTTGCGGGCGCGGTGCTACCGCTGGCCGGGGATTCGCCGCTGGCGGTCCTTGTGGGAATCTGCCTGGCCACGTTCCTCGTCGGGCAGTTCGTGCCCGCTATTCCCACCACGATCCTGATGGCGCCGATCGCACTGGGCGCCGCGGTGAGGCTGGGCCTGAACCCTGCGCCCTACGTGATCACCGTCGCGACGGCGACCTCGCTGACGCTGCTCACGCCGATCAGCCACCCGGCCAGCATGATGGTGATGACCCCCGGGGGATACCGGTTCAGCGACTACGCGCGGGTCGGCGCGCCGCTGGCGCTGCTGCTGGGCGTGACGCTGCTCCTGGTCGTCGTGGTGGTGTGGCGGTTCTAGAGGGCTGCACCGTGGCTCTAGAGAAGAACGAAGCGCGCATGCGGTTGGGAGCGCACACGTCCATAAGCGGATCGCTGGACCTGGCCGTTGACCGTGCGGTGGCCATCGGCTGCGACTGCCTGCAGATCTTCTACGGGTCGCCGCGGCAGTGGCGGAATGTCGTCTATCCCAACGAGGTGCTCGACCGGTTCATCCGCAAGCGCCGCGCCGCCGGCCTCGACCCGCTGGTGGCGCACGCCGCCTACCTGGTGAACCCGGGTACGCCGGACCGCGATCTCCGCCGCCGGTCCGTTGGCTCGCTGCTCTTCACGCTGCGCGGGCTCGAGCGGCTGGAGGGCCTGGGCGTGATCACGCACCTGGGCAGCCGCATGCAGTCTCCAAGGGGCGCGGCGCTGCGCCGCGTTGCCGCCGCTGTGCGGCACATCCTCGATGCCTCAGAGCACGCCATGGTGCTCCTCGAGAACAGCGCAGGACCTGGCGGCACGCTGGGCGCCACGTTCGAGGACCTGGCCGCGGTGCTGGACGCGGTTGGAGGCGATCCTCGGGTCGGCGTGTGCCTCGACACGGCGCACCTGTTCGCCTCGGGCTGGGACCTGCGGGATGCCCAGGGCGTCGCACAGATGATCGCCGAGGCCAACCGGGCCGTCGGCTGGGATCGTGTGCGCGTGCTGCACCTGAACGACTCGAAGGAGGGCCTGGGCTCGCATCGCGATCGCCACGCCAACATCGGCGAGGGCCTGATCGGATCAGGGGGGTTTCGCGCGCTGCTGGCGCACCCGCGCATCCGCGCCCTGCCAGGCATCATCGAGACCCCTGGATTCGACAGGAAGGGGCCCGATGCCAGGAACCTGGCGCGCCTCAGGCGCCTGGCCGGCGTCGGGCGGGCTGCAACCCGAAAGGAGATCAGAGATGCCAGACGACCGGTTAGTTGAGGTGCTGGGCGCGCGCGTCCGTTACCGCGTCGAGGGCAGCGGTCCGCCCGCCGTCCTGATCCACGGCATCGGGGCCTCGCTGGAGTTCTGGCAGTGGACAACTCCGGCGCTGCGCAACCGGTACACCACGATCGCGCTCGACTTCCCAGGGTTCGGGCTGTCCGATCCGATCGCCACCGCCCTGACACCCGAGGGCGCGGCCGCCGCCACATTGGCGTTCATGGACGCCGTGGGAGTCCAGAAGGCGGTGATCATCGGATCGTCGCTGGGCGGCGCGATCGCGGTTCTGGCCGCGGGGACCGCGCCCGAGCGCACCGCGGCGCTCGTGGTGGCGGCGCCGGCAGGGTTCGGAACAGGCCTGAGCGCGACGCTGCGCCTGATGACGGTGCGCGGGGTGGGCGAGGGCTTCCTTGCGCTCACCCGCCGCTTCCCGCGCCTCGGGCTGCGCGAGGCCTTCGCCGACCAGCGTCGCATCCCAGAGGAGCTCGTCCTGGTCACCCGGCGCAACGCCAGCCGCAGCGTGGCGGGCGACACTTTCCTGAAGACGCTCCGGGCATCGGTTGGGCTTCGGGGCCTGCGCCCGGAGAGGGTGGAGCAGGTCAGATCGGTCGCGGCGCGCATCACCGCGCCCACCCTGGTCGTCTGGGGTACAGGCGACCGCGTCATCCCGCCCGACCAGGCCGAGGTCGCGGGCCGGACGATCCCCGGCGCCCGCACGCACATCATGCGCGGGCTGGGGCACGTCCCGTTCGTCGAGGATTCGAGCGCGTTCAACGCGGCCATGACCGCGTTCCTGGAGGAAGCAGGGCGGTGAGCGCGATTCCCTGCGCACATCACCCCGACCGCCTGGCGCTGGCCTACTGCTCAGGGTGCGGGAAGGCGCTGTGCGGGATCTGCGTGGTGCGCCTGAGTGCGGGCAACTACTGCGCCGCCTGCGCCGAGACGCCCGACCTCCGGCCCAGGCGGGCGCGCGGCCGGGGTGGCCGGTGGTGGCTCTGGGCCGCGATCGCGGCGCTGGGCCTCGCCGCCTATGCGTTCTTGCGATTCCTGTAGGCAAAAGGAGAGAGCCGTGTTCACGAGGATTCTCTACCCAACGGATGGATCGGATCATGCGCGCAAGGCGCTGCACATCGCCGCCGGCTTGGCCCGCCGGTGCGACGCACCGGTGGTTGTGATGACGGCCTTCGAACCGCTGCCCAGGGACCTGGGGTCGCCCTACCTGGAGGAGCTCATGACGACGCGCCTGACCGCGGGCGAGGCGCTCGTCCGGGAGGCGTCGGCGGTCTTGGAGAAGGAGGGCGTCGCGTTCGAGGAGGAGGTGCTGGAAGGGCCCGCGGCCACGGCCATCCTGGACGTGGCACAGACCCGCGGCTGCGACCTGATCGTGATGGGATCACGCGGGCTGGGCAGGGTGGGCGTGGCGCTGCTGGGCTCGGTCAGCACGCGTGTGATCCAGGAGGCGCATTGTCCCGTACTCGTCGTTCGGTAATGGCATACGAGAAGGAGGCATGCAGATGAGGCGGTGGGGAACCTTCCCTGTTCTTCTTGTGGTCTTGGCCCTGCTTTCCGGACTCGCGGGCACCGGCGGCGCGGCGCCGGCGCGCGGGGGCACGCTCACGATGGTGATCGGCTCGGATCCTCCTTCGCTCGACCCGCACCGCACGCCGTCGGTCAACATCGCGCACGCCGTGATGTACGAGACCCTGGTGACCGTGGACCGGCGCACGGGCGAGTTCATCCCGGCGCTGGCGGAGTCCTGGGAGATCTCCCCGGACGGGACCGCGATAACCTTCAAGCTGCGGCGGGGAGTGAAGTTCCACGACGGCACCCCATTCAACGCGGCGGCGGTGAAGGCCACCTTCGACCGCCTGGTGAGCAAGGAGACGAACGCGCCGGGCGCGTCCTGGGTGGGCACGCTGACGCGAACCGATGTCGTGGACGACTTCACCGTGCGCCTGGTTTTCTCCAAGCCGTACGCCCCGATCTTCTCGTCGCTGCGCATCTCCTTCCTGGCGATCCTCTCCCCGGCCGCCATCGCCAAGATGGGCGCCGACTACGGCCAGAACCCGGTCGGCACAGGGCCGTTCCGGTTCAAGCAGTGGGTCCCAAACGACCGCATCGTCTACGAGCGCAACCCGGACTACGCATGGGGACCCGCGCACTACAAGAACCGCGGCGCGCCCTACGTTGATCAGCTCATCATCCGGATCATCCCGGACGAGGCCACCCGGGTGATCGCGTTCGAGCGCGGCGACATCGACATCCTGCCGGGCGCGCCGGCACGGGACGCCCGGCGCATGATGCGCGACGGCAAGTTCCCGTTCATCCAGATACCGACCACCAGCGGCACCTACCTGGGGCTCAACGTCAAGCGGGCGCCCGTGAACGACGTGCGCGTGCGCCGGGCCATCGGGCACGCCATCAACACCGACGAGGTGGCGCGCATCGCGCTGGAAGGCCTGGCTGTGCCGATGATGAGCCCGATCGCGCCGACGATCTGGGGATACTGGGACGGCGTCCGGCAGTTCGCCCTCAACCACGACGTCGAGCGCTCCAGAGCGCTGCTGGCCGAGGCCGGCTACCGGCCGGGCCCCGGCGGGGCGATGACAAAGGACGGCAAGCCCCTCGAGTTCACGGTCTGGACCTACGCCCGCATGACCAACGTGCGCATAGCCGTCGTCCTGCAGGCGCAGCTGCGGGCCGCCGGCATCAAGCTGAACATAGAGCAGATGGAGCCGGCCACGCTCCTGGCCTCGACCCAGCGCGGGGAGCACGACGCGATCCTGATCTCGTACGGGTGGCCCGACGCCGACATCCTCTTCTACTTCTTCCACAGCAGCCGGCTGCCGACGACCAACCGTGTGCACTACGTCAATCCCCAGGTGGACAAGCTGCTCGAGGACGGTCAGACAACGGTGGATACGGCCAAGCGGCTCGAGGTCTACAAGCAGCTCCAGCGCGTACTGCTGGCCGAGGTGCCCTGGGTGCCGCTGGCCTCCGAGCTCTCGGTCAACTTCAACCAGGCGTACGTGCAGGACATCTACTACGACAAGTACGGAAACCTGCTGCTGCTGGACGCGGTCCGGACGCGGTAGGTGACCGTGCCGCAGGCCGGCCGATGCGGGATCGCGTGATCTGAGCCGTGCTTCGCTACGTCGTCCGACGGCTGCTGCACCTGGTCCCGGTTCTGCTGGGCATCTCGTTCCTGGTGTTCCTGCTGGTCCATCTGGTTCCGGGGGATCCGGTGCGCGTCATGCTGGCCGATGCCGGATCCCCGGAGCAGGTGGAGCGGATGCGCCATCAGCTGGGTCTGGACCGTCCGCTCCACGTTCAGTACGTCTCGTTCGTCGTGCGCGCCGCCCAGGGGGACTTCGGGCGCTCGATCCACACGCGCCGCCCGGTCGCCCATGAGATCGGGTTCCGCATCCCCTACACGGTGCGCATGGCGGTGGCTGCCACGCTGGTCGCGGTGGCGATGGGCGTCGTGCTGGGCGCGATCGCGGCGATCCATCACCAGTCGCCGCTCGACTATGGCACCATGGTGGTCGCGCTGGCGGGCGTCTCGCTGCCCAACTTCTGGCTGGGGCTGGTGCTCATCCTGATCTTCTCGCTCTACCTGCGCTGGCTGCCCCCGGCCGGCGCCGACAGTTGGCTGCACCTGATCCTGCCCGCGATCACGCTGGGCACAAGCTCGTCGGCCATCATCGCGCGCCTGACGCGTTCGTCCATGCTCGAGGTGCTGCGCCAGGACTACGTGCGCACCGCGCGCGCCAAGGGCGTGGGTCCCCGCCGGCTCGTGTACCGGCACGCGCTCAAGAACGCGATGATACCGGTGGTCTCGATCGTCGGGATGCAGTTCGCCAGCCTGCTCGGCGGCGCGGTGATCGTCGAGACCGTGTTCGGGTGGCCCGGGATAGGCCGGCTCGCCGTGGACGCGATCTTCACGCGCGACATACCCGTGATCCAGGCGGTGGTGTTGGTGGCGGCCGTGATCTTCGTCTTCACGAACCTGCTGGTGGATCTGCTCTACGGCCTGCTGGATCCCCGCATCCGGTACGCGTGATGGAAGCCGGGCGGTCGCACTGGGCGATAGGCCTCAGCCGGATTCGCCGCAACCGCGGCGCCGCGGCCGGCGTGGTCATCGTGCTGTTCTTCATCGCGGCCTCGGCGCTGGCCCCGTGGTTGACCGACGACGATCCGTTGGCGGTGCAGTTCGATCAGCGCTTCGCGCCGCCGTCGCTGCGGCATCCCCTGGGGACCGACTCGTTCGGTCGCGACCTGCTTAGCCGCGTGCTCTACGGCGGCCGGCTCTCGCTCTCGGTGGGGCTGATCGCCATCGGCATCTCGGACGTGGTGGGCATACCGCTCGGCCTCATCACCGGGTACCGGGGAGGCCGGTTCGACGACGTGGTCATGCGGCTCGTGGACCTGTGGCTGGCGTTCCCCGGGCTGCTCGTGGCGATAGCCATCGTGGCCGTCCTGGGTCCGGGCCTGCAGAACGTCATGATCGCCATCGGGATCGGCGGCATCCCCGGGCTGGTGCGGCTGGTGCGCGGCAACGTGCTCTCCGTGCGGGAGCAGGAGTTCGTGGAGGCCGCGCGCGCGATCGGGGGCGGCGACGCGCACGTCGTGCGCGTGCACATCTTCCCCAACGTGCTGGCCCCAATCATCGTGCTCACCACGCTGCGCCTGGCCGGCGCGATCCTCTCAGGGGTGGGGTTGAGCTTCCTGGGCCTGGGCGCGCAGCCGCCGTCCCCGGAGTGGGGCGCGATCGTGGCCGAGGGAAGGGCCTACCTGCGCGAGGCGTGGTGGGTCTCCACGCTGCCCGGTGTCGCGATCTTCGCAACCGTGATGGGCTTCAACCTTCTGGGGGATGGCCTCCGCGACGCGTTCGACCCGCGCCTGAGGTAGCCAGCGCGCACGCCACCAGATACCCGGCCGCGACAGGGTCCAGCACCGGCACACCCAGGGCGTCCTGCAGCCGCGATGCGGTCCCTGCCAGGGCCGCGCACCCCAGTATGATCGCGCCGGCGCGATCCTCGTCGCGGGCGAGGAGCGCTTCCCTGTGGATCGCCCGGTAGCAGGCCTCCGGATCGTCCTGGATCGCCTGGACCGATAGCTCGATGGACCTCCAGGCGCACACGCGGTGCGCCATCCCGGTGTGGCGCGCGTTCTGCTCCATCTTCGGCAGCCACTTCCAGTCCCCGATCAGAACGGCCATCCGCGAGGCGAGGAAGCCGCCCAGCATGAGGCTCGCCTCGGCGATCCCCACGACCGGGACCTCCAGCACCTCGCGAAGAGCCCACATGCCGGGATCGTAGAAGCAGCCGATGCTGACCGCGCCTATGCCGTGGGCGCGCACATAGCCCGGCAGGATCCCAAGCATCTCGCCGACGGCAGCGTGCTCGTCCGTGAAGTGCTCGAGGTCCGCCGGGCCGCCTGGGAGGTCAATCACGTGCGCGTCAATCCCCGGGGCCAGGGCCGCCAGGTAGGCCCTCACCTGCTCGACCCGACCCGGGCGGGCGCGCACGGGAATTACGTGCAGAACGGACGGCATCGCTCCGGCGACCCGCTAGTAGCCCGGCACCCGGAGCGCCCGGCAGGCCGATGCGACCCCGGGATGCACGTACCTGCCGTCGGTCTGCAGCGGCTCTCCGTCCAGGTAGATCGTGGGAGCGGGCAGCACGCAGTCGGTGTGCGCGGCCGCCTTCCATCCCGTGGCCTTCATCTGAGCGCCCTGCGTCCCGATCCCCATCGTGAAGCAGCCGAACATGCGCTCGTCCTCCACGATGCGCCCGGTGCGCCGGGTCACGCCCGGGTTGAAGCCCAGCGAGTAGTGCGCCACGCGGTACATGTTCGGGTCGCCAAACGCCGCCAGCCATCGCTCGTATATGCGCGCCTCGCTCCCGCCGTCAACGCGTCGCACGATTCCCGACTCGATGGTCAGGGTCACGGGAGAGCGAACCATCCCCACATCCGCGGGCGGCCAGATGGTGCCGTCAACCACCACGTGCCCGTTGATCGTGCCCTCCAGCGGGCACCAGGATATCTGGCCTCCCAGCATGATCGGCTCTCCCGGCGTATCCGCCAGCTTGCCCGAGTGCCGGATGAAGCGGCCGCCGTTGTCCGCCACCAGGTCCGTCCCGGCGGCGTTGGTCAGCCGGACGACCCTGGCCCTACCCACGAGGGCCAGCAGCGTCTCTCCCAGCGCGATCACGCCGGGGTAGTCAACCTGACCGACCGACCTCACCAGCAGATCCGCGTCCACGCCCGAGAGGCAGATGTAGCGCGCGCCGTGTTGCATGGCGGCGTGGTACGCGTTGGAGTAGAGCAGGTAGCCCACCGCGTACTCGATCCATATGTCGGCCGCCGCTATCGCGGCGGCGACAGGCTGCGGCGGCTCCAGGCCGCTGCCCAGCCGGGTCGGATACCACAGGACCACCGGCACCGCGCCTGCCCCATGTGCCGCGGCGGCCGTGGCCTCCACCACGCGGGGATCGCTGCTCGTATCGGCGGTGATGGCCACCGTCTCGCCTGGCTTCGCCAGCATGACCTGCTCCACCAGCTTGCGGGCGGCGCCCGCAACCTCGAACGACAGGTACCCCTTCATCGCCTCCGTGCCTAGCGCGAACTCCATGACGGTTCCTCCTCGCCCGCGGCGACCGCCGCGCGGCCGTACAGGATGCAACTCGCGTGGTGGCTGCTCCCGACCGGAACGAGCCCTGGGACGATCCGGTCGCACTCCTCGACGCGCGCGTAGCACCGCGGGTGGAACGAGCACCCGGGCGGGACGTTGGCCGGGCTCGGGATCTCGCCGCCGAGCGCGATCTTCTCGGGCACCAGCGCGCTCTCCTCATCGGACACGGTGGGGATCGTCGAGAGCAGGGCGCGCGTGTACGGGTGCTTGGGGTCCGCAAACAGCCTGGCGACGGGGGCCATCTCCACAACCTTCCCCAGGTACATGACCGCGATCTCCTCCGCGAAGTTCCGCACAAGACTCAGGTCGTGGGAGATGACCAGGTACGTCAGCCCCATGTCGCGCTGGAGCCGGCGCAGCAGCGTGATGATCTTGGCCTGGACCGACACGTCCAGGGCCGAGGTGGGCTCGTCCAGGACGATGAAACGAGGCGAGAGGGCCAGGGCGCGCGCAATCGCCACGCGCTGGCGCTGGCCGCCGCTCAGCGCGTGCGGGTACCGGAACATGAAGTCACGGGGCGGGAGCTCCACGCGCTCCAAGAGCTCGCCCACCCTGCGGCGGCGCTCCGAGGGCGTGCCCCTGCGGTGGATCAGCAGCGGCTCCTCGATGATCTCACTGACGCGGCGGCGCGGGTTGAGCGACGAGGCCGGATTCTGGAACACGATCTGCATCTTCTGGCGCACGGGCCGCAGCGCCCCTTCGTCGAGCGCCGTGATCTCGCTGCCATCAAAGGTGACGCGCCCCGAGGTGGGCGAGAGCAGGCGCAGGATCACCCGTGCAAGCGTGGTCTTGCCCGAACCGCTCTCGCCCACGAGCGCGAGCGTGGCTCCCTCTGGTATGCGCAGGCTGACCCCGTCCACGGCCCTGACCTCTCCCACCCTGCGGCGCAGGAAGCCTTGCGTTATCGGGAAGTGCTTGACGACCGAGGTGACCTCGACGAGCCCCATCACCCGATCTCCCCGCGCGGGGCGTGGAGGTGACAGGCCACCCAACGCCCCGGCTCGGCCTCAGCCAGGAGCGGCCGGTGGAGCCGGCACGCCTCCATGCGCAGCGGACAGCGCGGCTCGAACCGGCAGCCGGGCGGAGGGTTGATGTAGTCGGGGATGCGCCCCTCAATCCCCTCGCCCATCGCCCCGGTCAGGCGCGGCACCGCGGCCAGGAGTCCCCTGGAGTAGGGATGCAGCTGCCTTCGGAACAGCAGGGAGGCCGGCGCGGCCTCGGCGATCTCGCCTCCGTACATGACGTAGATGCGATCCGCCACCTGCCGCGCCACCCCCAGGTTGTGGGTGATGTAGAGCACCGACAGGCCGCCGGTGCGGACCAGTTCCCGCACCTCCATGAGGATCTGATCCTGCACGGAAACATCCAGCGCCGTCCCCAGCTCGTCGGCGATGAGCAGCTCGGGCCTGCCCACCAGCGCCAGGGCAATCAGCACCCGCTGGCGCATGCCGCCGGAGAGCTCAACCGGGTAGCGCCCGAGGGTGCCCTCGGGGTCAGGGATCCGCACGCGGCGCAGGATCTCCACGCACCGCTCACGCACCTCCCCGGTGACGCGCCGCCTCCCGGCCGCGAGCCGGGCGCCCTGCCAGAGCACGACGTCAACGAGCTGCTCGCCCACGGTGAACACGGGGTTCAGCGCCGTAGAAGGGTCCTGGAAGATCATGGCGATCTGGCTGCCGCGAATGCCGTGGAGCTCCTCCTCGCTTGCGCGCACCAGGTCGCGGCCCTTGAACAGGATCTTGCCCCCGACCGTCTCGGCGTTGGGAGGCAGCAGGCCGAGGACCGCCTTGGCCGTGACGGACTTCCCGCACCCGGTCTCGCCCACCAGCGCCACGGTCTCGCCCCGCTGAATCGTGAGGCTGACGCCGTTGATGACGCGGGCCCGCCCCTCGTAGGAGAGCATGTGGATCCCCAGGTCCTGGATCGCCAGGAGCGGTTCGGTCGCGCTCACGATCCCGTCTGCCACTGCTCGATGTGCACGTCGAACACATCGCGCAGGCCGTCGCCAAGCAGGTTGAAGCCCAGCACCGTCAGGAGGATGGCGAACCCCGGAAACGTCGCGGCCCACCAGTATCCCGGCAGGTAGATGCGCCCCTCAGCGATCATGGTGCCCCACTCGGCCGTCGGGGGCTGAGCGCCCAACCCCAGGAAGCTGAGCCCCGAAGCGGTCAGAATCACGAAGCCCATGTCGAGGGTGACCTTGATGAGGATGGTGGACCAGGCGTTCGGCAGGATCTCGCGAAAGGCGATCCGCAGCGGCCCCGCGCCCAGCCCGCGGCTGGCCTCCACGAACTGCTCCTCCTTGATCGACAGGACCTGGCCGTACACCAGGCGCGTGTACCACGGCCACCAGGCAAACGCGATCGCGATCATCGCGTTTGTCAGGTTGGGGCGCAGCGCCGCGGTGACCGCCAGGGCCAGGGCGATCGGGGGAACCGCCAGGAAGACGTCGGTGACCCGCATTATCGCGTCGCCGACCCGGCCTCCCCAGTAGCCTGCTATCAATCCCAGCGGCACGCCCACGGCCACGGCGATGACCAGCACCACGATGCCCAGAGTGACCGAGATGCGCGCCCCGAACAGCATCCGGGAGAGGACGTCTCTCCCGGCGTCATCGGTTCCCAGCAGGTTCTTGGGCGATGGCGGGCGCAGGCTGTTCTGGAAGTCCACGAACGACCCGGCGTGCTGGGGATAGGGGGCGAGGACCGGGGCGAACACCGCGGCCAGGGTGATCACTACCACGATGCCCAGGCCCGCCACCGAGAGGGAGGATTGGCGGAAGCGGAACCACATCTTCCCCCACTCCTGCGTGCGGGCGGCCCCGGGCGCGTCAGTCGCGGGCGATTCGGCGATCATCCCTCACCGTACCTGATCCTTGGGTCAATGTAGCCGTAGAGGATGTCCACGAGAAGGTTGATGATGGCGTACGCCACCCCGACCACCAGCGTCACGGCGATCACGCCGTTGAAGTCCTTGGCAAGCAGCGTGTCCACGCCGTAGAACGCCAGGCCGGGCCACGCGAACACCCTCTCCACCAGGAAGGCGTTCCCCAGCAGGAACCCGTAGCTCAGCCCTATGATGGTCAGCGTGGACGTGAACGCGTTCTTCAGCAGATACCGGTAGATGATCAGGTTCGAGGGGAGGCCGTAGGATCGCGCTGCCAGGGCGTGATCGCGTCGCATCTCGTCGATCATGCTGGCGCGGATCAGGCGCATGATCTGCGCCAGGGTTCCCACCGACAGGGCGAAGGCCGGCATGGCGATGTGCTTCAGCGCTACCATGAAGGCGCGGAGGTCGAGCACGAGCAGGCTGTCCAGCAGGTAGAGACCGGTGATCTGGGTGGCCGGGGCCGGTCCGCGCCCTATCGTGGGCAGCAGCCCCAGGTGGTAGGCGAAGGCGAGCTGCAGGAGGATCGCGAGCCAGAACCTGGGCAGCGCCACGCCCGCCAGGGCCACCACCCTGTTCACGTGGTCCTCCATCGTGTCCTTGCGCACGGCGGCGCGCACTCCCAGGGGAACCCCCAGGAGTATGGCCAGGACCATGGCCAGGGTCGTGAGTTCCAGCGTCGCCGGGAAGAAGTCCTTGAGGTCCCGGGCCACGGGGCGGCGCGTGAGCAGGGAGTACCCGAAGTCCCCGCGGAAGACGCCCGAGACGTACGCCAGGTACTGCACGTGCAGCGGCCTGTCCAGCCCCATCTGGCGGCGCAGTTGCTCCACCTGCTCGATCGTCGCCTCGGGCCCCAGGGCAAGCCGGACAGGATCCCCGGGCATGACCCTCGAGATGATGAAGATGAGGATGGACAGGCCCACCAACACCGGGACCATGTGGACGATCCGGCGCAGAACGTACGTTCGAAACGTCATGGGCCTGGCCTTGTCGGCCTACCCCTGCGAGGGGGTGGCTTGCGCCACCCCCTGCGGGCTCTAGCGCGCAATGGTGTAGTCGTAGAACGCGCAGTCAAAACCCAGCAACCCGACATACTTGTACCCCTTGACGTAATCGCGATACGCGATGCGGTGCAGGGGGTTCGCGATGTAGATGCTGGGGGCGTCCCGGACGATCAGGATCTGCGACTCCCGGTAGAGCCTCATCTGCGTCGCCGGATCCACCGCGCGGCGGGCCTCATCGAGGATCTTGGTGACCGCGGGGTTCTCGTAGAAGCTCATGCAGCGGAACGTGCCCCAGCAGCTCGGGTGGTACATCCCGTAGGTGTGGCTGTCGACGTGGGGGTACTTGAGCGTGTCGAAGATCGCCGTGATGTGCGGGGTGGTCTCCGCCTTGGCGGCGCGCTCCACCACGCGTCCCCACGGCTCGCCGATGATCTCGGTCTTGATGCCGATCTCCTCGAGGTCGCTCTTCAGGAGCAGGCCGATCAACCGCTCCATCGGCACCCCCGTGATCCAGAGGTACTCGAGCGTGATCTCGCCGGGCTTGAAGCCCGCCTCGCTCAGCAGTTGCCTGGCCTTGGCCAGGTTCCGGCCATAGACGGGCGTCTGCGGGTTCCATCCGGGCACCTTGACAGGCACCGGCCCCCTCGCCTTGGTGGCGCCCACGAAGATCTGCTGGATGGCAATGTCGTAGTTGAACGCGTACGACACGGCCTGGCGCACCTTGACGTTGTCCAGCGGCGGCTTCTTGGTGTTCATCAGCAGGTGGAAGAGCTGAACGCTGGGATCTTCCTTCACGACGATGCCGGGCGTCTGCTTGAGTTCCAGGAAGCTGGGCGGCGAGAGCCACTGGTTCACCATGTCGGCCTGCCCGGCTATGATCAGCGTCTTGACCGTGGCTTCCTCGAGCACGGTCTTGTAGAAGACCTTGCTGATCTGCCCCGGCTTCCAGCCGCGCCAGTAGCCGTCGAAGCGCGCCATCACCATCTCGGTGGCGCGCTCCCACTTCTCCATGCGGTAGGGGCCCGATCCCGCGTCCTGCCGGTCGAGCATGGCCGCGCCGTAGTCCCCGAACTCCCCGAACGGTCCCGGGCGCAGGTTGGCCATGATAAGGTCCTTGTCCATGATGAACAGGAGCAGCAGCGTCCCGAGGAAGGGGGCGTAGGGCGCCTTCAGGTTGAACCGCACGGTGTGGCGGCCCGTGGCCGTCGTGCTTCCGGGCTCGAGCACGGGCGCCCACACCCAGAAGAAGCCGCGCTTCAGGCGCAGCACGCGGTCCATGGTGAAGACCACGTCCTCGGCGGTCAACTCCCGTCCGGAGTGGAACTTGATCCCCGGGCGGATCTTGAACGTGTAGGTCTTGCCATCGGGGGAGATGGTCCACGACTCCGCGACGTGCGGCCTGGGATCCATCGTCCCCTTTTCGACGTTGGGATACAGCAGCGGGTCGTAGAGGTTGATGGCCGCGTGCAGGCTGCTCTCGTCCACGGCCCCTGCCGGGTCGATCGAGGTGATGATCTGCTGCTCGATGTAGGTGAAGGGTACCTCTCGGGCCTGAGAGGAGACCGACGCGGGAAGCGCGATCAGCGTCACCGCCACGATCGCGGCCAGTGCGTTCGCCAGGTACCTGGATCGTCTCACCTGTATCACCTCACCTCGCGAGATTGTGCGGAACGCTCGCCTGGGATGTCGAGGAGTCGCCTGCGCTTGGGCTTCCCAAAAGGAGCAACGATATCTTGCCGGCCGCCTGCCGGACCTCCCTGATCAGGTGCGGGAGGCGCTTGCCGGAGAACCGATGGGCAGGACCGCCGATGCTGACGGCGGCGATGACCTCCCTGCGCGAGTCCACGATGGGAGCGCTGATCGCGGCCACCCCGTCGTCGAACTCGCCCGCCGTGAACGCGTATCCATCGCGGCGAATCCGCGCGAGGTCACGGAGCAACCTGGGGCCGCTGGTGATGGTGCGCGCGGTGTGGGCAGGGAGGCCCCGGGCGATCACCTGCCGGATCACGTGGTCGGGCTGATACGCAAGGTGGATCTTGCCGGCGGCGCCCGCGTGCCAGGGGGTGACCCTTCCCAGATGGAAACTCACCCGAATCCGCTGGGGGCTGTCAACCGTGTCCAGGCAGATCACGCCGTTCCGGCTGGGCGCGGTCAGTACCACCGACTCCCCGGTGTGCTCCGCGAGATCCAGCATGGCCGAGCGCGCGATCTGCCGGACGTCAAAGCGGCGGATGACGACGCTTGCGAGCTCGAGCGGCCGCGTGCCGAGCGCGTACCGGCGGTCCTGCGCGCGCGCCACGTATCCGTGCTGCTCCAGCGTCCGCACGAGCCGGAACACGACGGCCTTGCTCAGGCCCGCCGCGCCGGAGAGTTCGCTGATGCCCCAGCTGGCGTTCCCGTTGCCGAACAGGTCCAGCAGCCGGAGCGCCCGGTCCACGGACTGGACCAGGCCCCGCGCGCCGGAGCGCTTCTCCCGCGGCCGGGCTGTGTTCCGCATCGTGAAACCCCGTTTCTGCTTTACCTCGACACAGCGGTTCGCCGCCCTGTGCCAGATACCTGCCTCGGGGTATTGGGCGCCGTGCGCCTCAGTAGGGAGCCGCGGCCGGGGTCGACCCAAACGACAGGAAGAGCTTCTCCAGTGCCAGGCGGGCGTTCACGTTGCGGCGCAGCGACTCCTTCGCCGCCTCGACCGCCTCTATGCGCGCGCAGAGCGTCGCCTCGTCGTACTGCCCGGACAGCCGTACGATCTGCGAGAGCCGGTCGCGGTTGACCAGCAGCGCGGGTGAGGCCAACTGCCTGTAGACCAGCAGGTCGCGGTACCACAGTACGGCCAGGTCGAGCATCTCGGGCAGCAGGTCGCCCGCCTTGCCCTGCGTCTCCTTGACCAGCGTCTCGGCCGCGTCGAGCCGCGCCAGCAGGTCGCCCTCCTCCAGCGCGGGCAGCAGGTCGAGGAGCCGGTCCCTGGCGGCCGTGCGCTCCTCGGAGTCGGCCCATTCCAGCGCGCGCCCGAGCCGGCCGTCGGCCAGCGAGGCGAGCACCCTGGCCCGGTCCTCCGGGATTCCCCGCCGCTCGACCAGCGCCCGCTCGATCTCGTCATACCGCAGGTACGTGCACCGCACGAGCTGGCAGCGGGAGGTGATCGTGGGCAGCAGCGCCACCGCGGACTCGGCGATCAGCACGAACGTGACGCGCGGGGGGGGTTCTTCCAGTATCTTGAGCAGGCTGTTGGACGAGGCCGGGTTCATCCTCTCGGCGTCGGCGATGATGTAAATCTTGCGGCGGCCCTGGTAGGGCGGGTACGCGGCGTCCTGGCGCAGGGCGCGGATCTGGTCAATCGGGATCTCCTTGCCGCGGTAGTTGCGGTCGGGCGCCTCGAAGAACTTGCCGTGCGCCACGTCCAGGATGCGCACATCGGGGTGTGTGCCCCGCGCTATCCGGCGGCACGCGTCGCACTCCCCGCACGCGTCGCTGTCCGGACGCTCGCAGTTGAGGAACTGCGCGAACGCCAGCGCCAGCGATCGCCGTCCCACGCCGCCCGGGCCCACCAGGAGATAGGCGTGCCCGATCTTTCCTGCGCGCACCGCCGACCTGAACAGCAGGATGGCGTGATTCTGGTTGACGACGTCGCGGAACGCCATGCCGGCTACCCGACCCTAGACCCGCTCCATCCGCTCGACGTCCAGCACGAAGACGATGGCGCCCCCGACCTCCACCTTAACCGGATACGTCACGTAGGAATCCACGGGTTCCACTACCGGCGGGATGGGCGTCATGAGCTGCTCGCGCCGCTCGCAGACGCGCCGGACCACATCGAGCACGCCCTCCACCTGAGCATCGTCCACGCCGCTGAGGATCGTGGCGTTCCCCGCGCGGAGAAACCCCCCGGTAGAGGCCAGCATCGTCGCCTGCGCGCCGGCCTCGGTCAGCGCCTCGATGAGCCGCCCCCCATCTTGCTCCTGCGCGATCACCAGCACGAGCTTCACGAGAACCACCCCCGGCAGCCCAGCAGGCGAAGGAAGGCGTCTGCCAGCGCCTTGTGAACCTCGTCAGCAGGCAGGGTGCCGTCTGCGACCACGAACCGCGAGGGCTCTTCGCGCGCCAGTTGCAGGAATCCTGCGCGCACCCGCCGGTGGAAATCCAGCGTCTCCTGCTCCAGGCGGTCGCCGCGCCCTCGGGGGCCCTCCTTCCCGCCGGCGCCCCGCGCCCTTGGCAGGCCAACTTCCGGGTCCACGTCCAACAGCAGGGTCAGATCGGGCCGAAGGCCGCCTGTCGCGACCTCGTTCACGCGGCGCACCACCTCGACCGAAAGCCCCCTGCCGTAGGCCTGGTAAGCGATCGAGGCGTCCACGAAGCGCTCGGAGAGGACGCAGGTGCCCGCCTCGAGCGCCGGGGTCACCACCTCGCGCACGTACTGCGCCCGGCTGGCGGCGAACAGCAGCATCTCGGTGGCGGCGGACATCCCGTGATGGCGCTCGTCGAGGAGCACCGCGCGGATGGCCTCGCCTATCGCGGTCCCGCCGGGCTCCCGCGCCAGCAGCAGGGGGACCTGGTCACGGAACCGCGCGTGCAGCCTGCGCGCGTGGGTGCTCTTCCCGGAGCCCTCCGGGCCCTCGAGCGTGATGAAGAGGCCGCGCCTGCGGGTGGGATTGGTGGGGTTCGTCACCATCGCTCCGCCTACCTGGGGTGGATGATCACGCGGCGGTAGGGCTCTTCGCCGTGGCTCTCCGACTGGAGCCCGTAGCGCCCGACGAGCTGGTGCTGCAGGCGCCGGATGTAGGCGTTCTGCGGCGCCAGCTCGACCGAACGGGAGGACTCGAGCACCTGCGCGACCGCTTCCTCGACCTCGTGCAGCGCCGCCTCGCCCTGGGCCTCCTCCTCTGGCAGCGCGAAGATCTCGCGGAGGAACTGCTGTATCTGCGTGACGGTGTTGCTGCGTAGCACGTGCACCTGCATCCCCCGCGCAGCCGCGTCGCGCAGCCGCCTGGGTTGGCGCTTCTCCTGCGACTTCAGCGTCAGCACAATGTCCGCCTCCCCCAGCGAGGCCACGATGTAGGCCGGGACGCGCAGCTCGCGGATCGCCCGTTCCAGCCGGTTATGGCTGACCGCGTACGGGAAGATGCGCAACACCTGGCGCGCGGGGCGTCCCGCGCCCGCAGGAGGCGACGCCGCGTACGGGCCTTCGGGCGCCCACGCCTGGGCGGGCGGCGCGGCCGGCGAGATCTCCACCTCGCCGCCGGCGGTGCGCGCGCGCAGCTCCGGCCGGGGCAGGGCTCCGCGCAGGTACCTGTCGACCACCGTGGCGACGTCGCGGTGCACGGCAAGGCGGTCCTTGTCCTGGATCTCGATCAACACGTCGAAGGTCGGCGGCGCCTTGCGCTCGAGCACCGTCTTCTGGGTGCCGCGCCGGCGGGCTTCCTCGTCGGAGAGCGTCACCGCCTGGATGCCGCCCACCAGGTCGCAGAGGGTCGGGTTTGCCAGCAGGTTGTCGAGCGTGTTGCCATGGGCGGTGGCGATCAGCTGCACGCCGCGCTCGGCGATCGTGCGGGCCGCCAACGCCTCGGCCTCGGTGCCTATCTCGTCAATGACCACGACCTCGGGCATGTGGTTCTCGACCGCTTCTATCATGACCGCGTGCTGCAGCGCGGGGATCGGCACCTGCATCCGTCGGGCGGCGCCGATCCCCGGATGCGGGATGTCCCCGTCGCCGGCGATCTCGTTGGAGGTGTCCACCACCACCACGCGCTTGCGCAGCTCGTCCGCTAGCACCCGAGCGGCCTCGCGCAGGAGGGTCGTCTTGCCCACTCCCGGGCGCCCCAGCAGCAGTATCGAGTGCCCGGACTCGATGACATCGCGCACTATGTCCACCGTGCCGATCACGGCCCGACCCACCCGGCAGGTCAGCCCTATGATGTCGCCCTGCCGGTTGCGGATCGCGCTTATGCGGTGCAGGGTCCGCTCGATGCCGGCGCGGTTGTCCTTGCCGAACGCTCCAACACGCTCGGTGACGTACCGGATCGAATCGCGCTCGACGAAGGCCTCGTCCAGCGCCAGGACCTCGTTGGGGAAGCGGGCCTCGGGCCGCCGTCCCAGGTCCAGCACCACCTCCAGGAGCCCATCCAGGTCTGGACGCTGCTCCAGCGTGGCGCGCAGTTGGGGCGTGAGCACCTGAAGGAGCAGGTCGAGGTTGTCGGTGACGCGGGTCTGGCGGCCGATCACGTGGGCTCCGTCATGGTCCGATCCTGATTATAGGCTAGAACAGGCGCGTCTGCGAGGGCGGCTCGGCCACCTCCCGGATCTCCTCGCCGTCCTCGAAGATGCTTATCTCGCCGAAGACGCCGTCGTACCCGGCCGCGATGCGCACGCGGCCCTCGCGCACCCTGCGGAGGCCCTCGGCCACGCGCGGCGTGCTACACCTGCGCACCTCCTCCACCGGCGCGTCCAGCAGGACGTCAAACTCGCTCCCAAAGGCGCCACAGAGCTTGTAGTACTCCTCCCTCACCCCGACCGTCCCGGGCTTGGCGCCCAATGCCCCGGCCACTATCTCCTCCAGTGGAACGAGGTTGCGGTACGGCACCGCGCCCTCGGGCACGAAGCCCTCTTCGCGGTCGGCCAGGCGCTCCACGCGGTGCAGCACCCCGACGGTCGGCGGCTTCCCGCACACCGGGCACCTCCCGCCGGCTGCCGCGGTCTCCTTGGGCGACATGCGGCGGTTGCAGAGCCGGTGCCCGTCGTAGTGATACTTGCCCTCCTCCGGGAAGAACTCGATCGTGTAGAGGAACCGCGAGAGGTCCTTCTCGCGCAGGACCCGCATGATCTCGAAGTAGTCGGGATCGCAGGCGAACACGTTCGCCTCGCGCCCCATCTTGGCCGGCGAGTGCGCGTCGGAGTTGCTCATCAGGGCAACGCGGTCGAGCTCGGACAGGCGCCAGTTCATCGGCGGGTCGCTGGAGAGGCCCGTCTCCACGGCCGCGACGCGCGCGATCTGATCCCCGAAGCACTCGGCGATCGAGTCGAAGCCCGACATGCTGCCGTAGAGCGAGAACCAGGGCGTCCACGCGTGCGCGGGCACGACCATGCAGTCCGGTGAGATCTCCGTCACGTACTCGACCAGGCGGTCGGACGGCAGCGTCAGCGTCGGCCGGCCGTCGGCCATCAGGTTGCCGAAGCGCCCCAGCACCGCGTTGATCCGGTCTGCCGCCTCGAACGACGGCGCGAAGAGGATGTTGTGGATCTTGCGCAGCCTCCCCGCGGCCGAGTAGATGCTCGAGACCTCGGCGGACAGCATGAAGTGCACGCCGTCCCTGACGTACAGCCCAGGGGCGCCCGGCTCGAGCTTGTCGCGCAGTTCGCGCAGCCAGACAGGATGCGTGAAGTCCCCGGTACCCAGCACGCCGATGCCCTTGATCTTCGCCCAGCGGGCCATGTTCTCGACGTCCATGTCGCGGCTGGTGGCCCGGCTGTAGCGGGAGTGCAGGTGGAGATCGGCGATCAGGCGCATGGGCGGCCAGGCGGCGCCAGGTGGAGGCCGCGCAGGGCGGAGCGCAGCCCGCATACCATCACGGGGCGCAGCAGGCGCGACTGGTACTGCGTGTCGCCATGCTCTTCCACCGCGCGGCGCAGGTCCTCGTCTGAGACAAGCGCGCGGATGAGCGCGCTCACGTGCCGGTCGGTCAGACGGTTGAGCGCGCGCCGGACCAGGCGCGTGAACAGCAGCTCGCGCCCGAAGGCCGCGCGCCAGGAGCGCTCGTATCCGGCCAGCGCGCCTCGGGCTCCCCCCAGGTACGCGGCCGCGGCCCCCCCGGCGATCTCGCCCGCCTGCATCGCGAAGTAGACGCCGCCGCCGCTGGTGGCCTTCACGTGCCCTGCCGCATCGCCTGCGACCAGCATCCCGTCGGTGTAGGTCGGGCCGCGCCGCCCCCTTACGGGGATGCGCCCGCCGAACCTGCGCACGATCCTGGCGTTGCGCACGCGCGTGGATGCGGCCGGGTGCGCGGTGCGCAGGGCCTCGAGATAGTGGACCGCAGGACGGGAGGCCCACCTCGGGTCCACCGCCACCCCGAGACGCGCCCTGTCCTGGCCTGTGGGCACAAGCCAGCCGAAGAAGCCCGGGGCGACGTCCCAGCCGAAGTACAGCTCGGGCGCGTCCTCCTGCTCGATCGCGACGCCCTCGAGATCGTACTGCAGCGCGTGCACGAAGCCCGGCAGCGGCGCCAGGCCGAGTTGCGCCGGCAACACCGGGGATGCGCCCTCGGCGTCAATGACCAGGGCCGCGGTGATCTCAAGGCGCGCGCCTTCGCGGTCCACCTCGACGCGCAACCCTCGTGAGAGCGGGCGGCCCCCTGCGCGAAGGGAGACGCGGGATACTGTGCGCGCACGCGCCCCTGTAATCACCTCTGCCCCCATTGCCGCGGCCTGCTCTGCCAGGAGCCGGTCGAGCGCCGCGCGGTCCACCATGTAGGAATCCGCCGAGGCGCGGCGCACCCGGGCGGCCGTGCCATCGGGGGCATGAAGCGACACGCCCCGCAGCGCGTTCTGCGCCAGCGAGGCCGGCAGGCCGAAGCGCGCGAAGGCATGCGCCGACAGCTTGCCGGCGCAGTGGACCGGACGCCCGACCTGGGCATGCTCCTCCAGCAGCACCGTGCGCAGGCCGCGCGCGGCGCACGTGCGAGCCGCAGTCGAGCCCGCAGGCCCTGCCCCCACAACCAGAACGTCACAGAACATGTCTCTCCGCCCGGTTCGTTCCACCATCAGGGCTCTCCTGCATGCAGGGCAGCATCGCCGCCCGGCGAACCCCAATCCCTGTGGAGGTGCACCACCCATGAAGCGCGCTCTCTGCCTGCTGATCCTGGGGATTGCCGCGGGCGCAATCCCGGCCGCCGGATGCCGCGCGCAGGGCGCACCCGCCCCCCCGGGCGCGGCCCTGAGCGACGGTCGGGGCACGCTGCAGATCTACCAGAACGGCCTGCGCTCGACGCTGCAGGTGGAGATCGTGGCCTCGATCGAGACACGGTCCAGGGGCCTGATGTTTCGCACCTCGCTGCCCGAGGACGCCGGCATGCTGTTCGCCTTCGAGGCCGACGGCCGCTGGGGATTCTGGATGAAGAACACGCTGATCCCGCTCTCGATCGGGTTCATCGACAGCGGCTGGCGCCTGCTGGAGGTGCTGGACATGGCGGTCGCGCCCGATCCCGCCAATGGGCCGTTCGTGATCTACGAGCCGGGCAGCCCCTACCGCTATGCGCTCGAGGTGAACCAGGGCTACTTCAGGCGCAAGGGCATCTCACCGGGAGCGCGCCTGGAGTTGATCCCGGGCAGGTAGCCGGCCAGCGGCCCGTGGCTCCGCGGTCCTAGCGCGCCTCGGCCCGGCCCCTCCCGACCAGCGCCGCCGCC